>NZ_JBVIZF010000019.1:0-130841 GCF_055591805.1 Streptomyces sp. NPDC041200 | reverse complement strand
GCGAGGAGTGGGAGCGGGGGGTGTTCGTGGGGGGTTGTGGGAGCAAAACAAGAGTTGGGGGCGAGGGCCCGGTCCGGGGGGTCCGAACCCGCGCCATGTGGTGGGGGTGGTTTGCGTATCCTCGTTCCGTGCTTCTCTCAGACAAGGACATCCGGACGGAGATCGACGCCGGACGGGTGCGGATCGATCCGTATGACCCGGCGATGGTGCAGCCGTCGAGCATCGACGTCAGGTTGGACCGGTACTTCCGGGTCTTCGAGAACCATCGCTATCCGCATATTGATCCGGCGGTGGAGCAGCCGGATCTGACGCGGCTGGTGGAGCCGGAGGGGGATGAGGCGTTCATCCTGCACCCGGGGGAGTTCGTGCTCGCCTCCACGTACGAGGTCGTCACGCTGCCGGTGGACCTCGCCTCGCGGCTCGAGGGGAAGTCGAGCCTCGGGCGGCTGGGGCTGCTGACGCATTCGACGGCCGGTTTCATCGACCCGGGGTTCTCGGGGCATGTGACGCTCGAGCTGTCGAACGTGGCGACGCTGCCGATAAAGCTGTGGCCGGGGATGAAGATCGGGCAGCTGTGCATGTTCCGGCTGACCTCGCCCGCCGAGCATCCGTACGGCTCGGCGCGGTACGGCTCCCGCTACCAGGGGCAGCGCGGGCCGACGCCCTCGCGGTCGTTCCAGAACTTCCACCAGACGAAGGTGTGAGGGGAGCCGGTGGTGAGTGAGGAGCGCGAGAACCTTTCGTACGAGCGGTTCGGCACGGCCGTCCGCGAGCTGGCGCAGACCATCGCGGACGACGGGTACGAGCCGGACATCGTGCTGTCCATAGCCCGCGGCGGGGTCTTCGTCGCGGGCGGGCTGGCGTACGCGCTGGACTGCAAGAACATCCACCTGGTGAACGTGGAGTTCTACACGGGGGTGGGGACCACCCTCGACATGCCGGTGATGCTCGCGCCCGTGCCCAACGCGATCGACTTCTCCGACAAGAAGGTGCTGATCGCGGACGATGTCGCGGACACCGGCAAGACGCTGAAGCTGGTCCGCGACTTCTGCCTCGGGAGCGTCGCCGAGGTGCGCAGCGCCGTGATCTACGAGAAGTCGCAGTCGCTGGTGAAGTGCGAGTACGTGTGGAAGCGCACCGAGCAGTGGATCAACTTCCCCTGGAGCGTCGAGCCGCCCGTCGTGCGGCGTGACGGGCAGGTTCTCGACGCGTAGCAGAGGGGTGGGGTGTTAGAGGGGCCCTCGCGGGCCCCTCGCCTTCCCTCGCGGGCCCCTCGCCTACAGGGTTCCCAGCTTCACCAGCGACAGCAGCGCGATCAGCTGGATGGCCGACGCGCCCAGCGCCTTCTGCCACGGCAGGTCGTGCGACTTGCTCACCATGGACGTGAACAGCGCGCCCGCCGCCAGCCAGGTCGCCCAGCCCAGCACCTGGACCAGGGGGCTGTTGCCGCCCAGGAAGATCGCGAACAGCAGCCGCGGCGCGTCCGTGATGGACATGATCAGCATCGAGAGGCCGATCGTCGGTCCCCAGGTGCCGTCGCCGCCCAGCTGGCGGGCGAGGGTGTGGGTGACCGCGCCGAGCACCAGGGCGCTGATCACGACCGCGACGCCCGCGCTGAGGATCCACGGGATGCTGTTGGCCATCGGGGCCTTCAGGACGTCCGCACGGGCGTCGTCGAAGCCGAAGACCGCCAGCAGGCCGTAGACGAACGTCACGATGAGGGCCGGGACCCACACCGTGTAGTCGCGCATCTGCCAGAAGGTGGCCGGCGGGCGCAGCACGATGCCGCTCAGCAGCTGCTTCCAGGGCAGCCGGGGACCGGCGGGCGGCGCGGTCGAGGAGCCGGCGCGGTAGGTGCTGCCGTCGTCGTACGAACCGGGGCCCTGGCCGTACGGGTCGTACGCGTCGGGCGCCTCGCCCACGCTGAACGCCTGTGTGTGCCCGGCGTTGTTGTCCGCGAAGGCGCCCGGGCCGCTGGGGCCACCGGGGCCCGGTCCGCCCGGACCCGGTCCGCCCGGACCCGGTCCGCCCGGTCCCGGTCTGTACGCGCCGCCCTGGGCGCCCTGGCCCGGTGTGCCGCCTCCCGGCCCGTAGTACGGGTCCTGGCTGCCGAAGTACTCCGGCTCTCCCTGTGAGGCGGGCTGCTGCCACTGCGGCTGCGTCCGGCCGTACGGGTCCTGCGCCCCGTGCGGCTGCTGCTGCGGTCGCTGCTGCTGCCCTTGTTGCGCGGAGTGGGAGTCCCGTCCGCGTCCGATCCTGAATCCAGCCACCATTCGAACGTACCCGGTCGCGGGGGGTGGGGTGCCGGAGCGGAGGGACAGGCCCGGCATTGCTGCCGAGCTGTGACATCCCTTAGGGGGACCCTGGGGGGTTTACCCCCCGCCAGGGTCCCGGTTGGTGCTAGTGGACCGCTAACGGGCCCCGGCGAAGGGCCTGCTGGAGAAGGTGATCTTGTCGGAGGAGCCGTTCGTGATCCACCATCGCTCGGGCCGCTCGCCGTACAGGGAGAAGGCGATGCCGGGGCCCCAGGCGAGCACGACCTCGTCCTTGCCGTCGTGATCGAAGTCCGCCGCCCCGTAGAGCCGGGCGGCGCGCTCGTCGGAGCGTACGGCCTTGCCGTCCACCCGGGCCGGGACGGTGCGGGTGAGGGTGTGGCGGGCAAGGGAGGCATGGGCGGCACGGCCGGTACGGCCGGGGCGCGGGGCCAGCAGCCGGGCGCCGCCGGAGCCGAGCGGGACGGCCAGCTCGTCGGCGCCGTCGCCGTCGGTGTCGGCGGCCACCATCGTCCCGGACATGCCCGGCACCGGGAGGGAGGGGGAGGAGCGGACGAAGCGGCCCGTGGCGGTGCCGTAGTAGACGCTCACCGTGCGGCCGATGTCCGGCTTCTCCGTCGCGTCGCCGCCCTCGTCGGCGCGGGTGCCGCTGGCGCCGACCGCGACGTCCCGGCGGCGGTCCCCGTTGAAGTCGCCGAAGGTGATCGAGTTGCCCTTGCGCAGCGTGCGCCCCGTGTGACGCAGCCCCCGCGGGCCCGCGGTCAGGAGGGTGGAGCCGGACTGGGTGGCGGCGCTGATCCCGTGCACGACCAGGTCGGTGGGGCGGTCGCCGCGGATCCGGTCGGCGACGAGGTCGCCGATCTCGGCGTGGCTGCCGCGGAACGGGCTGCGGTACGGCACGGTCCTGGCGGGCTGGCCCGCGCGGCTGAACGGCCCGTACAGGACGAGGAACGAGCGGCGGTTCGCGCGGACCACCGCCAGGTCGTGGTGGCCGTCGCCGTTGAAGTCGCCGACGGTCGGGCGCTGCGGATCGACGGAGTCGCCGGGGCTGGTGAGCTGGACGCGGGCGGCGGAGCGGGCGTGCGGCGGGCCGCCCGCGCTGCCCCAGGCGATGTACGGAGCGGTCCGCACCGTGGCGTGGGTGCGCTTGGCCTCGGCGGCGCTCAGCCGCTCGCCGCCGGTGGTGGTCACGTCGGCGTAGCCGTCGCCGTCGAGGTCGGCGGTGGCCACCTCGGTCGCGCCCGCGACGGCGACGTCGTCGGCGGGCAGGCCCAGATCGGCCCGCCGGAGGACGGTGCGGGTGGCGGGGTGGAGGCCGTCGTCCGAGCCGTGGACGAAGGCGATCCGGCTGGGCAGGCCCCGCTTGCGGGGCGGCACCGGAAGCTGGAGGTCCGGGTAGCGGTCGCCGTTGACGTCGTCGGGCAGCTTGCTGCCCTTGCCGCGCGGGACGGGGGCGGTCGCGGGCCCGGCCCCTTGGGAAGTGGCGGCCGACGACGGACGCCGGTCTTGTGGCCCGTCGCCGGAGTCACCCACTCCGCATCCGGTGAGCAGCGCGAGCACACCGGCCCAGACCGCGCAGGTGACGAGGGCGGTGCGGCCGGTGCGGCCGGAGTGTCGCGTGGGGGAAGGCGCGGGCGTCATCGGTCACCCCTAACCCATGCGGCAGGGTCGCGGCAACCTGGACGGCCACCTGGAGGCAACCCGGATGCCCACCTGGAGGCAACCAGACGGTCACCGGGGCGGCGACCCGGACGGCCACCCGGGCGGCGCTCGCGCCACGGTCGAGGGGCGCTCGCGACACGCAGCGGTGGGGCGTAAAGGGGGATACGGGGGTGATCAGTCCGCTTGACTGTAAAGATGACCTTTGGAGCACAAGGGCCGTCCAGGACATTTACCTACCCCTGGGTGGGGCATGATCCTGCAGGGATCCACAACCTTGTTGTGAGAAGGGATACTTCACGGCCAGGATCGGTTCATGTTCGAAGCGGGCGAGCGGGGGCAGCCATGTGCGATGCGCACGATGCGTCAGTGACGGGTGAGGTACCGAGACCCATGGAGGGTGCGAGCGGGGTGTAGTCGCGATGTCGGACGGGAGTGGCCGGCCGGCAGCGGCGGATGCCGCTCGCCCGCCGCAGCACGAGGGTGCTAAAAATAACGACATGGCCGGACTTTTCGGTCGATCACGGGTCCCCTTGGCCCGGACCATGACCGACTGGCGGAATCAGCGCGGCCATCAGGGCCCCCGCCGTCAACGGAATGCCCGCGAGCGGAACGGGCACGACCCCACGGCGCTCGACACGGCGCACGACTCGGCGCACGGCACCGGGGGGCCCCAGACGCACCAGGCGCGCGAGCGCTACGAGGGGCAGGATCGCGGGGGCCGCCGGCGCGACCGGAAGCGCCGCCGCCCGGCCCGTGGTGTGCGTACGGTCGCGGGCCAGGTCTTCGTCCTCCAGGCGGGCGTCGTGCTGCTGCTCGTCGTCGCCGCCGTGGTGGCGCTCGTCCTGCAGTCCCGGTACGACAGCGAGCGTGAGGCCCGTAACCGCTCGACGGCCGTCGCCGAGAGCTTCGCCAACGCCCCTGGCATGGCCGCCGCGATGCGCGGCGCCGACCCGACCGCCGCGCTGCAGCCGCTCGCCGAGCGGGCCCGCAAGGGCTCCGGCGTCGACTTCGTCGTGGCCATGTCGACCCACGGAATCCGCTACACGCACCCCAATCCGAACCGGATCGGGAAGCACTTCATGGGCAGCATCGAGGACGCGGTGCGGGGCCGGACGGTCACGGAGACCTTCACCGGCACGCTCGGCCTCTCCGTGCGGTCCGTGGTGCCCGTCCGCGACCAGAGCGGGAAGGTCGTGGGCCTGGTCTCGGCCGGGATCACGATCAAGAAGGTGAGCGGCGCGGCCAACCACCAGCTGCCGCTGCTGTTCGTCGCCGCCGCGGCCGCGCTCGCCCTGGCCACGGTGGGCACGGCGCTGGTCACCGGGCGGCTGCGGCGCCAGACCCACGGTCTCGACCCGGCCGAGATGACGCGGATGTACGAGCACCACGACGCGGTGCTGCACGCCGTCCGCGAGGGCGTGCTGATCGTCAGCGGCGACGGCCGCCTGGTGCTCGCCAACGACGAGGCGCGCCGCCTCTTCGACCTGCCCCAGGACGCCGAGGGCCGCCTCGTCGCCGACCTGGGCTTCGATCCGTACACGGCCGAGCTGCTGGTCTCGGGGCGCCCGGCCACCGACGAGGTGCATACGGCGGGCGAGCGGCTGCTGTCCGTCAGCCACCGTCCCACCGACCGCAACGGCGGCCCGCCCGGCAGCGTCGCGACCCTGCGCGACACCACCGAGCTGCGCGCGCTGTCCGGCAAGGTCGACCTGGCGCGCAACCGCCTGAAGCTGCTGTACGACGCGGGCGTGTCCATCGGCACCACGCTGGACGTGGTGCGCACCGCGCAGGAGCTGGCGGAGTACGCGGTGGCCCGGTTCGCCGACTACGTCTCCGTCGACCTCGCGGACTCCGTCCTGCGCGGTGAGGAGCCGCAGGAGGGCGCCGCCGGTACGACGGGGGGCGGCGGGAGCGCGGACGGCCGCCCCACGCCCCTGCGGCGTACGGCGCTCAGCGGCATCCGCGACGACGTGCCGCTCTACCCGCTCGGCAAGCTGATCCGGTTCACCCCGGACGCGCCCCAGGCCCTCGGGTTCCGCACCGGCGTCGTCACGGTCGTCCCGGTGCTGAGCGACCACGGGGGCTGGCAGGAGCAGGATCCCGACCAGGCCCGGAAGATCGTCGACTGTGGCATCCACTCGATGATCACGGTCCCGCTGCGGGCCCGGGGCGTGGTGCTGGGCGTGGCCAGTTTCCTGCGCGCGGAGAAGCCCGAGCCGTTCGAGGAGGACGACGTCTCGCTCGCCGAGGAGCTGGTCACCCGGGCCGCCGTCAGCATCGACAACGCCCGGCGCTACACCCGCGAGCACACCATGGCCGTCACCCTGCAGCGCAGCCTGCTGCCGAGGGTGCTGCCCGAGCAGAACGCGCTGGACGTCGCGTACCGCTATCTGCCCGCCGAATCGGGCGTCGGCGGCGACTGGTTCGACGTGATCCCGCTGCCGGGCGCGCGGGTGGCGCTGGTGGTGGGCGACGTCGTCGGCCATGGGCTGCACG
Organism: Streptomyces sp. NPDC041200; assembly: GCF_055591805.1. Taxonomy (NCBI): domain Bacteria; kingdom Bacillati; phylum Actinomycetota; class Actinomycetes; order Kitasatosporales; family Streptomycetaceae; genus Streptomyces; species Streptomyces sp. NPDC041200. The sequence goes on along the minus strand of NZ_JBVIZF010000019.1, from coordinate 124,410 downwards.
CGGCGGCGACGATGGGGCGGCTGCGGACGGCGGTGCACAACTTCTCCACCCTCGACCTGCCGCCCGACGAGATCCTGTCCCATCTGGACGATCTGATCGCCCGCATCGACCAGGACGAGGGCCACAGCGCCCTGGCGGACGGCGACGGCGGCGGTGAGGTGATCATCGGAGCCACGTGTCTGTACGCGATCTACGACCCGGTGACCCGGCGCTGCACCATGGCCCGGGCCGGGCATCCGCCGCCCGCGGTGGTGAGCCCGGACGGCTCGGTGGCGTTCCTGAACGATCTGCCCGTGGGCCCGCCGCTGGGCCTGGGCGGGCTGCCGTTCGAGACGGCCGAGCTGGACCTGCCCGAGGGCAGCCATCTGGTGCTCTACACGGACGGGCTGATCGAGAAGCGCGACCGGGACATCGAGATGGGCATGGAGATGCTGGGCGACGCCCTGTCCCACCCCGGGCGTTCCCCGGAGCAGACCTGTTCGGCGGTGCTGGACGCGCTGCTGCCCGAGCGCCCCAGCGATGACATCGCGCTGATCGTCGCCCGTACGAGGGTCCTGGAGCCGGGGCGGATCGCCGACTGGGAGGTGCCGTCCGAACCGGCCCGGGTCGCCGAGGTGCGGGCGGCGGTGGCGGGGAAGCTCGCGGAGTGGGAGCTGGGGGACGTGGCGTTCACGACCGAGCTGATCCTCAGCGAGCTGATCACCAACGCGATCCGCTACGCCACCGGCCCGATCCGGGTGCGGCTGCTGTGCGACCGCAGCCTGATCTGCGAGGTGTCCGACACCAGCAGCACCTCACCCCATCTGCGGTACGCGGCGACGACGGACGAGGGCGGCCGCGGGCTGTTCCTGGTCTCGCAGTTCGCCGACCGGTGGGGGACGCGGTACACGGCGGAGGGCAAGGTCATCTGGACGGAGCAGACGCTGCCGCCCAAGAACGGCAAGCCGCGGCCGTAAGGCCGTACGCCCGCGGCAGTGAGGCCGTACGTACGAAGCGAGGCCCGTCCGCGCGGTGCGCGGGCGGGCCTCGGCTCGTAGCTCAGCGGGTCACTTCACCGGTGCGGGCTCCGGGGCCTCGGTCGACTCGCCGTCACCCTCCGGCTCGGCGGGCGTCTTCACCGAGTCGAGCAGCAGCTGCGCCACGTCCACGACCTGGAGCGCCTCGCTCACCTTGCCGTCGTTCTTCTTGCCGTTGACCGAGTCGGTGAGCATGACCAGGCAGAACGGGCAGGCGGTGGAGACGATGTCCGGGTTGAGCGAGAGGGCCTCGTCGACGCGCTCGTTGTTGATGCGCTTGCCGATCCGCTCCTCCATCCACATCCGGGCGCCGCCCGCGCCACAGCAGAAGCCGCGCTCCTTGTGGCGGTGCATCTCCTCGTTGCGCAGCCCCGGCACCTTGGCGATGATCTCGCGCGGCGGGGTGTAGACCTTGTTGTGGCGGCCCAGGTAGCAGGGGTCGTGATAGGTGATCAGACCCTCGACCGGGGTGACCGGGATCAGCTTGCCCTCGTCGATGAGGTGCTGGAGCAGCTGGGTGTGGTGGATGACCTCGAAGTGGCCGCCCAGCTGCGGGTATTCGTTCGCGATGGTGTTGAAGCAGTGCGGGCAGGTCGCGACGATCTTCTTCTTCGCCTTCTCGACCACGACGCCCTCATCAGCGTCTTCGCCGAAGGCCATGTTCAGCATCTCGACGTTCTGCTGACCGAGCTGCTGGAAGAGGAACTCGTTGCCGAGGCGGCGGGCCGAGTCACCGGTGCACGCCTCGTCGCCGCCCATGATCGCGAACTTGACGCCCGCGATGTGCAGCAGCTCCGCGAAGGCCTTGGTGGTCTTCTTGGCGCGGTCCTCCAGGGCGCCCGCGCAGCCGACCCAGTACAGGTAGTCGACCTCGGTCAGGTCCTCGATGTCCTTGCCGACGACCGGAACCTCGAACTCGACCTCCTTCGTCCACGCCAGGCGCTGCTTCTTGGCCAGCCCCCAGGGGTTGCCCTTCTTCTCCAGGTTCTTGAGCATCGTCCCGGCCTCGCTCGGGAAGGACGACTCGATCATGACCTGGTAGCGGCGCATGTCGACGATGTGGTCGATGTGCTCGATGTCGACCGGGCACTGCTCGACGCAGGCGCCGCAGGTGGTGCAGGACCACAGGACGTCCGGGTCGATGACCCCGTTCTCCTCAAGGGTGCCGATCAGCGGGCGCTCGGCCTCCGCGAGGGCGCTCGCGGGCACGTCCTTCAGCTGCTCCGCGGTCGCCTTCTCCTCGCCCTCGGCGTCCTTGCCGCCGCCCGCGAGGAGGTACGGGGCCTTGGCATGCGAGTGGTCGCGCAGTGCCATGATCAGCAGCTTGGGGGAGAGCGGCTTGCCGGTGTTCCAGGCGGGGCACTGCGACTGGCAGCGGCCGCATTCGGTGCAGGTGGAGAAGTCGAGGATGCCCTTCCAGGAGAAGTGCTCGATCTGCGAGACGCCGAACTGGGCGTCCTCGTCCGGGTCCTCGAAGTCGATCGGCACGCCTGCGGAGGTCATCGGCTGGAGCGCGCCGAGCGCCACATCGCCGTCGGCCTCACGCTTGAACCAGATGTTCGGGAAGGCCAGGAAGCGGTGCCAGGCGATGCTCATGTCGATGTTCGTGCTGACCACGATCATCCAGACCATGGTCGTGCCGAGCTTGATCATCGCGAAGAGGTAGGTCAGGTTCTGCAGGGTGCCGAGCCCCAGACCCTTGAAGAGCAGCACCAGCGGGTACGAGGCGAAGTACGCCGGCTCGTAGTGGTCGACGCCGTGCAGGGCGCCCTCGAGGCCGCGCAGCGCCATGATGGCCAGGCCGATGATGAGGATGACGTACTCGACGAAGTACGCCTGCCAGGCCGTGGAGCCCGTGAACCGCGACTTGCGGCCCGCCCGGCTGGGCAGGTTCAGCAGCCGGATCACCATCAGGGTCGCGATGCCGAGCGTGGTCATCGTGCCGATGAACTCGATGTACAGCTCGTACGGGAGGAAGCCGCCGACGAGCGGCAGCGTCCAGTCGGCCTGGAAGAGCTGGCCGTAGGCGTTGATGATGGTCGGCGGCAGGGTCAGGAAGCCCACCGCGACGAACCAGTGGGCGATGCCGACGACACCCCACTTGTTCATGCGGGTGTGCGCGAGGAACTCCCGGACCAGCGTCACGCTGCGCTGCCAGGGGTTGTCGGTGCGGGTGCCCGCCGGGACCGGCGCGCCGAGCCTGAAGAACCGAACGAATTGCGCGACGGCCCGGCCGAGCAGGGCAACGCCGACCGCGGTGAGGACCAGCGACACGATGATCGCGGCGAGTTGCATGGAGGCTCCTCGAACCTGCGAGTGCGGGCATTACTAAGCAGTAACTTAATTTGTCTTGACTGACATTACCCGTCCGGGTGCACCCCCATGTAGTCGACCGGCCGGTGATTTGCGTCGCCCGGCCGACCCCCCTTGGGCATAAGGCCCGAATAAAAGTTGAGTCGCGACGACTCAGGTCTGTTGACAGCGAGAAGTCGATCATGCACGCTTGAGTCTGTTCCACTCAATGCTGTAGCTGGAGGATTCCGAAATGGCACGTGCGGTCGGCATCGACCTGGGTACGACGAACTCCGTCGTCAGTGTTCTCGAAGGCGGTGAGCCCACCGTCATCACCAACGCCGAGGGCGCCAGGACCACGCCTTCCGTCGTCGCCTTCGCGAAGAACGGCGAGGTGCTCGTCGGCGAGGTGGCCAAGCGCCAGGCGGTGACCAACGTGGACCGGACCATCCGGTCGGTCAAGCGCCACATGGGCACTGACTGGAAGGTCAACCTCGACAACAAGGACTTCAACCCGCAGCAGATGAGCGCCTTCATCCTGCAGAAGCTGAAGCGGGATGCCGAGGCGTACCTGGGCGAGAAGGTCGCGGACGCGGTCATCACCGTCCCGGCGTACTTCAACGACGCCGAGCGCCAGGCGACCAAGGAAGCCGGTGAGATCGCGGGCCTCAACGTCCTGCGTATCGTCAACGAGCCTACCGCCGCCGCGCTCGCCTACGGGCTGGAGAAGGACGACCAGACCATCCTGGTCTTCGACCTCGGCGGCGGCACCTTCGACGTCTCGCTGCTGGAGATCGGCGACGGCGTGGTGGAGGTCAAGGCCACCAACGGTGACAACCACCTCGGTGGTGACGACTGGGACCAGCGCGTCGTCGACTACCTGGTCAAGCAGTTCAACAACGCCAACGGCGTGGACCTGTCCAAGGACAAGATGGCTCTCCAGCGCCTCCGCGAGGCCGCTGAGAAGGCGAAGATCGAGCTGTCCAGCTCGACCGAGACCACCATCAACCTGCCCTACATCACGGCCTCCGCCGAGGGCCCGCTGCACCTGGACGAGAAGCTCAGCCGCTCGCAGTTCCAGCAGCTGACCTCGGACCTGCTGGAGCGCTGCAAGACCCCGTTCCACAACGTCATCAAGGACGCGGGCATCTCGCTGTCCGAGATCGACCACGTGGTCCTGGTCGGCGGCTCGACCCGGATGCCCGCCGTCGCCGAGCTGGTCAAGGAGCTGACCGGCGGCAAGGACGCCAACAAGGGCGTCAACCCGGACGAGGTCGTCGCCATCGGCGCGTCCCTCCAGGCCGGTGTCCTCAAGGGTGAGGTCAAGGACGTCCTCCTGCTGGACGTCACCCCGCTGTCCCTCGGTATCGAGACCAAGGGCGGCATCATGACCAAGCTGATCGAGCGCAACACGACCATTCCGACCAAGCGCTCGGAGATCTTCACGACGGCCGAGGACAACCAGCCGTCCGTGCAGATCCAGGTCTACCAGGGCGAGCGCGAGATCGCCGCGTACAACAAGAAGCTCGGGATGTTCGAGCTGACCGGCCTGCCGCCGGCCCCGCGCGGGGTGCCGCAGATCGAGGTCACCTTCGACATCGACGCGAACGGCATCATGCACGTCGCGGCGAAGGACCTGGGCACCGGCAAGGAGCAGAAGATGACCGTCACCGGCGGCTCCGCGCTGCCGAAGGACGACATCGACCGCATGATGCGCGAGGCCGAGCAGTACGCGGAGGAGGACCACAAGCGCCGCGAGGCCGCCGAGACCCGCAACCAGGCCGAGCAGCTGGTCTACCAGACCGAGAAGTTCCTCAAGGACAACGAGGACAAGGTCCCGGGCGAGGTCAAGACCGAGGTCGAGGAAGCGGTGACCGACCTCAAGGAGAAGCTCAAGGGCGAGGACACCGCCGAGATCCGCACCGCGACCGAGAAGGTCGCCGCGGTCAGCCAGAAGCTGGGCCAGGCCATGTACGCCAACACCGACGCCGCCGGTGAGGCCGGTGCCGCCGGTGCCGCCGGTGCGGACGGTGCCGAGGGCGCCCAGGCCAAGGCCGATGACGATGTAGTGGACGCCGAGATCGTCGACGACGAGAAGGCCGACAAGGGCCAGGGTGGTGCCGCGTGACGGAGGAGACCCCGGGCTTCGAGGAGCAGCCCGACGTCCCCTCCGAAGCCGCGCAGACCCCCGACGACGCGGCAAAGGGCGCCGGGTCCGCCGACAAGGCGGGCCCGGGTGCCCCGGCCGGGGACATCGAACAGGTAGCCATTCAGGCGCAGCTGGACCAGGTGCGTACCGCCCTCAACGAGCGGACCGCCGACCTCCAGCGACTCCAGGCCGAGTACCAGAACTACCGGCGCCGGGTCGAGCGGGACCGGGTGCAGGTCAAGGAGGTCGCGGTCGCGAACCTCCTGACCGAGCTGCTTCCCGTGCTCGACGACATCGGCCGGGCGCGGGAGCACGGCGAACTCGTCGGCGGCTTCAAGTCCGTCGCCGAATCGCTGGAGACGGTGGCGGCGAAGCTGGGCCTGCAGCAGTTCGGCAAGGAGGGCGAGCCCTTCGACCCGCTGGTGCACGAGGCGCTCATGCACTCGTACGCGCCGGATGTCACCGAGACGACGTGCGTGCAGATTCTCCAGCCGGGGTATCGAATCGGCGAACGAACGATTCGCCCGGCGCGGGTCGCGGTCGCCGAGCCCCAGCCGGGTGCCTCGCCCAAGGGCCCGGGCGAAGGCGACGGCACGGCGCCGGACGAGGAGAGCGGTGGCCCGGAAGAGGGCTGACGCGACGGTGACGGCAGGAATATCAGGAGAGGAGGGACGTCGGGGATGAGCACCAAGGACTTCGTCGAGAAGGACTACTACAAGGTTCTCGGCGTCCCCAAGGACGCCACCGAGGCGGAGATCAAGAAGGCGTACCGGAAGCTCGCCCGCGAGTACCACCCGGACGCCAACAAGGGCGACGCCAAGGCCGAGGATCGCTTCAAGGAGATCTCCGAGGCGAACGACATCCTCGGCGACCCCAAGCGGCGCAAGGAGTACGACGAGGCCCGCTCCCTGTTCGGCAACGGGGGCTTCCGCCCCGGGCCGGGCGGGGCGGGCTCCACCGGAAGCTTCAACTTCGACCTGGGCGACCTCTTCGGTGGCGCCCAGGGCGGCCCCGGTGGCGCGGGCGGAGCGGGCGGCTTCGGCGGCGGGCTCGGCGACGTGTTCGGCGGTCTGTTCAACCGCGGCGGGCCCACCCGGACCCAGCCGCGGCGCGGCCAGGACGTCGAGTCCGAGGTGACGCTCAGCTTCACCGAGGCCGTCGAAGGGGCCACTGTTCCGCTGCGGATGTCCAGCCAGGCCCCGTGCAAGCCGTGCTCCGGCACCGGCGACAAGAACGGCACCCCGCGGGTCTGCCCGACCTGCGTCGGCACCGGTCAGGTCAGCCGGGGCGGCGGGGGCGGCTTCTCGCTCACCGACCCGTGCGTGGAGTGCCGGGGCCGCGGTCTGATCGCGCAGGACCCGTGCGAGACCTGCAAGGGCAGCGGACGGGCTCGTTCCGCCCGCACCATGCAGGTCCGCATCCCCGCGGGTGTCAGCGACGGCCAGCGGATCCGGCTGCGCGGCAAGGGCGCCCCGGGCGAGACCGGCGGTCCGGCCGGTGACCTCTACGTCATCGTCCATGTGGACCCGCATCCGGTCTTCGGCCGCCGCGGCGACAACCTGACCGTCACCGTCCCCGTCACCCTTCCGGAGGCGGCGCTCGGCGGCGAGATCAAGGTCCCGACGCTGGGCGGCCCGCCGGTCACCCTGAAGCTGCCGGCCGGCACGCCGGGCGGCCGGACGATGCGCGCCCGCGGCAAGGGCGCGGTGCGCAAGGACGGAACCCACGGCGACCTGCTGGTCACCGTTGAGGTGACGGTGCCGAAGGACCTCAGCGACTCGGCTCGCGAGGCGCTGGAGGCCTACCGGGATGCGACCGCGGGCGAGGACCCGCGGGCGGAGCTGTTCCAGGCCGCGAAGGGAGCATGACCCAATGGAGACGCACGGCCGAGGGGGCCTCGGAGGCAGGGGACCCGGCCGGTCACGTAATCCGTACGAGCTGACCGACGAATCGCCGGTGTACGTCATCTCGGTCGCCGCTCAGCTCTCCGGCCTGCATCCGCAGACCCTGCGTCAGTACGACCGCCTCGGGCTGGTCTCCCCGGACCGCACCGCCGGCCGCGGCCGGCGGTATTCCGCGCGCGACATCGACCAGCTGCGCCAGGTGCAGCAGCTGTCCCAGGACGAGGGGATCAACCTCGCCGGGATCAAGCGCATCATCGAGCTGGAGAACCAGGTCGCCGCGCTGCAGTCGCGCGTGGCCGAGCTGCAGTCGGCCGTCGAGGGCGCGGCCGCCGCCATGCAGCAGCGCGAGGCCCAGGTCCACGCCTCGTACCGTCGCGACCTGGTCCCCTACCAGGACGTCCACCAGGGCAGCGCGCTGGTCGTCTGGCGTCCCAAGCGCAAGCGAGCGGACTAGCGTCTCCCTTCACGTGAGCGACAGGCCCGGTGACCTCTACGGTCGCCGGGCCTGTCGTTTGGTGGCGAGGCATGTCGCGGGCGGGCGCACCATGGAGGTGTGGGAGGAGGTACCGCACATGTTGGAGATCAAGACGCTGGACAAGCCGGATGAGCGGCGGGACTTCCCCGGTGGGCATCTGGAAACGCTGCACCTGACGGGGCTCAACTTCGCCGTGGGCACCTTCGAGCCCGGCTGGCGCTGGCGGGAGTCGGTCCGGCCGCTGGCCGGTACCCAGAGCTGCCAGGTCCGCCACACCGGGATCGTGGTCCAGGGGCGGATGCGGCTGCGGATGGACGACGGCGCCGAGGGCGAGGTCGGCCCCGGCGATGTGTTCGTGGTGCCGCCCGGCCACGACGCGTGGGTGGTCGGCGACGAGCAGGTGGTCGTGTACGACACCGGCGGCGAGATGGCCGAGGCCTATGCGCGGACGGAAGGGGCAGATCCCTGATCACGGGTTTCGGCAGGTGGGGTGCCGGTAACGCGTAGCAGCCCGGATCCGTCAGCAGGGAAGAAATGAGTACCGGCCCCACACCCCCGCACAAGAGCGGCCGCCCGGCCAGAGGCGGCGGAAGCGAACGTACCGACCGCATGCTGCGGACGCTGCTCCGCCGCCGCAAGCGGTCGCTCGCTTACGAGGACGTCACGGTCGTCGACCGGCCGCGGCTGCGGCGCGCGGTGACCGCCACCGCGGTCGGCAACACCATGGAGTGGTTCGACTTCGGCGTCTACGCGTACGTCGCGGTCACCCTCGGCAAGGTCTTCTTCCCGTCCAGCTCCCCGGCCGCGCAGGTGGTGTCGACGTTCGCCACCTTCGCGGTCGCCTTCCTGGTGCGGCCGCTCGGCGGGCTGGTCTTCGGACCGCTGGGCGACCGCATCGGACGGCGCCGGGTGCTGTCCACCACCATGATCATGATGGCGGTCAGCACCTTCGCGGTGGGGCTGCTGCCCGGTTACGACTCCATCGGCTTCGCCGCGCCGCTGCTGCTGCTGGCGTGCCGGGTGGTGCAGGGCTTCTCGACCGGCGGTGAGTACGCGGGGGCGACCACGTACATCGCGGAGTTCGCGCCCGACCGGCGGCGCGGCTTCCTGGGCAGCTGGCTCGACTTCGGCACCTTCATCGGCTATTCGCTGGGCTCCGGGCTGGTCACGCTGCTGACCGCGGTGCTCGGGGACGACGGCATGACGGACTGGGGCTGGCGGCTTCCGTTCCTGGTCGCCGGGCCGCTCGGGATCATCGGGCTGTACATGCGGCTGCGGCTGGAGGAGAGCCCGGCGTTCCAGCAGGAGGCCGAACGGGCGGCCGAGGCGGCGAAGGCCGCGGCCGCCGGCGACGGCACGGCGCCGGTGGAGGAGGCGCGGCAGTCCGGCAAGGGGCGGCTGAAGGAGATCTTCACCCGGCACTGGCAGGCCGTGCTGATCTGCATGGGTCTTGTCCTGCTGTACAACGTCACCAACTACATGGTGACGTCCTACCTGCCGACGTACATGACCTCCACGCTCGGCGAGAACGCCACCACCGCGCAGCTGCTGGTGCTCGCCACGATGATGGTGGTGGCGCTGACGATCACCGCGGTCGGGCGGTCCTCCGACCGCTGGGGGCGCCGCCCGATGTTCATGGCCGGGAGCGGGGCCATGATCGTGCTGGCGATTCCGGCGTTCCTGCTGATCCAGGAGGGCGGCATCCTGCTGCCCGCGATCGGCTGTCTGGTGCTGGGGCTGCTGCTGGTCACGTTCGCGGGCACGACGGCCGCCACGCTCCCGGCGCTGTTCCCGACCCGGCTGCGCTACGGCGCGTTGTCGATCTCGTTCAACCTGTCCGTGTCGCTGTTCGGCGGGACGACGCCGCTGATCGCCTCGTCGCTGGTCGAGTCGACGGGCGATCCGCTGGTGCCCGCGTACTACCTGATGGCGGCCGGTGTGGTGGGCCTGGTGTCGGCCCTGTTCCTGTACGAGACGGCCGGGAAGCCGCTGCGCGGTTCGGGCCCGATGGTGGAGACCGAGGAGGAGGCCCGTACGGCGGTGGCGGAGAGCCGCACCGAGGCCGGGCGCCGGGCGCGCGACATCTGGATCAGGGTCCGGCACCCCTGGGGGCGCCACCCGCGGTGAGCCTCGCGCTCCTCAGCCCCGGCCCATCGCGCGGGTGATCGTGATCTCGATCAGGACGCGGTGCGGGTTGGGGCGGGGCGTGCGCTCGTAGCGTTCGGCGTAGCGGCGTTCCGCGTCGGCGATCAGCTCGGGTTCGGTACGTACCCGGGCGACCCCCTCCAGGGTGGCCCACCGCTTGCCCGCCATCTGGCAGACGGCGACCCGCGCGCCGGCCGCCGACTCGCTCGCCGCCCGGATGTGGGCTGCCTTGCGGCTGTGGCCGCTGGCGATGACGCGGGCGATCCCGGCGTCCGGGTCGTAGGTGACGCCCACCGGGACGACGTGCGGGGTGCCGTCGGGGCGGAGGGTGGTGAGGGTGCAGATGTGGCGTTCGCGCCAGAAGGCGAGGTACGCGGGGTCCGGGTTGCGTGGATCGAGGGCCATGGAGGGGAACCTATGGCCAGAACGCTGGCGGAGACACAGTTGAGTGGAATAGACTCAACTTTACGCATGTTATGCAGGGCAGGATTGGTTGTGCAGGCAGGACTGCGGGCCACCGCCGCGCGATGAGGAGGAGCCAGGGACGTGGACGCCGAGCTGACCAACAAGAGCCGGGCGGCGCTGAGCGCGGCCAATGACCGGGCGGTGTCCGCCGGGCACGCCGATCTGACCCCGGCCCATCTGCTGCTCGCCCTGCTGCAGGGGCAGGACAACGAAAACGTGATGGATCTGCTGGCCGCCGTCGACACCGACGCGGCCGTCGTGCGGAACGGGGCCGAGCGGCTGCTCGCCGCCCTGCCCAGCGTGCAGGGCTCCACCGTGGCCCCGCCGCAGGCCAGCCGCGAACTGCAGGCGGTCCTCGTGGACGCCGCGCAGCGCGCGAAGGACCTCGGCGACGACTACATCTCCACCGAGCACCTTCTGATCGGCGTCGCCGCCAAGGGCGGCCAGGCCGGGGAGCTGCTCGACCAGCAGGGGGCGAGCGCCAAGCCGCTGCTCGCCGCGTTCGAGAAGGCCAGGGGTGGACAGCGGGTGACGACTCCCGATCCGGAGGGCACGTACAAGGCGCTGGAGAAGTTCGGCACGGACTTCACCGCCGCCGCGCGCGAGGGCAAGCTGGACCCGGTCATCGGCCGGGACCAGGAGATCCGGCGCGTGGTGCAGGTGCTCTCACGGCGTACGAAGAACAACCCGGTGCTGATCGGCGACCCGGGCGTCGGCAAGACCGCCGTGGTGGAGGGGCTGGCCCAGCGCATCGTCAAGGGCGATGTGCCGGAGAGCCTGCGCGACAAGCGGCTGGTCGCGCTCGACCTCGGCGCGATGGTCGCGGGCGCGAAGTACCGCGGTGAGTTCGAGGAGCGGCTGAAGACCGTCCTCGCCGAGATCAAGTCCAGCGACGGCCAGATCATCACCTTCATCGACGAGCTGCACACCGTGGTCGGCGCGGGCGCGGGCGGCGACTCGTCGATGGACGCGGGCAACATGCTCAAGCCCATGCTGGCCCGCGGTGAGCTGCGCATGGTCGGCGCGACCACGCTGGACGAGTACCGCGAGCGGATCGAGAAGGACGCCGCGCTGGAGCGCCGCTTCCAGCAGGTGCTGGTCGCCGAGCCGACCGTCGAGGACACCGTGGCGATCCTGCGCGGCCTCAAGGGCCGGTACGAGGCGCACCACAAGGTGCAGATCGCGGACGGCGCGCTGGTGGCCGCCGCGACCCTCTCCGACCGGTACATCACCTCCCGCTTCCTCCCCGACAAGGCCATCGACCTGGTGGACGAGGCCGCCTCCCGGCTCCGCATGGAGATCGACTCCTCCCCGGTCGAGATCGACGAGCTGCAGCGCTCCGTCGACCGGATGAAGATGGAGGAGATGGCGCTCGCCAAGGAGACCGACGAGGCCAGCAAGCTGCGGCTGGAGAAGCTGCGCCGCGACCTCGCCGACAAGGAGGAGGAGCTGCGGGGCCTCACCGCCCGCTGGGAGAAGGAGAAGCAGGGCCTCAACCGGGTCGGTGAGCTGAAGGAGAAGCTGGACGAGCTGCGCGGCCAGGCCGAGCGCGCCCAGCGCGACGGCGACTTCGGCACCGCCTCCAAGCTGCTGTACGGGGAGATCCCGGCCCTGGAGCGGGAGCTGGCCGAGGCCTCGGAGGCCGAGGCGGAGGTGCAGCAGGAGGACCGCGGCACCATGGTCAAGGAGGAGGTCGGCCCGGACGACGTGGCCGATGTGGTCGCCTCCTGGACCGGCATCCCGGCCGGACGGCTGCTGGAGGGCGAGACCCAGAAGCTGCTGCGCATGGAGGACGAGCTGGGCCGGCGGCTGATCGGCCAGACCGAGGCCGTACGGGCCGTCTCCGACGCCGTACGCAGGACCCGGGCCGGGATCGCCGACCCGGACCGGCCCACCGGATCGTTCCTCTTCCTCGGCCCCACCGGCGTCGGCAAGACCGAGCTGGCCAAGGCGCTCGCGGACTTCCTCTTCGACGACGAGCGGGCCATGGTCCGCATCGACATGAGCGAGTACGGCGAGAAGCACAGCGTCGCCCGGCTGGTCGGCGCCCCGCCCGGCTACGTCGGCTACGAGGAGGGCGGCCAGCTCACCGAGGCGGTGCGCCGCCGCCCGTACAGCGTGGTGCTGCTGGACGAGGTGGAGAAGGCCCACCCCGAGGTCTTCGACATCCTGCTCCAGGTGCTGGACGACGGGCGGCTCACCGACGGCCAGGGCCGGACGGTGGACTTCCGCAACACCATCCTGGTCCTCACCTCCAACCTGGGCAGCCAGTACCTGATGGACCCGCTGCTCGGCGAGGAGGAGAAGAAGCAGAGCGTCCTGGAGACGGTCCGCACCTCCTTCAAGCCGGAGTTCCTGAACCGGCTGGACGACCTGGTGGTCTTCTCCGCGCTCAGCCAGGACGAGCTGGCCCGCATCGCCGAGCTGCAGATCGCCGCGCTCGCCCGGCGCCTCGCCGAGCGGCGGCTGACCCTGGAGGTCACCCCGGAGGCGCTGGCCTGGCTCGCCGAGGAGGGCAACGACCCGGCGTACGGGGCGCGCCCGCTGCGCCGCCTGGTGCAGACCGCGATCGGCGACCGGCTGGCCAGGGAGATCCTCTCCGGCGAGGTGCGGGACGGCGACACGGTCCGGGTCGAGCGGACCGGAGACGGCCTCCTGGTGGGGCCGGCGCGGTGACCGCCCCGCCCCGCCCGGCCCCTGTCTTGATCGCGCAAAGGTCCGGTCAGGGTTGCACGGCGGGGGCGGGTGTGAGGGAGGATGGCGGTATCCATACGAAGGGAAATCCACGGTGAGCATCGACCCGTCCTCGATTCCGAATTTCGGGGGCCAGCCCGAGCCCGAACCGGCGGGTCCGAGCGGCCCCGTGCTGCCCGACCAGGATCTGGTCAAGCAGCTTCTGGAGCAGATGGAGCTGAAGTACGTCGTCGACGAGGAGGGAGACCTCGCGGCGCCGTGGGAGCAGTTCCGCACCTACTTCATGTTCCGCGGTGAGGAGGAGCAGCAGGTCTTCTCCGTCCGGACGTTCTACGACCGGCCGCACGGCATCGAAGTCAAGCCGCAGCTGCTCGAGGTGATCGACGACTGGAACCGCCGCACCCTGTGGCCCAAGGTCTACAGCCACACCAATGACGACGGCACGGTCCGGTTGATCGGTGAGGCGCAGATGCTGATCGGCACCGGCGTCAGCCTGGAGCACTTCGTATCCAGCACGGTCAGCTGGGTGCGGGCGTCGATCGAGTTCGACCGCTGGCTGGTCGAGCAGCTCGGTCTGGAGACCGACGCCGAGTCCGGCAGCGACGAGAAGCCGGGCGACGACGAGGCCTGACCCGGTCCGGTCGGCGTAAGACAGGTACAGCAGGCACAGCAGCACACAGCGACAAGAGCCCGGCCACCGCGCCGCCCGTCAGGACGACGGCGCGCCACCGGGCTCTTGCCGTATCCGGCCACACCTCCCTCTTGCCGCACCTCCCTCTGGCCACACCTCCTCCGGCCGCCCGTCCTCGGCGAAGATGGGCAGTGGACGATCGCTGAATCCGGCAGAGGGAATGGTGGAGACATGGGCGGCAGGCCGCTGCTGAACCGCAGGCTCGACGGGCACGGCACGACGATCTTCGCGGAGATGTCCGCGCTCGCCGTGCGCACCGGCGCGATCAACCTGGGCCAGGGCTTCCCCGACACCGACGGCCCCGAGGAGGTCCGCGAGGCGGCCGTACGCGCCCTCCGCGACGGCCGCGGTAATCAGTACCCGCCGGGCCCGGGCGTCCCCGAGCTGCGCACCGCCATCGCCGAGCACCAGCGGCGGTTCTACGGCCTGTCCTACGACCCCGACACCGAGGTGCTGGTGACCGCGGGCGCCACCGAGGCCATCGCGGCGTCGATGCTGGCTCTCCTGGAACCGGGCGACGAGGTCATCGCCTTCGAGCCGTTCTACGACTCGTACGCGGCCTGCATCGCCATGGCGGGCGCCACCCGCGTCCCCCTCACCCTCCGCGCCCCCGGCTTCCGCCCCGACCTCGACGCCCTGCGCGCCGCCATCACGCCCCGCACCCGGCTGCTGCTCCTCAACAGCCCGCACAACCCGACCGGCATGGTGCTCACCCGCGACGAGCTGACCGCCATCGCCTCCCTCGCCGTCGAGCACGACCTCCTCGTGGTCGCGGACGAGGTCTACGAGCACCTGGTGTTCGACGGCGAGCACATCCCCCTCGCCTCCCTGCCCGGGATGCGCGAGCGGACCGTCTCCATTTCTTCTTCGGGGAAGACGTTCTCGTTCACCGGTTGGAAGGTGGGCTGGGTGACGGCCGCGGCGCCGCTGGTGACGGCCGTCCGCACCGCGAAGCAGTACCTCACCTTCGTCAGCGCGGGCCCGTTCCAGTACGCGGTGGCGGAGGCGCTGAGCCTCCCGGAGGGCTACTTCACCGGTTTCCGCGAGGACTTGCGGGCGAAGCGCGACATCCTCGCCGACGGGCTCACCGAAGCGGGCTTCGAGGTCTTCCGTCCGCAGGGCACCTACTTCATCACCACCGATGCCGCCGCGCTCGGCGAGAAGGACGGCATCGCCCTCTGCCGGAGCCTTCCGGAACGCTGCGGCGTGGTCGCGGTCCCCAACGCCGTCTTCTACGACGACCCCGACGCGGGGCGGAGCCAGGTCCGTTTCGCCTTCTGCAAGCGGGAGGACGTCCTCCGCGAGGCCGTGGCGCGACTGCGGCGGCTGTGAGCCGCGGCTTACTCCCCATCGAACCTCTGGACTTGCTCAACTCGGCTTTTGCGGGGGACGAACCCGGGCAGGAGCTGGTCAGACACGACAGAGCGGTACCTCGCTACGGGGGCTCGCTACGGGGGATGGAAGGAGTGAGGACCCCATGGGATTTGTCATCGTGTTCGTCGTCGTGGTCTTCGCGGTCATGGCGGTGGCGGCACTGAGCGCCGGGAAGGCCAGGAAGCGCCGGGGGGCTTACGGGACGGGGTCGTCCGGCGGCGCCGGTGGGGGCTGGTGGCTCGGCAGTGGTGGTTCGAGCGGCGGTGGCTGCGGGGGCGGCCACCACCACGGCGGCAGCAGCTGCGGTGGCAGCAGCAGTAGCTGCGGCGGCGGAGGGGGCTGTGGCGGTGGCGGCGGTGGCGGTGGTGGCGGCGGCTGCGGGGGAGGTTCCTGAGCCGCCCCTCGGGGGAACCGCCCCGCGAATGCGCCCGGCGCGCCAACGTGCGCCGGGCGCAGCTGTGTTGAACACTTGGACGGGGGACCGCCCTAGGGGGTGGAAACCCGGCGAAGGTGGGTAAAAACGATGTGGCGTCGACCATTTCATGATTCCGTATACCACCGCCCTACGGACCCCACGTGGGCACGAGCCGGCGTATCCGCATACCCCTGGACCACCGCGGGGCGAGCCGGCCCACCTTTCCCCTGCGTGCTTGCGGAGCCGACCCATGCTCACGACCCTCAAGACTGCCTACACCGACACCCGTGCCGATGACCTGGCCTGGTCCCTGGGGCGGGAACCGCTTCCGGCCCTGGCCGTGCTCGACCTCCGACTTCACGGTTTCGCGGTGCAGTTGAGGCTTCTCGGGGCCTCGCACCAGGTCCTCCTCGAGGCGGAGGACGGGCGCTGTTCGGAGACCGTCGCCTGTATGTCCGGCAGCAGCACCCCGCTTCCGCTGGGGGTTTCCACCCTCGTCGACGGCCGTGAGTACGAATTCGCGGCGCGCGTCGAGGAGTTGTCGAAGGGGTCGTTCGCCGGGCGGGCCCAGGAGTTACTGGCCCTGGTCGCCGACCATCCGCACGGTCTGGCCGGGACGTTCCCCGGCAGCCCCCACGCGTTCACCGCGCTGCTCGCGCAGTGGCACGAGGGCACGGTGGGGTGGCGTACCTGGCACGCGTATCCGCAGGAGGGGCGGCTCGTCACCACCCGTACCTGCCTGGGCGTGACGTCCATACCGATGCCGCTCCGGCCGCCCGTAGATCCGGTGTGCGGATGATGCGGTGTACGGATGAGCGGCAGTCAGTACACCCTTGTGGGTGACCAGGCGTGGGTGATTTGTAACGTAGCGTTCCGTTCGTGACCGAATCCCCGATGCCCGCGCCGGAGCCTGAGAGTCCGGTGCGGCTGCCCGTACGGGCCGGGTTCGGCCGCTTCCTCATCCTCGTCACCGTCTTCGTCTGCGCCGCCTGCGGACTCGTCTACGAACTCGAACTCGTCGCCCTCGCCTCCTACTTGGTGGGCGATTCGGTCACCCAGGCCTCCGTCGTCCTGTCGGTGATGGTCTTCGCGATGGGCGTCGGCTCCCTGCTCGCCAAGCGGCTGCGCTGCCGCGCCGCGGCCGGTTTCGGCGCCGTCGAGGCGGTGCTCGCGCTGCTCGGCGGCTGCTCGGCGATGGCCCTGTACGCGTGCTTCGCGTGGTGGGGGCAGTCGCGCTCCGCGCTGGTCGGCTTCTCGTTCGCGATCGGCGTGCTGATCGGCGCCGAGGTGCCGCTGCTGATGACGCTCATCCAGCGGGTGCGGCGGCAGGACCCGGGTGGCGCGGTCGCCGATCTGTTCGCCGCCGACTACGTGGGCGCGCTGGTCGGCGGGCTCGCCTTCCCGTTCCTGCTGCTGCCCGCCTTCGGCCAGCTGACCGGCGCGCTGGTGACGGGCGCGGTCAACGCGGTCGCGGGCGGGGCGCTGGTGCTGTGGCTGTTCCGCCGCGATCTGAGCGCACGGTCCCGGTGGGCGCTGATCGTCGTCAACGCCCTGGTGCTCGGCCTGCTGGCGGCGGGCGCCATCCTCACCCCCTCCTTCGAACGGGCCGCCCGGCAGGCCGTGTACGGGCCGGAGGTGCGCGTCGCGGTGCGCACCGGGGTCCAGGAGGTCGTGCTCACCGGCGGCCGCACCCACGGGCGCCCGCTGTCGCTGTTCCTCGACGGGCGGCTGGAGGTCAGCGGGCACGACGAGATGCGCTACCACGAGGCGCTGATCCACCCCGCGATGGCGGCCGGACCGCACCGCCGGGTCCTGGTGCTGGGCGGCGGCGACGGGCTCGCGGCCCGCGAGGTCCTGCGGTACGGCGGGGTCCGGTCGGTGACCATCGTCGAGCGCGACCCGGAGGTGGTGCGGCTGGCCCGCCGCGACCCCGGGCTCTCCGCGCTCAACGCGGGCGCCTACCGCGATCCACGGGTCCGGGTGGTCACCGCGGACGCCTTCGACTGGCTGCGCCGGAGCGCCGCGTACGACGTCGTGGTGTGCGATCTGCCCGACCCGGGCCTCACGCCGAGCACCAAGCTGTACTCCCAGGAGTTCTACGGCCTCGCGGAACGGGTGCTGGCCCCGGGAGGCCGGCTCGCCGTCCACGCGGGGGAGGCGGGCCCGCGGCCCCGCGCGTACTGGACGGTGGACGCGACGATGCGGTCGGTGGGGCTGCGGACGGTGCCGTACGTGGTGGCGGCGCGCCCGGCGGGCGGCGAGCGGGCGGGCGGTGGGACGGCGCCCGGCGGCCCGCGCGACTGGGGATTCCTGCTCGCGGCCCGCGCCCCCGTCCCGCTGGCCCTCGACCCCCACGGCCCCCGCCCGCGCTCGCTCACCCCGGCCGGTCTGGACGCGGCGCGGCGCGCGGCCGGACGGAGCCGTGAGCCGCGTCTTCCGCCGTCGACCCTCATGCACCCCCGCTACGGGGCCTGACGTCCCGGGGGATCGATTCGTCAGGGGCGAAAGTTGCGTGGGATGGGGTCTCAGTGAACGCGCGATGGGTAGTGTCTTGAGCTATGGAGCATGAGGTGTTCGTTCCGTTTCCCGTCGACACCGTCCGGCAGGCGCTCTCGGAGCCCGACCGCATCGCCCGTTGCGTTCCCGGGCTCCAGCAGGACGCCGATGAGGACGCGGGTCCGCTCGCCGGGCGGCTGCGGCTGCGCATCGGCGGATCCACCATCACCTACCGTGGCGCGCTGCGCGTCACGGAGCGCGGCGACGGAGTGGAGGTCGAGGGCGAGGGCACCGAGGCGCGGGGCGGCGGCTCGGTGAAGCTCGCGCTGACCCTGACGCCCCGGGCCGTGGACGGCGGCGGTACGGGGCTGCGCTGCTCCGGGACCGTGCGCAGCGAGGGGCGGCTGGCCGAGTTCGACGCGCAAGCGACCGAGACGGTGGCCCGCCGCATGCTGGACCGCTTCGGGGCGGCGCTGGCGTCCGGTCTCGAAGCGTCCCCGATCACCCCGCCCGCCGATCACGACCCCCTCGCCGAGGCGGAGCTGCCGCTGCGTACCGACGCCGCCGATCAGCCCGAGGAGGCCGAGGACGTCGACGTGGACGACATCGGCGACCTCGACGACGTCGTCTCGGTGGACGACGTCAGCGCGCTCGCCGAGCTGGGCGGGCTGGACGACGACGAGCCCCCGGCCGAGGCCGCGCACGCCCGCCGCACCATGATCGGCCGCTCGACCGAGGAGGTCGACCACGCCCCGCCCCGCGGCCGCTACGCCCCCGTACCGGCGCCCGAGGCCGGGTCCACCGGCGCCGCGCTGCGCTGGGCCGCGCCCGCGGCGGCCGTGGTGCTCGCGTCGGCCGTCGTCGTCGGGCGGCGTGTGCTGCGCCGCCGCCGGTGACGGCTCGTCGCTCATGACCGGTCGCCGCGGCTGAGCGGTTGTACGCGGCTGATCGGTCGCCGCCGCCGAGCGCCTGCGCATAGGGTCGGGGCGTGACCGAAGAGACTACGGAGACCAAGGGCGTCCGGCTGACCGCCGGGGACGCCGAGCTGACCGTTTCGCCCGAGAACGGCTGCCGTATCGGCTCGCTGCGCATCGGTGGCACGGAGCTGCTGCGGCAGGGCCCGCGGTACGGGTCCTTCCCGATGGTGCCCTGGTGCGGCCGGGTCGAGCTGGGCCGGTTCCGCGACGGCGGCCGGAGCCACCAGCTGCCCGTCAACTCCCCGCCGCACGCGATCCACGGCACCGGCCGGGACCTCGCCTGGAGCACGGTCCGCACCGGTCCGGACAGCGCGGTCTTCACGTACGACCTCGCCGACCCGTGGCCGTACCAGGGCCGGGTCACCCAGCGCTTCGACCTGACCGCGGACGCGCTGACCGTCACCATGAGCGTGGAGACGGAGGGCGACTCCTTCCCGGCGCAGGCCGGGTGGCACCCGTGGTTCCTGCGCAACCTGGGCGAGGGCGGTGCCGACGTCGAGCTGTCCTTCACCGCGGAGTGGCAGGAGGAGCGCGGCGAGAACCACCTCCCCACCGGCCACCGCGTTCCGCCGCGCCCCGGCCCGTGGGACGACTGCTTCGGCATGCCGGACGGGGTGGATGTCACGCTGACCTGGCCGGAGCGGATCGAACTCAAGGTCACCAGCCGCAGCGAATGGGTCGTGCTCTACGACGAGCAGCCGGAGGCGGTGTGCGTCGAGCCGCAGTCCGGACCGCCGAACGGTCTGAACACCCTTCCCCGCCTGGTCACGCCCATCGACCCGCTGGAGATCTCCATGACGTGGAGCTGGCGCGAGCTGGCGTAACGCACGCGAAGGGCACCGCCTAAGCTCGTGAGCATGAGCGAAGCGCGTGACGCCCTGCTGCAGCAGATCAAGGACAAGGCCGTGGTCCACGGCAAGGTGACCCTCTCCTCCGGCAAGGAGGCCGACTACTACATCGACCTGCGCCGGATCACCCTGGACGCCGAGGCCGCGCCCCTGGTCGGGCAGGTCATGCTCGACGCCACGGCCGACCTGGACTACGACGCGGTGGGCGGCCTGACCCTGGGCGCCGACCCGGTGGCCACGTCCATGCTGCACGCGGCCGCCGCGCGGGGCCGCGGGCTCGACGCCTTCGTCGTCCGCAAGGCGCAGAAGACCCACGGTCTGCAGCGGCGGATCGAGGGCCCGGACATCGCGGGCCGCCGGGTGCTGGTGGTCGAGGACACCTCCACCACCGGCGGCTCGCCGCTGACCGCCGTCGAGGCGGCGCGTGAGGCGGGCGCCGAGGTCGTCGCGGTCGCCACGATCGTGGAGCGCGGGGCCGCCCCCGCGATCGCGGACGCCGGGCTGCGTTACGTACCGGCGTACTCGCTGACCGACCTCGGCCTGAGCTGATCTGGTTTCACGTGAAACCACCCACCCCCGTCCGTGTGGTCCCCGCGAGCGCCGGGTGGAGCAATCGACGGAGTCTGGGAGGATGGCCGCGACGATGACGTCGCCGCAGGACTCCCCCTAGGTCAGGGCCAAGAACCTCACCCGCACATCACAAGGAGCGGACAGATGCCCATCGCATCCCCTGAGATCTACAACGAGATGCTCGACCGGGCGAAGGCAGGCAAGTTCGCCTACCCGGCGATCAACGTGACCTCGACGCAGACGCTGCACGCCGCGCTGCGGGGCTTCGCCGAGGCGGAAAGCGACGGCATCGTCCAGATCTCCACCGGTGGTGCCGAGTTCCTGGGTGGCCAGTACAGCAAGGACATGGTGTCCGGTGCGGTCGCGCTCGCCGAGTTCGCGCACGTCGTCGCCAAGAAGTACCCGGTCAACATCGCGCTGCACACCGACCACTGCCCGAAGGACAAGCTGGACGGCTATGTGCGTCCGCTGCTCGCGGTCTCCCAGGAGCGCGTCGCCGCCGGGCAGAACCCGCTGTTCCAGTCCCACATGTGGGACGGCTCCGCCGAGACGCTGGACGACAACCTGCGCATCGCGCAGGAGCTGCTGGCCGAGGCGGTCAAGGCCAAGATCATCCTTGAGGTCGAGATCACCCCGACCGGCGGCGAGGAGGACGGCGTCTCGCACGAGATCAACGACGAGCTGTACACCACCGTCTCCGACGTCGAGCGGACCGCCGAGGCGCTGGGCCTGGGCGAGAAGGGCCGCTACCTGCTGGCCGCCTCCTTCGGCAACGTCCACGGCGTCTACAAGCCGGGCAACGTCGTGCTGCGCCCGGAGCTGCTGCGCCAGCTGCAGGACGGCATCGCCGCGAAGTCCGGCCAGACCGACCCGTTCGACTTCGTCTTCCACGGCGGCTCCGGCTCCTCGGAGCAGGAGATCCTCACGGCGCTGGAGAACGGCGTGGTGAAGATGAACCTCGACACCGACACCCAGTACGCCTTCACCCGGCCGATCGCGGACCACATGTTCCGCAACTACGACGGTGTGCTGAAGGTCGACGGCGAGGTCGGCAACAAGAAGGTCTACGACCCGCGCAGCTGGGGCAAGGTGGCCGAGAAGAGCATGGCCGAGCGCGTCACGCAGGCCTGCGCGAACCTGCGGTCCACCGGTACGAAGCTGAAGTAACCGGCGCCGTTTTCCCGGGCCCGGGGCCCCGCCGTCACGGCGGGGCCCCGGGCCCGTGCCCTTTCTGGAGCGTGTCCGTGGGCTGGCCGCTCGCGGGTGGCGCGGGGATGATCCAGGTATGGCCGACAACGCGCCTCCTACCGCGGTACGGCTCTCCACCGCCGCCGGGCGGTGGGTCGTGCTCACCACCGTGCTGGGCTCCGCGATGGCGCTGCTCGACAGCACCGTCGTCAACGTCGCCCTGCCCCGCATCGGCCTCGACCTCGGCGCTGATCTCGCCGTCCTCCAGTGGACCGTCAACGCCTACATGCTCACCCTCGCCGGGCTCATCCTCCTCGGCGGGGCGCTCGGCGACCGCTTCGGGCGACGGCGGGTGTTCATCGTCGGCATCGTGTGGTTCGCGCTCGCGTCCCTGTTGTGCGGGATGGCGCCGAACGCCGGGGTGCTCATCGCCGCCCGCGCCCTCCAGGGCATCGGCGGGGCGCTGCTCACCCCCGGTTCGCTGGCGCTGATCCAGTCGGTCATCCACCCCGACGACCGGGCCCGGGCGGTCGGGCTGTGGTCCGGGTTCGGCGGGGTGGGGGCGGCGATCGGGCCGTTCCTCGGGGGCTGGCTGGTGGACGGCCCGGGCTGGCGCTGGGTGTTCTTCCTCAACGTGCCGCTGGCGGCCGTCTGCGTCCCGGTCGCGCTGCGGCACGTACCGGAGTCCCGGGATCCGCGGGCGCACGGCCGGTTCGACGTGCTGGGCGCGGTGCTCGGCGCGCTCGCGCTCGGCCTGGTGACGTACGCGCTGATCGCCGCGCCGCAGCGGGGCGCGTCGCCCTCCGTGGTGCTGCCCGCCGTGGCCGGGCTGCTGGCGGGGGTGGCCTTCGTGTACGCGGAGCGGGTGCGTCCCGAGCCGATGCTGCCGCTCACCATCTTCTCGTCGCGCCAGTTCACCGCCGTGAACGCGGTGACGCTGTGCGTGTACGCGGCCTTCGGCGGCTTCTTCTTCCTGGTCGTGCTGAACCTCCAGGTGGTCGTCGGCTACTCCGCGCTGGCCGCCGGAACCGCGCTGCTGCCGACGACCCTGCTGATGCTGCTGCTGTCGGCCCGCTCCGGCGAGCTGGGCAAGCGCATCGGCCCGCGCATCCCGCTGACCGTCGGGCCGCTGCTGTGCGCGGCCGGAATGCTGCTGATGACCCGGGCCGGGGTGGGCGCCGTCTACTGGCGCGACGTGCTGCCCGCGCTGGTGGTGATGGGGCTGGGCATGGTGGTGCTCGTCGCCCCGCTCACCGCGACCGTCCTGGCCTCGGTGGACGTCGGACGGGCGGGCCTGGCCAGCGGCATCAACAACGCGGCGGCCCGGGCGGCGGGCCTGGTGGCGGTCGCGGCGCTGCCGCTGCTGGCGGGCATGGGCGCGGAGGCCTACCGGTCGGCGGACCAGTTCTCGGCGGCCTTCCGGCGGGCGATGCCGATCTGCGCGGCGGTGCTGGTGCTGGGCGCGCTCATCGCCTGGCGGGCGGTACGGGCGGACGCGCTGGAGCGGGCCGGGGGCGCGGCGCCCGGGGAGCCCGCGGAGCCCGGGGAAGAGGCGGCGGGGGAGCGCCCCTGCCGTCCCGAGTGCGCGTATCACTGCGGGGTGGGCGCCCCGCCGCTGGATCCGGGCGAGCGGCCGCGTCGGCCCCCGGCCTGATCACGCGCCTCGCGGCAGTGGACCTTGGTGTGGGGCGGCGGGCGGGGGGAGCGGTCCGGCAGACTGGAACCCATGGCCATTCACGAGAATCTGCTCGGGGGACCGCCCCCGACCCATCTGCCCGACGACCCCGAGCCGCGGGAACTGCTCGCGTCCGGTGCGGCTCCCGCCGAGGTCGCCGCGAAGTACCCGGCCTCCTCGCTCGCCTGGGCCCAGCTCGCCGACGAGGCGTTCGAGAACGGCCGGGTGGTCGAGTCGTACGCGTACGCCCGCACCGGCTACCACCGCGGCCTGGACGCGCTGCGGCGCAGTGGCTGGAAGGGCCACGGCCCTGTCCCCTTCGAGCACGAACCCAACCGGGGTTTCCTGCGCGCCCTGCACGCGCTCGCCCGCGCCGCGCAGTCCATCGGTGAGCAGGAGGAGTACGAGCGCTGCGCGTCGTTCCTGCGTGAGAGCTCCCCGACCGCGGCGGACACGCTCTCCTGACCCCTCCCGGGGTGTGGGCCTGCCGGGGCGTTCGCGCGCCGGCAGGCCCGTCGCGCTCCGGTGTGCGGGTGCGGAGCGCACTTGCGAGCGGCGCGCGCGGCACGCATGATGCGGGCAGGGACCACTGAAGTGGCCCCTGAGGGGACCGGGGCTCCGAGACCGAAGGGATGGGGCGGACCGCTACCCGGTGGCGAGCAGTACCTCAGGAGATGCGATGTCGCAGCAGCCTGCCCCGAAATCCGCCCCCGACGAAGCCGTCCCCGACGGCGCCGTCCTGTCCGGTGGCGCTCCGTCCGGTGGCGCCCCGTCCGACGGTGAGTCGGACGCGCCCCATCTGGACTTCCAGGGCACGACCCCGTACGAGGACTACGTCCGGGCGTCCGTTCTCACCCACCTCCAGCACCCGCTCTCCGATGACCCCGGCGAGATGGTCTTCCTGGTCACCACCCAGGTCATGGAGCTGTGGTTCACCGTCATCGTCCACGAGTGGCACACCGCCGCGCAGGCGCTGCGCGAAGACGACCTGCCCACCGCGATGGCGGCCCTCAAGCGCTCCACGTACGAGCTGGAGTCGCTGAACGCGTCCTGGAAGCCGCTCGCGCACCTCACGCCCGGCCAGTTCAACGCCTACCGCTCCGCGCTCGGCGACGGCTCCGGCTTCCAGTCCGCGATGTACCGGCGGCTGGAGTTCCTGCTCGGCGAGAAGTCGGCGTCCATGCTGGTCCCGCACCGGGGCGCGCCGCGCGAGTACGCGGAGCTGGAGAAGGCGCTGACCGAGCCCAGCCTCTACGACGAGGTGCTGCGCTTCCTGGCCCGCCGCGGCCACGCCATCCCCGCCGCCGCGCTCGACCGCGACCCCACCCGCCGGTACGAACCGGATCCCGGGGTGGAGCGGGTGTGGCAGGAGATCTACTCCGGCACGAGCGAGGACGAGCTGATCCGGCTCGGCGAGGGGCTGACCGAGGTCGCCGAGCTGGTGTGGCGCTGGCGCAACGACCATCTGGTGGCCACCCGGCGGGCGATGGGCGCCAAGACCGGAACGGGCGGCTCCGCCGGGGTCGCCTGGCTGGAGAAGCGCGCCGCGAAGAACGTCTTCCCCGAGCTGTGGACGGCGCGCAGCCATGTCTGACACGACGCTCCCCAAGGAGCTGACCGCCGAGGCCGACGCGCTCGACGCGGCCGATGAACTCCGCGCCAAGCGCGACGCCTTCGCCCTCGACGACGAGACGGGCACCGAGACCGTCTACCTCGACGGCAATTCGCTCGGGGCGCTGCCCCGCGCCGTCCCCGCCCGGCTGGCCGACGTCGTGGCCCGCGAATGGGGGCAGATGCGCATCCGCTCCTGGGACGAGAGCGGCTGGTGGACCGCCCCCGAGCGGATCGGCGACCGCGTGGGGCGGATCGTCGGCGCCGCCCCAGGACAGGTGGTGGTCGGTGACTCGACCAGCGTGAACGTCTTCAAGGCGGTCGTCGCGGCGGTACGCATCGCCCAGGAGCGCGGCGCCCACCGCGACCAGATCGTGGTGGACGAGTCCACCTTCCCCACCGACGGCTACATCGCCGAATCCGCCGCCCGCATGACCGGCTGCACCGTGCGGGCCGTGGCGGCGGGCGACGTACCGACCGCGGTCGGGCCGCGCACCGCCGTCGCGCTCGTCAACCACGTCGACTACCGGACCGGCCGCCTCCACGACCTGCCCGGCACGACGGCCGCCATCCACGCGGCCGGGGCCCTCGCCGTCTGGGACCTCTGCCACAGCGCGGGCGCGCTGCCGGTGGGGCTCGACGCGCACGGGGTCGACCTCGCCGTCGGCTGCACGTACAAGTACCTCAACGGGGGCCCGGGCGCGCCCGCCTACCTGTACGTGGCGCGGGAGCACCAGCCACGGTTCGACTCCCCGCTCCCCGGCTGGAACTCCCATGCCGACCCCTTCGGCATGACCCCCGCCTACACCCCCGCCGAGGGCGCGGTGCGCGGCCGCGTCGGCACCCCCGACATCCTCTCCATGCTCGCGCTGGAAGCCGCGCTGGAGGTGTGGGACGACGTCCCGGTCGAGGCCGTACGGGCGAAGAGCCTGGCCCTGACGGACTTCTTCCTGCGGTGCGTCGAGCGTTACGTCCCGGCCGGTCGCGTCCAGTCCGTCACCCCGGCCGCCCACGCGGAACGCGGCAGCCAGATCGCGCTGCGCTGCGCCGACGCGGGCCCGGCGATGGCCGAACTGATCCGGCGCGGTGTCGTCGGCGACTTCCGCCGCCCCGACGTGCTGCGCTTCGGCTTCACCCCGCTCTACACCGGCTTTGCCGAGGTGGAGCGGGCGGCGCGGGTGCTGGCCGAGGTCCTGGACGACCTGCGGAGCGAGGTGGGCTGACCGATGAGCCGTGACGCGGCCGCCGAGGAGGCGTCCCTCTTCGGCCACGCCCCGGTGGCGCCCGACGCGACGGCCGCGTACGGCGAACACCCGGACCAGGTGGTGGACTTCCACCTCCCCCGGGACCCCTCGGGCCCCGCCGCCCCCCTGGTCATCCTCTTCCACGGCGGCGCCTGGCGCGCCCCCTACGACCGCCACCACCTGACCCCGTTCGCCGCTTACCTGGCCAGCCACGGCCTGGCGGTGGCCCTGCCGGAATACCGCCGCGGCGCGGCGGCGGACGGCGGTGCCGGAGTTGGGCAGGACCGCGCGGGGATGTCGACCGCTGGGGACGGCGACGCCGACGGCGGATCGGCGGTTTCCGGTGGCTGTGATGCCGGGGCGGCGGCCGTCGGGCCGCACGACGAACGCCTCGGCCAGGTCCCTCAGGGCACGGACGGAGGGTCCGCGGCCAGCGCCGGGCAGGACGCCGCCGGGGCGCCGGGCGACCAGAACGACGGCGGCGGCGAGCCGTACCGTGAACACCCGCCAGGGGCGCAGCACCTGGCGGGCCGGTGGCCGGAGACCTTCGATGACATCGCCGCCGTGGTGGACCGGGTGCCGCAGCTCGTGCGGGAGTTGGGGCTCGGTGGGGTCGACGCGGAGCGCGTCGTGCTCGCCGGGCACTCCGCGGGCGGGCACGCCGTGCTGTGGGCGGCGGCCCGGCACCGCATGCCGCCGGGCACCCGGTGGCATCTGACCACGCCGCCCCCGCTCTGCGGCGTCGTCGCGCTCGCCCCGATCGCGGATCTCACCGCCGCCCGCGCGCTGCGGGTGTGCTCGGACGCCGTCGACCAGCTGCTCGGCGACCGGATCGCCGCCCGGCTGCCGCTCGCCGATCCCGCCGCGCTGTTGCCCACCGGCGTGCCCACCGTCCTGGTGCAGGGCGGCACGGACGTCGACGTTCCGCCGCAGGTCGCGGACTCCTTCGCGGCGGCCGGGGCGGTCGCCGGGCAGCCGCCGCGGGTGGTGCGTATCGCCGCCGCCGGGCACTTTCCGCTGATCGACCCGGCCACCGCCGCCGCCCGCACGGTCGCCGACGAGATCGCCCGCATCGGCGCGGGGCCATCACACCCGTAGTACCTGAGAGGGACGCCGGACAATCACTATCTGTGGGGACGACGCTGGGCCGCAGCGCTCTCTACGGTGTGAGACGTGACCCAGACGATCCCGCGGACCGAACTCCGCATCGCCCGCAGTGCGCTGGCAGGCCTGCGGCAAGATTTGATGAACGACGCGTTCGCCCTCCGTCCGCTGCCGCCGCTGGATTCCGGGAATCCGCTGATGCGCCGGTTCCCGGAGCGGGCCCGGCGATACGCGGGCTGGCTGCCGCACACCGCGCTCACCGCCTCCGCGTTCTACGTCATGGCGCAGTCGGTCTTCATGGTGTCCGACGATATGAGCCTGGTCCTGGCCCTGCTGAGCGGGGTGCCGCTGCTGCTGACACTGCTCCGGCCGGTCGGCGCCTGGTGGCTGTCGTTCGGGGCGAGCGCCGTGGTCGGGCTGGAACTGCTGCCCCTGGAACCGACGGTGGGTTGGCCGTGGCCCATTCCGCTGGCCATCTCCCACGTCCTGGTGATGGTGATGGTCGCGGTCCGGTCGCGTCCCCGGGCGGCCGTCGAGATATGGCTGCTCACGGCCCTTCTCGCGGGTGTCGCCGAGTACGTCAGCGACCCACCCCCGTATGTCTCCCCGGACACCTTCCTGGTGCTGTTGGTCTCCGGCCTGGTGCTCTGCGCCGTCGTCAGCGTGCGCAGTCAGCGCGAGAGCAAGCGCCAGATCGCGGTGCAGGAGTCGGTGACCGTCGAGGAGCGCTCCCGCCGCACCACGCTGGAGGAGCGCGCGACCATCGCGCGGGAGCTGCACGACGTCGTCGCGCACCACATGTCCGTCATCGCCATCCAGGCGGAGGCGGCCCCGTACCGGGTGGAGAACCCGCCCGAGGAGCTGACCAGGAGCTTCGCGACCATCCGGGAGAACGCGGTGATCGCCCTCAACGAGCTGCGCCGGGTGCTCGGCGTGGTGCGGGCCGATGACATCGCCACGGGCACCGACCCCGAGGCGCCCCAGCCCACGCTGGCCGCGCTCGACGGCCTCATCGCGGGGGTGCGGGCGGCGGGCCTGTCGGTCGACCACGTCACGACCGGCGCGGTGCGCCCGCTGCCGCAGGGCGTGGAGCTGTCCGCGTACCGCATCGTGCAGGAGGCGCTGAGCAACGCGCTGCGCCACGCCCCGGGTTCCTCGGCGCGCGTCGAGGTGTCGTATGTGCTGGGCGGCCTCGGGCTGCGCATCGTCAACGGGCCGCCCACCAAGGCGGTGCCGCCCTCGCCGGGCATGGGGCACGGGCTGCTCGGCATGCGGGAGCGGGTCACGATGCTGGGCGGGGAGATACGGGCCGGGGAGATACGGGCCGGGGCGAGGGAGGAGGACGGCGGCTACGAGATCACCGTCTTCATCCCGGTTCCGGAGACGGCGGACCCGGAGACGGCTGCTCCGGAGACGGCGGTTCTGGAGACGGCGACGGAGCCAACGGCATGACGGCCATCCGCGTGCTGATCGTCGACGATCAGGTGATGGTCCGCGAGGGCTTCTCCGTGCTGCTGGGCGCCCAGCCGGACATCGAGGTCGTCGGCGAGGCGGTCGACGGCCGTGAGGCGATCGCCCAGGTCGCTGCGGTGCGCCCGGACGTGGTCCTGATGGACATCCGGATGCCCGAGCTGAACGGGCTGGAGGCGACGCGGGAGATCGTGGCGGCGGACGCCGAGGCCAAGGTCCTGGTGCTGACCACCTTCGACCTCGACGAGTACGTCTATCAGGCGCTCCGCGCCGGGGCGAGCGGCTTTTTGCTCAAGGACGCCTCGGCCCGTCAGCTCGGCGAGGCGGTGCGGGTGGTGGCGGCGGGGGAGGCGCTGCTGGCGCCCACCGTCACCAAGCGGCTCATCGCGACGTTCTCGCAGCTCGGCGAGTCCGTCCTGCCGGGTGCGGCGCGGCCGGGCCCGCAGGAGCGGCTGGACGAGCTGACCGAGCGGGAGAACGAGGTGCTGGTGCTGGTCGCGAAGGGCCGGTCCAACGCGGAGATCGCGGAGCATCTGGTGGTGGCCGAGTCGACGGTGAAGACCCATGTGAGCCGGGTCCTGGTGAAGCTCGGTCTGCGCGACCGCACCCAGGCCGCGGTCTTCGCGTACGAGGCGCGGCTTGTGACCCCGGGAGCCTGACCACGGGAGTCTGACCACGGACGTGGCCGCCGTTCCGGCCACCGAGCTGATCGCCGACAACAGCCGAAGGCCTCTGGAGGACGGGCCAATCCAGCGGTACGGTCCGGTCATGACCAGCGCAGCTCCTGCTTTCGACCCGTGGCAGCCGTCGTTCGTCGCCGACCCCTACCCGGCCTACGCGAGCCTGCGCGAGCGCGGCAGGGCCCACTGGTTCGCGCCCTCCCGCCAGTGGCTCATCCCGCACTTCGAGGATGTGCGCGCTCTGCTGACCGACCGTCGGCTGGGCCGTACGTATCTGCACCGCTTCAGCCACGAGGAGTTCGGCCGCACCGCCCCGCCGCCCGAGCACGAGCCGTTCCACACCCTCAACGGCAACGGCATGCTGGACTTGGAGGCGCCGGACCACACCCGGCTGCGGCGGCTCGTCTCCAAGGCGTTCACCCCGCGCACGGTCCAGGGGCTGGTGCCGACGGTCCGGCGGCTGGCGGACGGGCTGGTGGACTCGTTCGTCGCCTCCGGCGGCGGCGACCTCATCGCGGCGGTCGCCGAGCCGCTGCCGGTCGAGGTCATCGCCGAGATGCTGGGCATTCCGCCCGCCGACCGCCCGGCGCTGCGCCCTTGGTCGGCGGATATCTGCGGGATGTTCGAGCTGAACCCGGGCGAGGAGACGGCGCGCCGTGCGGTCCGGGCGTCGGAGGAGTTCTCGGAGTATCTGCGCGGGCTGATCGCCGCCCGCCGCAAGCACGCGGGCGAGGATCTGATCAGCGCGCTGATCGCCGCGCACGACGAGGGGGACCGGCTCTCCGAGCAGGAGATGGTGTCCACCTGTGTGCTGCTGCTGAACGCGGGCCACGAGGCCACCGTCAACACCACCGGCAACGGCTGGTGGACGCTCTTCCGCCACCCCGACCAGCTGGCCCGGCTGCGGTCCGCCCCGGACGCGCTGCTGTCCACCGCTGTGGACGAGCTGCTGCGGTACGACACCCCGCTGCAGCTGTTCGAGCGCTGGGTCCTGGAGGACATCCGGGTCGGCGACACCCTCATCCCGCGCGGCAGCGAGGTCGCCCTGCTCTTCGGTTCGGCCAACCGCGATCCGGCCCGCTTCGAGCGGCCCGACACGCTCGACCTCGCCCGCGCCGACAACCCCCACCTCAGCTTCGGCGCCGGGATCCACTACTGCCTGGGCGCCCCGCTGGCCCGTATCGAACTCGCCGCGTCCTTCGGCGCGCTGCTGCGCCCCGCGCCCGGGCTGCGGCTCGTCGCGGAGCCGGTGTGGCAGCCGGGATATGTGATTCGCGGGCTGACGGAACTCCTGGTCGAGGTCTGAGCCGGGACCAGGCACACACACGACTCGGCGCCGGACCCGCCACAGGGGGTGGGCGGGTCCGGCGCCGAGGCAAGGGGGCTGACGGAGGTCAACCGATGTCGCGGCGGCGCAGGGCCACCAGCCCTCCGGCGGTCAGGACGGCCGAGGCCAGCACCATCCACACGAACGGCGCCGCGGTGGCGTCCTCACCGGGCAGCTTCGGCAGATGGCTGAAGGGCGAGGTGTTCATGATGGACTGCGACACCTTGAGCGCCGGGCCCATCCAGCCGAGGGCGACCACCCAGCCGACCAGGCCCCAGGCGGCGGCCGAATACTTCGGGAGCATCCCGATGAGCAGCACCGTCAGGCTGGTGACCAGCCACACCGCGGGGGTCTGGGAGAGCGCGGCGCCCAGGACGCGCGGCAGCGAGCCGCCCACGTCGCCCGACGCCAGCCCGTAGCCGAGGCCTAGCGCGAGACCGCCGACGGCGAGCACGGCGACCGGGCCGAGGTAGGAGATGACCAGGTGGCTGGCGGCCCACCGCACCCGGCTGACCGCGTTGGACAGCAGCGGTTCGGCCCGCTGGTCGGTCTCCTCGCCGCGCAGCCGCAGCACGGAGCTGGCGGCGTAGACGGTGAGGATGGTGCCGAGGACGCCGACCATGGAGGCCAGGAAGGCGTCGTTGAGCCCCTGGGCGCCGCCCATGCGCTGGATGATCTCGCGGCTCTGGTCGCTGTCGCCGAGGAAGTCGTCGGCGCCGTCCGAGATGGCGCCGAAGATCGCGCCGGCGAAGACGAACCCGGCGGCCCATCCGGCCAGGGCGCCGCGCTGGAGGCGCCAGCCCAGGCCGAAGACGCCCCGCAGGAACGGCCCGGCGGCGGGCGGTCCGGGGCGGGTCGCGTAGAAGCTGGCGCCGACGTCGCGGCGCCCGGCCAGCGAGTACGCGACGGAGATCGACGCGGCGGCCAGCACCGCGATCAGCAGCAGCGGCCACCAGCGCTCGGTCGCGAACGGCCGGGCGTACTCGGCCCAGCCCAGCGGCGAGAGCCAGACCAGCACATGGCCGGAGCCCTTGGAGCCGTCCTCGGCGGCGTCGCCCGCCATGCGCAGCACGAACGCCACGCCGACCGCGGCCGAGGAGAGCCCCCGGGCCAGCCGCGCGCTCTCGGTGAGCTGGGCGGCGATGGCGGCCAGACCGCCGAAGGCCATCCCGGACAGGCCCACGGCCAGCCCCAGCGCGACCGCCCCACTGCCGCCCTGGGCCGCGAGACCGCCCGCGACGAGCAGGGTGACGGCGCCGTTGGCGATGGCCACGGTGAGCAGGGCCGAGGTGAGGCCCGCGCGGCGGCCGACCACACAGGAGGACAACGCCTCCTGGCGGCCGGTCTCCTCCTCCTCGCGGGTGTGCCGGATGACGATGAGCAGGCTCATGATCGCGGCGAACACCGTGAGGAACGCGCCCACCCGCCAGACGGTGAGCGCCCCGAGCGAGTCGCCGAAGGCGGTGCCGAACAGCGCGCGGGTCGCCCCGTTGCCGTTCATGTCCTGGACGAGCTGGGTGCGCTGGGCGGGCGTCTCGTAGGCGCTGTCGAGGCGGCCCACGGTGCTGGAGGCGGTCAGCCCGAGGCACAGCACCCACACCGGCATCATGATCCGGTCACGGCGCAGCGCGAGCCGCAGCAGTGTGCCGGTGCCGGTCAGGTCGCGGGACGAGCCGCGGGCCCGGCCGGTGACCCGCGTGTCGGCTACGGCGGTCATCGGACGACCGCCTCTTCGGTGTCGGTGCCGGTCCCGGTGCCCGCCTCGGCGCCAGCGCGCGTGACGTCGTCCTGGTAGTGGCGGAGGAACAGCTCTTCCAGGGTGGGCGGGGTGGAGGTGAGGCTGCGCACGCCCGCCTCGGTGAGCCGCCGCAGCACGGCGTCCAGCTTGTCGCTGTCGACCTGGAGCTTGACGTTGCGGTCCTGGACGTCGAGGCCGTGGACGCCGGGCAGCCCGGACAGTCCGGTGGGCGGGGCGGCCAGCTCGGCGGTCACCGACGTACGCGTCAGATGGCGCAGCTCGGCGAGGGTGCCGGACTCGACCCGCCGGCCCTTGCGGATGATGCTGACCCGCCCGCACAACGCCTCGACCTCGCTGAGGATGTGGCTGGAGAGCAGCACGGTGCGACCGCGGTCGCGCTCCTCGGCCACGCACTCGCGGAAGATCTCCTCCATCAGCGGGTCGAGCCCGGAGGTCGGCTCGTCGAGGATCAGCAGCTCGACCTCGGAGGCGAAGGCGGCGACCAGCGCGACCTTCTGGCGGTTGCCCTTGGAGTAGGTGTGGCCCTTCTTGGTCGGGTCCAGCTCGAACCGCTCCAGCAGCTGGGCCCGCCGGGTCTGGTCCAGCCCGCCGCGGAGCCGCCCGTACAGGTCGATGACCTCGCCACCGCTCAGGCTGCGCCACAGGGTGACGTCTCCGGGGACGTACGCGATGTGCTGATGGAGGTCGACCGCATCGTGCCAGGGGTCCTTGCCGAGGAGCTGGACCGCACCGGAGTCGGCGCGCAGCAGGCCGAGCAGGACTCGGATGCTGGTGGATTTCCCGGCGCCGTTGGGACCGAGGAAGCCATGGACCTCACCCGCCTCGACTTCGAGGTCGAGGCCGTCCAACGCGTGGGTCCGGCCGAAGGACTTGTGCAGGCCGGACGCGGAGATTGCCGTTGTCATGATTGCGAAGCTACGCTACTTTCACAAATTTGTGAAGTTAAGGAACCATATAAACTTATGATGATGTGACGAAGAGAGGGGATGATGAGCCGGTGAGGGAGATGATCGAAGAACAAGACGTACGTGATGACGAGGCGGTGTCCCGGTTCGTCGAGCGGTTCGCCGCCGACCTCGTCGAGGCCGGGATGCAGCGGATGGGAGCCCGCGTCTTCGCCGCGCTCCTCGTCTCCGACTCCGGCGCGCTCACCTCCGCCGAACTCGCCGAGCGGCTCCAGATCAGCCCGGCCGCCGTCTCCGGCGCGATCCGCTACCTCGCCCAGGTCGACCTGGTCGCGCGGGAGCGCGAACCGGGCTCCCGGCGCGAGCGCTACCGGCTCTACAACGAGGTCTGGTACGAGACGATGACCCGCCGCGACCAGGTGCTCACGCGCTGGGAGTCCACCATGCGGGACGGCGCGAAGGTCCTCGGCCCCGGGACCCCGGCCGGACAGCGGGCCGCCGAGACCGCCGAGTTCTTCGAGTTCATGCAAGCCGAGCTGCGCACGGTGCTGGAGCGCTGGCGCGCCCTCCAGGCGGCGGCCCGCGCCGATGGGGCCGAGGAGCCGTAAGAGGAGCCGCCAGCGGTACGAGCCGTCAGCGGTACGCGTCGTCAGCGGTCCGGCGGTCAGCGGCGGTGCGGCAGGGTGAGGTTCCACGCCCCGGCCAGCACCGTCCACGTCCGGCTGCGCACCGGGCCGCGCACCAGCGCGTCCGAGTGGTAGCGGAAGTCCTGGCCGGAAACGGTGACGGCCCGGGCCCGCGCCGTGACCGGCCCCTCGGCGCCATCGCCCGCGTGCGGATGGACCACCACGTCGGCCAGCCCGCCGCCCGGCGCGGCCGTCGACACCGAGACCCCCTCGACCCGCCGGTCCAGATCGGTCAGCAGCACCCCGTCCGCCTCGACCCGCAGCCGCTGCGGCGGCGGCTGCGCCCGGCGTCCCCGGCCGCCCCCGCCGAGCCCCATGACCGGCAGCGACAGCAGGGTCAGCGCCGTCCGCGCGGTGCGCGCCGCCGGGGTCCACCAGGGGTGGTGGCCGCCGGTGGCACAGCCGCCCG
Organism: Streptomyces sp. NPDC041200; assembly: GCF_055591805.1. Taxonomy (NCBI): domain Bacteria; kingdom Bacillati; phylum Actinomycetota; class Actinomycetes; order Kitasatosporales; family Streptomycetaceae; genus Streptomyces; species Streptomyces sp. NPDC041200. The sequence goes on along the minus strand of NZ_JBVIZF010000019.1, from coordinate 89,841 downwards.
CGCCCCGCGCCCCCGCCTCGCCGCCCGGCCCGGCTCCACCGCCGGGCCCGGTCGCACCGGTGGGGCCCACGGCGTACGGAGCGCAGTCGCAGTCGCAGTCGCAGCCGCACTCGCAGCCGTCCACCGCCCCGCCCGGCGCGCTGCCGCCCACGGCACCGTTCGCGGCGCCCGGCCCGGTGCGGGAGGGCCCGGCCGGGCCCGGTGGCGCCGTACCGGCCGCGCCGTCCCCGCCGGGGATGCGCAGGCCGCCGAGGACCACCCCGCCGCTCTCGTCGACCAGCAGGTCACGGGGGCGGGCGGCCCCGTCGAGCACCGTGCGCGCCGCCGCGACCGCGTCCGTCGGCACGCCGAGCGCATGGGCGAGGGCGACCGTGGCCGCCCCGCCGACGGGCACGACCGACAGCGCCGCGTCCGCCAGCTCGCGCTGCCGGTGCAGCATCTCCACGACCCGCAGCAGGGCCCGGTCGTCGCCCACCACCACCGGCCGCCGGCCGCCGCGCCGGGCGAGTGCCCGCTCGACTTCCTCGGGCCCGTCCGGCAGGCAGATTTTCGTTTGCGCGCCCGCACACAGCACATCTTTCGCGATGCGCACCGACTCCCCGTCCGTTCGCCGGGCGGTGGGGTCGATGACCATGAGCAGGCGGCGCCCCCGGACGGTGTCCGGCGGAGAGTGCCAGGGGTCTGGAGCCGACACCTCGGTCCTTCCTCAGGTAATCTCTCGGTGCAAGAGCCCCTGTCGCTGTTGCGCCAGGGGCTTCGTCTATCCGGGGCACCGGTTCGACGGCTCTTGTGGTGACGCACGCCACCACGCACGTTGGACATGCCCCGCCCGGAAGGGGTGTACGCCTGTGCCCGCACTTGTGCTGCTCGGTGCTCAGTGGGGTGACGAGGGCAAGGGAAAGGCCACCGACCTACTCGGTGGCTCGGTCGACTATGTGGTCCGCTACCAGGGCGGCAACAACGCGGGTCACACGGTGGTGGTCGGCGACCAGAAGTACGCCCTGCACCTGCTCCCGTCCGGCATCCTCTCGCCCGGATGCACTCCCGTCATCGGTAACGGCGTCGTCGTCGACCCCGCGGTCCTGCTCTCCGAGCTGAGCGGGCTGAACGAGCGCGGCGTCGACACGTCCAAGCTGCTGATCAGCGGTAACGCGCACCTGATCACGCCGTATCACACGACGATCGACAAGGTGACGGAACGCTTCCTCGGGAAGCGCAAGATCGGCACCACCGGCCGTGGCATCGGCCCGTCCTACGCCGACAAGATCAACCGCGTCGGCATCCGGGTCCAGGACATCTTCGACGAGTCGATCCTGCGGCAGAAGGTCGAGGCCGCTCTCGACTTCAAGAACCAGGTGCTCGCCAAGCTCTACAACCGCCGCGCCATCGCCGTGGACCAGGTGGTCGAGGAGCTGCTGGGGTACGCGGACCAGCTCGGCGGCTACGTCGCCGACACGACCCTGATCCTCAACAACGCCATCGACCAGGGCCAGGTCGTGCTCTTCGAGGGCGGCCAGGGCACCCTGCTCGACGTCGACCACGGCACGTACCCCTTCGTCACCTCCTCCAACCCGACCGCGGGCGGCGCCTGCACCGGGACCGGGGTCGGGCCGACGAAGGTCAACCGCGTGATCGGGATCCTGAAGGCCTACACCACGCGTGTCGGCGCGGGCCCCTTCCCGACCGAGCTGCTGGACGAGGACGGCGAGAAGCTCCGCACCATCGGCGGCGAGCGCGGTGTGACCACCGGCCGCGACCGGCGCTGCGGCTGGTTCGACGCGGTGATCGCGCGCTACGCGACCCGGGTCAACGGGCTCACCGACTTCTTCCTCACCAAGCTCGACGTGCTCACCGGCTGGGAGCGGATCCCGGTGTGCGTGGCGTACGAGATCGACGGCAAGCGGGTCGAGGAACTGCCGTACAGCCAGACCGACTTCCACCACGCCAAGCCGATCTACGAGACGCTGCCGGGCTGGTCGGAGGACATCACCCAGGCCAAGACCTTCGACGACCTGCCGAAGAACGCGCAGAAGTACGTGCAGGCGCTGGAGGAGATGTCCGGCGCGCCGATCTCGGCGATCGGCGTCGGCCCGGGCCGGGACGAGACGATCCAGATCAACTCGTTCCTCTGAGCCACGGTCCTCGGCCCCTGGCCCACCGCGTACGGCCCGCACGAACGGCGTCATCGCGCCGCGTGCGGGCCGTCGTGCGTCAGGCGCCCCGGGCTGTTCAGACCGCGGGAGGGCCGAAGACCCCGGCGGGCACGGGCGGTTGTTGCTGCTGCCGCTGCGCCGCCCGGCGCCGCTCCTGCATCCCGGTCAGCTTCACCACCACGGTGATCGCCAGCACCGCGGCCAGCAGCGAGATGCCGTCGTCCGCGATGTGACCGGCGACCCCGACCCGCTCGTCCAGGGTCCTGCTGCCTTCGATGACCACTTCCAGGAGCCCGGCGGACGGGGCGGAGAAGCACATCAGCACGAACGCCGTCCACCACCAGTGCAGCGCCGCGCGGGGCACCCGTCCGGGGCCCGGGCGAGCGCTGGCGGTCCAGATGTCGTTCGCGATCTGCTTGGGGATCCACAGCAGGGCGATCGGGATGAACCACGCTCCGACGGCGTAGCCGCTGCCGAACCGCAACCGGCCGGGGGACAGGGCCGTGGCGTTGACGTACGTACGCCGGAACCACACCAGCCACAGCACGACCAGCGCCACCACGCACATGCCCAGGGCGCCGTCCAGCGAGGCGACCGCCTCCGCCCTGCGGTCGACCGCGGCGGCGCTCCCCTCGTCCTCGGCCAGGTCGCGGAGCGCGCCGAACTGCGACATCCGCAGATACAGATCGCTGATCGTCAACAGCATCCACACGACGAACACGGCCACCAGGCTGTTCCCCAGCGCGCGCACCGAGCGCACCTTCCGCTCCGCGGCCGCGGGGCCGGCCGGGGTCTGGTACCCGCCACCCGCCTGCGGCCACGCGCTGCCCGGCTGCTGCTGCCCCAAGGGCCCCGCGGGCCCGCCCATCGGGTACCCGTACGCCGCCGGGGCGCTGGGCGCGCCGTACGCCGACGGGGGGTGGGGCGTAGAGGGCCCGGGCGGCGCGGCGGCCGGACCCGCGCTCGGAGTGGCGTACGCGCTCTGCGGTGCGGCGGGCGCCGGAGCCGTCGCCTGCTGATGCGGGTTCTCGGCCTCCAGCAGCTGCAGCGCGTCCCGCCCGAGCCGGGCCAGCAGCCCGCCCGGCAGCCACGGCTCGGCGCCGTCCGGCGCCGCCGCCTCGGTGTACGCGATCAGGTCCGGCACCGACGGCCGCTGCGCCGGTTCCTTGCTCAGACAGGCGCTGACCAGGCCGAGCAGCCCCTCGGGCAGCCCCTCGAGATCGGGCTCTTCCTGGGCTATTCGGTACATCAGCGCGTGGATGCCGCTGTCCACCCGGCCGAACGGCTGCCGACCGGTGGCCGCGAACGCGAGCACCGACCCCAGGCAGAACACATCGCTGGCCGTGGTCACGGTCTCGCCGCGCACCTGCTCCGGCGACATGAACCCCGGCGAGCCGACGACCGCGCCCGTCACCGTCAGATTGCTGTTGCCGCCGCCCACCGCGTCCAGGGCGCGGGCGATGCCGAAGTCGATGACCCGCGGGCCGTCGATCGTGATCAGGATGTTGGACGGTTTGAGATCGCGGTGGATCAGCCCCGCGCCGTGGATGTCGCGCAGCGCCAGCGACAGACCGTGCGCCAGGACCCGCACGGACTGCTCGGGCAGCGCCCCGAAGTCATCGGCCACCACCTCGTGCAGCGACGGCCCCCCGATGTACCCCGTGGCCACCCAGGGCACCGCGGCCTCGGTGTCGGCGTCGAGCACGGGCGCGGTCCACTGGCCGCCCACCCGTCTCGCCGCCTCCACCTCACGCTTGAAGCGGCCCCGGAAATCCGGTTGCCGGGCGAGTTCGGCCTGCACCAGCTTCACGGCGACGGTACGGCCACGGGCCGAACGGGCGAGGTACACCTTGCCCATTCCGCCTTCGCCGAGCCTGCCGAGCAGCTGGTACTCGCCGATCCACCGCGGGTCCTGGGCCCCGAGGTTCTCCATCGCGGTGTGGCTCCTGTCCGTGTGCCGATGGTCCCCGTACGCCGATCGGCCGATCAGTTCAGACGGGTGAAGGTCTGGGTCATCGTCTCATCGCTGAAGCTGTCCGGGTCTTCATACACGACCCGGAGCTTGTCCTTTCCAGACGCGGTGAAAGTGAGCGAGGTTCCCGGCTCGCACAGATCCTCCGGTGTGGCCTTCGTGACCTTGACGGGGCTGAGCACCAGGCCCTTCTCGACCGAGGCCAGCATCCGCTTGCCCTCGCAGTGGTACTTGCTGCTGTCGCCGACCTCCTCGGCCACCGCGGTGCCGTACGCACCCTGACCGATCGTCAGTTTCCGGGTGGCGCCCGCCTCGCCGAACGCGTCCTTGGCCAGCCACGTGCCCTCGTAGGCGGCCGGTACGGGCGTGTCCCCGGTCTTCGAGGGGCGCAGCGTCGCCTCCGCGGAGCCGTCCGTGGTGCTCCACGCCAGTGAGCCGTCGTCCCCCAGCCGCAGGGTCTGCTCCCCGACGGCGCCGCACGCCTCCTCGGGCACGCTGGCCGTCACGGACTCGTCCTCGATCACCAGCAGGCTGTCCGCCGACTTGAGGGTCGCCGAACTCCGGCAGAACTCATCCGGCGCGGACATCTGCGTGTCCGCCACCGCTGAGCCGACCGCGCCCTGCGAGAGGACGATCCGGCGGATCTTGCCGGTGGAGTCGCCGTCGTCCTCCTTGATCTCGCCCTCCCAGGCGCCCAGATAGCTCTGCGGTACGTCGCCGGTCGTGCCCAGCTGGGTGGACGACGGCCCCGGCGACCCCGAACCCCCGCCGGGCGCCTTCGACTTCCCGGGCCCGGTGTGGGGCGGGGTGTGGGTCATCTTGTCGTAGTCGGTGGCCTGCTTGTCCTTGTCGCTGTTGGACATGACGACGGCGACGGCCGCCGCCCCGGCGATGAGCACGGTGGCGAGTACGGCCGAGACGACGACAACCGTCTTACCCCGCCCCGGCTTGCCCTTCGGCCCGCCGGGGCCGCTGGGCCCGCTGCCGGACCCGCCGGGCGGCGTCGGCGGCCCGAACGACGTGACCGCAGGCGGCCCGAACGCCTGCCCCGCGGCGCCCGCGTACGGCCCACCCTGCGGTGCGCCTCGCGGCGGGGTGCTGCCCTGCGGCCCGGCGGGGCCCTGCGCAGTGGCGGCAGCCTGCGCCGCACCCTGCGGTCCTGCGGCCGAGCCCCCTGCGGCGTAGGGGCCTGCGGCCTGCGGTGCGCCGTGCGACGTCGCCCTGGCGGAGCCCTGCGGTTCGGCCTGCGGCGGTGTCGCGGCTCGCGCCGCGCCGTGCGGGCCCGCGGCGGGGTCCCCGGGGGCGTACGGCCCGGCGGCCTGCGGCCCGGCGGGGCTCCGCGGTGTGGCGGCGGCGTGCGGCGCTCCCTCCGTTCCGGCCGGGGGCTGGCCGGTGCGGGCTCCGGACTGCGGGGCCACGGAGGGCTGCTGCGGTGCCTCCTCCCGCGCGGGTGCCGCCTGTGGCGGGGCGGACGCGGGGCGCGGGGGTGTGGCGCTCGAAGGCGGCGTGCTGGGCGGGGGCGGGAGCAGGGGGTACGACGTGGCGGACGGCGGGGCGGCGGGCGGCGGCGGGACGGCGGGGCCCGCCGTCGGCGGGAGCGGCGGCGGGGCGGGCACCGCGGGCCGTATCGGGGACGCGGCGGGCGTCTCCACGTCGAGCAACTGCACCGCGTGGCGGCCGAGCTGGGCGACGAGCCCGCCCGGCAGCCAGGGCTCGGCGTCCGTGCCCGCCCCGTCCTCCGGACGACCGTCGGTGCGCTCCAGCAGCCCGTCCAGGGTGGGACGTTCCTCCGGGGCCTTCCGCAGGCAGTCGGTGACCAGCTCGCGCAGTCCCTCCGGCAGCCCGGTCAGGTCGGGCTGCTCCTGGGCGATGCGGTACATCACCGCGTGCACACCGCTGTCCGCCGTGCCGAAGGGCTGGCGGCCGGTGGCGGCGAAGGCGAGCACCGAGCCGAGGCAGAAGACGTCGCTGGCGGGGGTGACGCGTTCGCCGCGCACCTGCTCCGGCGACATGAAGCCCGGTGAGCCGACGACCGCGCCGCTGCGCGTGAGGATGCCGTCGGTGACGGTCTCCAGCGCGCGGGCGATGCCGAAGTCGATGACGCGCGGGCCGTCGATGGTGATGAGGACGTTGGAGGGCTTGAGGTCGCGGTGGACGAGACCGGCGCCGTGGATGGACCGCAGGGCGTGGGTGAGGCCGTTGCCGAGGATGCGCACGGTCCGTTCGGGCAGCGGACCGGACTCGGCGACGATGGCGTGGAGCGAGGGCCCGGCGATGTAGCCGGTGGCGACCCACGGGGTGGCGGCCTCGGTGTCGGCGTCGAGGACCGGGGCCGTCCACGCGCCGCCCACCCGCTGGGCGGCCCGCACTTCCTGGGTGAAGCGCCGCCGGAATTCGCTTTGCCGCGCGAGCTCGGGCTGTACGAGTTTCACCGCGACCGTCCGGCCCCGCGCCGAGTACGCCAGGAACACCCGCCCCATGCCGCCCGCGCCCAGCCGCCTCAGCAGTCGGTACTCGCCGATCCAGCGTGGGTCTTCCGCCCCCAGGTCTTCCATGGCGTCGAACGTCCCTTCCCTGATCCCCCTGATCAGCCCCCTGGAGAGAATAAAGGCGGCCGTGAGGGAAGGGGACGGCGCGGACGATCCGTTACCGGTTCCGTATACACGGGGTACGCGGTCCATGAACACGGCTCCCCGGCCCGACACCCTGCCGGGTGAGCGGGCCGAAGCTGTACACCTTGGCGGTGTGCGGCCGGTCCGGGGGCTCCGTACGCTGGGGGGCGCCCCAGACCCGCGAGCGATCCGAGGTAGCGAACGTGTCCGTGCAGCCCACGCACCCCACCCCCGATCCCGCCGCCGGCGCCGCCGTCAAGGCCGCTGACCGCGCGCATGTCTTCCACTCCTGGTCCGCGCAGGGGCTGATCGACCCGCTCGCGATCGCGGGCGCCGACGGCTCGTACTTCTGGGACTACGAGGGCAACCGCTACCTCGACTTCAGCTGTCAGCTGGTCAACACCAACATCGGCCACCAGCACCCCAAGGTCGTCGCCGCCATCCAGGAGCAGGCGGCGAAGATGTGCACGATCGCGCCCGGCTTCGCCGTGGACGTACGGTCCGAGGCGGCGCGGCTGGTCGCCGAGCGCACCCCCGGCGATCTGGACAAGATCTTCTTCACCAACGGCGGCGCCGAGGCGGTCGAGAACGCGCTCCGCATGGCCCGGCTGCACACCGGCCGCTCCAAGGCGCTCTCCGCCTACCGCTCGTACCACGGCGCCACCGCCGCCGCGATCAACCTGACCGGTGACCCGCGCCGCTGGCCGTCCGACACCGCCTCGGCCGGGGTCGTCCACTTCTGGGCGCCGTTCCTCTACCGCTCGCCGTTCCACGCCGAGAACGAGGCGCAGGAGTGCGAGCGCGCGCTGCGCCACCTGGAAGACACCATCGCCTACGAGGGTCCCGCGACCATCGCCGCGATCATCCTGGAGACCATCCCCGGCACCGCCGGGATCATGGTGCCGCCGCCCGGCTATCTGGCCGGGGTGCGGGAGATCTGCGACCGGTACGGGATCGTGTTCATCCTGGACGAGGTCATGGCGGGCTTCGGCCGCACCGGCCACTGGTTCGCGGCCGACCACTTCGGCGTCACCCCGGACCTCCTGACCTTCGCCAAGGGCGTCAACTCCGGCTATGTGCCGCTCGGTGGCGTCGCCATCTCCGCCGAGATCGCCGCCACCTTCGACCAGCGGCCCTACCCCGGCGGCCTCACCTACTCCGGGCATCCGCTCGCCTGCGCCTCCGCCGTCGCCACCATCAACGCGATGGCGGAGGAGGGCATCGTGGAGAACGCGGCCGCTACGGGGAAGGACGTGATCGGCCCGGCCCTGAAGGAGATCGCCGAGCGCCACCCGTCGGTCGGCGAGGTGCGCGGTCTGGGCGTCTTCTGGGCGCTCGATCTGGTCAAGAACAAGGAGACGCGCGAACCGCTCGTCCCGTACAACGCGAGCGGCGCCGCCAATCAGCCGATGGCCGACTTCGCGGCCGCCTGCAAGCGCGGCGGGCTGTGGCCGTTCGTGAACATGAACCGAACGCATGTGGTGCCGCCGTGCACGGTCACCGAGTCCGAGGCCAAGGAGGGTCTGGCCATCCTGGACGAGGCGCTGAACGCGGCGGACGCCCACACCGCGTAGCCGCGTCCTCACCGTGACGTCACGTCCCCTTCACACCTCATAGCCACATATAGGTGTCCGGTGTAGACCACCACCTGACTCTGCGTACTTTGCGCAACGGCCCTCGCATATCGTGATGCGAGGGCCGTCCGCTTCCGGATGACATGACACGACGGCCGCGGAAGGAGACGGTCCTCGATGCCCGTGCCCGGCACCAGCCCGGTCAAGCGGAACACCCTGCGGCAGCAGATCGCCGACGCGCTGTGTGACGAGGTGCTCGCGGGCAGACTGCCGGCGGGGCGGCAGTTCACCGTCAAGGAGATGGCCGACCATTACGGCGTCTCCGCCACCCCGGTCCGCGAGGCCCTGCTCGACCTGTGCTCACAGGGGCTGCTGGACGTCGAGGAACACCGTGGCTTCAAGGTCCACGAGTTCACCATCAAGGACTTCCGGCACATGGTCGACGCCCGCAACATGGTCGTCGAGGGGCTGTTCCGGCATGCCGTCGAGCAGACGCTGAGCACCATGAACCCGCAGTCCCTCGGGTCGGTGCGGCGCCGCGCCGAGGCCGCCGAGCGGGCCGCCCGCTGCGGAGACCTCGACATCCTCATCGGCTACGACCTGCGCTTCTGGCGCGAGATATGCGGACTGGTCGGCAACCCCTACATCACCGACTTCCTCCAGCGGCTGCGCATGCAGACCTGGGTCTTCACCGTGCCCTATCTGCGCCGGGTCCCCGACCTGCGCGGCGAACTGTGGGCGGGCCACTGCGAACTGACGGCGGCCGTCACCCGCGGTGACCCCACGGCGTCCGAGCGGCTGATAGCGGCGTACAACGCGCACTTCCGTGCGCTCATCGAGCGGTTGGTCACCGACGCCCCCTGAGCACCACCCCGGGCACCCACCCGAGCACCCAGCCGAGCGCCCGCCTGAGCGCCCACCTGAGGGTGAGAGCTGCCGTCTGCGCTCTTCGCGCCGCGTACCCGGGGCACTACGCTGAACCGACCAGCGACCATACGGATACGACGGATACGAGAGTGAGATCGCGTGGCCTGTGACCTCTGGCTGGTCCCCCTCGTCGATGTGCTGTGCCACAGCCCCGACAATCCCTTCGCCGACGAGATCGCAACCTACGACAAGGCACTCGGTGACGCCGGTCTGCCGCCGGTGCCCGTCCTCGGCTACATGCCCGGCCTGTCAGGGGACGTCGCCCCGGTAGCCGGATTCGACTACGACGCACTCCACTTCCTCCGCCGCGCCTACCTGCTGCAGCTGTGCGGACTCGCGGTCACCCCGGTCGACGAACTCGGCGGGGACTACGAGCAGTTGCTGGAGATGTTCGAGCCCACGGCCCAGCAGTCGCACCTGGTGTGGCACTACGACCACGCGGGCGCGTACGTTCCCGTCGACTTCCCGAGCCCGCTGGCCAACGACGAACTCATGGAGGGCGGCGGCCCGCTGGGGTCCAGCCACGGGCTGCTGCGCGAACTGGAAGCGGTCGCCCCGGCACTCGGCATCGACCCGGCCAACCCCCCGGCCGCTCCCACGCCCCCCTCCCGGCCGACCAGCCTGGAGGAACCGGCCACGCCCGGACCGTACGAGGACAGCCCGTTCGCGCGCGAACGCCATGTCTGGCTGGGGCTGCACGCGGCCGCGACCCGCAGCCTGGGCCAGGGCTCGATGATCCTCTTCAGCTGAGCCGCCCAGTCCTAGCGGGGCGGCTCGGGAGGACGCTGCCGCGGCATGTTGGGGCGGGTGCTGCCCGGCGGCAGCGGAAAGCGGTGCGCGGGGCTCCCGCTGTCCGGGCGGGAGCCCTGGGCCACCAGCGACTGGGTGAACAGCGAATGGGTGAACATCGGCGCCGACCCCGAGCCGAAGTCCACCATCCAGCCCGCGGTCTCCATCCGCACCAGCTCCGACACGTCCTCGCAGAACCGCCGCAGCACCGCGAGACACCGCTCCACGGCCTCCGACGCGGTGCCCTCGGTCGGACCCAGCACCTCCCGGACGCTCTCCGACGCCCAGTCGAACTGCAGCGACTCCAGCCGCCGCTGCACGGCCTGCGCCGTGGCCACGTCCCGCATCCAGCCGGACGTCAGCCCGAAGTACCGGTCGCAGCCCACGCACGCGACGGCCAGCAGCAGCGCCAGCGCGCCCCACCCGGCCCCGCCGCCCAGCACCCCGTTCAGCTCCAGCAGCGCCAGTACGACCCCCGCCACCGCCCCCGCCGCGGCCCCCGCCCGCAGCGCCCGGGCGGCCCGGCGCTTCCACAGCCGGTCGGCCAGATACCAGTCGCCCACCCGCAGCGCGCCCTCCTCGACCCACCGGTACAGCTCGTCGAGGCGCTGGGCGGGCTCCCCCCAGTCGCCGTGCGGGAACGACCGGCCGAGCAGGTCCTCCCGTGTCCTCGCCCCCTCCTGCCGAGGGAGTTCCTCGGGCTGCATCTCCGGCTGACTCACCCGTGCACTCCCTCTGCGGTGGTGTTTCTCCCAGGCCCTGTCCCGCGAAGATCCGCCGGATAGGACCTGGCGCGCGGCTGATGCGCAACGACCATTCCTACCGCCGAACGGCTGGCCACGCGGCCACGATCACGGGTATTCCGCCCATAAGTGGTGGACATCGGATATAGGGCCCCATCCCCGCTCACCCGAAAGAGTGCCCGCCCGCCCCGGACACGCCTCGCCCCCGCCCCCCGGACACGCCTCGCCCCCGACCCCGGCCCACGCCGCGCCCCCGCCCCCGCGGCGGTGCCGGGCGGGGCGGGGGCGCGGGGCCGCCCGGACGGGGGAGGCCGTAGGGTGCCTACCGTGAAGGTCCTCGTCATCGGCGGCGGCGCCCGCGAACACGCCCTGTGCCGCTCCCTCTCCCTCGATCCCGACGTCACCGCTCTGCACTGCGCGCCCGGCAACGCCGGGATCGCGGAGGTCGCCGAGCTGCACGCCGTCGACGCCCTCGACGGCGCCGCCGTCGCCGGTCTGGCCGCCACCCTGGAAGCGGACCTGGTCGTCGTCGGCCCGGAGGCGCCGCTCGTCGCGGGCGTCGCGGACGCCGTGCGCGCCCGGGGCATCCCGGCCTTCGGACCGTCCGCCGAGGCGGCGCGGCTGGAGGGGTCGAAGGCGTTCGCGAAGGACGTCATGGCGGCGGCGAACGTGCCCACCGCCCGCGCCTACGTCTGCACCACCCCCGCCGAGGTCGACGAGGCCCTGGACGCCTTCGGCCCGCCGTACGTGGTCAAGGACGACGGCCTCGCCGCGGGCAAGGGCGTCGTGGTGACCGGCGATCTGGCGGCCGCCCGCGAGCACGCGCTGGCCTGCGGACGCGTGGTGATCGAGGAGTTCCTGGACGGCCCCGAGGTGTCGCTGTTCGCGGTGACCGACGGCGAGACCGTCGTACCGCTCCAGCCAGCCCAGGACTTCAAGCGCGCGTACGACGGCGACGAGGGCCCGAACACCGGTGGCATGGGTGCCTACTCCCCGCTGCCCTGGGCCGACCACGCCCTGGTGGACGAGGTCGTGGCCACGGTCTGCCAGCCCACCGTCGACGAGCTGCGCCGCCGCGGCACCCCCTTCTCCGGGCTGCTGTACGCGGGGCTCGCGATCACCTCGCGCGGGGTGCGGGTCATCGAGTTCAACGCGCGCTTCGGCGACCCGGAGACCCAGGTCGTGCTGGCCCGGCTGAAGACCCCGCTCGCCGGTCTGCTGAAGGCCGCCGCGACCGGTGCGCTGGCTGCAGAGCCGCCGCTGCGCTGGAGCGACGGCGCCGCGGTGACCGTCGTGATCGCCTCGCACAACTACCCCGGCACCCCGCGCACCGGTGACCCGATCACCGGTCTTGACGAGGTGGCCGCCGAGGACGCGCCCACGGCGTACGTGCTGCACGCGGGCACCAAGCGGGACAGCGCGTCCGGCGACGTGGTGAGCGCGGGCGGACGGGTGCTGTCCGTCACCGCGTCCGGCTCCGACCTGGGCAAGGCCCGGGAGCGGGTCTACCGGGCGGTGTCCCGGATCGGGCTCGACGGCTCCCACCACCGGACCGACATCGCGGCGAAGGCGGCCACCGAGGGCGCGGGCGGCCCGGTCGGCGCGGACGGTGCTGACGGCGCCTGAGCCCGGGCCCCGGGCCGGAGTTCCCGGTTCTCCCCAAGGCCATTCCATCGGGTGAGGGCTTCCGCATCCTGCTGACGCACGCCCCGCCTCCAACTACTGTGCCGCTCAGGCGAGGTGCGGCAACTGGCCCATCGGCATTGCGGAGCGGGCGGCCGGTGCCACAGTGGGGGGATAGACAACGCCGCCGTCGTCCACTGTTCAACCACAGGCCGGACAGTAGGGGGTGATGAGAACCGTGGCAGGTCCGGAAGCAGGTGCACTGGCGGCACGCGCCCGTGCCCTCGCCGTACTGCGTATCAGGGGCGCCGCGCTCGCGGTCGCCCTCCTTCCGGCCGCGGTGGCGGTCGTGCTGCTGGCGGGCAGCGCCACCGGGCGCATCGGCGGCGGTTCGCACGACGAGGGCTGGTCGGCGCTGCGCTGGGCGGTGATCGGCGGTGCCCTGCTGGTCCTGCTGCTGGCGGCGGGGGTGGCCGCGGTGGTCGTCCGGGCGAAACCGGCCCTGACCCCCACGGTGCCCATCGCCGAGGAGACGGCCCCGGATCTGTACCGGCTGGTCCGCGACCTGGCGGAGCGGCTGGAGGTGCCCGCGCCGTCCGCCATAGCGCTCACCCCGGACTGCGACAGCTGGCTGGAGGACCGTGCCCATCCGGCGCACGGCGGCCGTGATGGCGAGGACCGGCCCCCGCCCGGGGAGTCCCGCGCGGTGCACAGCGTGGGCCCACCGGGCGCCGGCGCCGCGGACGACCGCGTCACGGGCCGGGCGCGGGCGGACCGGCGGGAGCGCCGTGCCCCTCAGCCGCCGGTCCTGGTGATCGGATCGCCGTTCCTGTGGTGGATGCGGGTCGCCGAGCTGCGCGCGCTGCTCGCGCCCGTGGTGGCGGGCACCGGCCCCTCCGTCCACCCCGACATAGCCGCCGCCCGCCGCTTCGTACGCGGGCTGGACGCCGCCGTGGCGGTCGCCGCCTCCCGCGACGACGACCCGGTGAGCGGCGGCGGCACCGGCGGCCCGCTGGGCCGGGCCGTCCGCCGCCCCGCCCTCGCCTTCCTCGGCTGGGTCGCCCGGCTGCTGCTGCGCGGCTGCCGGGACCACGCCGCCCAGATGGAGCGCGCGGTCGCCGCGGCCGCCTCCGAGCGGGCCCAGGCCGTCGACTACGGGCTGCGGATCGTCGCCCAGGAGCAGGTGGGCCTCGCCTACGCGGGCTGGGACCGGCTGCTGACCCGGGTCGCACTGCCCGCCTGGCGCATGGGCCGCTGGCCGTCCCGGCTGGACGCGGGCGTGGTGGCCGCGCTGACCGAGCTGTCCCGCCGGGACCGGCTCGCCGAGGGGTTCGCCTCCCGGCTCAGCGAGCGACCCGCCTGCGACCTGCTGGAGGAGCCCGGGCTGATCGACGAGGCCACGTCGCTGCTGGCCGCGCGGCTCTTCCACGGCGGCCCCCCGGAACCGGGCCCGGACTGGTCCCCGGTCGACTGGGCGCAGTATCCGGAGGAGGTCGTGGACCGCAAGTGGCGCCAGGAGGCCGCCCGCCTCCACCGGGTCCTCGACGAGCGCACCGAGCCGTCCGGCCCGCCGCCGACCCCCGCGAGCACCCCCACACCGCCGACGCTGGCCCGGGTCATGGACCGGCTCACCGCCATCGCCCCCGGCCCCGGCCCCGAAGGCGACGGCACCGACGGCCTCGGCGAGGACCTGGCGGCCCGGCTCACCGTGGAGCTGGCCCGCGAGGAGGCCGCCGCCCACCGGGCCACCGCACAGGCCCGCCAGGCCTGTACGGCGGAGGGCTCGGGCGGCGACCCCTGGATCGACGGGTTCGCGCCGCTGCTCCCGCTCCAGCCGCCCCGTACCGGCCGTGAGCTGCTCGCCGACCATGTGACCGCGATGGTCTGCTGCGCCGCCGTGGACACCGCGGGCGCGGTCCCCGGCCTGGACTGGCTCGACGGCCCGGCGCTCCTGGTGGCCGGCCGCCGCCGCGCCGATCTGTCCCATCCGGTGCTCACCCTGGTGGAGGACGGCGACGCGGCCCCGCTGCGCAGCTGGCTCGCCGAGGTCGGCGTCCGCCCCGAGAAGCCGGTCCGGCTCGTCTGAACTCGTCCCCACTCATCCGAACTCCTTCCGAACCCATACGGATTCGTCGGTTCCAGTAGGTCTCGTCCGGAAAATTCACGACGATCGGTGACGGAGTGGGTGCGTAATGTGATGTGCTGGGAACGGTCGCTGCCACCCGGCCCAGCGGACCGGCCCACCGGCCCGGTCCACCGAACCGGACCCGCGGAACCGGACCCACAAGGTCCGGCCCGACGGGACGGGAACGCACGGCAGCGAGGCGGGTAGACGCCGCCGGGGCACGCAGGGGAGGGGAACGAGGATGGGGACGGACCAGATCCGGCGCTGGGAGTCCGGTGCGCTGGCCCACGGGGTGACGGATCCTTTCGGTCAGGGCCCGCTGCCCTGGCTGCGCACCAGTGAGAACTACGTCGACGACACGGGCCGCGTGGTCCCCTGGTACGTGGACCAGGCCCACGCCCCCGGGGCCACGGTCAGGATTCCGGGCCCGCGCACCGCCGACGATGTGCGCCGCCAGATCAAGGGCTTCGCCTCGACCTCCGCCGCCGCCCCCGGCGAGGCCATCGACTTCCGCATCACGGTCGACCCGCCGCAGCAGTTCAGCGTGGACATCTACCGCATCGGCCACTACGGAGGCCACGGCGCGTCGAAGATCACCACCAGCCCACGGCTGTCCGGCATCGTGCAGCCGCCGCCGCTCACCGCCGACCGCACCGTCTCCTGCCACCACTGGTGGCTGTCCTGGCGGCTGCAGATCCCCTCGTACTGGAAGCTCGGCGCGTATGTGGCCGTCCTCACCACCGTGGACGGCTACCGCAGCCACATCCCGTTCACGGTCCGCGACAGCCGCCCCGCCGATCTGCTCCTGGTCCTGCCCGACTTCACCTGGCAGGCGTACAACCTCTACCCGGAGGACGGCCGCACCGGCGCCAGCCTCTACCACGCCTGGGACGAGCGGGGGCGGCTGCTCGGCGAATCCGAGGCGGCCGTCACGGTCTCCTTCGACCGGCCGTACGCGGGCGCGGGGCTCCCGCTCCACGTGGGCCACGCGTACGACTTCATCCGCTGGGCCGAGCGCTACGGCTACGACCTGGCCTACGCCGAGACCCGCGATCTGCACGCCGGAAGCGTCGACCCCACCCGCTACCGCGGCCTGGTCTTCCCCGGCCACGACGAGTACTGGTCGGCGGCGATGCGGCGCACCGCCGAGCGGGCCCGGGACAGCGGCACCTCGCTGGTGTTCCTGTCCGCGAACACCATGTACTGGCAGGTCGAGCTGGCCCCCTCGCCCTCCGGCCCGGACCGCCTGCTGACCTGCCACAAGCGCCGCGGCCCCGGCCGCCCCGCGCTGTGGCGCGAATCGGCGCCCGAACAGCAGCTGATCGGCATCCAGTACGCGGGCCGGGTGCCCGAACCGAGACCGATGATCGTGCGCAACGGCGGCCACTGGCTGTGGGAGGCCACCGGCGCGGCCGAGGGCGACGAGCTGCTCGGGCTGGTCGCGGGCGAGGCCGACCGCTACTTCCCGCGCACCCCGCTCCCCGACCACCTGCGGCGCATCCTGCTCGCCCACTCCCCGTACGAGGACGGCGAGGGTGTCACCCGCCACCAGGACACCTCGCTCTACCGCGCCCCCAGTGGCGCCCTGGTCTTCGCCTCCGGCACTTTTGCCTGGTCTCCGGCGCTGGACCGGCCGGGTCATACGGATGAGCGGGTGCAGCGGGCCACGGCGAATCTGCTGGACCGCATCTGCAAGCGGGCGTGAGGGGCGGCGCGGCTCGATCGAGGACGTGGGGCAGAATCGTGGTGGCTTGGACAGAACCACCAGGAGGCAGCGTGTCCGGATTCGTCGAAAAGCCCGAACCGGTGGAGGTTCCGGGGCTTGAGCACCTGCACACCGGCAAGGTGCGCGACCTCTACCGGACCGAGCGGGGCGAACTCGTCATGGTCGCCAGCGACCGGATGTCCGCCTACGACTGGGTGCTGCCCACCGAGATCCCCGACAAGGGCCGGGTCCTCACCCAGCTCTCCCTGTGGTGGTTCGACCTGCTCGCCGACCTGGTCCCGCACCACGTCCTGTCCACCGAGCTGCCCCCCGGCGCCCCCGCCGACTGGCAGGGCCGCACCCTGGTGTGCCGGTCGCTGCGGATGCTCCCCGTCGAGGCCGTGGCCCGCGGCTACCTCACCGGCTCGGGCCTCGCCGAGTACGAGCGCAGCCGCACGGTCTGCGGCCTCGCCCTGCCCGAGGGGCTGACCGACGGCTCCGAGCTGCCCACCCCGATCTTCACCCCGGCGACCAAGGCCGAGGTCGGCGAGCACGACGAGAACGTGCCGTACGAGGAGGTCGCCCGCCGGATCGGCGCCGAACCCGCCGCCAACCTGCGCCAGATCACCCTCGCCGTGTACGCCCGGGCCCGCGACATCGCCCGCGAGCGGGGCATCATCCTCGCCGACACCAAGTTCGAGTTCGGCTACGCGGAGACCACCGCGGACGCGGAGGGCGCCGAGCTGGTCCTCGCCGACGAGGTGCTGACCCCCGACTCGTCCCGCTTCTGGCCCGCCGACACCTGGCAGCCGGGCCGCGCCCAGCCGTCCTTCGACAAGCAGTACGTCCGCGACTGGCTGACCTCCCCGGCCTCCGGCTGGGACCGCCACGGCGAGCAGCCCCCGCCGCCGCTCCCGCCGGAGGTCGTGGAGCGGACGCGGTCGAAGTACGTCGAGGCGTACGAGCGGCTCACCGGCACCAGCTGGTCGTAGACACGACGAAGGCCCCGGTCGATGTGACCGGGGCCTTCAATCTGGAGCGGACGACGAGGCTCGAACTCGCGACCTCAACCTTGGCAAGGTTGCGCTCTACCAACTGAGCTACGTCCGCAACGCGCCGCCGGTTTCCCGTTCGGTGCGCCTCTACTATAACCAAACCTCCGGCCGCCGCCACCACCGCCCGGAACAAACCCCCACATCCCTCTCCTATAGCCACCCCCGCTCGCGCGCCGCGCGGGCCGCCGCGTGGCGGTTCTCGGCGTGCAGCTTCGCCGCCGCCGCGGACAGGTAGTTGCGGACCGTCCCCGGGGACAGCGCCGCCCGCCGGGCGATCTCCGCGATGGACGCCCCGTCGGCCGCCAGATCCAGCAGCTCCGTCTCGCGCGCGGTGAGCGGGGAATCGCCCGCGCTGATCGCGTCCGCGGCCAGGTCGGGGTCCACGTACCGGCTGCCGCCGTGCACCGAACGGATGATCTCGGCCAGCCGCTGCGCCGAGGCGGTCTTCGGTACGAACCCCCGCGCCCCCGCCTCCAGCGCCCGCTTGAGGTGGCCCGGTTTGCCATGGCTGGTCACGATCATGGTCCGGCAGTCCGGCAGCTCGGACCGCAGCTCCGCCGCGACCCCGACCCCGTCCCTGCCCGGCATCTGGAGGTCCAGCACCGCCACATCGGGCCGGTGCGCCCGCGCCATCGCCAGTGCCTCCGGGCCGGACGCGGCCTCGGCGACCACCTGCAGATCGTCCTCCAGGGACAGCAGCGCGGCGAGCGCGCCGCGGATCAGATGCTCGTCGTCGGCGAGCAGCACCCGGATGACCCCGGCTTCGTCCAGGGCGCTCATACGGCGCCCTCCAGCGGGAGTTCGGCCCGCAGCCGGTACGTCCCGGCGCCGTCGCCGGGACCGGATTCCAGCGTGCCGCCGAGCGCCGCGAGCCTCTCCCGCAGCCCCTTCAGCCCGCTGCCCTCTCCGGTCCCGGCCCCGGTACCGGCCCCCGTTCCGGTCCGGGAACCCGTGGGCGCCCCGTCGTTCTCCATCTCCAGCACCGCCGTCCCCGCCCGCACCCGGACCCGGACCGCGCACCGCACGGCGTCCGCGTGCCGCAGCACGTTCGTCGTCCCCTCGCGGACCACCCACCCCAGCGCGGACCGCACCGCCTCGGGCAGCGGTGCCTCGCCGCCGTCCTCGACCGGGCAGTCGATGCGGCAGTCGACGCGGGCCGCCCGCAGCACCGAGCGCGCTCCGGCCAGCTCCACCTGGAGATCCGCCTCCCGGTAGCCGCGCACCACGCCCCGGACCTCCATCTGGGTCTCGTGCGCGATCCGCTGCACCTCCACCATCTGGGTCACCGCCTCGGGCCGCTCCCGGCGGGCCAGCTGTACCGCCAGCTCGCTCTTGAGGGCGATCACCGCCAGGTTCCGGCCCATCACATCGTGCAGGTCCCGGCCGAACCGCAGCCGTTCCTCCGCGACCGCCAGCCGTGCCTGCACCTCCCGGCTGGCGTCCACTTCGTACATCACGTGCAGGATCCACCCCGAGCAGCGGACCGTGAACAGAGACAGCGCACTGGTGGTGGCGACCCCGAAGACGGCCCCCACCGCGGCGGCGGACCCCGGCAGGACCACCGCCACCGCCACGGCCACCGCCGCCGCGACCCCCGCGTGCAGGGCGCAGTAGGTACGGATCGGCACCAGCAGCGCGTATCCCATGGCGAACGGCCCCACGCTGAGCACGACGAACCGGATGGCCGACCCCGCCTCGTACGGCCCGGCGGTCGCCTGGAGCCCCAACCCGGCGGCCAGCCCCGCCGCGGCCAGGAGGCCGGCGAGCCCGGGCACCCACGGGCCCACCGGGCGGCCGTGCAGATAGTGGTCGAGCCCCCGCCGGAACAGCACGAGGACGAGCAGGTTCTGCGCCACGGACAGCGCCAGCAGCGACCACATCAGCGGGGGTGGCGCGTCCCGCAGCTTCTCCACGTCGGTCGCCCCGAGCTGGAAGAACCACGGCACGGCGTACAGCGTCCACCGGGTGAACAGCTCCACCCGCGTCAGCCGCGTGCCCCTGCGCCATCGCCGTATCACGAACCCCGTATCCCCTCGCTCGTCAGCGCCGCGGTTCCCAGGGGAACCGCTTCCGCACGGCCCACCCTGCCAGCACTGTCCAGGCCAGCGCCGTCGCGAGGGCGCCCAGGGCCTCGCCCGCGCTCATGTCGCCGGTCCAGCCCGCCCGTACGAGGTCGATCACCGGGGTCAGCGGCAACCGCTCGCACACCGACGCCACCTGGTCCGGCATCACCTCCAGCGGCACGAACAGACCGCAGGCCACCATCGAGATCATCATCATCGGCACCGGGGTCAGCTGCGCGGATTCCGCGGTCTTGGTGAACGCGGCGGTCGCGGCGGCCAGCATCACCATCTGCACCACGCCCACCACGAGCCCGACGACGGCCAGATACGGGGCCTTCGGCGCGGACACATCGAGCGCCACGCTCACCGAGGCCACCAGCAGCACGCATTGGGCGAGCCCGAGCAGGACGGCGGGGAGCGCGGCCCCGGCCAGGATCTCCGGATCGGTCAGCTCCCCGGCGCGCAGCCGCTTGAGGACCCGTTCCTCACGGCGGATCACATAGACGCCGACCAGGTTCATGTAGACGGCCAGGACCAGGGCCATGCCGATCGAACCGGGCAGCAGCATCGTGCCCGCGTCCAGCCCGGTCCCCTTGAGGTCGACGCTGTCGACGGCCGTCTTCATGCTGTACGTGAGCATGCCGGGCAGCAGCAGCGCGTACGTCAGCGCGGCCTTGTTGCGGACCAGCAAGGTCAGTTCGCCGCGGGCCAGCGCGAACACCCGCCGCCGCGCGGTGATCGGTGCCGCGGTGACCGTGGTGTCCGGGGCTCTCATGGTGGTCGTGGTGCTCACTGCGCTTCCCCCTGTGCCGTACCGACCTGTGCCGTGTCGACCTGTGCCGTGTCGACGGTGCTCGCGATGTGCAGGAACGCCTCCTCCAGCGAGGCCGACCGGGCGTCGAGCCCGCTCAGCCCGATCCGCCGCTCCCGCGCCCACAGCAGCACCTCGGTGGCGGTGTGCTGGAGGTCGTGGGTGCGCAGCCGTACGGCCTGGCCCATCGAGTCCCGCTCCAGGGCGCCCAGTGCGACGGGCGGCGGCAGCTCGCCGGGGGAGACGCCGTCGGGGAGGGTGAAGGAGAGCCGGGAGGGCCGCGCGGCCACGATGTCCGCGACCCGGCCGGAGGTGGCGATCCGTCCCGCGTGCATGATCGCGAGCCGGTCGGCCAGCGCCTCGGCCTCCTCCAGGTAATGCGTGGTCAGCAGCACCGTGGTGCCCTGGTCGCGCAGGGCGCGCACCAGCGCCCAGGTGTCCCGGCGGCCCTCGGCGTCCAGACCGGTGGTCGGCTCGTCGAGGAACAGCACCTCGGGTCGGCCGATCAGGGCGAGCGCCAGGTCCAGCCGCCGCCGCTCGCCGCCGGAGAGCATCTTGACCCGTACGTCCGCCCGCCCGGTCAGCCCCACCAGCTCCAGGCTCTCCCCGACCGGCCGGGCGCCGCTGGTGCAGCCCGCCCACATCCGCGCGGTCTCGGCGACCGTCAGCTCGGAGGGCAGTCCGCCCTCCTGGAGCATCATCCCGATCCGCGGCCGCACCTTCCCCCGCTCCCGGTACGGATCGTGGCCGAGGACCCGCACCGCGCCGCCGGTCGGGGCGGCCAGCCCCTCCAGCAGTTCGACGGTGGAGGTCTTGCCCGCGCCATTGGTGCCCAGCAGCGCGAACAGCTCCCCGCGCGCCACCGAGAACGTGACGCCCCGCACCGCGTCGTACCCCCGGGCCCCGCTCGGCCCGTATCTCCGCCGCAGCCCGTCGACCGCGATCGCGCTCTCTGTCACATCCATGCCTCCAGGCTTTCGCCGCCCGGGGGAGCCTTGTAGTGCGCGCTGTCATCAGCCCCGATGACAAATGTCATCAGGCCGTGCGGGGTTGTGGGATGTGCGACAAAAAGGTCTGAGGCGCCAGTCGATTCGACCGGCGCCTCAGACCTGTATGGAGCGGACGACGAGGTTCGAACTCGCGACCTCAACCTTGGCAAGGTTGCGCTCTACCAACTGAGCTACGTCCGCATGCCTCCGACCGGCTTTCACCGATCGGCGCGCGCAACACTCTACCGGATCTCCCGAAGGTGAACGAAGAGTGATGAGAGCGGGTGACAGGGATCGCACACTGCGCCTCCCCCTTGGAAAGGGGGCGCTCTACTACTGAGCTACACCCGCATGGTGTGTTCCTCGGGGTTTTGGCCTTTCGGCCTCGCCCCTCGGCGTGCTCCAGACTCTAGCGGACCACCCGGGGTGTTGTGCAACTCGGCTGAACGCCGCCTGAACGAGTGGTTCAGCGGGACTCGTTGAAGGCTTCGTAGACCTTCTTGGGGATGCGCCCGCGCGGCGGCACCTCCATGCCGTTCGACCGGGCCCAGGCGCGCACCGCGGCCGGGTCCGGTGCCACCGAGGTGCGGCGGTAGGTCTTGCCGGAGCGGGACCGCTTGCGGCCGGCCTCCACGTACGGGGCGAGGGCGTCGCGAAGTTTCGACGCATTGGTGGAGGTGAGGTCGATCTCGTACGACTTGCCGTCCAGACCGAACGTGACCGTCTCCTCGGCAGCCCCTCCGTCGATGTCATCGGAGAGCGTGACTACTACGCGCTGTGCCACGGATATCGGTCCTTTCGGGCTGCATCGTTGCGTTGACGTGCAAAGATGTCAGCTGTCCAGTTGTTAGCGAACAATGCTTTTTCATTTGTACAGCGACCAGCATTGCATTGTGAAGCCCCGGTAATTCCGTCAGCGTGTCACATCGCAATCCGGACGATGCGTTTTTGCTGGATCTTTCCCTGGTGGTTGTCGTGCATGCTGCGCGCGTGCGGCCCCGAAAGGCTATCTACTCGCGTAGATTTTGCCGCGGGGTAGGCTTGGGCCACCGCCTTACGCACCAGCACCACACCATCGGGAGTGCCAGTGGCACGCGTCGTAGTCGACGTCATGCTCAAGCCGGAGATCCTCGACCCCCAGGGCCAGGCGGTGCAGCGCGCACTGCCCCGCCTCGGTTTCGAGGGCATCGCCGACGTCCGTCAGGGCAAGCGCTTCGAACTCGAAGTGGAGGGTCCGGTCGATGACGCCGCCCTCGCCCGTATCCACGAGATCGCCGAAACCTTCCTCGCCAACACCGTGATCGAGGACTTCGATGTGAAGGTCGAGGCCGCCGAGGCCGACGCCACCGCAAAGGCGGAGTCGTGACCGCACGCGTCGGAGTCGTCACTTTCCCCGGAACCCTCGACGACCGCGACACCCAGCGCGCGGTCCGTATCGCCGGTCTGGAAGCCGTACCGCTGTGGCACCGTGACAAGGACCTCAAGCAGGTCGACGCGGTGATCCTGCCCGGCGGCTTCTCGTACGGCGACTATCTGCGAGCCGGAGCGATCTCCCGCTTCTCCCCGGTAATGGAGACCGTCATCGCCCAGGCGAAGGCGGGTATGCCGGTGCTTGGCATCTGCAATGGGTTCCAGGTCCTCACCGAGACCCATCTCCTGCCCGGTGCGATGCTGCGGAACAACCATCTGCACTTCATCTGCCGCGACCAGAAGTTGCGGGTGGAAAACGCGGAGACGGCCTGGACCCGCTCGTATGAGCAGGGCCAGGAGATCAGCATCCCGCTGAAGAACATCGACGGCCGCTATGTCGCCGACGAGCGCGTCCTCGATGAACTCGAGGCCGAGGGGCGCGTCGTCTTCCGCTATGAGGAGCTGAACCCCAACGGCTCCCTGCGCGACATCGCCGGGATCTCCAATGCGGAGGGCAATGTCGTCGGCCTCATGCCGCACCCCGAGCACGCCGTCGAGCCGCTGATCGGCACCGGTGGCACCGACGGTCTCGGCTTCTTCACCTCGATCCTTAAGAGGCTGGTCAGCGCATGACCCTGGACACCACCAAGCACGCCGCCCAGACCCCGGACACCGCGCAGCCCTGGGCCGACCTGGGGCTGAAGCAGGACGAGTACGAGCGCATCCGCGCCATCCTGGGCCGCCGGCCCACCGGCGCCGAGCTGGCCATGTACTCCGTCATGTGGTCCGAGCACTGCTCGTACAAGTCGAGCAAGGTCCATCTGCGGCAGTTCGGCGAGAAGGCCCCCGAGAGCGACGCCCTGCTCGTCGGCATCGGCGAGAACGCGGGCGTGGTCGACGTCGGCCAGGGGTACGCGGTCACCTTCAAGGTCGAGTCGCACAACCACCCCTCGTACGTCGAGCCCTACCAGGGCGCGGCCACCGGCGTCGGCGGCATCGTCCGCGACATCCTCGCGATGGGCGCCCGCCCGGTCGCCGTCATGGACCCGCTGCGCTTCGGCGCCGCCGACCACCCCGACACCAAGCGGGTGCTGCCCGGCGTCGTCGCGGGCATCGGCGGCTACGGCAACTGCCTGGGCCTGCCCAACATCGGCGGCGAGGTCGTCTTCGACCCCTGCTACCAGGGGAACCCGCTGGTCAACGCCCTGTGCGTGGGCGTCATGAAGCATGAGGACATCCACCTGGCCAAGGCGTCCGGCACGGGCAACAAGGTCATCCTCTACGGCGCCCGCACCGGCGGCGACGGCATCGGCGGCGTCTCCGTGCTCGCCTCCGAGACCTTCGACGACAGCAAGCCCGCGAAGCGCCCCGCCGTCCAGGTCGGCGACCCGTTCCAGGAGAAGCTGCTCATCGAGTGCACCCTGGAGATCTTCAAGGAAGACCTGGTCGAGGGCATCCAGGACCTCGGCGGCGCCGGTCTTTCCTGCGCCACCAGCGAGCTGGCCAGCGCCGGTTCCGGCGGCATGCGCGTCGAACTCGACACCGTGCCGCTGCGCGACTCCTCGCTCTCCCCCGAGGAGATCCTGATGAGCGAGTCGCAGGAGCGCATGTGCGCGATCGTGACGCCGGAGAAGGCCGACCGCTTCCTGGAGATCTGCGAGAAGTGGGACGTCATCGCCACCGTGATCGGTGAGGTCACCGACGGCGAGCGGCTGGAGATCTTCTGGCACGGCGAGCAGATCGTGGACGTGCCGCCGCGCACCGTCGCCCACGAGGGCCCGGTGTACGAGCGCCCGTACGCCCGCCCCGACTGGCAGGACACCCTCCAGGCCGACGACGCGGGTAAGCTGCCCCGCCCGGCCACCGGGGACGAGCTGCGCGAGCAGGTGCTGCGCGTGATCTCCTCCCCGAACCAGGCGTCCAAGTCGTGGGTCACCGACCAGTACGACCGCTTCGTGCAGGGCAACACGATCCTCGCCCAGCCCGAGGACTCCGGCATGGTGCGGGTCGACGAGGAGACCGGGCTCGGCGTCGCCGTCGCCACCGACGGCAACGGCCGGTACGCGAAGCTCGACCCGTACGCGGGCGCGCAGCTCGCCCTCGCCGAGTCGTACCGCAACGTCGCCGCGTCCGGCGCCAAGCCGCTCGCGATCTCCAACTGCCTCAACTTCGGCTCGCCGGAGGACCCCGCGGTCATGTGGCAGTTCGCGGAGGCCACCCGCGGCCTGGCGGACGGCTGCCAGACCCTGGGCACCCCGGTCACCGGAGGCAACGTCTCCCTCTACAACCAGACCGGTGAGACCGCCATCCACCCGACGCCCGTCGTCGCCGTCCTCGGCGTGATCGACGACGTCGCGCGGCGCACGCCGATGGCGTTCGCCGAGGAGGGCCAGCTGCTCTACCTGCTGGGCGACACCGCCGAGGAGTTCGGCGGCTCGGCCTGGTCGCAGGTGGTCCACGACCACCTCGGCGGGCTGCCGCCGAAGGTGGACCTGGATCGCGAGCGGCTGCTCGCCGAGATCCTGATCTCGGCCTCCCGCGACGGCATGGTGGACGCGGCCCACGACCTGTCCGACGGCGGCCTCATCCAGGCCGTGGCCGAGTCGTGCCTGCGCGGCGGCAAGGGCGCCCGGATCGTCGTCCCGGACGGCACGGACCCCTTCGTGCTGCTGTTCTCCGAGTCCGCTGGCCGGGCCGTGGTGTCCGTCCCGCGCAGCGAGGAGATCCGCTTCAACGACATGTGCGGGGCACGCGGGCTTCCCGCGACCCGGATCGGTGTCGTGGACGGCGAGACGATCGACGTCCAGGGTCAGTTCTCGATCCCGCTGGCGGAGCTGCGGGAGCCCTACGAGGCGACCATCCCGGCCCTGCTGGCCTGATCGCACGCCCACCGACGCGTGGCCCCGCCCCGGCGGGCGGGGCCACGCTCAGGGCCGCGTCAGCCCTTGCCCCAGAAGTCGTCGGTGGCGTCGATGTCCTCGACGCAGTAGTCGATGTCGCTGATCTTCCCGCCGACGATGGTGAAGAACAGCCCGGTCTTCATGTCCAGCGTGCGGTTGCCGCGCTCCGCGCGCAGGCGGTGGCCGGAGATCACATGACCGCGCCCGTCCGGCATCACCGACTCCACGTCGACCCGCAGCGTGCCGCCGGTCTCCTCGTATTCGGTGCGGTACAGCTGCATGCACGCGTCCCGGCCCTTGTGGTGCCCGGAGAGCATGTTGTCACCGGGCACATGCTGGACGACGTCCGTCGTCAGCAGTGAGGCGACGGTGTCCAGGTCGCCCTGCTGGAACGCGGTGCATGCGCGGCGCACCACGGCGGCATCGGGGTGCTCGCCCATGGTCATTCACACCTTTCGTACCCATAGATAACTCTTTGCCCCTTTCTCTATCCTCCGCCCGCCCCACCAAGCTGTCGATGTCCTTGGGCGGTTCGCCTCTCGCCGGACGTAGGCTCGGCGCCATGCCGCCCCGTGTCCGCGCCCGCGCCCGTACGTACGACCCCGCCAAGACCCGCGCCGCCCTGGCCGCGCAGCTGCGGCACGTGCGGGACGCCGTGCGCGGGCTGGACGAGGAGCGGCTCGGGGCGCCCGTCCGGACCGGCGGCCGGTCGGTCCGCGAGCTGATCGCGCGGCTGCCGGCGGCGGATGACGAGGACGACGCCCTGCCCGCCCGCTGCGCCGAGCTGGTCGTCCGTACCGACGATCTGGCGGCGGCCACGGGCCTGGACGTGCCGTACGACCGCCAGGCGCTGGCCACCGCCGTCCGGGTGCTGGCCGACGCCCTCGCGGCGAAGGCGCCCGGCGGGTCGGTCGAGCTGCGCGTCCCGCCGTTCGCCGTCGTGCAGTGCGTGGAGGGGCCCCGGCACACCCGCGGCACCCCGCCGAACGTCGTCGAGACGGACCCGCTGACCTGGGTCCGGCTGGCCGCCGGACGGATCGGCTGGGCCGAGGCGCTGGAGGCCGCGGACGTCACGGCCAGCGGTGAGCGCGCCGACCTCTCCGGATATCTCCCCGTGCTCGGGATCGACGGAGACATCGCAGGTCAGAGCGGGTCGGACGGGCGCTGAAAGGGTCCGGGAGCGGGCCTCGGTAAATGTGACATACGCCCCCCATCGGGTCCCTCGTTCGGACGCACCGCTGAACTGGCCTAGACTCGATGTCGTGCCACGTGGTGACGGACGACTCAGCCACGACCTGCTCCCCGGTGAGAAGGGCCCCCAGGACGCTTGCGGCGTCTTCGGAGTCTGGGCGCCGGGTGAAGAGGTCGCCAAACTCACCTATTTCGGGCTGTACGCGCTGCAGCACCGCGGTCAGGAGTCCGCGGGTATCGCAGTGAGCAACGGCTCCCAGATCCTCGTCTTCAAGGACATGGGCCTGGTCTCGCAAGTCTTCGACGAGACCTCCCTCGGCTCCCTGCTGGGCCACATCGCGGTCGGTCATGCCCGCTACTCCACCACCGGAGCCTCGGTGTGGGAGAACGCGCAGCCGACGTTCCGGGCGACCGCCCACGGCTCGATCGCGCTGGGCCACAACGGGAATCTGGTCAACACCGCCGAGCTGGCGGAACTGGTCGAGGCCCTTCCCAGAGACAAGGGCCGGGCCACCCAGGTCGCGGCCACCAACGACACCGACCTGGTCACCGCCCTGCTCGCGGGGCAGGTCGACGAGGACGGCAAGGCGCTCACCGTCGAGCAGGCCGCTCCGATCGTGCTGCCGAAGGTCAAGGGCGCTTTCAGCCTCTGCTTCATGGACGAGCACACGCTGTACGCCGCCCGGGACCCCCAGGGCATCCGCCCGCTGGTGCTCGGCCGCCTGGAGCGCGGCTGGGTGGTGGCGTCCGAGACGGCGGCCCTCGACATCGTGGGCGCGTCCTTCATCCGGGAGATCGAGCCCGGCGAGATGGTCGCGATCGACGAGAACGGCCTGCGCTCCACGATCTTCGCCGACGCCCGGCCCAAGGGCTGCGTCTTCGAGTACGTGTACCTGGCGCGCCCCGACACCGACATCGCGGGCCGCAACGTCTACCTCTCGCGCGTCGAGATGGGCCGCCGGCTGGCCAAGGAGGCCCCGGCCGACGCGGACCTCGTCATAGCGACGCCGGAGTCCGGCACCCCGGCCGCCGTCGGGTACGCCGAGGCGAGCGGGATTCCGTACGGCTCCGGGCTGGTCAAGAACAGTTACGTCGGCCGGACCTTCATCCAGCCGTCGCAGACCATCCGGCAGCTCGGCATCCGGCTGAAGCTGAACCCCCTCAAGGAGGTCATCCGGGGCAAGCGCCTGGTGGTCGTGGACGACTCGATCGTCCGCGGCAACACCCAGCGCGCCCTGGTGCGGATGCTCCGCGAGGCCGGTGCGCTCGAGGTGCACATCCGGATCAGCAGCCCGCCCATCAAGTGGCCCTGCTTCTTCGGCATCGACTTCGCGACCCGCGCCGAGCTGATCGCCAACGGTCTGTCGACCGAGGAGATCGGCAAGTCGCTGGGGGCCGACTCCCTCGCGTACATCTCCACGGACGGCATGATCGAGGCGACCACGATCGCCAAGCCGAATCTGTGCCGCGCCTGCTTCGACGGCGAGTACCCGATGGACCTGCCGGACCCGGAGCTGCTGGGCAAGCATCTGCTGGAGGCGGAGACCTCGGTCCCGAGCAGTGCCGACGCCGACGGCGTGCGGACGCTGACCGCCGGTGTCGGCGGTGCCGACGCGCTCCGCCGCCCGTAGGCCCCCCGGCCCTCGTACGCGCTTCCCGAAACGAAAGAACCCAAGGACATGTCTGAGTCCACTGGTGCCAGCTACGCCGCAGCGGGCGTCGACATCGAGGCGGGCGACCACGCCGTCGAGCTGATGAAGGAGTGGGTCAAGAAGGCCACCCGGCCCGAGGTCGTGGGCGGCCTCGGCGGCTTCGCGGGCCTCTTCGACGCCTCCGCGCTCGCCCGCTACCGCCGCCCCCTGCTGGCGTCCGCGACCGACGGTGTGGGCACCAAGGTGGACATCGCGCGCCGCATGGGCGTGTACGACACGGTCGGCCACGACCTGGTCGGCATGGTCGTGGACGACCTCGTGGTGTGCGGCGCCGAGCCGCTGTTCATGACCGACTACATCTGCGTCGGCAAGGTCCACCCGGAGCGGGTCGCCGCCCTCGTCAAGGGCATCGCCGAGGGCTGTGCCCTCGCGGGCTGCGCGCTGGTCGGCGGCGAGACCGCCGAACACCCGGGGCTGCTGGGCGCCGATGACTTCGACGTCGCCGGGGCCGGTACGGGCGTGGTCGAGGCCGACCAGGTGCTGGGCGCGGATCGCATCCGTACGGGGGACGCGGTGATCGCCATGGCCTCGTCCGGACTTCACTCGAACGGGTACTCACTCGTCCGCCATGTGCTCTTCGACCGGGCCGGCTGGGCGCTGGACCGCGAGGTGCCGGAGCTGGGCCGGACGCTGGGGGAGGAGCTGCTGGAGCCGACCCGGATCTACTCGCTGGACTGCCTGGCCCTCACCCGGACGACCGAGGTGCACGCCTTCTCGCACATCACCGGCGGCGGGCTCGCCAACAACCTGGCCCGGGTCATCCCGGAGGGCCTGCGCGCGGAGGTGGACCGCTCGACCTGGACCCCCGGCCCGATCTTCGACCTGGTGGGGCGGCTCGGCTCGGTGGAGCGCCTGGAGCTGGAGAAGACCCTCAACATGGGCGTCGGCATGATGGCCGTCGTGCCGGGCGAGTCGGTGGACGCCGCGCTCACGACCCTGGCGGACCGCGGGGTCCACGCCTGGGTCAGCGGTGAGATCACCGACGCTGCGGCCGGTGACACGGGAGCGGTGACGCTGACCGGTGACTACGCGAGCTGAGCCGCCCGCGCCCGGTGCGCGGACAGCACAAAAGCCGGTCCGAGGCGGGTGGCCCCGGACCGGCGGAGGTGCGGCGATTGCCGAGCGCCGTGAAGGATGTGGTGGATCAGCCCCGCGGATGCGGGGATACACCTTCAGGCGCGGCGACGTTGCGCGGACGGATCCGACCGTTCGTCGTCTTCGTCGTCATCGTCGTTGTACAGATCCGCGTACTGTGCGTACGGGTCATCGTCCAGCTCATCGTCATCCTCGAACGGCTCGCCATTCGGCGGCTGGTTCGACGTCGGCGATGCGCCCAGCTCCTCGGCCAGGCGTGAGAGGTCAGTCCCGCCGCTGTTGTACTTCAGCTGGCGGGCGACCTTCGTCTGCTTGGCCTTGGCCCGGCCGCGCCCCATGGCTCGACCCCCTCAACGACGGGGCTCGACGGCCCCAGAGTCTTGACACGCGTTCACGTTCATGAATCGGAGCGGACTCCCCTAGGAGAGACCGGTCCGTAGGGCTTCAACGGTACCTGCTTCTGTGGCCATACGGTACGTCGCCCACACGACGTGCCACGAGGCAGAACCCGCGGGGAGCCCCGTCCCCGCTGGTCAGCTGCGATTTTAACCTGTCTCCGGGGCCGACCCGCCGACAGGCCGTGAGGGATCTCTCGCCGAGGGCCCCCCGCACGGGGCGTTACGGCCCGCTCCGAGGGGCGTTCGCCCGTTTCCCGCACGGCCTGTCGAAGCATCTCCGAGCGTCTCTCAAGCGGCGCCCGGGCGACGCCCAGGTGTCCCCCGGGCGGCGCTCAGGCAGTGCTCAGGCGCACCTCAGGCGGCGTCGTGGCCCTCCGCCATACGGTGTTCGGCGAGACGGTCGGCGGCGGCCGCCGGCGGAATCCCGTCGGTCCGGGCCCGATCAAAAATGGCCAAAGTTGTGTCAAAGATCTTTGACGCCTTGGCCTTGGCCCGCTCGAAGTCGAACCCGTGCAGTTCATCCGCGACCTGGATCACACCGCCCGCGTTCACCACGTAGTCCGGCGCGTAGAGGATCCCGCGGTCGGCGAGGTCCTTCTCGACGCCCGGGTGGGCGAGCTGGTTGTTGGCCGCGCCGCACACCACCTTCGCGGTCAGGGCGGGCACCGTGTCGTCGTCCAGCGCGCCGCCGAGGGCGCAGGGCGCGTACACGTCGAGGTCGGCGCGGATCAGCGCGCCGGTGTCCCGGACCGCCTCGATCCGGGGGTGCCGGGCCAGCACGCGGTCGACCGACTCGGCGCGCACATCGGTGACGACGACCTCGGCGCCGTCTTCGAGGAGGTGCTCCACCAGGTGGTGGCCGACCTTGCCGACGCCCGCGATGCCGACCCGGCGGCCGCGCAGCGTGGGCGCGCCCCAGGAGGCCTGGGCGCTGGCCCGCATGCCCTGGAAGACGCCGTAGGCGGTCAGCACCGAGGAGTCGCCCGCGCCGCCGTTCTCGGGGGAGCGGCCGGTGGTCCAGGGGCACTCGCGGGCGACCACGTCCATGTCGGCGACGTAGGTGCCCACGTCGCAGGCGGTGACGTACCGGCCGCCGAGAGAGGCCACGAAACGGCCGTAGGCGAGCAGCAGCGCTTCGGACTTGATCTCCTCGGGATCGCCGAGGATCACGGCCTTGCCGCCACCGTGGTCGAGCCCGGCCAGCGCGTTCTTGTAGGACATGCCGCGGGCGAGGTTGAGCGCGTCGAGGACCGCCGCTTCCTCGGGGTGCTCCTCGTCGCCGTAGGCGTGGAAGCGGGTGCCGCCGAGGGCGGGGCCCAGGGCGGTCGAGTGGAGGGCGATGACGGCCTTCAGCCCGCTCTCCCGGTCCTGGCACAGCAGGACCTGCTCATGGCCGCCCAGATCGGAGCGGAACAGTATCGACAGGGGCGAGAGAGGGCTCGGCACGCGACTCTCCGTCGGACCGTCGACGCTGACGGTGTGACGTACGTCGGTCACGGTGGTGACTCCCATAGGTCGGGTAAGGCGCCCTCCGTGCTGGTGGGGAGGGCCGGTGGGCACGAGCGTAAGCCCTGGGAGGGCGCGGGAGCGGCCATGTCCCCGACGAGTCCGGATGGTGGTCGTGGGACGATGCCGTGAGCAGGGGGTAGGCAACTCCTGGCGGTGGTATCGGCCTTGAGGGAGCGCGTGTGACCTTGGCGTCTTCGGTGATTGTCCCGTATGCGGCGTATCTCCGTGTCTATGAGCCATTGGCCGCTTTTCCCGAGCCGGAGCGCGCCCACTGGGCGCGCTACGCCAAGCGCGACGACCTCCCCGGCTCACAGGACGAGCTGCGGCGCTCGCTCGCGGACCTGCTGCCGGTGCCGCCGGTGCCGGTTCCGGTGCACGAGAGCGCGGACGCCTTTGTGGCGCTCGTGGACGGCGTCACATGCGTCTGTCCGTGGCGAACGCGGCTGCGCGGCTGGCTGGCCCTGGAAGAGCTGTCCGAGCGCCTTCCCGGCCCCCTCCTGGACGCCGCGCTGCCTCCGGTGGTGCGGAGGCAGGCCGCCTCGGACTACGAGCAGTGGCTGGAGCGCAACCCGGACGCCCGCCCGTGGATCCGCTCGGCGACCTGGCATGTCCCGGTCCGGTGGTTCGTGCTCTTCGCGGACGAGGAGCGTGAGTACACCAAGGGTGACGAGGGTCTCATCTTGCGTTACCGCACCCCGATGGTCCAGGCCAGAAGGCGGGTCGCGCGCGGGCTTAAGGTGCTCAAGGAGGCTCTCGGCGAGGGGCCGCTCATCGACGGCCTGGTGGACGTGGGCCGGTGGCTGGAGGAATTTCATCCGCGGTCGCTGGTCGAACTGGACTACGGCGGTCTGGTGCACGTGGTGCCCGCCGGGCAGCTGGAGGATGACCGCTCGGCGGCGGACGTGGCGGAAGGGCTCGCGGCACTGAGGGACGGGGACGGGGAGCGGGCGGGCAGCGCGTATGAGCGGCTGACCGATCGGTGGAGCGAGATCAGGAACCGGCAGAACGCCAGCTGAGGCCGATCGGATCCGGGGGAAACGGATCCATCGGGCGGCCGGGTGCGTCAGAGCCAGAGCGGGGGGACGTAGGTCCCGATCCGGGCCATTACGTCAATGGTGATCTAAAGCACTGACTTCGGGTCTTGCGGCAATCCCCCATCCTCGTGTCAAAATAGGACAAGGAGTCCGGGAAGTTCTCCTTCCGCCCAAGTATGGGCGGATTCATCGGTATTGCACTCCTTGGCGGATCTGATACCCCTGATCCTGTTGTGACTGATCGTCACGGCCGCGTGACTGTCCGTTATGGCATGGTCCATCGGCTTCCGTCGAGGTTGGACACCTGAGAGGGCAATTCCATCGGTTTGGCCGACGGGGCTGGACAGATGGTGTAGTTGTAGTGCCGAGGACAAGCCGTTCGTCCTATAACCGACTCGGCCCGCGTCCGCCATTTCGGGCAACGTGGGTCAAGGTGCAGAATTTAGAGGAAAGAACCGTGATGGTTCGGTTCTCCCGAGGAGGCCGCTCATGACCGCTCGCACCCCTGATGCCGAGCCGCTGCTGACCCCGGCTGAGGTTGCCACCATGTTCCGTGTGGACCCGAAGACGGTCACGCGCTGGGCCAAGGCAGGCAAGCTCACGTCCATCCGCACGCTTGGAGGGCACCGGCGCTACCGCGAAGCGGAGGTCCGTGCACTTCTCGCGGGCATCCCGCAGCAGCGCAGCGAGGCCTGAATAACCGCATAACCGGGCATATCCGGGCCCCCCAGCCCGGCTTTCGCCTGTATGGCTCCACCACGACGGGTGCCTGCCCCAACAGGCCATCACCGCTCGACATGGGTGCGTCGTTGATCGCGCTGGACTCCGCCGGGTCCAGCGCGATCTTTTTTATGCCCGGATCACGGGCCGCCCACGGGGGCGGAGACGGGGCTGAGGAGGGTCTTGACGGCCCGCGCGGGGGCGTCGGACCGGGGGGTCCTGGGAAGGTCTGGGAATGGCCCGGACAGAGGGTGCAATTGCACATATTAAATTGACCTGTTGTGAGGCGGGTGTAAGTTACCCCACTCTCAGGACACGGCCGGTGACTCCCGTCACACAGTTCAGCGCTTGTCGATTTCCGGATAACTGCGGTAAGGGCTTACTGAGTTGATGGACCATCGGCGCCCACCGGACCATCGGCGCCCACCGGACCACCGGCGCCCAGCGGCCCATCGGCGCTCACCGGCCCGGACGGCTCCCCAGGGGCCGAATCCCCGGCCGGGGACTGGGCGGGCGCTGCGGGTGCTGTGGGCGGCGCCGCGGGCTCGGCGGCCGGTGCGGGCTCCATCGCCAGCCGCAGCAGCCGGTGGCAGACCGGGCAGTGCCGGGTGGAGTGGCGGTAGCCCGAGGCGGCCGCCAAATGGGCCCGCAGAAGCGCCCTGGTCTCATGTCTCGCGGTTGTCGTCATGTGCCGCACCTCCCGGCCAGCCCCACGCCACCTTCTAGTCTGGGTACCGCCGCGCGCGGGTCGCCGTCAAGACGACCGAAGGCCCGGATCCTTGTGCGGATCCGGGCCTTCGGGTGTTGTGCGGTCCTGACGGGATTTGAACCCGCGGCCTCCACCTTGACAGGGTGGCGAGCACTCCAAACTGCTCCACAGGACCATCAGTGACGCTCCACAGCCTTTTCGCCGTGTGCCTCGCTGTGGTGCGTCACAGACTCTACAGCAGGTCAGGGGGTGCGGTCGAACTCGCGCCCGCCCGGCCCGTCCGGCGCCCCCGGACAGGCCCGAACGGCTACGGCACCACCGCGTCGATGGCCTTCACGATGCGCTTGTCGGAGACCGGATACGCCGTGCCCAGGGCGTGCGCGAAGTAGCTGACCCGCAGCTCCTCGATCATCCAGCGGATCTCCAGCGCCTCCGGCGGCACCGGGCGGCCCGCCGGGAACTGCTCCAGCAGCCAGGCGTACTCGTCCCGCATCTCCTTCACCTTCGCCATGCGGGTGCGGTCCCGCTCGGCGTTGGTGGGGAGCTGCTGGAGGCGGCGGTCCACGGCCACCAGATAGCGCATGAGGTCCGGGAGGCGGCGTACCCCGTGCGCGGTCACGAAGCCCGGCTTCATCAGCTCCGAGAGCTGTTCCCGGACGTCCGCGAGGGACGGCAGCAGCACCGGGCTCTTGATGCCCTTCAGCCGCCGCTCACACGCCTGCCAGGCCGCCAGCACCTCCTGGACCTTCCGGACGGTGTCCAGCGTGGCGTCCGCGATGTCGGCCCGGACCGCGTCGAAGAGCTTGCGGAACGATTCCTCGTCCCACGCGGGGCCCCCGCGGGCCGCGATGAGCCGGTCGGCGGCCGCGGAGACGCAGTCGTCGAAGAGCGCCGGGATGCTGCCGTGCGGGCTGCTGGACAGGGCCAGCTTGGCCTGGTTGGTCAGCTGCCCTTGCGCGAACTTCGCCGGGTTGGACGGCAGCTGGAGCAGGATCAGCCGCCGGGTGCCCCGCCACATCGCCTGCCGCTGCTCGGGCTCGGTGTCGAAGAGCCGCAGCGCCACCGACGCGCCCTCGTCCACCAGCGCCGGGTACGCCTTGACCGGCTGGCCGCCGCGGCGGGTCTCGAAGGTGCGCGGCAGCGTGCCGACCGCCCACGAGGTCAGGCCGCCGCGCTGCTCGATACCGGCGGACTCCTTCGAGGACTCGAACGCCTTGGAGATCGCGGCCCGGGTCTTCGGCCGCAGCCGCTGCTTGAGCGCCTCCAGGTCCTTGTCCTCGGCGAGCTTGCGGCGCCGCTCGTCGACCACCCGGAAGGTGATCTTCAAGTGGTCGGGGACCTTGGCCGGGTCCCAGTCCTCCGGCTCGATCCGCACGCCGACCATCCGGTGCAGCTCCCGGCCGAGCGCCGCCGTCAGCGGCTCCTGGAGCGGCACGGCGCCGTCCAGGAAGCGCGTGGCGTAGTTCGGCGCCGGGACGTAGTGGCGGCGCACCGGCTTGGGCAGCGACCGGATCAACTCGGTGACCAGGTCCTCGCGCAGCCCCGGGATCTGCCAGTCGAAGCCGTCCGGGGTGACCTGGTTGAGCACCTGGAGCGGGATGTGGACGGTCACGCCGTCCGCGTCCGCCCCCGGCTCGAACTGGTACGTCACCTTGAACTTGAGCTTCCCCTGGCGCCAGGAGTCCGGATAGGCGTCCCTGGAGACGTCCTGCGCCCGCTCGTTGATGAGCATGGACTTCTCGAAGTTGAGAAGCTCCGGCTCGTCGCGGCGTTTGTGCTTCCACCACGAGTCGAAGTGGGCGCCCGAGACCACGTGTTCCGGAACGCGCTGGTCATAGAAGTCGAACAGCGTCTCGTCGTCCACCAGGATGTCGCGGCGCCGGGCGCGGTGCTCCAGCTCCTCCACCTCGCCCAGCAGCTTCCGGTTGTCGTGGAAGAACTGGTGGTGGGTGCGCCAGTCGCCTTCGACCAGGGCGTTGCGGATGAACAGGTCACGGCTGGTCTCCGGGTCGATCCGGCCGTAATTGACCTTCCGCTGGGCGACGACCGGGACGCCGTAGAGCGTGACCCGCTCGTACGCCATCACCGCGGCCTGCTTCTGCTCCCAGTGCGGCTCGCTGTAGGTGCGCTTGACCAGGTGCTGGGCCAGCGGCTCGATCCACTCCGGCTCGATCTTCGCGTTGACCCGCGCCCACAGCCGGGACGTCTCGACCAGCTCCGCCGACATCACCCAGCGCGGCGGCTTCTTGAACAGCGCGGACCCGGGGAAGACGGCGAACTTGGCGCTCCGCGCGCCCAGGTACTCGTTCTTCTCCGTGTCCTTGAGGCCGACGTGCGACAGCAGCCCGGACAGCAGCGACTGATGGATGGGATCCGGCGCCGCGTCCTGCTCGGACAGCTGGATGTCCATGGTCTTGGCGACCGTGCGCAGCTGGCTGTAGATGTCCTGCCACTCGCGTATGCGCAGGTAGTTCAGGTACTCATTGCGGCACATGCGGCGGAACGCGGACGAGGACAGCTCCTTCTGCCGCTCCCGGATGTACTTCCACAGGTTGAGGAAGGCCAGGAAGTCGCCCGACTCGTCCTTGAACCGGGCGTGCTGCTGGTCCGCCTGCGCCTGCTTGTCGGAGGGGCGCTCGCGCGGGTCCTGGATGGACAGCGCCGCCGCGATCACCATGACCTCGCGGACACAGCCGTTGCGGTCCGCCTCCAGCACCATCCGGGCCAGCCGCGGGTCCACCGGCAGCTGGGCGAGCTTCCGGCCGACCGGTGTGAGCCGCTTGCGCGGGTCCTTCTGCTTGCCGTCCAGTGCGTGCAGCTCCTCCAGGAGCTGGACGCCGTCCTTGATGTTGCGCCGGTCCGGCGGGTCGATGAACGGGAACTTCTCGATGTCGCCGAGCCCCGCCGCGGTCATCTGGAGGATGACGGAGGCCAGGTTGGTACGGAGGATCTCGGCGTCCGTGAACTCCGGGCGGGTGAGGAAGTCGTCCTCGGAGTACAGCCGGACGCAGATGCCGTCGCTGGTCCGGCCGCAGCGGCCCTTGCGCTGATTGGCGCTGGCCTGCGAGACCGGCTCGATGGGCAGCCGCTGGACCTTGGTGCGATGGCTGTACCGGGAGATCCTGGCCGTGCCCGGGTCGATCACGTACCGGATGCCGGGGACGGTCAGCGAGGTCTCCGCGACGTTCGTGGCGAGGACGATCCGGCGCCCGGTGTGTCTCTGGAAGACCCGGTGCTGTTCGGCGTGCGACAGCCGGGCGTAGAGCGGCAGCACCTCGGTGGATCTCAGCTGCTTCTTGTTCAGCGCGTCGGCCGTGTCCCGGATCTCCCGCTCGCCGGAGAGGAAGACCAGGACGTCGCCGGGGCCCTCGGCCTGCAGCTCGTCCACCGCGTCGCAGATCGCGGTGATCTGGTCCCGGTCGCTGTCCTCGCCGCCCTCCTCCAGCAGCGGCCGGTAGCGCACCTCGACCGGGTACGTACGCCCGCTGACCTCGACGATCGGCGCGTCCCCGAAATGGCGGGAGAAGCGCTCCGGGTCGATGGTCGCGGAGGTGATCACGACCTTGAGGTCGGGGCGGCGGGGGAGGAGCTGGGCCAGGTAGCCGAGCAGGAAGTCGATGTTGAGGCTGCGCTCATGGGCCTCGTCGATGATGATCGTGTCGTACTGGCGCAGCTCGCGGTCGGTCTGGATCTCGGCGAGCAGGATGCCGTCCGTCATCAGCTTGATGTGGGTGTCCGGGCTCACCTGGTCGGTGAAGCGGACCTTCCAGCCGACGGACTCGCCGAGCGGCGTCCCGATCTCGTCCGCGATGCGCTCGGCCACGGTGCGGGCCGCGATCCGGCGGGGCTGGGTGTGGCCGATCAGTCCCTTGACGCCGCGGCCCAGCTCCAGGCAGATCTTGGGGATCTGCGTCGTCTTCCCGGAGCCGGTCTCGCCCGCGACGATCACCACTTGGTGATCGCGGACGGCCGCGAGGATGTCGTCCTTCTTCTGGCTGACCGGCAGCTCTTGCGGATAGGTGACGTCCGGTACGGCGGCGCGGCGGTCCGCGACCCGCAGCTCCGCCCGCTCGATGTCCTCGGCGATCTCGCCGAGCACGGCCGTACGGGCCTCGGGCTTACGGATCCGGCGGGCGCCGTCGAGGCGGCGCCCCAGCCGCTGCTGGTCGCGCAGCATCAGCTCGGGGAGCCGCTCCAGGAGGGCGGACAGGGCGGGGGCAGGAGTCGTGGACATACGGATCCCAGGATCTCACCTCGGCAAAACGACTGGCGAACCATTTCCGCCGGGTGTTGTCCGGGCCACGTCGCGCGATATGCCGGGAGTGTCCCCTCTAGCGTGAGCGCATGGCGGACGACGACTCCCCGGGGGCCCGGTCCCCGTGGACCCGGTTCAAGCACGGCCCGTATCTCCCGGCCACGGTCATCGTGCTGATCATCTCGGCGGGCGCCGGGCTCTTCGCGGGCTCGTACACCTTCGCCTTCGCGAACCCCACCCCGCGCCAGATCCCCGTCGCCGTCGTGAGTACCCACCCGGGCGACGCCCCGCCACGGCGCTTCGTCGCCGGGATGGAGAAGGCCCTGGACGCGTCGCTGCGGCTGCGCCGCGAGCCGTCGTACGGCCGGGCCCGCTGGGCCGTCGAGGAGCAGCAGATCTTCGGGATCCTGCGGACCCGCGGCCGCGGCGTCGAGCTGGGCCTGTCCTCCGCCGCGGGCGCCAGCGTCGCCCAGGTGCTCGGCTCGGCCGGCACGAAGGTGGGCCGGGCGGTGGGCGTGCCGGTCGCCGTACGGGACCTGAAGCCGCTCCAGCCGGGCGATCCGCGGGGGCTGGCGGTCTTCTACGTCTCGCTGGCCGCGGTGATCATGGGCTTCCTCGGCGCCGTCCAGCTGAGCGTCAACGCGGCCGGTCTGTACCCGGCCGAGCGGATCGCCTTCACCATCGCGTACGCCCTGCTCGGCGGCTTCGTCATCGCCGCGGTCGTCGACTGGGGGCTCGGCACGCTGGACCTGCCCTTCGCCGGGTCCTGGGGGATCCTCGCCCTGACCATGTTCACCTCGGGGATGGTCTTCTCCATGTTCAACGTCCTGTTCGGACGCTGGGCGCTCATCCCCACCTGGGGGCTGATGGTCCTCCTCGGCAACCCCTCGTCGGGCGGCGCGGTCTCCTGGCCGCTGCTGCCGTCGCTGCTCGGCGCCGTGGGCCGCTGGCTTCCGCCGGGCGCCTCCGTCAACGCCCAGCACACCGCCGTCTACTTCGGCGAGCACCAGCACGCGTTCCCGTTCCTGGTGCTGACCGGGTGGTCGCTCGTCTCCGCCACCGTCTTCTGGACCTGGCGCCACCGCCACCCGGGCCGGACCACAGCGTCCGCCTGAGCGCCCGGACGCGAAAGATCCCCCTCCTGAAGCCAGGAGGGGGATCTTTCATGGAGCGCCGAGCAGGCCTTGCACCTACATCTCTCGTTTGGAGACGAGCATCTTTCCTTAGACGACCGACGCATCAACTCCCGCCCCTCGGGGCGGCGTTGCAAGATCCACTTTACCCCATCAGGGGGCCCGCCGCGCAATCGTCGTCGCGCCGGGGCTCCACGGCGTCGTGCCGCAGGTCGTCGTTGGCGCGCCGGGCCTCGTCGAGCTGGTCTTCCAGGAGGACGATGCGGCACGCGGCGTCGATCGGGGTGCCCTGGTCGACGAGCTGGCGGGCGCGGGCGACGATGCGCAGCTGGTGGCGGGAGTAGCGGCGGTGGCCGCCCTCCGAGCGCAGCGGTGTGACCAGACCGGCTTCGCCGATGGCCCGCAGGAAGGCCGCCGTGGTGCCGAGGAGATCGGCGGCGCGGCCCATGGTGTACGCGGGGTAGTCGTCATCGTCGAGCCGGTTGTGCTCTTTGTCTTCGGCCACTGACACCTCATCTTCCTGTCGTCGTTCGCGTCTCATCGGTCGCGCGTCGAGGGGCCCTGGTGCCGTTTCGGCTCCAGGGCCCCGAGGGGTTCAACACCATTTTCCGCGGACTCGTCTGCGCAGACGAGTGTGCGGGGATCGCGGATTTCTGACCGGGGACCACCTTCCCTTCCGGGGCGTGCGGTACCCGAGCGGCCTCAGCTCTTCGCCCGGGCGATCCTGATGGTGTCCGCCTCCTTGTCGTCGGTGTGTGCCGCGCCTCATCGGGCGCCGTGACTACGACAGGGAATCTACCTCCGGCGCCCCGTCGATGTCTACAGCCGACACGACAGATTTTCTCGCGTGCGGAAGATCGGGGGCCTGGGGCGCCCGGACCGAGCGTGCGAAGCGGCAGAGCGGGCAGACGAGCCTCTGCAAAGCGGCATATCCGAAGCAACCAGGGGTGTACGCGCATGAACGCCACGAAGATCGCCAACGCTCGGCCCGCGGCCTCGACCGTGGTGCGGGGTGACAGCCCTGGCGGCATTCACCGCGCCCGCGCCGTCGCCCGGGCCTTCACCCGGGGGCTCAGTCCGGCCCCGGCCCCGGACGCGACCGACGCCATACTCCTGGTGGTGTCCGAGCTGGTCACCAACGCGCTGCGGCACGGGGGCGGCCGGTACACCCTGGAACTCTCCGCCGGTCCGGACGCGGTGACCGTCGCCGTCAGCGACCCGAACCCGGCGGCGCCCCGGGCCCGTCCGCCCGACCTGAACACCGGCACCGGCGGCTTCGGCTGGCACATGGTCCGCCGGCTGGCCCAGGAGGTGACCATCACCTGCGGCCAGGGCAAGACGATCTACGCGAGCCTCGCCCGCTGACCGCGACCGCCGTGCGCGTGTCACGCACGCAAAAAATCCCTCCCCTGACGAACAGGAGAGGGATCTTTCACGGAGCGCCGAGCAGGCCTTGCACCTACATCTCTCGTTTGGAGACGAGCATCTTTCCTTAGACGACCGACGCATCAACTTCCGCCCCTCGGGGCGGCGTTGCAAGATCTACTCTACCCCATCGCGGCACCCCGCTGTCCCCGTCCGCCGCGAGGTGGTCCTCCACCGCCTCCCGCAGGGCCGTGAGCAGTGCCTCCACCGCGGGCGTCCGTCTCGTCTCCGCCCTCAGCAGGGCGTGCACGCGGCGCGGCGGCCAGCCGCGGAGGGGGCGGGCCGCCACCCGCGGGTCGGGCCGCGGCGGCAGGGCCAGGCCCTCCGCGACGGCCGCGCCCACGCCGTGCGCGACCAGGTCGTGGGCGGTGGCCGGGTCGTTGGTGATGGCGACGGTACGGGGCTCGAAGCCCGCCCGGGAGCACGCGGCGGTGAACTCCTCGTGGTCCTCGTCCAGCACCCAGGCCTCATCGGCCAGCGCGCTGAGGGGGATCGTCCGCAGGTCGGCCAGCGGGTGGTCGAACGGCAGCAGCACACAGCGCGGATCGCTGATCAGCGGGAGGTCCACCACATCGGCGTCGGGGTCGGTTCCTGAATCGGTTCCGGGGTCATTTCCGGTTCCGGGGCCGGGCTCGTCCGGGCGGGAGCCGTCGCGGACGCTCACCAGGGCCACATCCGTCGTCCCCTCCCGCAGTGAGCGGTACGCGTCCGGGGAGGTGGCCCGCTCCAGGACGATCTGTACGTCGGGCCGGGCGGACCGCAGCCGCGCCACCGCACCGGGCAGCAGCGAGGCGCAGGCGCTGTGGATCGCGGACACCCGCACCATGCCGCGCGCGTGGGCGGCGTACGTGCGGAACTCGTCCTCGACGGCGCCCAGGGCGGACAGCACCGCCTCGGCGTGCTGGGCCAGGCGGCGGCCCGCCGGGGTGAGCCGTACTCCGCGCCCCGACCGGACCGCGAGCTGCACGCCGATGGTGCGTTCCAGCGCGCGCATGCGGTAGCTGACGGCGGGCTGGGTGTAACCCAGCAATTCGGCGGCGGCGGTGTAGGAACCCGCGCGCGCCACACCGGCTATGACAGCTAACTGATGGATGTCGAGCACATGAACCACTGTAAAAGGCGTTTATGGATGCCGGGAAGATCCTTATTGGACGTAGGGTCCTGGCGCCTCCACACTCAAGGAGGCGGCTGAGCGACGGCCGCTAGTCAACACGCCGTTCGCGTGAGCTGGGCCCGCTGAGCCCATTTTCGTATTCTCCGCCGCTTCCACCACCGACCACCCCCATCATTCGGTGCGCTGCCGATCCAAACCTTGCGGGATTTCCCTAGAATTTCTGCGGATTGGAATGGAACATGTCTGACAAAGACGGCTGGAACAGAATGCAGCCGGTGCTCGCCCAGGGCGCCGTACAGCATCAGATGTCGCTGAACGAGACCTTCCACCCACCCCTGCCAGCCGTCTTGCGGGCCGTCCAGGAAACCGCCGCCGACGCCCATCGCACCCTTGACGCGCTGGGGTTCGGCCTGTCCCGGACCATCGGCGAGCACCTGGGAGTGCCGCCCGGGGACGTCGCCGTCGGCCCCGGCTCCGGCGCCCTGCTCCAGCTGCTGTTCTCCGCCCACACCGGGCCGGACACCCACACCGTGCACGCCTGGCCGTCCTGGGAGGCGTACCCGATGATGGCGGCCAACGCCGCCTCCAGCACCGTGCGGGTGCCGCTGCGGGACGAGACCCACGACCTGGCGGCGATGGCGTCCGCCGTCACCGAGCAGACGCGGCTGGTCATCGTCTGCAACCCCAACAACCCCACCGGCACCGCCGTCGGCCAGGCGGCGCTGAGGCGCTTCCTCGACCTGCTGCCCTCCCACGTCACCGTGCTGAT
Organism: Streptomyces sp. NPDC041200; assembly: GCF_055591805.1. Classification (NCBI taxonomy): domain Bacteria; kingdom Bacillati; phylum Actinomycetota; class Actinomycetes; order Kitasatosporales; family Streptomycetaceae; genus Streptomyces; species Streptomyces sp. NPDC041200. The sequence continues at coordinate 47,326 of NZ_JBVIZF010000019.1, read as the reverse complement.
CGACGAGGCGTACATCGACTTCGCCGACCCGGACGCCGCCGCCGTCGCCCACGGCGTCGAGCTGTACCGGGAGGACGAGCGGGTGTGCGTGGTGCGCACCTTCTCCAAGTCGTACGGCCTGCTCAGCCTGCGCGTCGGCTACCTCGTGGGGCATGAGCGCGCCCTCGCGCCGCTGCGCGGTGCCCTGATGTTCTACCGGGTCGGCGCGGCCGCCCAGGCCGCCGCCGTCGCGGCCCTCGCCGAGTCTGCCGCGATCCGCCGCCAGTGCGAGGAGACCGCCCGCGAGCGGGAGCGGCTGCACGGCGCCCTGGCCGAACAGGGCTGGCAGGTGACGCCCAGCCAGGCCAACTTCCTGTGGCTGCCGATGGAGACCGGCGTCGAGCGCTTCACCCAGTTCTGCGCGGACCACGGCGTGCTGGTGTGCGGCAAGCCGGGCGAGGGCGTACGGGTGACCATCGCCGAGCCCGCGGCCAACGACGCGTTCGCGCAGCTGGCGGCGAAGGCGCGGGACACCGGCGGGCCCCCCGGAGGCACGGCCCCCTCCGGCGGGGAGACCCCGTGACGGCCGCCCCGCACACCACGGTGACCGCCCCGGCGGATCCGCTCTCCGCCGCCCACCCCACCCTCGCCCGGCTGCTGCGCGACCTCGAATCCCGCTGGCCGTCCGGCGAGGAGCGGGTGCACCGGATATCCCGCTACGCCCTGCTGCCCGCGGGCAAACTGCTGCGCCCGCTGCTGCTCGTGGAGTCGGCCAGGGCCGTGGGCGGCGGCTACGAGGAGAGCCTGCCCGCCGCGCTCGGCGTGGAGTACCTGCACACCGGGTCGCTGGTCCACGACGACGTCATCGACGGCGACGCGCTGCGCCGCGGCCGCCCCACGGTCGTGGCGCGGTACGGCGTCGCGGACGCCGTCGTCACCGGCGATGCCCTGATCATGGGCATGTTCGGCGCTGTCGCCGAGTGCGCCGACCAGGGCCTGCCCGCCGACCGGCTGCTGGAGGCCGTACGGGTCCTGGCGCGCGCGGGCGGTGACCTGTGCCGCGGCCAGGCCATGGAGGCCGAGCTGCGCGGGGACGCGGCCTGCGGACTCGACCGCTACCTCACGATGATCGCGCTCAAGACCGGCGCGCTCTTCCGCGGCTCCTGCCACGCCGGGGCCCTCCTCGGCGGCGCCGACGCCGCCTGGCAGCGGGCCCTCACCACCTACGCCGAACACCTCGGGCTCGCCTTCCAGATGCACGACGACCTGCTGCCGTACACCAGCGAGTCGGCGGCCACCGGCAAGTCCGCGCTGAGCGACACCGCCAACGGGCGCCCCACCTTCCCCGTGCTCATGGCGTACGAACGGGCCGGTACCGCCGAGCGCGAGGCACTGCGGACCGCGCTGCGGGGCACGCTCCCCGCGCAGGACTCCTACGACGCCGTACGCCGCGTCCTGGACTCCACCGGCGCGCTGCGCGCCGCCCGCGAGCGTGCCCGGGCGGAGGTGGCCCACGCCAAGGACTGCCTCGCCGAACTGCCACCGACCGAGGGCTCCGCCGCGCTCGCCGCCATCGCGGACTTCTCCGCCGACCGGGAGCGGTGACCGTGCCCGGGGCGCTCGCCACCGGTGCTTGGGCGCACTTACAGACCTGGCGGCTGTACACCCTCTCCTACCCGGGCCTGGTGGGCCTGGCCGGTGCCGCGCTGGCCGACGGCTCGCCCTCGGCGGCGCACCTGTGGGCCGCCTGGGCCGTACCCACTCTCAGCTGGATCGCCGGGCACTACCTCGGCGACTACTTCGACCGCGACCTGGACGCCACGGCCAAGCCGCAGCGTCCGATCCCCTCGGGACGGCTGAGCCCCCGCGCGGCCGTGGCCTCCGGCGTCCTGTGCGCCCTCGCGGCCGCCGTCCTCACCGCGCTGGCCGCCTGGACCGCGCTGCTGCTGGTCGCGGGCGGCATGGCGGGCATCGTCGCGTACAGCAAGGTGTTCAAGGGCCGCGGGCTGTCCGGCAACGCGGTGCGGGGCGCGCTGACCGCGCTCACCGTCGTCTTCGGGGCGATGACCGCCGGAACGGAGCCGCGCTGGCCCGCCGTCCTGCTCGCCGCCCTCGCCTTCTGGTGCCACGACACGGCGTCCAACCTGGTCGGCACCCTCCGCGACGTCGAGGGCGACCGCCGCGGCGGCTACCACACGCTTCCGGTGTCGCGGGGCGTCCGCTACGCGGCGCGCACCGCCGCCCTGCTGTACGCGGCCGCGGTCGTGACCGCCGCGGTCTGCGTACGGTTCGCCGCCCCGGACGGGCGGCCCGCCTTCGGCGCCCTCCTGCTCGTCGCGGCCGCCTGCGGCACCGTCGCCTTCACCCCGCTGCTGCGCGGCACGGCCCCGCTGACCCAGGCGCGGGCGCTACGGGCCCACGAGGTGCTGGTCGCCGAACGGCTGATCCTGGCGGGCGCGGTGCTGTCCGGCGGCTGGGCCCTGGCCCCGGCCCTTGCGGTGCTGGTCCCCCTGCTCGCCCTCAGCGTGCTGACCCAGTCCAGGATGCGCGCCCGCCACGAGATCCCGCCGGACGGCGGGGCGGGGGAGGGCCCGGGACCGGGCGCGGACCGGCATCCGGGGCGGAGTCCGGACCGGCTTCCCGACCGGCATCCAGGGCAGAGTCTCGACCGGCATCCGGACCGGCTTCCCGACCCGCGCCAGACCCTCCGCGCCGTACAACGGAAGGACCGTCCGAGCCCATGGTGACCTCACCCCTGACACCCTCGACCGGCCGGATCGACGCCGCCGTCACCGCCGGTGCCGAGGCGCTGTTCGCCCGGCGGCGCCCGGACGGTGTGTTCGCTCCCGACGCGACGGAAGACCGGTTCTCCCCGGCGAACACCGCCCTCGCCCTCATCGCCCTGCACCTCGCGGAGCAGCGGCCCGGAACGACGGACCCGCTCCTCACCCGCGGCGCCGACCGGCTCGTCAAGGCGCAGCGCGACAGCGGCGGCTGGGCCATGCGCGGCGTGGCCGACGAGGTGCTGACCACCGCCGTCGTCACCGACGCCCTCGACCTGGTCGCCCCCCGCCACGCGGCTCCCGCCGTACGCGCCGGGCGGCAGCGGCTGGCGCAGCTGGGCGGGCCCGAGGCGCTGCCGGAGCCGGTGATGGCGGGGCTGATCCGGCAGTTCGACGCCCTCGCGGGTCGGCTGGACGAGGCGGCACTGCCCCGCCTCCCGCTGGAGTTGCTGCTGCTGCCCGGCCCCGCGCGGCGGCTGCTCAGCCTGCGGCTGCCGATCCTCGCGAGCATGGCGCTCGGCCAGGCCACCGTGCGCCGCGGTACCCAGGGGCTGGTGCGGCGGCGGCTCAACGCCCTGGCCCGGCCCGCCGCGCTGGCCGTCGTGCGCGAGGCGTACGAACGGGAGGGCGCCAGCGGGTCGTTCAGCACCGACCCCTGGCTGACCGGCCTCATCTGCGTCGGCACCACCCGCTCCGGCCTCGCCCCGGACATCGTGCGCGACGCCACCGCCTGGCTGCGGTCGGCGGCCGGCGCGGACGGCGAGTGGGAGCTGATGCCGCTGGACGTCACCTGGTCGAGCTTCGCCGCCTCCGCCCTCCTGGAGGCGGGGTACGCGGACGACCCGCGGCTGACGCCGACCCGCGCGATGTTCCACGAGCGCCAGCAGAACACCCCGTTCGCCGCCCTCGCCTGCCCGCCCGGCTACTGGGGCTTCTCCAGCGCGCACAGCTGGCCCATGGCGCTGGAGACCGCGGAGATCAGCTCGGTGCTGCTGCGCCTTCCCGGCGGCGGCAACGACTCGCACGTACGGCGCGGCATCGACTGGCTGACCCGGACGCAGGACTCCGCGGGCTCCTGGAGCCTGGCCGTACGGAACAGCAAGCCGGGCGGGTTCGGCCCCTGCCCGCAGATGACGGCCAAGGCGGTCCGCGCGCTGCTCGACGACGGCGCGCGCCCCGACGACCGGCGCGTGGCGCGGGCCGTGCGCTGGCTCATCGGGCAGCAGCGGACGGGCGGTTCGGCGGACGGCTCGTACGAGGCCCTCTGGTACCGGGGCCGTACGGCGGGCACGGCGGTGGTGCTGGAAACCCTGTGCCGCACGGTCGGCCCCGCGCATCCGGCGGCGGGGCGGGCGGCCGCGTGGCTGCTGCGCACCCAGCACGACGACGGCTCCTGGGGCGGCGCGTCGGCGGGCGCGGACGGCGCCCCTCCGGGCACGGTCGAGGACACGGCCTGGGCGCTGTACGCGCTGCTCACCGCGGGCCACGACCCCGGCTCGCGGCCCGTGACGGCCGCCGCGCGCTATCTGACGGACGCCCAGCGCCCGGACGGCGGCTGGGCCGGATCGCCGGTGAACGAGTACATCCGCTTCTGCTACCGCTACGCGGACGACGTGATCGCCTCCGGGCTCGCGCTCCGCGCCCTGGCCCGGCTGCGGACGGCCACCGCGTCACACCGACCGCCGGAGGGCTCCGCATGAGCGAGACGAACACCCGGTATGACGCCGTCGTGTGCGGCGCGGGCGCCGGAGGGCTCGCCTCCGCGCGCGCCCTGGGCGCGCTGGGCCTGCGCGTCCTCGTCCTCGACAAGCAGCCCAAGCCGCGCCCGGTCGCCAAGGGCGAGGTCCTGCAGCCCGGCGCGCTGCGCGTCCTGCGCCGCTGGGGGACCGAGCGGCTGCTGGAGCAGCGGGCCGGGGTGCGGCTGGGCCACCTGGTGGTCCGCGACCCGGCCGGGGCGCCGCTGATGGCGCTGGACTACGGACAACTCCCCGAGGGCGACCGGTGGCTGCTCTCCCACGACCACCTCACCATCCTGGACGCGCTGGCCGAGGGGCTCGGCCCGACCGTGGAGGTGCGCCGGGGCGCCCTGGCCGAGGAGGCCCTGCGGGACGGCCCGGGCCGCGTCACCGGCGTGGCGGTCAGCGAGGGCGGACGGCGGTACGAGGTCCACGCGCCGCTGACCGTCGCCGCGGACGGCATCTCGTCCCGGCTGCGCCGCGCCGCGGGCATCGACGCCCGGCGCGTGGACTACCCGCACCGCCTGGTGTCGTTCGACCTCGCGGGCGCGCCCCGCCCGGACGACTTCTCCGCGTACCTCAGCCCGCGCGGGCTGAGGCTGGTGTACGCGCTGCCCGGCGACCGGGTGCGGCTGTACGTCCAGACCGCGCCCGACGAACTGCGCGGCGGCCGCGACCGGGACGCCCTGGCCGCCTGGGCCGAGGGGGTGGTGGCGGAGGTTCCGGCGCTGGAACCCCTAACCGGGCCTCTGCTGGCCGGTCTGGACAGCAGACAGATGCTGCCGGTGTCCCGTTTCCTCTCGCCCCGGCTGGCCGTCCCCGGGATGGCCTTCGTCGGCGAGGCCGCGTACGCCGTGCACCCGATGGCCGCCCAGGGCATGAACACCGCGATCACCTGCGCGGCCGCCCTGGCCGACCAGCTCGACGACCACCTCGGCGCGGCCGCGCCCACCGCCGCCACCGTGGACGCGGCGCTCCGCGCCTACCAGGCCGAGCGGCGGCCGATCCTCGCCCAGGCGGCCACCACCAGCGACAACGCGGCGCGCATGGTCACCGACCTGAGCTGGCGCGGCCGGGTCGTGGGGCGGCGGGCGGTCCGCTTCACCGGGCGCAATCCCCGGCTGCTGCACACCGTCACGTACAACATGTCCGGCCTGGGCCCCCGGCCGATGACGTTCCTGGACCGCCTCCACCAGCTCGGCGTCCTGCCCGACCCGCGCGCCCACCGCGTCCCCCAGACCTGAAAGGACAGCACCTATGCCGAAACAGGAAGCAGTCGTACGCCCGGTATCCGGCGCCCTCGGCGCGGAGATCTTCGGGATGGACCTGACGGACATCGACGACGCCGACTTCGAGCGGATCCGCGAGCTGCTGCTGCGCTACCTGGTGATCTTCTTCCCGGACCAGTCCCACCTCACCCCGGAGGCCCACATCGCCCTCGGCAAGCGCTTCGGCGAGGTGGAGGTGCACCCCTTCCTGCCGAAGGTCGAGGGCTACCCGGAGCTGGCGCTGATCGAGTCCGACAAGGGCGGCAAGGCCGACGAGTGGCACATCGACGTCACCTTCAGCCCCAACCCGCCGGTCGCCTCGATCCTGCACCTGGTCACCTGCCCGGAGTCCGGCGGCGACACGATGTGGAGCAACCAGTACCTGGCGTACGAGACGCTGTCCGAGCCGTACCGCGAGATGCTCGACGGGCTGACCGCCGTCCACGTCCTCAAGGCGCCCGAGGTCGGCGAGATGAAGGCCGAGCACCCGGTGGTCCGCGTCCACCCGGAGACCGGGCGCCGCTCGCTGTACGTCACCCGCATGTGGTCGTCGCACATTCCGCAGCTCAGCCGCCATGAGAGCGACTCGGTCCTGCAGTTCCTCTTCGAGCACTCCGAGCAGCCGATCTTCAACTGCCGCTACCGCTGGCAGCCCGGCGCGGTGGCCATGTGGGACAACCGGGCCACCCAGCACCTGGCCATCAACGACTACTCCGCCTACCGCAAGGGCCAGCGGGTCACCATCCTCGGCGACCACCCGACCGGCGACGCCCCCCGCTGGAAGGAGTACGAGCGGCGCGGCGACGAGCGCTACTACCCGCGCCGCGTCAACGCCAAGGCGGGCTACTGACGCCAGGCTCCGCTGTACGGCCCCGGGCGCGCCCAGGGCCGTACAACGAGCGCGCCGCGCCCAGAGCCGTACAACGGGCGCGCCCCCAGCGCCCTACCCACCCCGCGCCCTACACCCCCAGCGCCCGCGCCCCCGCCCGGCAGCTCTCCCGCAGCGCCGCCAGCTCCGCCGGAGGCAGCCGCTCGGCGCTGCCCCGCCGCCCACCGTCCAGCAGCACGCGCGCCCCGGCCAGCCACCCGGACAGCGGCTCGACGCCGAGGTGCGAGGCCAGCCGGGTGAGTTGGGCGTCGGGGGCGTCGAGCAGCGCCTCGTACGACAGCGGCAGCACCAGCCCGGCGGGCAGCGCGTCGAGGTGCGCCATCCCCTCGATCACCGTGTCCGACCACAGCCGCCCGAACGCGGACACCGGCACGGGCCGCGTCAACAGCGGCCCCACCTCGGCGCTCTCGTCGTTCATCAACGCGGCCAGCTCGCCCGGCACGTCGCCGCCCTCTCCCATCAGCTGGATCATCCGGAAGCCGGGGTGGCGGCTCATCGACAGCGCGCAGTCGGCCCCGTCCCGGTACAGATGGACGAACCGCGCCTCGGGGAACACCTCCCGCAGCCGGGGCACCAGCCGCAGCGAGAACCCGGACCGCTCCACCACCGCCCGGCTGTCGAACCGGTCGGCCAGTGCGTCGAACAGGGCCCGGTGATGGTCCCCGACCGGCCCCCGGGGCCGCGCGCACATCACCGGCCGCAGCGCGTCGAACAGCGCGTCCGGGTCGTCGCTCAGATGCGGCAGCGTCGTCATCGCCACCGCCGGTATCCCGTTCCCCTCCGCCGAGAACCGTCCGCCGAGGCCGGGATACGTGTGCTCCGGCAGCCCGAAGCCCTCCCGGATCAGCCGGTTGGCGAACGCGGGCGGGTTCGCCAGGATCTCCCAGAACTCCTCCCCGGACAGCGGCTCCTCGGGGAGAGCGTCCGGCTCCAGGGAGGCCATCAGCTCGCTCAGGCTGAGGATGTGGGGGTGCAGGCGCAGCACCTCCGACAGGGCGGTGGACCCGCACCGCCCGGTTCCGACGACGAAGGTCAACGGCCGTGACGCCATGTCTCTCCCGGGGCATGAGGGGACTGCCGGAACCACCCGACGATCGGCCCCGGACTCCTGCCGCGCCCTTACCCGCCCGGACCGCCCGTACCCCTGTGCCCGCCCCTTACGAGGGCGATCCCCACACTGGCGGGTTGAGCCGGGCGAAACCCTCCTGGCGCTGGTACGGGAAGGAGGGACAGGGGGCCGTCCCGCCGCTCGCCGCGTCGAGCCTCGCCATCTGGCCGGGCGGGAGCGTACGCGCTGGCCGGGCGTGAGCGTACGCGCGTCAGACGGCCTGACGCTCCACATCCTCGGCCTTCCGCGCCGGGTCCTCGCGGTCCTTTCGGACGTTGGGGTTGGTCTCGGGAGCGGCCGCCACCGCGATCACAGTGACCGCGCCCATGCCGATCAGGAACAGCGCGATCGGCCAGGACGCCCCGGCCCAGGCGAGCAGCGCGGTGGCGATGATGGGGGAGAACCCGCCGACGATCATCGAGGCCAGCTCATGCCCGAGGGCGAGCCCGCTGTAGGCGACCCGGCTCGCGAAGAGTTCGGTGAAGAACGCGGGCTGGGTGCCGATCATCGCCCCGTGGCCGATCACGACCGCCACGAAGATGGCCACGAAGATCAGCACCGGTTGGCGCGAGTCGAACAGCGCGAAGAACGGATAGGCCCACACGATCACCGCGACCGCGCCCCCGATGTACACCGGACGGCGTCCGATCCGGTCGGAGAGCGCCCCGAACATCGGCATCGCGAACGACTCGGCCAGCATCCCCACCACGACCGCGGCCAGCACCACCCCGTTGCCCACGCCGATCTTGGCCGCGTAGGACAGGGTGAAGGTGAGGAAGAGATAGCTCGCGCCGGTCTCGGCGACCCGCGCCCCGAAGGCGATCAGCACCGACCTGGGGTGGGTACGAAGGACGTCGAGGATCGGCGGCGCGGACTTCTCCGGCTTCGCCGCCGCCTCCTCCCGGAACGCGGGCGTCTCCATGATCCGCAGCCGGATCAGCAGCCCGACGGCGGTGAGCAGGATGCCGACCATGAACGGAATCCGCCATCCCCAGGCGAGGAAGGACTCCTCGGTGGTCACGCCCTGGGCCAGCGCGAAGACGGAGGCGGAGAGCACGAACCCGAGCCCCACACCGGTCTGGCTCCAGGCCGAGTAGTAGCCGCGGCGGTGGCGCGGCGCGTGTTCGCTGACGATCAGCACACCCCCGCCCCACTCGCCGCCCACCGCGATGCCCTGCACGATCCGCAGGCCGATCAGCAGCACCGGCGCCCACACCCCGATGGTGCTGTAGGTGGGCAGCAGCCCGATCAGGAACGTCGCGACGCCCATGATCACCAGGGTGATGACCAGCATCGACTTACGGCCGAGCCGGTCCCCGAAGTGCCCGAAGATGATGCCGCCGAGCGGCCGGGCGAGGAAGCCGACCGCGTTGGTGCCGAAGGCGGCGATCGTGCCCACGAGCGGGTCGAAGGTGGGGAAGAACAGGGTGTTGAACACGAGCGCGGCGGCCGTGCCGTAGAGGAAGAAGTCGTACCACTCCAACGCGCTACCGAACAAGCTTGCGATGGCGGCCTTGCGTACTTCGCGCGGGGCGCCCGTCTCGTCTGCCATGCCGACTCTCCCATGCTGCAGCTGGGCTTTGGCCGGTGATTGTTCGCCGTGCCACCCCCGGGGGGAACGAAGCCGTTCCACTCACTGGGATGACGCTCGGGGCCGCGCCGCGGCGACCGTGTCAGGGACTTCCCGCCACAGCGCGGCGACTTTCGCGCTCCTCGCTGCTCACTCCCTGCGCGCCCAGGAGTACAGGAACCAGGGCCACAGGAACCATCCGGCGACGCCCGCCGCCATCACGATGAGCGTGATCTTCCATCCCCGTGACATGCCACTTCTCCCTCTGACGGCCCGTGGCTTCCGATTCTGGGGCAGCGGCTCCGCCGGAAACAGGAGTTCCCCCCGGTAACTGCCGCCGCCGTCACGCCCGCGTCGTGGCGACCTTGACCCCGAACCCGATCAGGACGACACCGGTCACCCGGTCCAAGGCGCGCTGCACGGCGGTCCGTTCGAAGAAGCCGCGCGCCTTGGCCAGCAGCATCACGTAGCCGCCGAGATAGACGGCGGTGATCGTCGCGTGCAGCAGCACCAGCACCGCCATCCCCAGATGGGGAGAGAGCCCGGCGGGAGCGAGCGTCGGCAGCAGCCCCGTATAGAAGACGGCGATCTTGGGGTTGAAGATGTTGCTGACCAGCCCCGTACGCCAGGGGTTACCCCCTGGAGCAGCCCCTGCCGCCGCCGGAGAGCCGGCCCGGCCGCGACGGCTGCGCAGCAGCGACTGGACCCCGAGCACGATCAGATACGCGGCTCCGGCCAGCTTGACCACGGTGTACGCCACGGCCGACGCGGCCAGCACGGCCGCCAGCCCGACCAGCGTGAGCATCCCCCACACCAGCAGCCCGGCGGTGATCCCACCGGCCGTCCGCAAACCGTCCTGCCAGTCGCACGAGACGGCCCGTTTCCCACAAGGGCCACCACCCCGACGACGAGAGAGTGCCCGGATACGAGCGGGTCACCCTGTCCAACGAGAACGTCCCCAACTTCGAGCGGCGCACGGTGTACTGCCCCTACGGCAAGAAGGTCCTCGGCGGCGGCGCCGAGGCCCGGGGCAACACCGCGATCCTCGTCGGCAGCTTCCCCACCGAAGACGGAACCGGCTGGATCGGCCTGGGCCGCCAGACCGACACCGACAACGTGGGCATCAGCGTCTACGTGATCTGCGCCAACGTCTGATCAACCCGCCGCTGGCGTCTCTTGGCGCTGGGCCGTGTCCCCTCGTTGTCTTCGGGGTTTTCATCCGGCCCGCGGGTGAACGGCCTCACATGACAAGGGCCTTGCCTCATACCCTGGCAGCGACGAGCTGGACAGAGAGGGGCAAGGCCATGCCATCTGATGTCACTCCGGACCCGATGGACCACCCGCTGGTCTTCGGCCAGCGCATGCAGGTCCTCCGTACACGTCGAGGCATGAGCCGTACCGTCCTCGCCGGTCTCCTCGACAAGTCCCCGAGCTGGGTGAAGCAGGTGGAGAACGGCACGCTCCACACCCCTGGGCTGCCCATGATCCTGCGCGTCGCCGAGGTGCTGCGCGTGCGCAACCTCGGTGAACTGACGGGCGACCAGGCCATGCCCGTCGACCTCTTCATCGGCCCCGGCCACGCCAAGCTGCCAGCCGTGCGGGACGCGATCGACGACTTCCCCTTCGCCACCGATCGCGAGGCGCCTTCGGCCGCGCACCTGAGGGCTCGCCTCGCGAGCGCCTGGTCCGCCCGCCACTCCGCACCCAATCACCGCGAGGTGATCGGTGGTCTTCTGCCGGACCTCATCCAGGACGCGCAACTCGCCGTCCGCCAGGCCGACCGGGCTCCCGAACGGCGTGCGGCGCAGGCCGTGCTCGCTGAGGTCTACGGCCTCAGTCAGTTCTTCCTTGCCTACCAGCCCGACTCCGCCCTCCTGTGGCGCGCGGCCGAGCGCGGCATGGTCGCCGCCCAGGAGAGCGAGGACCCGCACGCCATCGGCGTCGCGGCCTGGCTCACCGCTCAGGCCCACCGCGACAGCGGGCCCGCCCACTTCGACGCGGCCGACGCAGTCACCCTCAAGACGCTGCGCTACCTGACCCCGCTGCTGCCGGACGCGTCGGACGACGTACGGGCCATCGCTGGCGCCCTGCGGTTCGAAGCCGGGTACACCGCCGCCCGACGCGGCGACACCGGCACCGCCTGGAACTACTGGGACACCGCCCGCAAGGTGGCCAAGCGGCTCCCCGCCGACTACTACCACCCAGCGACGTCGTTCTCCCGGGCCGTCATGGGCGCGCACGCGGTCACCGTCGCGGTCGAACTGCACGCGGGCGGGGAGTCCGTACGGCAGGCGGCGAAGGCGGACGCCAGGACGATTCCGTCGCGGCCACGGCGAGCCCGGCACCGGATCGAGGAAGCCAGGGGCTACCAGCTGGACGGGCAGCCGGAGACCGCTCTGGCAACGCTGGACAAGGCGTACGAGGCCGCGCCGGAGACGATCCGCTACAACGGCTACGCCCGCCGCATCGTCCTGGAAGAGACCGAGTCGAAGTCCCCGGTGCAACGCCACCGCGCCGCCGAACTGGCCGTGAAGATCGGAGTATTGGCCGCCTGAAGGTTCGAGGGGCAGGAATCCTGCCCCTACCCCGCTCCCGGCGCTCCTACGGTCGGTCATCACCTGCTCACCGATGACGCCGGGAGACCCCGTGCAGACGCAATCCACAACACCCGCTCCCTGGACGCCGCCGCGCGGCAGCGACGTCGAGATGGTCAAGGTCGGCCCTCACTGGGACGTCCTGCGTGCCCCTGCCGAGATCGGTGAACGGGCACTGCAGTTACTCGGCGACGCGTCCGGCGCCGTCATCGCCGACTACGGATTGATGTACTGGCTCATCCCGGCGGGTCATGCCCAGGACTGGCGAGGCTTGCAGCAGGTGCAGGCCCTGGGCGCGCACGGTGCCGAGGTTACGTACGTGGGCGTGCCGCCCGTGGACTGGAGGGGTGGTCCGCGTCTGCACTGGCGCGTTCCGGTGGGGCCGGACCGGTACCTCACCGACCCCGCACGGCTTCGCGATGCCCTGGCGCGGGCGATCGCGGTCGAGGGGGCGACGGCCCGGTGAGCGTTCAGGTCTGCGCCCGTTGCCAGACGACCACCAGGCAGCCGGTCGTGGTCGCGATTGGGTACGGCGCGAGCGCCGGTGGGGGCACGGTCTACGCCTGTCCCGACTGCGCACCCACCTTCCCGAAGCAGCGCGACCCCTTCGACGCCAGCCTCCTCGCCCACCACCGCCCCGCAGAGCGCGGCCGATGAGCTGTAGGCGTCCGGACGGTCATGCCCCGCCACGGCTGCCGACCGCAGAGCGACGGGTCTCCGGCACGGTGCCGGGTCCCGTCGGAGACAAGGCCCGCCCCGATCGCGCGCTTGGGCGGCTGGTGACCGGGACGGAAACCGTGCACCACCCCAACTCAGAGAGAGGAAGGCACATGCGTGACGTTACTGCGTTACTCGACCGGCCACAGCGGGCCGAGGTAGTGGAGACCGTTCTGCGCAACAACCCCGGCATGGACGAGGGCACGGCAGGGCGGACCGTCGACGAAGCGGTGAAGTTCGTCGCGGCCGCCGCGGACGCGTCCCAGCCGCTCGCCCCGTCGCGAGTGGTGGACGAGGGGTGGCACGCCCTGATCCTTCACACCCGCACGTACCGCCAACCGTGCGAGCGCCTCGGCGCCTTCGTTCACCAGGTGCCGGAGGCACCGGACCCGGAGCGGCGCGATCCCGAGGCGCTGACGAAGACCCAGCAGCGCATCGTGGAGGCCGGGTTCCCTGGGGACGACGCGCTGTGGCTGGCGCCGACCGACAGCTCCATCCCGGTCGCGGCCAGCTGCCAGCACGGTCCCGGCGGCCCCGAGGGCAGTTGTACCGGCGACCCGGACGGCGATGGCCCGAGCGGTCCGAACTGAACGAAGGGCTGAGCGACCGGGCGTCGCACCCGTACCATCGTCACAGGAGGTGGTCGCCTTGGAGCAGTGGGTGAATCCCGAGAGGGTCGATCTCGTGGAACTCGTGGATCAGCTCCGGGCCCCGGCCCGGCGACCGGATGAGGCCTGCGGCTGCAAGAGGCGCCGCGGTCTTCCCGCGACCGTTTTCGTGGAACCGGGCGGCAAGGTGTTCACGGTGGGGTGTAACCGGTGCGACGGTACGGGCATCGCCCCGTAGCTCGGTGGCCCGAACGCGGCTCCCTTCGCGCCGTCCGCACCGTGGCGCACGTCGGGGCCTGCGTAGATCCGGCGCCGTAGGCGTCACCGGCACGAAGAAGCCCCCTCCGGGCGAACCGGGAGGGGGCTTTCTCGGCGGTGGCTGGGGCCGGGGTCGAACCGGCGACCTTCCGCTTTTCAGGCGGACGCTCGTACCAACTGAGCTACCCAGCCGCAGCGGTCCTGACGGGATTTGAACCCGCGGCCTCCACCTTGACAGGGTGGCGAGCACTCCAAACTGCTCCACAGGACCTTGCGTGTGTGCGAGAACGAGTCTCGCACAAGGCGGCGTACGGGCCTAACGGGTTTCCGTCGGGAGGTCGTACAACCTGCGATCTTCTCGGCGGAAGTTTTCGCTTTCCCCCGCGTCGATGTCGCTGGATCAGCGTATCAGACCTCAGGCCCTGTCCTGACCGCGTCGAGAGCCGTGCGGATGGCGGTCAGGCGGGCCTGGGAGGCGAGGCCCGCGTGGTAGAGGTGCAGCTCGTCCGCGCCCGCTGTCAGGCAGGTGGTCCATTCGGCGGCCAGGGCTGACGGGTCCGCCGGGCGGGGCGGGAGGGCCGGGACGTAGGCGGCGAGGCGGGTGGCCGGGGCGGCCAGGGGGCGCAGGGCGGTGAGGGCCTCGGCGCCCTGGTCGGCGCTGGTCCAGGCGGAGGCGACCAGGGTGTCCACGGGCGGGGGGACGTGGTCCCCGGCGATCGTCGCGAAGGGGCCCGTGGCCCAGGGGTCCGCGCTCGCGTGCAGGGTCAGGGGGAGGGGGAGGGGTCCGGAGGCGGCCGCCAGCACCTCGCGGCGCAGGTCCGCGGTCAGGGCGGTGCGGATCTCGCGCAGGGTCGATACCAGGGTGGGGGAGAGGGGCGTGCCCTCGTCCACGGCCCGCCGGACCTGGTGGCGGAGGCGGGACGGGGACAGGTCGGCCGCTTCGTAGCGGGCCAGGCACGCCGCGCAGAAGCACCACGACAGGAGGCGGTCCACGGAAGCGTCCCAGTCCGCGCCCGCCGTCTTCTCGTGGTGGCCGCCGTGCCCCAGGCCCAGGGGGCCGCACGCCTCCAGGACCAGGCCGTCCGGCTCGCCCAGCGCCAGGACCTCCCGCACGAGCGTGGCGCAGTACGCCCTGACCTCGGCGGACGAGGGGCACAGGGCGTACGGGTACGGGTCGCCGAAGGCGTTCCGTACGGCCAGGTCGGGGTGGGCGCCGCCGAGGCGGGTGTTGTGGGTGAGGACCGTCCAGGCGTGGACCGGGAGACCCACGGCGCGCAGCGCGTCGCGGGCCGCCAGGAAGGAGTCGGGGCCCGGCATCCACGATGGGGTGCCCGGGACCAGGCGGGAACCGGACCACGCCTCGCCCCGCACCGGCAGGTACAGCGCGGCGTGGTGCGCGTCGACCACCCGGTGCGCGGGGTGGAACGGGGTGGCGGCCCGTACGGAGTGGTACGCGGCGGCCAGCGCCACCGCGTCCACCCCGAGGGCCGCGATCCGCTCGGCGGCGGCCGGGTCGCCGACCACGTCCCACGGGTACAGATAGGCCGTCGCCGTCACCACCGCGGCAGGCCCGCCGTGAAGTCCGGGTTCACGCGCCGCATGTACCCCGTGTCGTCCCGCTTCCGCAGCCCGCAGGTCAGGTAGTTCTCGTGCAGCCGGGCGAGGCCGTCCTCGTCCAGTTCGACGCCGAGGCCCGGGCCGGTGGGGACGGGGATCGCGCCGTCCACGAAGGTCAGCGCGCCCGGCCGCACCACGTCGTCCTGGGCGCTCCACGGGTAGTGGGTGTCGCAGGCGTACGTCAGGTTGGGGGTCGCGGCGGCGAGGTGGGTCATGGCGGCGAGGCTGATGCCCAGATGCGAGTTGGAGTGCATGGACATGCCGAGCCCGAAGGTGTCGCAGAGGGTGCCGAGGTGGCGGGTGCGGGTGAGCCCGCCCCAGTAGTGGTGGTCGCCGAGCACGACCTGCACCGCGCCCTGCGCGACGGCCGCCGGGATGTGGTCGAAGGCGACCACGCACATGTTGGTGGCCAGCGGGAGCGGCGACTCGGCGGCGACCCGCGCCATGCCGGGGATGCCGCCGGTGGGGTCCTCCAGATATTCGAGGACGCCGTCCAGGGCGCGGGCGACCTCCAGCGAGGTCTCGTGCGTCCAGGCGGTGTTCGGGTCGAGCCGCAGCGGATGGTCGGGGAACGCCTCGCGGAGGGCGTGGATGGCGGCGATCTCCTGGTCGGGCGGGAAGACGCCGCCCTTGAGCTTGATCGAGCCGAAGCCGTACCGGTCGATCATGCGGCGGGCCTGCGCCACGACGCCCTCGGGGTCGAGCGCCGCGCCCCACTCGTCCTCCTCCGCGTCCGGGTGCCCGGCCCACTTGTAGAAGAGGTACGCGCTGTACGGGACGGAGTCCCGGACCGCGCCGCCGAGCAGGTCGCTCACCGGGCGGTCGGCCAGCTTGCCCTGGACGTCCAGGCAGGCGACCTCGACGGCGGCGTGCACCCGGCCGAGGTCGAAGGAGGAGATCTTGCCGCCCGCGTGGTCGAAGAGGGCCGCCGCCTTCTCGTACAGCTCGCCCAGCGCGTACACGCTCAGGCCCTCCAGATGGGGGCGCAGCGCCGCGAGCCGGTCCAGGTGGAGGGTGTCGCCGAACGTCTCGCCGAGGCCCGTCACCCCGTCTTCCGTCACCAGCCGCACGATGCTGCGCAGCGCCCATGGCTCATGGACGCCGTCCGCGTTGAGCAGGGGCGGGTCGCGGAAGGCGATCGGGGTGATCACCAGGTCCTTGATGCGCATACGTGTTGTCACACCTGTCCGATTCCGGCGTCGATGATCTTTTGAAGTTCGGCGAGGTGGTCCCCGCTCGGGTCCACCAGCGGCGGTCGTACCCCGCCGACGTCCAGCCCACGCAGCCGCACCGCCGCCTTGATCAAAGAGATGGAGTAGCCGGGGACCTTGTCCCGCAGGGTGACCAGCGGCTGGAAGAACTCGGCCAGCAGCCGTTCCGCCGTCGCGGTGTCGCCGGAGCCGACCGCCTGGTGGAAGGCGAGGGAGACCTCGGGGGCGAAGCAGAAGACCGCGGAGGAGTAGAGGTCCACGCCGACGGCCCGGTAGGCGGGGACGGTCATCTCGGCGGTGGGCATGCCGTTGAAGAACTGGAAGTCCTCGCCGACCGTGGAGCGCACGGTGAGCACGATGCGCTGCATCAGATCGAGATCGCCGGTGCCGTCCTTGAAGCCGGTCACCCCGGAGATGGACGCGACGCGGGCGGCGGTCTCCGGGGTGAAGACGGCGTTGCCGCGCTGGTAGACGATCAGGGGCAGCGGGGTGGCGGCGGTGACCTGCTCGACGTAGCGGACCAGGCCCTCGGGCGGGAAGGTGACCAGGTACGGGGGCAGCAGGAGCAGCCCGTCCGCACCGGCCCGCTCGGCGGCGCGCGCGAACTGGGCGGCCAGCGTGACCGGCCCGCCCGCGCCGGCGTAGACGGGGACGCGGCCGCCGGTGACCTCGACGGCGACGCGGACGACGCGTTCGTACTCGCCGGGCTCCAGGCTGTGGAACTCGCCGGTGCCGCAGGCGACGAACACCCCGCCCGGCCCGGCGGCGACGCCCTGCTCGATGTGGGTGGCGAGGGTCTTCTCGTCGACGGTGCCGTCCGGGGCGAAGGGCGTGACGGGGAAGAAGAGCACTCCGGTGAGTCTCGGAGGGGAAGAAGGGGAGGGAGGGGAAGAAGGGGACATGCGGCACCTCATCGGTAGTGGTGGGGGCGGGCGTCAGCCCTTCAGCGCTCCCGCCGTCATGCCGCGGATCAGCGACCGCTGCAGCAGCAGATAGACGATCAGGCTCGGGATGAGCGCGAGCAGCGAACCGGCCAGCACCAGACCCGGACCGATCGTGTCGCTGCGCATCGTGGAGAGCGCGACGGACAGGGTGTAGTCCGACGGGTCGTTGGCGACGATCAGCGGCAGCAGGTACTGGTCCCAGATCATGATGAAGCCGAAGACGGTGATCACGCCGAGCGCCGGGCGGCACAGCGGCAGCACGACCTGGGCGAAGATGCGCCACTCCCCGGCCCCGTCGATCTTGGCGGCCTCTTCCAGCTCCGCGGGCAGCTCCCGCATGAACTCGGTCATCACGAAGATCGAGAATCCCCAGGCGCCGAGCGGCAGGATCATGCCGAGCAGGGTGCCCTTGAGGCTCAGATGGACGACCGGGAGGTCGCCGAGGACGAGCGAGAGCGGGATCGCGATGACTTCCTCGGGCAGCATCATGGTCGTCAGGAAGAGCAGCGACAGGATGGCCCGCCCCCGGAACCGCTTGCGGGCCAGGGCGTACGCGGCGAAGACGCTGACGCTGACCTGGAGCAGCAGCGCGCCGCCCGCGACGATCAGCGAGTTGGCGAGGTAGTGCCAGACGTCCCGCTCGCCCGCGACCTTGAAGTTCTCCAGGGTCGGGGAGTTGGGGACGAGGTTCAGCTTCGTCGGATCGGGGTTGTTGTCGAACGCGCCGGAGAACAGCACGATCAGCGGCCCGGCGAAGATGGCGAGCGCGAGCAGGCACAGCAGGGCCCGGAGCGCCATGCTCAGCAGGTGGCTGCGGCCGGTGCGCCAGCCGAGCGCGGTCTCGACGCTCTGCGAGACGCCGACGCCCGGGCGCTGCTTGGAAGTCTTGGCAGCAAGGGAGAGGGTCACGGCCGGGCCTCCTTCCGTCGCTGGTACCACTGCATCGCGACTGTCAGGCACACCGTGACCAGGAACAGCAGCGTGGCGGCGGCGGAGGCGACACCGATCTCGTTGCGGGTGAATCCGAGCTGGTAGATCCGGGTCATCCAGACATCGGTGGATCCGGCGGGTCCGCCTCCGGTGAGGACGTAGACCTCGGTGAAGGTGCGGAAGCCGCGGATGGCGGCGAGGGTGAGCAGGATCGTGACGACGGGGCGCAGCGCGGGCAGGGTGATGTGGCGCAGCCGCTGCCAGGTGTTCGCGCCGTCGAGGGCGGCCGCCTCGTACAGCCCGCGGTCGACCTGGGTGAGCCCGGCGAGGACGATCACCATGTTGTACGGGCCGCCGGTCCAGACGGCGACCGCCATGACGGACCAGATCGCCGAGCTGGTGTGGTCGAGGTAGTGCAGCGGGCCGATGCCGAGGAAGCCGAGGACGGTGTTGAGGAAGCCCGCGCTGGTCGGGTAGTAGAGCAGCCGCCAGATCTCGCCGACGACGGCGGTGGCGGTGACGACCGGCAGGAAGACGGCGGAGCGCATGAACCACAGGGAGCGCGCCGGGCCTTCGAGGAGCAGGGCCAGGACGAAGCCGACGATGACGGAGCCGATGGTTCCGCCGACGGCCAGCAGCACGGTGTGGCCGAGCGCGGCCTGGAACTGCGGATCGGCGAAGACCGCCCGGTAGTTGGCCAGGCCCACCCACAGATTGCCGAGGAACGGCCGCACGTCGTAGAAGCTCAGCTGGACGCCCTTGGCCATGGGCAGGTACTTGAAGACGACGAAGAGGAGCAGGGCGGGGGCCACGAACAGCCAGGGGACCCACGACGAGGCGGTCGGACGGCGGCCCCGTGGGCGCCGCTTCACCGCCGGGGCGGGCGGGGCCGTGGCGCCGGCGGGCGGGGGTGTGGCCTCGGCGGCCCCGGGCCAGGCCCCCTCGGCCGCCGTCCTGGTGACGGCGGCCGCCGTGGTCCCCGAGTGGCCCAGGGGCTGGGTCACTTGGCCACTCCCTGGGACTTCAGCTCCTGCTGAAGGGTGGAGTTCAGCTCACTCAGCCCGCTCTTGACGCTGGACCCGCAGGTGGCGAAGAGCTTGTTCAGCGACTCGGCGGTGTCCTGCCGGATGGGCTGGTAGTTGATCGCGGACGGGAAGGGCTTGGAGTCGTTCGCGTACGCGTCCGAGAAGATCTTCCACCGCGGGTCGTTGTAGACCTTTCCGGTGTCCACCTTGGTGTTGACCGACAGCCGGACGACGGGCGCGTCGGGGGCGGTCATGCCGAGCTTCTGCGCCTCGGGGCTGATCAGGAACTCGGCGAGCTTGCGCTGCTGCTCGGCCTTCTTGGAGCCCGCCATCAGATAGACGTTCTCGCCCTCGGCCAGCACGGTGTTGCCGTCCGGGCCCTTGGGCGCGGGGATGACCTCCAGCTTGTCCTTGCCCGGCGTCTTGTCGAAGAGCGGGAACTCATAGGGGCCGGTGAGGGAGATGCCGACCTTGCCCTGCGTGAAGAAGGGGTACGAGTCGCCGGTGGTCATCGTGAGCGAGCCGGGCTGGGTGACCTTGCTGGAGCAGTACAGGCCCTTGAGCCAGGTGACGGTCTTGACGTTCGCGGGGGAGTCGGCGACCGCCTCGTACTTGCCGCCGCCGCGCGAGGCGACGATGTCGCCGCCGCCCTGCCAGATGAAGTTGGACGCGAACCAGGCGAGGTAGCCGTTGTTGGTGGAGCCGGGCACCAGCAGGCCGTACGTGTCGTTCTTGCCGTTGCCGTCCGGGTCCTTGTCGGTGAACGCCTTGGCGACGTCGAGCAGCTCGGCCCAGGTCTTCGGGGCCTTCATGCCGACCTTCGCCAGCCAGTCCTTGCGGATGAACATCCCCTGGGCCTGGCGGGAGAACGGAATGCCGTAGACCTTGCCGTCGGTGCCGACCGCGCCGGACCAGGCGGTGCCGGTGATGTCGGAGGTGCCCGCGAGAGCCTTCCGGTCGATGGGCTGGAGCAGCCCCTGGGACTGGTAGTTCCCGAGGCTTCCCATGTCGTTGACGGTGACGTCGGGCAGGTTCTTGGAGGCGGCGCGCTGCTGGAGGAGCTTGTCGAAGTCGACGACGGGCTTGTAATCGACCTTGATGCCGGTTTTCTTGGTGAAGGCGGCGAATATCCTCTTGTAGGCCTTCGCGTCCACGGCGTCGCTGCGGGTCCACACCTCCAGTGGGCCCTTGGCGCTCCCGCCGCCGCTGCCGCTGGTGCTCGCGCCGCATCCGGCGACGAGGGAACCGGCGAGTGCCACGCACGCCAGAGGCGCCAGTCGCCTCGTCGTGGCTGAGTGTCTGAACATGGCCACCGCCCGTTCGCATAGATGAACACTGGTTATATTCGCGAACCAGATGGCGGGACGCTAGAGCGCTCCGGGGTGGCTGTCAATACTTGTTTCGCCCTGTGCGGTGTTGTTTGCTAAGTCGGAACCATCGCTTCCGTATCCCTGCCTGAGCAGGGCATCTCTCCTTGCGGCGGAAGGCATTCCCACAATGATCAACACGCGTCGACGCTCAAATCGAGCCATGACCGCGTACTACGAGGACCCCTCGCCCGGCGCCGGAGCACTCGCGCCCCGCGCCGCTTTCCGGTCCGACGCGCGCACCCTGTCCCTGAACGGCGAGTGGGACTTCCGGCTCTTCCCCACCGTGGCCCACGCGGAGGCGGCAGAGGCGGCGGAAGAGGCGGAGGAAGAGGCGGAAGGGGGCACCTGGGACAAGCTCCCCGTCCCCTCCCACTGGGCCCTGCACGGCCACGGCGCCCCGCAGTACACCAACATCCGCTACCCCTTCCCGGTCGACCCGCCCCACCTCCCCACCGAGAACCCGACCGGCGACCACCGCCTCGTCTTCGACCTCCCCGCCGACTGGCCGGAGCCCGGCGACGGCCGCACTCTGCTGCGCTTCGACGGCGTGGAGTCCTGCTACCGCGTCCGCCTCAACGGCCGGGAGCTGGGCACCGCCAAGGGCAGCCGCCTGCCGCACGAGTTCGACACCGGCGCCGATCTGCGGCGCCACGGCAATGTGCTGGACGTACGCGTCCACCAGTGGTCCTCCGGCAGCTACGTCGAGGACCAGGACATGTGGTGGCTGGCCGGGATCTTCCGTGGCGTGGCGCTCCTCCACCGGCCCGAGGCCGCCGTCGTGGACGTCTTCGTGCACGCCGGATACGACCACCGCACCGGTCAGGGCACACTGCGCGTGGACGCGAGCCCGTCCGGCCGCGTCACCGTCCCCGAGCTGGGCCTGACCCTCGCGACGGGCGAGACCTCGACCGTCCCCGGCGTCCAGCCCTGGTCCGCCGAGGCGCCCCGGCTGTACGAGGCGACGCTCACGACGGACGGCGAGCGCGTCCCGCTGCGCCTGGGCTTCCGCACCGTCGCCGTCGAGGACGGGGTGATCACGGTCAACGGGCGGCCGCTGCTGCTGCGCGGCGTCAACCGCCACGAGTTCCACCCCGACCACGGCCGCGCCGTCCCGTACGCCACGATGCGCGAGGACGTGCTGCTGATGAAGCGGCACAACATCAACGCCGTCCGCACCAGCCACTACCCGCCGGACCCCGCCTTCCTCGACCTGTGCGACGAGTTCGGGCTGTGGGTGATCGACGAGGCCGACCTGGAGACCCACGGCTTCATCTACGGCGGCTGGCGCGGCAACCCCGCCGACGACCCGGACTGGGAGGAGGCCCTGATCGACCGGGCCGCCCGGATGGTCGAGCGGGACAAGAACCACCCCAGCGTGATCATGTGGTCGCTGGGCAACGAGTCCGGCACCGGCCGCAACCTGGCCGCCATGTCCCGCTGGATCCGGGACCGTGACCCGGACCGCCTGATCCACTACGAGGGCGACTGGTCCTGCGAGCACACCGACGTCTACAGCCGGATGTACGCCTCGCACGAGGAGGTCGAGGCGATCGGCCGCCGCGCCGAGAAGCCGCTCGACGACCCCCGGCTGGACGCCCGCCGCCGCACCCTGCCGTTCATCCAGTGCGAGTACGCGCACGCCATGGGCAACGGACCGGGCGGCCTCACCGAGTACCAACGGCTGTTCGAGACGTACGAGCGGCTGCAGGGCGGCTTCGTCTGGGAGTGGATCGACCACGGGCTGCGTGCCCGGGATGCCGCCGGGCGGCCGTACTTCGCGTACGGCGGCGACTTCGGCGAGCCACTGCACGACGGCAACTTCTGCGCGGACGGCCTGCTCTTCCCCGACCGGACGCCGTCCCCGGGGCTGCTGGAGTACAAGAAGGTGGTCGAGCCGGTCGGGATCTGCGTGGACGCGGCCGCCCGCACCGTCCGCGTCACCAACAAGTACGACGTCATCGACCTGACCGGGCTCGCCTTCGGCTGGTCACGCGAGGTGGAGGGGCGCCGGGTGGCCGAGGGCGCCCTCGACGTGCCGCCGCTCGCCCCGGGGGAGTCGGCCGAGGTGGCGCTGCCGGAGGCGGTCGGCGGGGAGTCCGAAGGCGAGGAGTGGTGGACCGTACGGGCCGTCCTGGCGGCCGACACCGCCTGGGCGCCCGCGGGCCACGAGGTGGCGTGGGGCCAGGCGCGGGCCCGGGGGCCCGCTGTGACGCGTACGCCCGGGGCGCGCATCGCCCCCATACGCGCCCCCGCAGCCCCCGGCGCCGAGGGCACCGGTGACGTCATCACCCTCGGCCCGGCCACCTTCGACCCTCTCGACGGCAGCCTCCGCACCCTCCACGGGCTGCCCATCGCCGTCCCGCCCCGGCTGAACGTCTGGCGCGCCACCACCGACAACGACCGGGGCCCGGACGAGACGAAGTCCCTCGCCGCGCAGTGGCGCCGCCACGCCCTGGACCGGATGCGGCACCGCTGCGACGGCGTCGCGGTGGAGGGCGAGTCGCTGGTGGTCACGGCGCGGGTGGCGCCGCCCGGCGGCTTCTTCGGCCTCTTGGTCAGCTACCGCTGGACCAGCGAACGGACCGGCGACGGCACCCGGCTCGACCTCGCCGTCGACATCGCCCCGGACGGCGAGTGGCCCTGCCCGCTGCCCCGGCTCGGGCTGACCATGGGCGTACGGGCGCCGCTCGACTGGATCGAGTGGTACGGCGGCGGCCCCGGCGAGTCGTACCCCGACACCCGGCGCGCGGCGCGCACCGGCCGCTGGGCGACGACCGTGGAGGAGTTCCAGACGCCGTACGTCTTCCCGCAGGAGAACGGCAGCCGCGGCGACGTCCGCTGGGCCGAGCTGCGCGGCCCGGACGGCGGCGGGCTGCGCGTCGAGGGCCGCCCCGCCTTCGCGCTCACCGCGCGCCGCTGGACCACCGGGCAGCTGGAGGCCGCCCGGCACCCGGCCGACCTGACCCCGGGCGAGGTGCTCCACCTCGACCTGGACGCGGCCCACCACGGCATCGGCACCGCGTCCTGCGGCCCGGGCGTCCTCGCCCCGTACGAGCTGTGGGCCGCCCGGACGCGGTTCGGCGTCGGCTTCACCCTGCCGCGCTGAGCGCGGTGCACACAGCACGAAGGCCGCGTCTCGCTCGGCGAGACGCGGCCTTCGCACCAAAGATGTGGGTGCCCCCAACGGGATTCGAACCCGTGCTACCGCCTTGAAAGGGCGGCGTCCTGGGCCACTAGACGATGAGGGCCGATGGCCCACCTGGGCGCCTCTCGGCGCTTTCGGGGACGCGAGAAGCATATGGGATGCCGGTGAGGTTCGCCAAAACGGTTTACGGATCGGTCGGCGCCGGGGTCGCCCCGGGCCGGTTCTCGGCCGGGAGATGACGGCTGACCTCGGCCTTGGCGAGCCCGAGCCCGCCCAGATCGATCTCGTCCCAGGCCTGCAGCCGGCGGGTGTCCCGGTCCAGGTAGAGGACCGACGCCTGCACCTTGTCGGGCTCGGCGTCGTCCACCGCGCGCAGCCCGCTGCCGCCCGTCGAGCCCTCCGTCATCAGCCGGGTGCCGCCGGGCAGCACCTCCGTCCGGCGGTGGTGGACATGACCGGTGAGGGCCAGAGGCACGGTCCCGTCGGTCTCCCGGGCGGCGAGCGGATTGTGGGCGACGGCGATGTCCACGGGCGCGCCCGCCGCCTTCCGGGCCCGGATCGCGTCGGCCAGCGTCCGGCCCGCCCGGTGCTCGGCGGCGTCACCGGCCACGGCGGCGGAGCGGTCCGGGGTGAACTGCGGATCGCCGATGCCCGCGATCCGCAGGCCCCCGACGGTCACCGTACGGCCGCCGTCCACGACGTGGACGCCCTCGCGGCCCGCCAGATGGCGCTGCGTCGTCGCCGAGTCATGATTTCCGCGTACCCATGCATAGGGGGCGCCGAGGTCGGAGACCGGCTCCAGGAAGCCGTTCTCGGCGGCGGTGCCGTGGTCCATCGTGTCGCCTGTGTCGATGATCACGTCGATCTTGTACTGCCGGACCAGCGACTGGACGATGTGCCAGGCGGCCGGGTTGAGGTGGATGTCCGATACGTGCAGTACCCGCATCGTCGTCGGGTCGGGCCGGTAGGCGGGCAGGGTCGAGGTCGCCTCGTACAGCTGCGTGACGTTGGTCACGAGCCGGGCCAGCTCCCGCTGGTACACGTCGAAGTCCGTGACGATGCCGCGCGCGTTGCCGACCACCGAGGGGGCGCTGGACAGCAGCCCCGAATAGCGCGGCTCCAGCACCGAGTTCGGGTTCCAGGTCGCGTACGCGGCGCCGCCGGAGGCGGCCAGCAGCCCCAGCGCGAGGCCGCCCGCCGCCAGCGCCCGCCGTGGGCGGCGGTAGACGGCCAGGCCCAGCGCGGTGGCGCCGAACACGACGGCCGCGCAGGAGCGCACCGCCAGGTCCCGGGTGCCGCGGACGACATCGCCCGCCACCTCCTCCTGCAGCCCGGACAGCCGCTCGGGGTGGTCGACCAGGGCCGCGGACCGGATCGGGTCGAGCCGGTCCACGTCGACGTCGAGGCGGAGCGGGGCGTGGTGGCTGCGGAGTTCGAGGGCGCCGAGCGGGGAGACGTTGATCTCGGTGCCGCCGGTGAGGGACGGCCTGAGCGCCA
Source organism: Streptomyces sp. NPDC041200 (assembly GCF_055591805.1). Classification (NCBI taxonomy): domain Bacteria; kingdom Bacillati; phylum Actinomycetota; class Actinomycetes; order Kitasatosporales; family Streptomycetaceae; genus Streptomyces; species Streptomyces sp. NPDC041200. The sequence goes on along the minus strand of NZ_JBVIZF010000019.1, from coordinate 22,077 downwards.
TCCGGGTGTCCATCGGGCCCACCGAGGCGTGGACGCTCCCGACGACCAGCAGCCCCATCCAGGCCCCCAGGAGGGTCACCGCGGCCAGCCCGGCGGCGCGGACGACCGGCCGTGGCCGCTCGGCGGCCGGGGCGAGGGGCAGCGGATCGCGGGCCATGGAGCGCGTATGCCCGCCCGCCCAGCGCACCATTCCCGGGCGCCCGGCCCGCCATTCCCGGGCGTCCAGCGCGCCATTCCCGGGCGCGGACCGCCCCCATCCGGGCCCGGCTGACCGACAATGGCCAGGTGCTGGAGATGACGCGCGAGGAGTTCGAGGAACTGGTCGCCGAGGCGCTGGACCGTATCCCGCCGGAGCTGACGCGGCTGATGGACAACGTCGCGGTGTTCGTGGAGGACGAGCCGCCCGCGAACGACCCCGAGCTGCTGGGGCTCTACGAGGGGACGCCGCTCACCGACCGCGGCGAGTGGTACGCGGGCGTCCTGCCCGACCGGATCACCATCTACCGGGGGCCGACGCTGCGCATGAGCGAGACCCGGGAGGACGTGGTCCAGGAGACCGAGGTGACCGTGGTCCACGAGATCGCGCACCACTTCGGCATCGACGACGAGCGGCTGCACGCACTCGGCTACGGGTGAGGCCAAGGGGGGCGCGGGTTCGCTTCGGGCGCACGGGTTACGCCGCACGCGTGTCCTAAGGGGGGCGGGGCCAGTTGGGTACTGCGTCACAGCCCTGCGGCCTGGAGGTGTCCCACGCATGTCTGGAACCCCCGCTCCTCGCACCGACCGTTCCTCCGGCACCGACGCGCCCCGCGCCTCGCGCGCCCCCCGCGTCTCGGCGCGGAGCGCCGTGGTGGTGACCCTGGTGGCCGGGGCCCTGGCCCTGGGCGGCTGCATGAGCATCTCCGACGACCCCGGGAAGCCGGACCGGCACCGCGGCGGCTCCGACAAGGGCGGCGGGGCGGCGGAGCCGGGCGGTGGCGTGGTGGTGCGTACGGACGGCCGCGGGCACACGTACACGGTGGCGCCGCGGGACGCCAAGGGCCATAAGCGCAAGGACGGCGAGCGCCGTCCGCCGTCGGCGTCCGCCGCCGCTGAGCCCGGCGCCGAGCCCTCGCCGTCGCCCGGGAAGCACGGCTCAGGGGCGCACCGCCCGGCGCCGTCCCCGCCGCCGGAGCCGGGGGCGCCCGCGCCCTCCGATGCCGCGCCGGAGCCGCGTCCGTCGATCCCGCCGCCGAGCGCGCCCGACCCCAAGCCCACTCCGTCGGAGCCGGCGTCCCCGCCCGCTTCGGACCCCGCCGAGCCCGCGGGGTAGCACGGGCGAACGGGCGGCCAGGCACGGGCCAGGCGCGGTGCGTGACGCGGGCGTGATGTGGGACACGGGGGGTAGGGATGGGCGGTTGGCGTGGCGAATTTGCTCTTGGGGGGTGAGGGTGCGTATGGTGGTAGATCGTTTGATCCCATTGCCCGGCGCCTCATCGAAGTGCGCCGTGAGGCGCGTTCCTTGCCATCCCGTGGCTGACCGCATAGAGGCGGTCGTTTGCGACAACACGGAGTTTGGGCGCGTGCCGAGACTCCGGAAGGTTTCGCATTTCGCATGTCCGTTTCCACTGATCACGCCGTCATGCCCGCCACCGACGAGCAGGGCGACCACGGGGACCAGCCCCAGCCGGTCGAGCAGCTCCAGCAGGCCGAGCGCGCCGAGTCCACCACTGCCCCCGCCGAGCCCGGCGCCGACGTCTCCGCTGACGACGCGGCCGACGCGGTCGAAACGGCTGACGCCGATGACGCCGAGCAGAGCACCCCCGAGACTTCCAAGGGCCCCGAAATCACCTTCGCTGACCTCGGCCTCCCCGAGCAGATCGTCCGCAAGCTCGCGCAGAACGGCGTGACCACGCCCTTCCCGATCCAGGCCGCGACCATCCCCGACGCCATGGCCGGGAAGGACATCCTCGGCCGCGGCCGTACCGGCTCCGGGAAGACGCTCTCCTTCGGTCTTCCGCTGCTGACCTCGCTGGCCGGCGGCCACACCGAGAAGAAGCGCCCCCGGGGTCTCATCCTGACCCCGACCCGCGAGCTGGCGATGCAGGTGAGCGACGCGCTGCAGCCGTACGGCGACGTCCTCGGCCTCAAGCTCAAGGTGGTCTGCGGCGGCACCTCGATGGGCAATCAGATCTACGCCCTGGAGCGGGGCGTGGACATCCTGGTCGCCACCCCGGGCCGCCTGCGCGACATCATCGACCGCGGCGCCGCGACCCTCGACAAGGTCCAGATCGCCGTCCTCGACGAGGCCGACCAGATGGCCGACATGGGCTTCCTGCCCGAGGTCACCGAGATCCTGGACCTGGTGCCGAGCGGTGGCCAGCGGCTGCTGTTCTCCGCGACGCTGGAGAACGAGATCGACAGCCTGGTCAAGCGCTACCTGGTCGACCCGGTCACCCACGAGGTCGACTCGGCGCAGGGCGCGGTCACCACGATGACCCACCACGTGCTCGTGGTGAAGCCGAAGGACAAGGCGCCGGTCACCGCCGCCATCGCGGCGCGCAAGGGCCGCACGATCATCTTCGTCCGCACCCAGCTGGGCTGCGACCGGGTCGCCGAGCAGCTGTGCGACGCGGGCGTGCGCGCCGACGCGCTGCACGGCGGCATGACGCAGGGCGCCCGGACCCGGACCCTGGCCGACTTCAAGGACGGGTACGTCAACGTGCTCGTCGCCACCGACGTCGCCGCCCGCGGCATCCACGTCGACGGCATCGACCTGGTGCTCAACGTGGACCCGGCCGGTGACCACAAGGACTACCTGCACCGCTCCGGCCGTACGGCGCGGGCGGGCCAGAGCGGCACCGTCGTGTCGCTGGCCCTGCCGCACCAGCGGCGGCAGATCTTCCGGCTGATGGAGGACGCGGGCGTCGACGCCTCCCGTCACATCGTCGGCGGGGCGGGCGTCTTCGACGAGGACGTGGCCCGGATCACCGGTGCCCGTTCGCTCACCGAGGTGCAGGCGGAGGCCGCCGCGAACTCCGCCAAGCAGGCCGAGCGCGAGGTGCAGGACCTCACCCGGGAGCTGGAGAAGGTGCAGCGGCGCGCGGGCGAGCTGCGCGAGGAGGCCGACCGGCTGGCGGCCCGCGCGGCGCGCGAGCGCGGCGAGACCCCGGCGCAGGGCGACGCGGCCGAGGCCGCCGGTGCTCCCGCCGAGGCCGCCGAGGCCGTTCCGTTCGTGCCCGCGCAGCGCTCGGCCGAGTCCGCTGCCCCGGCCGCTGAGCGCCGGGACGAGCGGGGCAACTTCGACCGCCGGGACCGCCGCGATGACCGTGGCGGTGACCGTGGTGGCCGTTCGTTCGAGCGTCGTGATGACCGTGGTGGCTTCAACCGCGACCGCCGGGACGACCGTCCGTCGGGTGGCCGTGACCGTCGTGATGACCGGGGTGGCTTCAACCGGGACCGCCGCGATGACCGTGGCGGCGACCGTGGTGGCCGTTCGTTCGAGCGTCGTGATGACCGTGGTGGCTTCAACCGCGACCGCCGCGATGACCGTCCGTCGGGTGGCCGTGACCGCCGGGATGACCGGGGTGGCTTCAACCGGGACCGCCGCGATGACCGTGGCGGCGACCGTGGTGGCCGTTCGTTCGAGCGCCGCGACGACCGTGGTGGCTTCAACCGCGACCGCCGGGACGACCGTCCGTCGGGTGGCCGTTCCTTCGAGCGCCGGGACCACAACCACCGTGGCGGCGACCGCCCCTTCAACCGCGACCGCCGCGACGACCGCCCGGCGCGCCGTGACGACCACCGCGGCGGCAACGCCGGCGGCCGCTCCCACGACCGCCGCACGGACAAGCCGCGCTGGAAGCGCAACGGCTGACCGACGCCGATGAGGTCCGTGCAACCCCCCGCGGTTGCACGGCCTTTCGACCCGGGACGATATTGTCTCGGGGCGGACCCCGCGGCCGGGCTATGCTGCGGGGGTGCGGGTCATTAGCTCAATTGGCAGAGCAGTGGACTTTTAATCCATTGGTTCAGGGTTCGAGCCCCTGATGACCCACCCGGGAAACCGCAGGCAGCATCGCTGACCTGCGGTTTCGTCGTTTTTCTGGGGCCTTGGCCCGCCGCGTGCGCGCACGATCGGCGGTCACACGGGCGGCGCCTGAGCGGATGCCGAACGCGCCCTGGCCACACAGGCTGAGCCTGCTCGCTCTCCCAGGAAAACGCGTAAGGAGACCCTCGTGCGACTCGTGACTACCAGCCGCGGAACCCTCCCCGTCATGGTGCTGGCGCTCTTGGCGTGGGGCGCTTCCGCACCGGCGTCGGCCGAGGGAGGGGGAACGAGGGCGGGCGGTGACGCCTCGCCGCAGGCCACCGTGCCCTGCGGGAACGCGGCGGCGCTGGTCACCGCGGTGGGCCAGGCGGCCGCGGGCGGGACCGTCTCCCTCGCCCCCGGGTGCGTGTACACGCTCACCTCGGTGGCGGCGACGGGCGCCAACGGCCCCGACGGGCTCCCGATCATCACTGGGAACGTGACCCTCACCGGCACCGGAGCGACCATCAGACGCAGCGCCTCGGCACCGGACTTCCGCATCGCGGAGGTCGCGCCCGGCGGACGTCTCACCGTGAACGGGGTGACCTTCTCGAGCGGGCGGGCGGTGGAGGGAGCCGGGATCCTGGACCAGGGCTTCCTGACCCTCCAGCAGAGCGCGGTCACCGCGAACGTCGCGAGCGGCATCGGCGGCGGCGTCCAGGTCGCCCCGGGCGCCTCGGCCACCTTCTCCCTGAGCCACCTCTCGGGCAACACCGCGGGCGACGGCGGCGGCGTGCACGTCGGTACGGGAGCCTCGCTGACCGCCAACAGCACCACGTTCGCCGACAACACCGGCGACAGCACCGGCGGCGCCGTCGCGAACTTCGGGAATTCCGTCCTGAGCGCCGTGACGCTGGAGACCAACCACGCGACCAATTTCGAGGGCGGCGGTATCTGGACGTCCACCGGGAATATGACCTTCAATGGCGGACGCATCATCGGAAATACGGCGGGAAGTCACGGCGCCGGTATCGCGAACTTCGGCAGCGCGCTGCAATTGCAGTCCACCACGGTGTCCGGAAACATCGCCACCCTTAATGGCGGCGGACTCTTCAGCCACGCCGGAAGCACGCAAATTGTCGGTACCAACATCACCGGCAATACGGCCAATGGCGGCCAGGGTGGCGGCATCTTCTCCGACGGCGGTTCGGTATCGCTGATCGCGACGAACGTGACCGGCAACAACCCCAACAATTGCGTTCCGGCCCTCGCGGGCTGCTCCGGATAATTATGCCGGCAACCGTCCTGCGTCCCGGAAAGGCCACGGCCCTGGAAGCGAATGCCGCTTCCAGGGCCGCGTCGGTGCGATGCCGACTCAGTGAGACTGACGGTCTCAGAAAGAGTGGCCGTGCGCCTTCTTCTTGGCGTGCTTCTTCTTGGCCTTCTTTTCCTTCTTCACGACCTTGTGGTGCTTCTCCTTCACCACCTGCTTGACGACGACGGTCGGCGGCTCGGCGATCGCGATGTTGGTGCAGTTGCTGCCCAGCTCGATGTCGTCGGTCGGCGCCACAGCGGGCAGGGTGGTGACCGGGCCCGTGGCGGTGTCGCAGTCGTTGACCTGCGTGGCCGCGCGGGAGTTGGTGAAGTTGACGCAGTCGGAGGCGACATCCAGGACGCCCGAGGGGGCGAGCACAGCGCCGGTGATGATGGCGCTGGTCGCGGTGTCACACGAGTTCGCCTGGTGGGCCCCGTTGTTGCCGCCGGTCAGGCCGCCGAGGCCGTAGGCGCTCGCTCCACCCGCGGTGCCGATGACCATGGCGCCGGCCGCGGCCGTCATGAGAGCTGCCTTCTTGCCGATCTTCATTGCTTGGTGCCTCCGTAGGTGATTCTCCGCGATATTCCGCAGACACCCAATCAACGAAGACGAAGACCGGAGGATCCGGTACGGCGGGGAGCTTCACCCGTCCGCCGCAGTTTGGATATCTTCACCCCTTGTCCCCAGTCACCGAAAACTCTGGCGGCCGGAAACTCCGGGCGTCAAAAAAGTACGCGACCCCCGTGAAGATATTCCGGGGGCCGCGCGAATGAAAAAGCGCCGTCGACTACTCCGCCGTTCCGCTGCTCTGGTCCTCCCCGTTTCCGGCCACGTTGAGGCAGTTGGTCTCGTTGGTGACCTCGGTGCCGGGGCCGAGCGTGATGGGACCGAGCACGGAGGTCGTCCCGCAGTCGTTGCTCTGCTTCGTCACCTCGCCCGACTCGCTGACGTTGATGCAGTTGGTCCGGTTGGTGACCTCGGAACCGGGCGCCAGGGCGACCGTGATGGGCCCGACGACGGAATGGGTCCGGCAACGGTTCTTCTGCTCCGACACCCCCGACTCCGCGTAGTTGACGCAATTGGTCTCGTTGGTGATGTCCTCGCCGCCGCCGGTGATCTCGATGGTGCCGATGAGAGAGCTGGTGTCACAGCGGTTCTGCTGGACTCCGCCGCCGAGCGGGAGTGTCGATGGACCGGTGCCGCTGTCGGCGGCGTCGGCGGCACCCGCGCCACCGATGGCCAGTGCGCTCACGGCTGCTACGAGAAGCGCCGTCCTTTTTCCCATGTGCATCTAAGAGCCTCCTAGTGTTTTTCCCGGATATCAGCGAACACCTGATGAACGACGCCGACCAGCTGAGGCTCCCCGGAACGCCATCGCCGTACCCGAATGGCGCAGTAAACACATCGTGGGTCAATGTCCATTCATGCGGCGGCGGCCCTGGAAGAGTGCTTCCAGGGCCGCCGTTTCCACAGGAACACCGTGGGGTGTTCAGCGACGCGGAGACGTCACGGGGTGTCGTCGACCGCGATGTTGGTGCAGTTGCTGCCGATGTTGATCTCGCCCGTCGGGGCCAGCGCGGCGGCGGTGGTGATCGGGCCGGTCGCGGTGTCGCAGTCGTTGCTCTGGTAGACCGCACCGGAGTTGGTGAAGTTGATGCAGTCGGAGCCGAGGTTGAAGTCGCCCGACGGAGCGGCCACGGCGCCGGTGATGATGGCGCTGGTGGCGGTGTCACACGCGTTGGTCTGAATGGCGCCCAGGTCGGAGCCGTAGTTGTGCGCGCTAGCGGCGCCAGCGCCGACGAAGACCAGAGCGCCGGCCGCTGCGGTCAGGAAGGCTGCCTTCTTGCCGATGTTCACTTAATCCTCCGTGTGGTTATTCCGCGGATTCACGGACGCCTGACTCAACGAAGGCATTCAGGAAAGGCACTGGGTGAGGACTTCGTTTCACTCGTCTGGCATAGGGCGTCCCTCATATGACAGGCATTCAGGGGCGTGAGGCGTGCCGCCTTTTCGGGAAATCCGAAAAGGCCGGAGTGAAGTGTGCGGCGGCTCTGTCCCGGCCTGCCGGTGGCCCGTCGATGGCGGCCAGGTATCCGGAATATGACATTCCGACTTGTTCGGTCCGTCGAACAAGTGATACATCCTGGCTCCATGACGCAGGAGTGAGTGAGGCGCAAGTCCGACCGGCTGCTTCGCGGAACCACAGGCGCGGCGCGTGTTCACGCCGCTACGCTAAGTGTGCGAGGCGGTCACCCGGGGGCGGGAGGAGAGACGTGGGGCACTCAGGAGCGGGGGGAACCCCCGCCGAGCTGATGGACGGGCTGCTGGCCCGTGCGCAGAACGGCTTCGAGATCGGCGAGGCGGTGCTGAAGCGGGCGCGGAGCGCCCTGATGCACCAGTCCGAGCTGCGTTCCTGCCGGCAGTGCAACGAGCCGTCAGGTCCGCGTGGCTATACGACGTACCGGCATGTCTTCCTGCTGCCCGACGGCAGCAGCCTGCTGCTGTGGGAGCTGGAGCACAACACCGGCCCGGAGGAGCACCCGCTCTTCGAGCTGTACGCGGACGAGGGCGCCCTCGCGCTCGCCGAGGGCCGCGTCCACCGCTGCATCGGCGGTGCCCGCTGGGAAGAGCTGGACGGGTTACCGCTGTGGCTGCCGGACCAACTGCTCCAGGCTGCCGAGCCCCCGGGCGTCCAGCGCGCGTACGTGGCCGACAACTCGGCCGACCACGCCCGCCGCGTCCTGCGCCGCGCGGAGAACCCCGACCGGCCGGGGGAGGAGACCGAGCGGCTGCTGATGACCGCCTTCGCCCATGACATCGCCCTCGCCCCCAAGCCGCGCCGCCGCTCCGGCGGCCCCGACGCCACCTGGTGCCGCTTCTACGAACACGCCTTCCTGCTCGCGGGCGGGGACGAGATCGTGCTGTGGGAGCTGGAGCACAACCTGACCCGGGACGGGCGGCTGGTGTGCGAGGTCTACCTCGACGAGGTGTCGGCGGAGCTGGCGGCCGACCGCCACGCCCGCGCCCTTGGCGTCGATCTCTGACGGCGTCGATCCCTGACGCGCTGGCTTCCGAATAGTCCGACAGTGGGCCCATCGGGTGAAGTGCGTGCGCGCCTCCCCGGTGTCGCGGATGTCCTTTCGTTGAATCGCAATGTGTGGTTTTCCGCGGATTCAGCTCTTCTGGAGGAAATCTCGTGAACATCGGCAAGAAGGTTGCTGTCCTGACCGTGGCGGCAGGCGCCCTGGTCCTGGGGAGTGCGGCTGGAGCGTCCGCCCACGGTTACGGTGGCGGGGGCTTCGACCCCTTCGGGACGATCCAGACCAACGCGTGCGACACCGCGACCAGCGCCATCATCCAGGGCGCCGTGGCCGCTCCGGCGGGCGATCTCAACATCGCCTCCGACTGCATCAACTTCACCAACGGCACTGCGGCCGTCCAGAGCAACGACTGCGACACCGCCACCGGTCCGATCACCGGCGCCGCCGCGCTCGCCCCGACGGGTGACATCAACATCGGCAGCAAGTGCTCCAACATCGCCCTCGGCACCCCCTGAAGCGACGAACACCAAGGTGGCGGCCACGGCCGCGGCTGACCGAGCCCCGGCGAACGCCACGGCTCACCCTGCGGCCCCGGATGCACGCCATCCGGGGCCGCAGGGCACCCGGGGGCCGTCAACCCCCGCACAACCACGCCCCGTCCGCGAAGCACTTCTGACGCACCCACATGGCCGCCATCGACTCGCACGGCGGCCCGGCACCCGGAAGTCTGATGGACGGGGCCACGAACCAGGGAAAGCGAGACAGGCCGGTGGCGCGGGTGCGAGGGAGCAGGGCTCGTCCGGGCGCCCGTACGCCCGCCGCCCCCGATTCCTCGGGCACGGCCCCCGGTCTCATCACGGCCGAGGAGGCCGTCCGGGCCTCGCCGGGGCGCCAGCTGGCCCCGTGGACCCCCGCCCTCCTCCTGCTCGGCGGCGTCGCCTTCGACCTCGCCGCCCCGGCCCCGTACACCGCGTCCCCCTTCTTCGCCGCGGCCCCGCTGGTCGCCGCCTCCCTCTTCCCGCTGCGGCAGACCATCGTCACGACGGTCCTCGCCCTCACCGCCGTCTGCCTGCTGGCGGAGCTGCACGGCGTACGGGACCCGACCCAGGCCGCGACCGAGATCGCCACCGTGGCCACCGTCGCCCTGCTCGCGCTCGTGATCAACCGCGTCGTCCGCCGCGGCGACCGGCGGCTGGCCTCGGCGCGCGGCATCGCGGAGGCGGCGCAGCGGGCCGTGCTGCCCGTACCGCCCGCCCGTATCGCCGGGCTGGACGTCGCGGCGCGCTATGTGGCGGCCGAGCGGTACGCCGCGATCGGCGGCGACCTGTACGCGGTCCAGGACACCCCGCACGGGGTACGGCTGATCGTCGGGGACGTCCGCGGCAAGGGGCTGCAGGCGGTGGAGGTCGTCGCGGTCCTCATCGGCGCGTTCCGGGAGGCGGCCGAGCAGGAGGCCACGCTGGAGGGGCTGGCGGGACGGCTGGAGCGGGCGTTGCGGCGCGAGGGCGCCCGGCGGGCCGAGCTGGAGGCGTTCGAGGGGTTCACCACCGCCGTCCTCGGCGAGATCCCGCGCGGCGACTCCACCCTCCGCCTCATCAACCGCGGCCACCCCGCGCCGCTGCTGCTGCCCGGCGACGGTGAGGTGCGCCCACTGCAGCCGGAGACGCCCGCGCTGCCGCTGGGGATGGGCGAACTGGGCGCGTGGCCCGACCGGGTGACGGAGCTGCGGTTTCCGGAGGACGCCACGCTGCTGCTGTTCACGGACGGGGTGACCGAGGCCCGCGACCGGCACGGCACCTTCTACGTCCCCGAGGAGCGGCTGCGCGGCCGCCGCTTCACCGGACCGGGCGGCATGCTCGACGCGCTGGTGGAGGATGTCGCGCTGCACTCGGGCGGGGAGACCTCGGACGACATGGCACTGCTCGCGGTGCGGCGCCCGCCCGGCCTGAACGGAACGGCGCCGAACGGAACGGCGCCGAACGGAACGGCGCCGAACGGAACGACACCCCCCGCTCCGGACACGGACCGTAGCCAACCGTGACGCGCGCGCATAACGATTGACACACGATCAGCCCGCCGGAGGTTTTTGCCATCCCTTTTCAAGTGGGGTGAAACGCCCCCATCTGTCCTTCCTTGGTTACTAAGTTCATGCCAAAGCTGCGCGAATTCTTCAGAAGAGCTTGGAATCATGTCGCGCTCTCTATTAACGTTCGATAACGCAGCGCGGTCGGCACAGCCGTCGCAGAGGCGGCACCGTGCGCCGTCGCCGAATCCCGTTACGTGCAGCGACAGCACCACCTTGAGCACCACGCACCACCACGCACCACGGCAGCAACAGTCGCGGCACCAGGGAACCGGGGAACCACCACCTTGGGGTGAATCGGGTCGAACCTGACCCGTAGGAGACCTTCCTGCTCCGAACCCGTCAGCTAACCCGGTAGGCGAGAGGGAAGGAAAGGAGTGCGCCCCGGTGGCGTCCAACAGGTCCGTACTGGACGAAGCTCCGTACCGCTCGTCCGGTACCGGCATCGGCACCGCGACCGCGTACGGAGTCGGCTTCGACGCCGGAGCCGGCGCCCGCCCCGCAGTCGGCCTCGGTGCCGAACCAGATGAGCCGTCCGCAGGCAAGGAAGCCGTCTGGGACGAGTGGAACCCCACCGAGGAGTCCATCGCTCCGCTGCGCGGCAGGCACCGCGTCGTCAAGCCGCGCGGCGGCACCATGGCCCGCAGCAGTGCCGTGCTCGGCGTCGGCGTCATCGCGGCGGTCGGCGCGGGCGGCATGGCGAGCGCCAAGGACCGGCCGAACCCACCGATCTCCATGCCGGACCTCGCCCACGTCGCCGACGAGGTCAAGGCCCAGCTGCCCGCCGCCAAGGACCTGCCCGGCATCGGCTCCCTGATGGCCGACGACCAGGACTCCGCCCAGCCCGCCGCGGCCACCCTCGCCACGAGCGGTACCGACTCGGGCGAGGCGCTGCGCACCCGTATCCTCCAGCAGGCCGAGAGCCAGCAGACCGCGGCGGACGACGACCGGCGCGAGGCCGCGGCGCGCGCCGCCGCGAAGGCCGCCGCCGACGACGCCGCGAAGGCCGCGGCCAAGGCCCGCGACCTGGCGGAGCAGAAGAAGGCCGAGGCCGCCGCCAAGAAGAAGGCCGCCGAGGCCGCCGAGGCGAAGGAAGAGGCCGAGAAGAAGGCCGCCGCGGCCAAGGCCGCCGACGCCCCCGCCAAGTCCTCCACTTCCACCTCCGCCGGGTTCACCCTCCCCGTCGCCTCGTACACCCTGACCGCGGGCTTCGGCCAGGCCGGCGACATCTGGTCCGCCGACCACACCGGCCAGGACTTCGCCGCCCCGACCGGCACCCCGGTCAAGGCGGTGAGCGGCGGCACCATCACCCAGGCGGGCTGGGCCGGTTCGTACGGCTACCGCATCGTGCTCAAGCTCGATGACGGCACCGAGATCTGGTACTGCCACCTGTCGTCCATGGTCGTCACCTCGGGCAAGGTGTCCTCGGGCGAGACCATCGGCCGCGTCGGCGCCACCGGCAACGTCACGGGCCCCCACCTCCACCTGGAGGTACGGCCGGGCGGCGGCTCCCCGATCGCCCCGCTGACCTGGCTGCGCGACCACGGGCTGAACCCGTGACTCCCTGATCCGGCCGTCGCCGCCGCGACGGCCCCTCGTTCCGGCGGCTCTGGCGCTCTCTCCCCCCTTGACGCCAGGGCCGCCGGTCCGTCTTACCGCCGCCCCGCCGCCACCGGAATACACGGGCCCGTCGGAGACGCTGTATGTATGTATGACTGAGACGACCCGCAAGAACATCGGCAGCCTGTCCGTCTTCCCGCTCTCCCTGGGCGGAAATGTCTTCGGCTGGACGGCCGACGAGGCCGAGTCCTTCGAGGTGCTCGACGCGTACGCGGCGGCGGGCGGCAACTTCATCGACACCGCCGACGTCTACTCCGCCTGGGCGCCCGGCAACCAGGGCGGCGAGTCCGAGACGGTCCTCGGCAAGTGGTTCGCCTCCCGCGGCAACCGCGACGACATCGTCCTCGCCACCAAGGTCGGCGCCGGCGTCCCGGAGCCCCGCGGACTCTCCTCCTCCGCCATCAAGTCCGGCCTGGACGAGTCCCTCCAGCGCCTGGGCACCGACTACGTCGACCTCTACTACACCCACTACGACGACACGTCGGTGGAGGTGGAGGAGATCATCTCCACCCTCGACGAGCTGGTGAAGGCGGGCAAGATCCGCGAGATCGCCGCCTCCAACATCTCCGCCGAGCGCCTCGAGGCCTCCCTCGACTTCTCAGCCCGGGAGAACCTGGCCCGCTACGTCGCCCTCCAGCCCCACTACAACCTGGTCTCGCGCGACACCTTCGAGGGCGAGCTGGCCGACGTCGCCTCCCGCCACGGCCTGGCGACGCTCCCGTACTACGCGCTGGCGTCCGGCTTCCTCACCGGCAAGTACCGCCCCGGCACCACGGTCGACAGCGCCCGCTCCACGGGCGCCGCCCAGCACCTGGAGACCGAGCGCGGCCAGAAGGTCCTCGCCGCCCTCGACGACGTGGCCGCCAACCACAACGCCGACCACGCCACCGTCGCCCTGGCCTGGCTCGCTGCCCAGCCGACCGTGGTCGCCCCCATAGCCAGCGCCCGCGTCCCGGCCCAACTCCCGGCCCTGCTGGCCTCGGCGGACCTCCAGCTCACCCAGCCGGAACTGGACCTGCTGACGTCCGCCTCGGACTGACCCCGACCCGCGCGGCACCGGGACGACAATCCGCCGTCCCGGCCGCCCGGGCCTCTACCCCCCCGGCGCCGATCCGCCAACACCCACCAAGCATGGGCAGCCTGACGGGTCGGGTGCGCTGGGAGTCCCGGGGCGACATGCACGGCGCGTTTCTCCCACTCGCTCAGTTCATGATCGTCGCCCGGAGACTCCCAGCTCTTTTACTCCTTAAGCCACCTCAGGCGCCATCGGTGGTGTTGAAGCAGCTGACACTGATGATGATGGTGTTGTTGGCGACCGGGGAGTCGTCCCCGACGTTCCCGGTGGTGACGTCACCGTTGGTGAAGCTGATGTCGCCGGTCTGGACGCTGCAGGTCTGGACGTTGGCGGGGGGAGGCGGAACGTCGTGGTCCGTGCCACCGTGGGCGGCCGCGGTGCCGGTCCCGAGGAGCACCAGGCTGCCGGCGGTCGCGGCCAGGAAGGCCGCCTTCTTCGCGATCTGCATGATTCCTCCATATGAAGCGCAGTCGGATGTCGACTGTCACCTCAGATTTAAGAGAGAAAATCATAAAAAATGCGGATGAAGGCGCCGGAATTGACCCACACAGCCCAAGGACTGTCCGTCGGTCACCTCCAATGGCGCAGTGACGCGCCCGCCGTGCTGCGGTGCCGAAGGCAGTCACGGGCCGACGGATCAGTCGAAGCAGATGCCCACTGAGTACGCCGTGATCGTGGACGGGTAGTGCATCTCCGCGCCGCCGCCCGTCAGCGCGTATCCGGACACCCGTACGCCCCGCGCCGATCGGCCAGCACCCACGAAGCGGCGGCAACCGCACCGGCGACCCCGAAGACGGACGGCCACGCCCCGACCTTCCTCGCCAACGGATGCGACCCGGCGAACGCGGCCACGTACAAACCGCTGAGCGCGGCAGCCGTCCCGTTCCCCGCCTTCTCCCGCCACCCCTTGGCGGCCACGGCCCCGGCCGCCGCCAGCGCGACCCCACCGAGCGGCCGCTTCCTGGTCCACCGGGCGACCCCGTACCCCCCGATCAACCCACCCGCGGCCACGACGCCCGCCGGTACTCCAGCCATCCCGCTGCCTCCCACTCCAAGGGTCTCGTTGCCCCCGACCCTATGCAGGGGCGCAAGTGCGCTGCGGTGCATCGCTGCACTTCATTAGCTATTTGTTAGTAGAACACCAGCGCGGTCGTCGAAGCTGATCTTCGTCCGGAAACGAGACGAGAGAACAGAGCAACGGGAGAAGCACCATGAAGACCGCCACCAACCGCTTCCGCGGCCGCGCCGGCCGCCGCATCGCCATCACCGTCGTCGCCGCCGCGGCGCTGGGCCTGGGGGCCACGGCCTGCGGGCCCGAAGACGGCGCGGCGAGCTCCTCAAGCTCTTCGACCGCGTCCGCCTCGCAGGACGCCTCGGGCTCGACCGGGTCCACGGGTGGCGGCTCCTCCTCGGACAACTCCGGCGCGCAGGGCCAGGACGGCGGCAAGTCCACCGGTGGCACCGGCAGCAAGGCCCCCTCCGAAGGGGGCGGCGTCGCCAACGCGGGCAACCACAAGACGATCGAGGGCACGCTGGCGTACCTCGCGCCCGGCAAGCTGACCGTCAAGCCCGAGGACGGCGGCACGGAGCAGGCGTTCCTGGTCGCCAACGCCACGCAGATCCTCGGCGCGGCCGCGATCTGCGTCGACGACAGTGGCAGCCCGAGCATCGGCGACGACGGCTACGGCACCAAGAAGTGCACCGTGGAGGAGCTGGAGAAGGCCGCGAAGACCAACAGCGTGACCGTCCGCGTCACCATGGACCGCAAGTCCGGCGCTGCCGAGTCGGTCGAGGAGAAGTACCACCCGTAAGCCCCCGCACCTCACGCCACGCGCGCCCGGCGGGCCCTCCGGCCCGGCCGGGCGCGCGGCCGTTCAGCTCAACTCTCCACCCCGCACGGCCGTGACGAAGTCGCCCCAGGCCCCCGCCGAGAACCCGAGCACGCCCCGCCCCGGCTCCTTCGAGTCCCGCACGGCGGTCTCGTGGTCCGGCAGCTTCGCCGTCTCCACGCAGTTGCCCCCGCTCCCATTGCTGTAGCTGCTCTTGTGCCACACGAGAGGTGTCATCCGGTCGACTCCCTGTCCCGCCCCGCCCCCTGACGGGGCAGAGCGACGTCTGGATGGAAACGGCGCCCGGCGAGCGAGGGCTCAGCCCAGTTGCCCGCCCCGCACGGCCGTGACGAAGTCGCCCCAGGCCCCTGCCGAGAACCCGAGCACGCCCCGCCCCGGCTCCTTCGAGTCCCGCACGGCGGCCCTGCCCGGCCCGAAGGACGCCTCTACACATTCAGTGTTACCGGCACCGCTGTAGGAGGACTTGAACCAACCGGCGTCTCTCTCGGATATGCAGGGCTCGCGCATCAGATCTCCTCGCGGACGCGTTCGATGAGGGCGGAGGACGCGGACATGTCCAGCGCCTGAGCGCGAAGGTAGTCGAACGCGAGCCGGTAGCGCTCCAGTTCCTCGTCCTTCTCCATGAAGAGCGAGCCGACGTGGATGTCCACGTACACGACGTCCAGGGAGGGCTCCACGCCGCCCAGGACCACAAAGCTCCCCATGGCCGCCGAGTGCGCGCCCTTCGCGAAGGGCAGCACCTGGAGCGTGATGTCGGTCGACTCGTTGGCCCGGAGCAGATGGTCCAGCTGCTCCCGCATCACCTCGCGCGAGCCGACCACCCGCCGGATCACCGACTCATCGAGGATCGCCCACAGGTGCGGCGCCTTCGGTCGGCTCAGGATCTCCTGCCGCTTCATGCGGATGTCGACCAGGCGCTCGACCTCCTCCGCGGACAACCGCATCTCGGAAGCGTGCTGCACGGCCTCCGTGTAGCCACGCGTCTGCAGCAGGCCCGGCACGTAGAGGCAGGCGAAGTGATCCTCACGGACCGCCTCGTCCTCCAGCGTGAACAGCAGGTTCATGGTCTCCGGAAGCGAGTCCGCGAACGAGGTCCACCACCCCTGCCGCTTGGCGTCCTTCGCCAGGCCGACCACGGCCTTCCGCTCCGCCTCACTCGCCCCGTACTCCCTGCACAGCGCATCCACGATGGGCCACTTCACGGGCCCTTCCTGCGTCTCGTACCGGCTGACGGTCGCCTTCGATACGCCGACGAGCCGACCGGCTTCCTCCAGCGTCATCCCCTTGCGGGCCCGGAACTTGCGCATCATGACGCCGAGCTGGCGGCGACGAGTAGTGGCCCGCGCTGGCATGACGGCTACCTCTTCCTCTGAGGCTGGCGGTGAAGGACGAGGCCAGCGGCAACAAGGCTATGACCGGGCGAAGTTGGCGGACCAGCGGATTCACCCGTTCGAGATTCCATGAGAAGTTACATAGCGAGACTTCTCACTGCCATACTCGCAGCAGTGAGGCTACGCAGCGCAGCCGTACGGACACGGCTTGGCGCAGCGCTGACGTGGCACCCAAGGAGTGTGGCCATGTACCGCTACTCAGTCACCGAACCCCGACCATGCCGATGCGTCCTCCCCTTCACGGCCGACGCTCCCCAACTGGCCGGCCTCCGCCGAACGGTGAGAGCCGAACTCGCCGCTTGGGGTATGTCAGCCCTAACCGACGAGGTCGAGCTGATCACCACGGAGCTGGTGTCGAACGTGATCAAACACGTCGGCCAGGGTTCCGCCGCCACCCTCGTCCTCGACGCCGGAGCGGACCAACTCCGCGTCGAACTGCACGACAAGAGTGGCAAGGAGCCTCAGCGTCTCCATCCGACGTGCGACGAGGAAAACGGCCGAGGCCTGCAACTGCTTGCCGCCCTGTCCCCCTCCTGGGGCACGATCCGTACGGCGGCCGGCAAGGCGGTCTGGTGCGAACTGCCTGTAACCCCGGACGAAACCCGCCGCCGAATCCAGCGCGCGACGGCCGTGATGGAGACGTACGGCCTCGCAGTCGGCGGTCCGGCCGCCCGGCTCACCCACCGCCCCGTCCTGGAGGACTCGGCGACCAGCCTGATCCTGGACCTGCTGCACTGGCTGACCGCACAGGGCCTCGACCCCGACGACATCCTCGACCGCGCCCAGACCCACTTCGAGGCTGGGCTGGAGGTGGCATAGCCGCGAGAGGCCGCGGGGATGACAGCGTGTGCCTACCCGGCTGCTTTCCGGATCTCGGTGCGGAGGGCGGTGGGGGTGCGCCATGATTCGCCGAGTCGGCCCCTGTGGCACATGCGATGGCAGTTGGAGCACAGGAGGGCAAGGTCGTCCAGCTTGGTTTCGCGCGGCCCGGATATGTGGAGGGGCAGCACGTGGTGCACTTCTATGTAGCCCTCGCCGAGCGCTCCGTAGAAGCGGCCGAAGTGGAAGTCACAGACTTCGCACGCCAACGGCTGACCGAGGTACCGAACCCTGTCGATCTTGCGCTGGCGGAGTTTGGGGTCGCGCTCACGCGAAATCGTCCAGCGCGCGAGGAGACGGCCTTCGGTACCGGTGGCGCCGTCCTCGGCTGCCTCGTCCGGCTGCTCGGGTATCTGCTGGAGTTCGCCGGAGCGGATGCCTTCCGCGATTGCCCTGGCTGCGTTCACCATCCTCGACGGCTGAGAGATGAAGTCGCTGATCACCTCCCGGTCCAGGCGCCCGCACCTGGTGGGTTTCCCCTGGTACGCGGGATGGTTTGTGGCCAGGTCAGTGGTTTTGCGGCTGACACTGCCAACGGACCGGAAGCTGGGCACGCTCTTGACTGCGTCGCCGTGAAGGGGGAGCGAACGGAGCAGCCTGGATAGCTCATGCGTCCGCGGATCGTTTTCACGCAGCTCGCGCCAACCATTGTCGACGACGAGTACGCACGCCAGCAGCAATTCGTCCCGGGTCCATGCAGGGCTTCGCATAGGCAATATCGTATGAGTGTTCGCAGAGATGTGTATGAGGCGGGCGGTGTGGGGCGAGGCTGTCCCGCCCACTTGGCGAGTCACAGCGTCAGTGGCCTTATCGCCCCCTGTGCTGGGTTGATTGCACACAGTGCCTTCCGTTCGGAAGGAGGGTGCCTGACTCGCACTGAGGCCAAGTTCGCCTCAGTGGGGATCTGCACTGGTGCCGGAGGCCAAGCGGTCGAACTGCACAGGGCTGGGTTCCATCACCCGGCCCTCAGCGAGATCGATGAAGCGTGGCGGCGCTGGCCTCGGGCCGACCCGCGTCAAGGAGGCATGGCGCAAGCTCGGGGTGTGCGGCCTGGGCGTGACGAACGAGCCGAAGACCTCAAAGATCCCGACCGCGACCTCTTCGGGGACCCGTCAGCCCCGCCCGGGGCGGAGCTTGGTGACGGCAGCGGCGATCGCGAGTGCGCAGCTGTCAGCTGACTCATGCTCCCAGAAGCGGAGCACGGTCCATCCCGCGTCCGCAAGGCGCTGATCGGTGTCTCTATCGCGTGCGACGTTCCCAGCCACTTTGCCTGACCAGTAGCCCTGGTTGGTTTTCGGCGGCACGTAGTGCTTGGGACAGCCGTGCCAGTAGCAGCCGTCGATGAACACCGCGACCTTCGCCGGGCGGAAGACCATGTCAGCCGTTCGGCGAAGGCCTGGGAGGGGCTTGGCTGCCACGCGATAGCGAAGACCTTGCGCATGGACCAAGCGCCGGATGAGCTTCTCCGGCTTCGTGTCGCGGCTCCGAATCGCCTGCATGTTCCGTCGTCTGGACTCAGACGACGCCCATGATCCGTCCGGCGGGATCCAAGGTGTCTCTGTCGCCATTACATGCCTCCACCTCCGACACTACTCAGTCCTCAGACGCCTTCTTCGTCTCGGGGGCAGAGGGCTGCCTGTTCGGTGGCAGAGGTCTCTGCCACCACCCAGTAGTCGCCGTCCATGAAAGCGCGGGGGCGGCCACCGTGGTGAGGCTGAGCCTTCACGCCTCATGCACTGACCGTCTGGGGTGCTCACGACGACGTCTGCCATCGGATACTTGGCTGGTGGTTGCCGAGCTCGCTGGAGCAGGAGTAGAAGGTGGCGGTCCGAGCTGCGCTGAGGGCGCGACTCACGCCGGCCACTCCTGGCCACTGGTCGTGGTGGTGCTCGACGAAACCAGCGGCAACCTTCTCGGTCGTCAAGTTGATGCGTGAGGTCGCTAGTTGTCGCCGATCTCTACATCGAACTCGGGGATCATGTGCCGATCATGCCTGACCGGCGGCCGGTGCAGGGAGCTGTTTGACGCGTCGAGACCCCAGGCTCGGACCTGCCCTCATGCTGCGCAGACCGGACGCGATGCCACCCTTCAGGCAAGGGTCCACCTGGCTGAATCGGGGGAACCTATGAGTGTGTCCCCCTGCGGGCCCTGTTGTTGAACTGATGGGGATCATGGTCTCTCGGTCGTTTAAGATTGGTGGTCTCAGAGTCCGCCAGAGCATCGGTTCGGACCTGGGGCCGGGGGGTCCTGAGACCGCGATACCCGGGGGAAGCCACGGCGGGTGAGCAGCGGGTTTTCCCACTGTCCGCTTCGGCGGAATCCTTGCTTCCACCAGCGCGTCTGTGATGTCCTGGTGCTCGTTCATGTCATGCGTACGAAGGGTTGTGCTGTAAAGGTGGGGCACTACGGCGTACCTCTTGAACGCAGCGACTACCTCAAGCTGGATCCGAACGAGAACAGCTGCACCCCGGAGGAATTCCAGGACTGGCTGGAAGGCTTCGGTAAGGGGAAGAGGCTGGCCGTGGATCTGTTCTCCGGCGCCGGCGGTCTCAGTGCCGGTGTTGAACTCGCTGGATGGACCACTGCGGCAGCGGTGGACTTCGACGGGCGTGCGCTGGAGAGTCACAGGGCGAACTTCCCGGGCCTCAGCCTGAAGATGAATCTCGGCGACCCCGGCGAGCGTGACAGGCTTGAGGAGATCCTCAAGCCCGCCAAGATCGACCTTGTGGCGGGTGGCCCCCCCTGCCAGCCCTTCAGCAGGGCCGGGCGAAACAAGATCCGTGACCTCGTCAAACACCACGGCCGCGACCCAGAGGACCGCCGCAAGGAGCTGTGGAGCGCCTACCTGGACATGGTCAAGCGGATCAACCCGCGAGCAGTCCTCATGGAGAACGTCCCCGACATGGGGCTCCACGATGACTTCTTCGTCATCCGGACGATTGAGGAGGAGCTGGAAGAGCTCGGCTACGCGACGCAGGTGAGGCTCGTCGACGCGTGGCACTACGGCGTTCCGCAGCATCGGAAGCGTCTCATCCTCTTGGCCAGGAAAGACGTCGACGACTTCGCGTGGCGGCAGCCCGAACCCAAGCGCACCACCCTCCGCGATGCTATCGGCGACCTGCCCAAGCTGGAGGTCGTTGCCACGGAACGGGTCGGAGAGCGGAAGCTGAAATACCGGAAGCCTCGTAACTTGTCCCCCTTCGCCAAGAAGATGCGCGAAAGGGCAGCTCGCGGGCTGATCTGGGACCACATGACACGGAGGGTCCGGAAGGATGACTACCGGATCTTCGAGGTCATGGAGTCCGACACCAAATACTCGGATCTTCACGAGAAGCTGACCGAAGACGAGAAGGAATACCAGCGGTACAGCGCGGAAAAGTACACGGACAAGTACAAGAAGCTGGCCTGGGGAGAACTCAGCCGTACGATCACCGCTCACATCGCCAAGGACGGCTACTGGTACATCCACCCGGAGCAGCCGCGGACTCTCACCGTGCGGGAGGCAGCGCGCGTACAGACGTTTCCGGATCACTTCCGGTTCGCCGGTACCCGAAGTGACGCCTTTCGGCAGATCGGGAACGCCGTTCCCCCGCTACTGGGAGAGGCCGCTGCGGAGGTGCTGAAGCCGACTGGCGACGCCGCTGCCGAGACTGCCGGGCTGCGGCCCCACTGGCGGGAGGTCAGGAACGGTCTGACGGATTGGGCGAAGCAAAAGCGTCATGGCGGGGACTGGCACCAGCTCCCCAGCGAAGAGCCGGTATCCCTTCACGCCGCAGTGGTGGCCATAGTCTCCGGCGCAAAGGTCAAGCCAGCTGTGATGGCGGAGTTGATGCTCCCTGTCAGAAGGTCAAAGACGCTTACCGCGGCACTCTTTAAGAAGCTGGTTGACGCAGCGCCTACGGTGCCGGTCCGGTCCCGTGTGGACCGCTTGGCCCCGCTGGTGGAAAAGCCCTATGACTGGCAGTGGAAAAAGCGGCTCGACGTACCCGCCAAACTCGGCATGAAGCCAGCCGAGGCGGCCCTCTACCGACTACTGATCGGAGAGGACCTCATGCTGGTCGGCCAGAGCACGCTGCGGGTCGCGGCTCGAGTGAACGGTGTGGATACGGACCACGTGAACCGCCTCAGCGAGGGCCGCGTCAATCTGGTCAAGCTCGTGGGCGCGGGTGAGGACGCACCGCTGCGCATGGGAGCGATTCGGCTTATCGGTATGGATCTCTGCAGGGAGGACCAGCCCGTGTGCTCCGAGTGCCCGCTCGTTGCTCACTGTGTCAGCCGGGACAAGTTGTCCGACGACCTGCTGACTTTTGCCATTACCCAGAAGTAATTGATCGGCGAGGTCGCTCCGAGCCGTTGGAGTCCGCAGCCTCCGTGACCACCAGCGTCCTAGGGACGGCGCCGAGGCCGGTCAGCAGCTGCCAGTGCCCGGCGATCAGATCGGCCGCGTTCCTCGAAAGCAGCATCGGCGATGATCCACCGCGGATCACCACTTCTCTCGGTCCGGCTCAACGAGTCAGACCACCTGAGGGCCGACCTTCAAGCGTCGCTACTGGTCCACATTTCAGCCGTCGCCGACAGCTGCTCGTATTCAGCGACGGGGACGGTCGCATCGCGCTGAGGCGCGGCAGAAGACGCGATCAACGAACTAGTTATGCTGTCCCGGCACGTTGGTGACGGGCGACGCGCTGTGAGTGGTGCTTGAAAGAGGCGAGGGCCTCTGGTTTCGGTGTGGATTGCGACATCTGTACCGGCACCAGGAGGCCCTCGTTGATCCACCGTAATGCCCCGCTGACTCCGACCGGCAGGCTGCGTCT
>NZ_JBVIZF010000018.1:0-132125 GCF_055591805.1 Streptomyces sp. NPDC041200 | reverse complement strand
TGTGGCTGACCTGGAACCGTTCGGCAGCCCGGCGCAGCGGCCATCCGTCCTCGATGACACACCGGGCCAGACGCAGCCTGCCGGTCGGAGTCAGCCGGGCATTACGGTGGATCAACGAGGGCCTCCTGGTGCCGGTACAGATGTCGCAATCCACACCGAAACCGGAGGCCCTCGCCTCGTTCAAGCACCCCTCACGGCGCGTCGCGTGTCACCAACGTGCCGGGACAGCACATCTAGAGCCTGTCTCTGCGATCACGACCGGAGCCAGATCAGGAGTGCGGCGGCGGTGACCGTGCCGAGGTAGACGTATCCGCGCTTGTCGTAGCGGGTGGCGACGGCTCTGAACTGCTTCAGTTTGTTGATCGCTCGTTCGACGGTGTTGCGTTGCTTGTATCTCTCCTTGTCGAAGTTGGGAGCTCGTCCGCCGCGTGAACCTCGGCGCAAGCGGTTGGCTTGCTGGTCCTTCTTCTCCGGGATCGCGTGTGGGGTGCCGCGTCTGCGCAGGCAGGCGCGGGTGTTGCGGTTGCTGGACGCCTTGTCCGCTCCGACACTGTCCGGGGTGCGGCGCGGACGGCCGGGGACGCTTCGCGGGACACGGATCTTCTCCATCACCGGCTCGAACTGAGTGCAGTCCGCCCGCTGCCCAGGCGTGACGACGAGCGACAGTGGGCGGCACTTGCCCTCCGCGCTCAGGTGCAGTTTGCAGGTCAGTCCGCCACGGGACCGGCCGAGGCTCTCGCCTGCCGCACCGCCTTTCCCCGCAGGAGCCGCAGGTTTACGTTCACTGGCACGTGAACCGGTTCTCCTGGGGCTCCCCTTTGAAGCGGCGTGCGGGTTCTTCGGGGCTCCGGTGGCGTGCTGGTGGGCACGCACGATGGTGGAGTCGACCTTGATGTTCCAGTCGATGCCGCCCGCGGCGTCGGCGAGGGCCTGGATGTGCTGGAGGAGCATCTCCCAGGTGCCGTCGGCCGACCACAGCAGGTGCCGCTTGTGGATGGTCTTCCACGGGCCGAAGCGTTCGGGCAGCTCACGCCACTGTGCCCCGGTGCTGAGCCGGTGATCCCGTTGGTCACCTGCTGGTGGTCCCGCCACCGGCCGCACCGGTTGTTGCTCTTCGGCAGCAGCGGCTCCAGCACCGCCCACTCCTCGTCGGTCAGATCCCCCCTGCTGAGCATGACCACAACAGCGACCTATCTGATCGAAAAGCCAGTTTCTAGCGGGCGGCGGTCATGGATCCCATGAGCAGGACCGCGCGGCGTCTGGTGACTGCCCGGCCCAGGCTCGCCATCATGCGGTTGAGCCGGCCGGAGATGACGCTCGGTGGTGGCGTGCGACGGTCGAGCGTCCGCAGTGCCGTCGTCACGACCTCCTGGGGGGACTGGCGTTTGGTGGCGCCGTCCGCGGAGTCCGTGCCGATGACGTCGAAGAACTCGGTGCTGGTCGCGCCGGGGGACAGGGCGAGCACGCGCAGCCCGGTGTCGATTGACTCCTGCCACAAGGCTTCGGTGAAGCTCAGCACGAACGCCTTGGCTGCCGCGTAGACGGCCATGTTCGGAGTGGGAAAGTACGCGGCCATGCTCGCGACATTGATCAGCACCCCGGTGCCGGAGGTCCGCAGCGGCTCGATGAACGCCCGGCTGATGTCGACCACGCCTGCGACGTCGACGGAGATCTCCTCCCGCAGGCGCTGCGGGTCCTCGGTGTGGAACGGGCCGAAGGTGCCGAAGCCTGCGTTGTTCACGACGCTCGTCACGGTCAGATCGCGCCGTGCCACCTCCTCAGCGAGGGTCTGGCCTGCCGCAGGCTGGCTGAGGTCGAGAGGGATGGCCGTGGCTTGGACGCCGTGAGCCGCGGTGAGTTCGGCGGCCAGTTTGTCGAGCCGTTCCCGGCGCCGGGCGACGAGGATGACGTGTGAGCCACGCGCGGCGATCTGGCGGGCGAACTCTGCTCCGATGCCGGCGCTGGCACCGGTGATGAGGGTGGTCTGGCCGCGGTAGTCGACGGCGTTCATGGGCTACTCCCGGGAGACGGCGGTTGCACTCAGTATGTGGCACTGTAGGCCTATCTTGTCACTCAGTGCCAAATAGGTACCGGGTGCACAACGCGGTAGGCTGGGGGTCATGAACGATCGCGAAGGCGGCCCGTCCGGGCTACGGCAGCGCACCCGGCGGGCAGTGCAGGCCGAGATCGCCGCCACCGCGATGGGGCTCTTCCTCGAGCACGGCTTCGAAGCCACCACCATGGAACAGATCGCCGGCGAGATCGGCATCTCGCGGCGCTCGCTGTTTCGCTACTTCGGCACGAAGGAAGACATCGTGCTCGGCGACCACGCCGAAAACGGCCGGACGCTGCGGGCCGCGCTGGAAGCCCGTCCGGCAGACGAGCCCCCGTGGGAAGCACTCCGGGCGGCCCTCAAGGCGCTCGTCGAGTCTCTTCCCTATACACCGGAGGACTTCCTCAAGATCACCGGCATGCTCCACGCGTCGCCCTCTCTCCGGGGGCGTCAGCTGGAGAAACGTCAGCAGTGGACGGAGCTACTGCTGCCGGACATCGCCAGACGACTGGGCGCCACGGCGGACACCATGAACGAATTGCGGGCCCGCGCGCTCGTCGCCTGCGCCCTGGCGTGCTCCGAAGCCGCAACGGAAACCTGGGTCCGCAGCAACGGCACGGTCGACATGGAGCTGGCCTTCGATGAGGCGGTTGCCGCGGTACGCGCATAGGACGCCGCAGTTGTCAGCCACCGAGGGCCAGTGCCGCCGCGCCGCACCCTGGATAGAGGCTGAGTCGACAAGGTACAGCGGGCCCGGCGCGTGGAACTGGTGGCGGCCAATCTCTCCGCAAGCCTGCACCGCGAGGCCGTCGAGGACCATGCCACGCTGGTGCTCGCGGGCGACGACGGCAGTGAGGCCATCATCGAGGTCGGCTATGCCTTCCCGTCGAGTCCCGCCAAGCGGTACTGCTCCTACACCAGCGCCGGCGACGGGGGATACGTCGACGTGGGTACCTCCGGCGACGTCTCCTTCACGCGCGCGTCGGACGGTGTCACCGTGTCGAACTCCATCGACGTGGACAGCGACCCGCTGTACGACGTGTTCGTCCGACAGGTGGCCGACGCCTGGGCGGACGGCTTTCCCGGGCTGCCTACCTTGGCCGACCTTGCCGACACAATGAGCCTCATCTGGGCCGCGTACAGGCGGTCCCCCATTGCGTCCCTGGAGGTCAGCCATGGCTGAGGTGAGCATCGACGACGTCGCCGCCCGAGCGGGCGTGCATCGCTCCACGGTTTCCCGCGCCTTCTCCCGGCCGGAAGCCGTGAATGCCGCGACCCGGAAACATGTCCTGGAGGTGGCGGAGAGTCTCGGGTACCGGGTAAACCCGCTGGCGCAAGCCCTGCGCCGTCGTGCGAGCAAGCTTGTCCCGCTGATCGTCCCGGACATCACCAACCCCTTCTACGGTGAGCTGGCGAGGACCATGGCGGCAGCGGCGGCCGGCCGGGGTTACCAGTTGGTGTTGTGCGTGACCGGCGGCGAGGTGGCCCAGACCAACGCGTATCTGACATCCCTGCAGGAGATGTACGCGCCCTTCGGGATCGTCGCGCCGTCGACCACCGTGGACCTCGACGAGTTGCAGAACGTCGCGCTCGGCAGCAAGGTCGTCGTCGTCGACCGCGTCAAACAGGCACAGGTGCCGACCGTGACGGTGGACAGCGCCGAGGGCATCGCACTCGCCGTCGACCATCTGCGCGGCCTGGGGCACCGGCGCATCGCCTACGTGTCCGGCATCTCCGGGGCGTACACATCCAGGGACCGCCTGGCCGCCTACGAGGGGCTGGCCGCGGAGCTGGACATGCCGGCGATGATCCTGGACGGGGGCACCGGGCCCGATGTGGGGGAGCGGGCCGCCGAGCGCCTCGTGCACATGACACGCGAGGAGCGCCCGACAGCGGTCATCGCGGCCAATGACATGGTCGCCTTCGCCCTCATCTCCGCTCTTGGTGTGCGAGGTGTGTCCGTCCCGGACGAGGTGTCGGTGATGGGCTTCGACGGCCTGGAGTTCGGCGCCCGGTTCAACCCGCGACTGACCACCGTCCGCCAGCCCATCGCCGACATGGGAGTGATCGCCATCGACCTCGCCGAGAAACTCCTCAAGGACGGAGAGACGGGACATGTCGTCCTCGCCCCCGATCTGCTGATCCGTGAGTCGACCGCGGAGGTGCCCCGATGAGCCTGCCCGCAGGGTTTCAACACGTCGACCATGTCGCCTTCACGGTGCCCGACCTCGGCGAAGCGGTCGCCTTCTTCGCCAACGCCCTGGGCGCCGAGGAGCTCTACCGCTCGACGCGCGGGCCCGACGCCCACTTCATGCCCGAACATTTCGAGGTCCCGGCCGACGCGCGCCTGGAACTCGCCATGTTGCGCATGCCGCCCAACCTCAACGTGGAGCTGTTCCAGTGGTGGAGCACGGACCAGCGGCGCGACTACCCGCGCCACTGCGATCCCGGCGGCCACCACCTGTGCTTCAGCGTGGCGGACGTCGACGCGGCCGTCGAGCATCTCCGGTCGCACGGCGCCAGCGTTCTGGGCGCAACCAAGGAGGTCGGCCCCGACAGCCCCCTCGTCGCGGGCAACCGGTGGACCTATCTCCGGGCGCCCTGGGGCCTGTTGATCGAACTGGTCGACCGGTCCCGCGTCCACCACCCGCCACCGTTGGTCGGTCCCGCCGACTGGGCCGACCCTCCCGAACTGGAAAGGACGTGTAGTGCGGATCATTGGCCACACCCTCGGCACGCCGGAACAGACCCTCCCCGAGGCGCTGGAGCTCTTCGCCGCCGCCGGTCTGGAGGGAGCGGAGGTCATTTACCAGAACGACTACCGCAGCGGACTGCCGGTCGGGGACGACGCGGCAGCGGCCGAGGCGGCCCGCGTGGCGGACGATCTCGGCGTACCGGTGGTGGGGCTCGCTCCGTACACCACGGGGCTCAACCATGAGGACCCGGCGCAGCGCCGGGCCGCCCTCGACGAGCTGCGGGCGACGGTGGAGTGCGCTCATCGCGTGGGAGCGACCCGGATCCGCGTGTACGCGGGTTCCTGGGGAGCCGATCGAACCGACCACGCCGGACACTGGGAGCGCCTACGCGCGAGCCTTTCGGAGCTGGCGCCGCTCGCCGCCGACGCCGGAGTGCGCCTGTGCGTGGAGAACCACTTCGGAACCATGACGCAGTCGGCCAAGGAGACCGCTCGGCTGATACGTGAGGTGGACTCGCCTGCCGTTCGCGTGCTCTACGACCAGGCGAACCTCACCTTCACGCACGACGAGGCATGGCCGGAGGCGCTGCGGGAGCAGGGCGACCTGATCGGGCACGTCCACGTGAAGGACCTCGTCTTCACCGACCCGGACGCCCCCTTCGTCGCTTCCGGGACGGCCCGGGTGAAGGCGGACGAGCGGGCCGTGCGCTCGCGCGTCGTCGGCGACGGCATCGTGCCCTGGTCCGACATCCTTCGGGCGGTCAAGCAGCACGGATACGACGACGTCCTCAGCCTCGAGTACGAATACCGCTGGCACCCGCAGGATCTCCCGGCTCCGGCTGAGGGCTTCGCCCGGGCCGCCCGCGTGCTGCGTTCACTCCTCGACGAGGCCGCCGGCCTCACGCCCGCGGAGGTGTCCCGATGAGCCGGACCCCGCTGCGCGTCGGTGTAGTCGGCGCCGGGAACATCGCGCACATCGCGCAGTTGCCCACCCTGGTGCGCGGGACGACGTCGACCTCGACGTCCTGGTGTCCCGGCGCGAGGACCCCTCCGAACTGGTCCGTCGATGGGGATTCTCCACCGCGGTCCCGACGATCGAGCAGGCCCTCGAACGTGACCTGGACGCCCTGTTCGTCCTGACCCCGAGGTCGGAGCATTTCGCCGGTGTGAGCCGCGCGTTGGAGGCGAGCGTCGACGTCTTCTGCGAAAAACCCCTCGCGACCGCGACCAGCGACGCGGAGCGGCTCGCCGACCTCGCCGACGAGCGCGACCGCGTGCTGATGGTGGGGTTCAACCGCAGGTTCGCGCCGTCCTACGTCGCCGCGCGTGACGAGTTCGGGGACGCCGGCGCCGCCTTCTGTATCGCGCAGAAGAAACGTCGCGGCAGTGAGTACCGCGCGACCTTCGAGAACGCCATCCACATGGTGGACCTGCTGCGCTGGTTGCCGGATCCCGGCGGTCTCAGCCGCCTTGGCGTTCGCTGCTCTCGGTTATCTCGATGTGACGGGGCTTGGCGGTCGCCGCCTTGGGGACGGTGACCGTGAGCACGCCGCTGGACATGCTCGCCGTGACGCCTTCGGTGTTCACTTCGCTCGGAAGCAGCAACCGGTACTCGAAGCGACCGGTACGGCGACTGCTGTGCCGCATGATGCCTTTGCGCTCCCGTTCCTTGATCTCCCCCGTTACGGCCAGCTCCTGACCATTGATCTCGATGTCGACGTCCTCGCGGTCCACGCCGGGAAGCTCGAGTTCCAGGTGATAGGCGTCGTCGGCTTCGGTCAGATCGGCGGACGGCGTCCACGCCGCCACGGCGGGAGCCGCGCTTCCGACCGTGGATTCGAGCAGACCGCCCATCTGGTTGATGAGGTCGTCGAGTTCCAGAAGTGGATTGCGCGCCCATCCCCTGGGACGCTCCGCCGTTCCTTGGCCTCGCTGTCGGCGAACCGGCATATTCATCGTCCATCCCTCCGGTCGTGTCGGTTGGTGGGTAGCGGATCTGTTGCGTGACCATCGCCCGGTTCGGCGAACCGGCCGGACGGAGCTTGTGTGTCATCGGGGTGGCGCGCGACGTCGACGGTGGTGTGACCGAGGTGCTCATGGACCTGATGGATGGCCATCGCCCCTTCACCGGCGGCGGAGGCCACCCGCTTGACCGAGCCGCTGCGCACGTCGCCCGCGGCGAAGACCCCGGGCAGGCTGGTCTCCAGCCCCAGACAGGCACGGCCCTGGCCCTCCCAGACCGTGCCACTCGCGCGGGCCTGCGCCGGGGCGCCGGTGAACACGAAGCCACGGTCGTCCAAGGCGACCACGTCGCCGAGCCACGCCGTGCGGGGCTGGGTGCCGATGAAGACGAACATCGCGCGTACAACCAGCTTGCGGCGCTCCCCCGTGCGGTTGTTCTCCACCACGATCGCCCGCAGGACATCGTCGCCCTCCACCTCGCGCACCTCGCTGTTCAGCAGCACATGCACCCGTGGATGGCGCTCGATCTGGTCGACGAGGTAACGGGACATCTTGGCGCCGAGGTCCGGGCCCCGGACCAGTAGATGGACGCGCGGGACGCGCTGCGCGAGGAAGAGGACGGCCTGGCCCGCGGAATTACCTCCGCCGACCACCGCGACGGGATCCGCCCTGCACTGCTGCGCCTCGTACACGGTCGCCGCATAGTAGACGCTCGCCCCCTCCACCCGTTCGATGC
Organism: Streptomyces sp. NPDC041200; assembly: GCF_055591805.1. NCBI lineage: Bacteria > Bacillati > Actinomycetota > Actinomycetes > Kitasatosporales > Streptomycetaceae > Streptomyces > Streptomyces sp. NPDC041200. The sequence continues at coordinate 124,679 of NZ_JBVIZF010000018.1, read as the reverse complement.
CGGGCACTTCGAGCCTGCGGTACCGAGCGCCCATTGCCAGCACGACGGTATGGCTCACCACATCGATGCCGTCGGCGAAGGTGACGCGGTAGTAGCCGTCGTCCTCGGGCTTGAGCGAAGTCGCTTCCGCGGGAACCCACACCTGGGCCCCGAACTTGCGCGCCTGGAGCTCGCCCCGTTCGGCGAGGTCGGAACCGGAGATCCCGGCCGGAAAGCCGAAGTAGTTCTCGATGAGGGACGACGTGCTCGCCTGGCCGCCCGTGGCGATCGCGTCCAGGAGGGCCGTGGTCAATCCCTCGGACGCGCCATAGACGGCGGCCGCCAGCCCGGCGGGTCCGGAGCCGATGATGATCAGATCGCTGCGGGTCTCCTCGGCGGACGGAGGGGAGAGACCGATGAGCCGCGCCAGTTCGGCGTTGCTGGGGTTGCGCAGCACCCGCTGATCGCGCCAGATGACGATCGGTGTCTCCTCCGGGGGGATGGAGAAGCGGCGCAGCAAAGCCTCGGCCTCCTCGTCCGATTCCAGATCGATCCAGCGGTGCGGCAGCCGGTTGCGGGCCGCGAACTCGCGCAGCCGCCGGGTGTCGGGTGAGTAGCGCGAGCCGATGATGCGGAAGCCCGCGCCGGCGCCGACGAGCAGCGCGCGGCGGCCCAGATAGGCACGGAGGATGAGGTCGCCGAGGATCGGATCGCGGGCGACCAGCACCCGCAGCCAGTCGATCGGAAGGGACAGCACTTCTCCGGGATCACGGGCCCGGGCGGTGTAGAAGGCCACCTGTCCCTGGAGGAGCCCCAGCTCGCCGAGGAAGCGCCCCGGCCCGTGCACCCTCAGGACCCGCTCCTCGGGGGTGCCGTGGGCCGCTACGATCTCGATGGAGCCGCTGAGGATGACCAGGAACTCCGCACACCGCTCCCCCTCCCGGACCAGCACCTGGCCCGGCTCGGTCCAAAAGCGCTCCCCGTGTTCGGCGAGGAACGCGATCTGGGCTTGCGACAGCCGGGGGTAGGCGCCGTACAGGTCCGGGGTCTCGAACGCCACCGCCTCGTCGGGAGCGGCGTCGCGGGGCCGGTCATCGCCTGCCATCACGCCGGCGCCTCGTGGGCGTAGCACCAGCGCCAGCTCTCACCCGGCTCCATGGGCTCCACGATGGGATGCTGCTCGGCGTAGGCGTGGGCGCGCGCGTGTTTGAGTGGTGAGGAGTCGCAGCAACCGACGTGGCCGCAGGTCAGGCAGAGCCGCAGATGCACCCATGTGGACCCCAGCCGCAGGCACTCCTCGCACCCCTCGGGGCTGCGCGGGGAGACCGGGCGCACCATGGACAGGTGCGGGTCGGGTTCGATGGCCATGGACGTCACCCTCTCTTGCTGTCCTGCCGGCCCGCCATCACCTGCTCGACCCACGAGCGCAGGGTGCCCGCCGGGGCGACACCCGCGCGGCGGGCGACCGGCTCCCCCTTGTCCAGGATGAGCAGGGTCGGCACGGCCTGCACCTCGAACCGCTGGGCGAGGTGCGGATTGCTGTCGATGTCGACCTTGACGAGTTTGACCTTGCCCGCCAGCTCCGTGGCGACCCGCTCAAGTGCGGGGCTGACCATCCGGCAGGGCCCGCACCACGTCGCCCACAGATCCACGACGACGAGGGGCGTCGCGTTCTCGGCGACCTCGGCGAAGTCGTTCTCGTCCGCGTTCACGATCCACGGCAGCGGCGACTTGCAGTTGCCGCACCGGGGGGCGCCCTCGGCCGCCGCGGGGATCTTGTTCACGCGTCCGCAGGTGGGGCACTTGAGGGTCCGGGCTTTCATCGTCGGGTTTGGCATGGCCGGTCACGCTGCCTCTCCGACTTCCTGCCGGGCTCGTTCCTCGGCGTGCTCGCCCGACGGCTGTTCGTAGGTGACCACCAGTTCGCCGTGCTGGGCGTCGACCTTGACGGTGGTGCCCTCCTGGACGTCGCCCTTCAGCAGGGCACGTCCGATGAGGGTCTCGACCTCGTGGGAGATGAAGCGGCGTAGCGGCCGGGCGCCGTAGACCGGGTCGTAGCCCTCGTGGGCGATGACCTTCCGGGCTTCCGGGGTGAGTTCGACGGCGATCAGGCGCTCGGCCAGCCGCTTGCGCAACTCGTCGAACTGCAGCTCCACGATCCGCTCGATCTGGGGCTCGCCGAGCGGCTTGAACAGCACGATGTCATCGATCCGGTTGAGGAACTCGGGGCGGAAGTGCCCGCGCAGCTCGCTCATCACCAGGCCCCGGGCGTCCGGCTTGAGCTCGCCCTCGGAGGTGACGCCGTCCAGCAGGTGCACGGAGCCGATGTTGGAGGTCATGATGATGACGGTGTTGCGGAAGTCCACCACGCGCCCCTGGGCGTCGGTGATCCTGCCGTCGTCGAGGACCTGCAGCAGGGTGTTGAAGACGTCGGTGTGCGCCTTCTCGATCTCGTCCAGGAGCACGACCGAGTACGGTTTGCGCCGCACCGCCTCGGTGAGCTGACCGCCTTCCTCGTAGCCGACGTATCCCGGTGGGGCACCGACCAGCCGGCTGACGGTGTGCCGCTCCTGGTACTCGCTCATATCGAGGCGGACCATGTTCTCCTCGGTGTCGAAGAGGGCCGCGGCCAGCGCCTTGGCCAGCTCGGTCTTTCCGACGCCGGTCGGGCCGAGGAAGAGGAACGAGCCGATCGGCCGGCGCGGGTCCCGGATGCCGGAGCGGGCGCGGATGATGGCGTCGGAGACGGCCTTGACCGCCTCGTCCTGTCCGATGACGCGCTCCTGCAGGATCTTGTCCAGGCGCAGCAGCTTCTCCCGTTCGCCCTCCTTGAGGCGGGAGACCGGGATTCCGGTCCAGGCGGACACGATGTCGCTGATCTCGTCCTCGGTGACGACCTCGCGCAGCAGCCGGTGCTCACCCTGCTTGGCGGCCAGTTGCTCCTCCTCGGCGGCCAGCTTGCGCTCCAGCTCCTGGAGCTTGCCGTAGCGCAGTTCGGCGGCGCGGTTGAGGTCGTAGTTGCGTTCGGCCTCCTCGGCCTCGCGGCGCACCTCCTCCAGTTCCCTGCGCAGCTCCTGCACCCGGCGGATGGACTGCCGCTCGGCCTCCCACTGGGCGCGCTTGGCATCGGCCTCGGCCCGCAGGTCAGCGAGTTCCTTGCGCAGTTCCTCCAGCCGCTGCCGGCTGGCCGGGTCGGTCTCCTTGGAGAGCGCGGCCTCCTCGATCTCCAGCCGGGTGACCCGGCGGGTGATCTCGTCCAGCTCGGCGGGCATGGAGTCGATCTCGGTACGCAGCCGGGCACAGGCCTCGTCGACCAGGTCGATTGCCTTGTCGGGCAGGAACCGGTCGCTGATGTAGCGGTGGCTCATGGTGGAGGCGGCGACCAGGGCGGTGTCCTGGATCTTGACGCCGTGGAAGACCTCCAGCCGCTCGCGCAGGCCCCGCAGGATGGAGATGGTGTCCTCCACGCCGGGCTCGTCCACCATCACCGTCTGGAAGCGGCGCTCCAGCGCGGCGTCCTTCTCGATGTGCTTGCGGTACTCGTCGAGGGTGGTCGCGCCGATCATGTGCAGCTCGCCGCGGGCCAGCATCGGCTTGAGCATGTTCCCCGCGTCCATGGCGCCCTCGGCCGCCCCGGCGCCGACCACGGTGTGCAGCTCGTCGATGAAGAGCAGGATCCTGCCCTGGGCGGCCTTGACCTCGGCCAGTACGGCCTTGAGCCGTTCCTCGAACTCGCCGCGGTACTTGGCGCCGGCGACCAGGGAGCCCATGTCGAGGGCGAACACGGTCTTGTCGCGCAGCCCTTCGGGCACATCACCGCGTACGATGCGCTGCGCCAGGCCCTCGACGATGGCGGTCTTGCCGACGCCGGGGTCGCCGATGAGCACCGGGTTGTTCTTCGACTTGCGGCTGAGGATCTGGGTCACCCGGCGGATCTCGGCGTCCCGGCCGATGACCGGGTCCAGCTTGCCGGAGCGGGCCTCCAGGACCAGGTCGCGGCCGTACTTCTCCAGCGCCTCGTACGCCACTTCCGGGTTGGCGGAGGTGACCCGCTGGCTGCCACGGACCTGCGTGAGGGCGTGGAGGAACGCGTCCTTGGTGATGCCGTGCTCCTTGAGCACGCGTCCGGCCGCGGTGCCGGCCCCCTCGTCAGTGAACGCGAGGACGAGGTGTTCGACCGAAACGTACTCGTCCTTGAGCCGCTTGGCCTCCTGCTCGGCGGTGTCCAGCAACTGGGACAGGCGCTGGGTGATGAAGACCTGTCCGGGGGCGGCACCGGGGCCGGTGACCTTGGGCTTGCGTGCCAGCTCGGCCTCCAGCATCGAGCGCATCGCCTCGGGATCGGCGCCCACCTGGGTGACCAGTCGCGGGATCAGGCCCTCCGGCTGGTCGAGGAGTGCGAACAGCAGGTGCTCGCCGTCGACTTCGGTGTGCCCGAACCGCATCGCAGTGGTCTGGGCGTTCTGGAGGGCTTCCTGGGACTTCTCGGTGAGACGGTTCATGTCCATGGCGGTTGATCACTCCTCGCGCCGCTGCGGCGCAGTGCGTCTTCGAGCCGGTCAATGCGGTCGAGCAGATCGAGTACCAGACCGATGGAGGCGTAGTTCAGGCACATTCCGGCGTGCAGGCGCTCGATGCGGCCCAGCACCGCCGGGGCGGAAGGAGCGAACACCAGTCGCCCCGCGTGATCACGCTCGGCGTCGACGAGGCCGAGGGCGACGAACCTCGCCACCAGGTCGGGATGGAGCCCCGTGCGACGGGCCACGGTTTCCAAGGAAAGCCTGCGGGCGGGCACCAGGTCGTAGTGGATGGACGGGACGGGCGCGTACCTCGTGTCCGTCCGCGTCGTGGTCGCGTGCGTGCTCATCGCTCACTCCTGGGATCGAAGGAGGAGGTGGCGGCGAGCGCTTCGAACAGCTCCCGCTCGCGGTGGGTGAGTTCGGGCGGCACCATGATGCGGATCTCGGCGTAGAGGTGGCCGCTCGGACCGCCGGGGTTGGGCATGCCCTCGCCGCGCAGTCGCAGCTTGCGGCCGCTGGAGGTGCCGGGGGGAACCGTCACCTTGGCAGTGCCGCCGGGGGTGGGCACGGGGACGGTCGCGCCGAGCGCGGCCTCCCAGGGAGCCACCGGGAGGTGGACATGGACGTTACGGCCGTCCAGCCGGAACCGCGGGTGCGGCTGGATCCGTACCCGCAGATACAGGTCGCCCGCCGGGGCGTCGCCAGTGCCGTGGCCGCCCTGTCCGGCCAGCCGGATGCGCTGGCCGTCCACGACGCCGGGCGGGACATCGGCCTCGAAGGTGCGCCGGCCCGTGGGTCCGGCCAGGGTGACGGTGCGGCGGCCGCCGCGGTACGCGTCCTCGACGGTGAGCGGCAGTTCGGCCTCCTGGTCGGCGCCGGGGATGTCCACGCGGCCTCCGCCCCGGCCCCCCGTGCCGCCGCCGAAGAAGGAGCCGAACAGGTCCTCGAAGTCGACTCCGCCGCCCCCGACGTCGTCGCCGAAGCCACGGACGAACCGGACCCGGTCCCCGTCCCCCGAGGTCGTCCAGCCACGGAATCCGCCGCCTCCGCCGCCGACACCGGCCCCGACCCGCTCCTCCCAGTCCTCGGGAATCTTGCGGTAGTCCTCGCCGAACCGGTCATAGCGGGCACGGGCCTTCGGGTCGGAGAGCGCGGCGTACGCCTCGTTGAGCTCCTTGAAGCGCTCCTCGGCCCGGGGGTCCTTGTTCACATCCGGGTGGTATTTGCGGGCCAGCTTGCGGAACGCCTGCTGGATCTCGTCCTGGCTCGCGCCCCGGGAAACCCCGAGTACGTCGTAGAAGTCCCGTGCCATGGCCGGTCACTCCCGTTTGGCGACGGCGACGGCTACCGGCCTCAGCTGTTTGTCGGCCTTCCCGTAGCCGGGGCGCAGCACCTGGACCACCGTCCCCGGTTCCGCGTCGGCGTCCTCGATCACGCCCACCACCTCGTGCCGGGCCGGGTCGAACGGCACGCCGGTCTCGGCCTCCCGCTCGTAGCCGAGCCGGGCGAGGGTGTCCACGGCCTGGTCGCGCACGGCCTTGATGCCCTCCACGATCGCGTCGGGGTCGGATCCGGCGTGGGAGAGGGCGAGTTCGAGGTTGTCGATGACGGGCAGCAGCGCCGAGGCGGTGCGGGCCCGCTCGGTGGCCCGCTCCCGCTCCAGCTCCCTGGTGTGGCGCTTGCGCAGATTGTCCAGATCGGCCAGGGCCCGCTTCCACTTGTCCTCGAGCTCCGCCAGGGCCGCCTCGTGCTCGGCCCGTTCGCCGGTGGGCGGGGCGGGCCCCCCGGCCGCGTCCGGGCCGGGCTCCTGGGGCGGCTGCGCCTGCTCCCGCTCGGGAGTGGGCAGATCCTGCCCGGGCTCCGGTGCGGCGCCCTCCGGCACCGGTTCGCGCTCCTGGGGTTGGCTGGACACGTTCGCCGCCTCAGCCCTTGTCGAACTCGGCGTCGATCACGTCTTCGTCGACGCCCTCACCGGCTTGCCCCGGCCCGGCGCCCCGCGGTCCGCCGGCCTCGCCGCCTGCCGCGCCCGCGCCCGCGGCGGCCTCCGCGCCGTGGGCCTGCAGCCCGGCGTAGACCTGCTGGAGCTCGGAGATCCGCGGCCTGACCTCGTTCACGCCGGCCTCGTCCTTGACGGCCTGGCGGGCCTCGGTCACCAGCATCTCGGCACGCGACTTCTCGTGCGAGGGCGCGGCGTCACCCAGTTCCTGCAACCGCTTCTCGACCTGGTAGGCGACGGCGTCCAGTTCGTTGCGCGCGTCCACGGCCTCGCGCAGCGCCTGGTCCTCGCCGCGGTTGCGCTCGGCTTCCTGGACCATGCGCTCGACCTCGCCGCGGTCGAGGTTTCCGGTCTCGCTGATCAGGACGGACTGCTCCTTGCCGGTGTCCCGGTCGCGGGCGGTGACGTTGAGGATGCCGTTGGCGTCGATGTCGAAGGTGACCTCGACCTGCGGTTCGCCACGCGACGCCGGGCGGATACCGGTCAGCTGGAAACGGCCGAGCACCCGGTTGTCGGCGGCCCGCTCGCGCTCGCCCTGGAGGATCACGATGTCGACGGCCTGCTGGTTGTCCTCGGCCGTGGAGAAGGTCTCGGTGCGGCGCACCGGAATGGTGGTGTTCCGGTCGATGATCTTCGTCATCACGCCACCGCGGGTCTCGACGCCCAGTGAGAGCGGGGTGACGTCCAGCAGCAGCACATCCTTGACCTCACCCTTGAGCACCCCGGCCTGGATCGCGGCGCCCAACGCCACGACCTCGTCGGGGTTCACGCTCATATTGGGCTCCTTGCCGCCGGTCAGCCGGCGCACCAGCGTCTGGACGGCCGGCATCCGGGTGGAGCCACCGACGAGGATGACCTCGTCGATATCGTTCTCGCTGACCTTGGCGTCCCCCATGGCCTGCTGGACCGGGCCGAGGCAGCGCTCCACCAGGTCGGAGGTGATCTGCTCGAACGTGGACCGCATGATCGTTTCGGTCAGGTGCTTGGGCCCGGAGGCATCGGCGGTGATGAACGGCAGATTGGCCTGCGTCTGGGTCACCGAGCTCAGCTCCACCTTGGCCTTCTCCGCCGCCTCGAAGAGCCGCTGCAGCGCCTGCGGGTCCTGGCGCAGATCGATACCGGTGTCCTGCTGGAACTTGTCGGCAAGATAGTCGACCAGGCGGCGGTCGAGGTCGTCGCCGCCGAGATGGCTGTCGCCCGCAGTGGAGCGCACCTCCACCACGCCGTCCCCGACGTCCAGGACGGACACGTCGAAGGTGCCGCCGCCGAGGTCGAAGACGAGCACCGTCTCGTGCTCCTTCTTGTCCATGCCGTAGGCGAGGGCCGCCGCGGTCGGCTCGTTGATGATCCGCAGCACCTCCAGACCCGCGATCTCACCGGCGTCCTTGGTGGCGCTGCGCTGGGCGTCGTTGAAGTACGCGGGCACCGTGATGACCGCCTCGGTCACCCGCTCGCCCATCTGCTTCCCGGCGTCGTCGGCGAGCTTGCGCAGCACCAGGGCGCTGATCTCCTCCGGCGAGTGCAGCTTGTCGCGCACCTTGAAGCGCGCGAGGCCGTGCTCGCCCTCGACGACGTCATAGGCGACCGCCTTGGCCTCGTCCGACACCTCGTCGAACTTTCGGCCGATGAAGCGCTTGGCCGAGTAGATGGTTCCCTTGGGGTTGAGGATCGCCTGGCGCCGGGCCAGCTGACCTACCAGCCGCTCACCGGTGTCGGTGAACGCCACGACGGACGGGGTGGTGCGGCTGCCTTCGGCATTGGGGACGACCGAGGCTTCACCGCCTTCCCACGCGGCGATGACCGAGTTGGTCGTGCCCAGGTCGATACCGACTGCCTTGGCCATGGCAACTCCTTCCGAGGCGGCCACGATCTTCGCCCCGGTGTCCGGTCGGGCGACGGGGCAGGACTTACGGGATCTACGCCGCAAGAGTGGCAAAGCGGGGCAATGAACGCCTGCGCCTGTGGGGCCAAATTCCGGTGCCGCCAGTCCGCCACCGAGGACAGGTACGAACGGGCGCGATCCGGGCGACCCACACCCGGGCAGACCGACCCGCCGCCTCCCAGGCTGGCCCGGGCAGGGATGACCGTCCCGCGCGGCCGGGACGCGCCCCGGCATCGTGGGCCTCAGGAAACCAGGACGGCGGCGCGCGATGAACGACAGCACCACATACATGCCGACCTTGAGCGTTGACCGCCGAGCCGACCGACCACGACGTTCCGTGGTCGTTCGTATACAGCCGCTTTCATGACCGCTCCTCGTCTCACCACCACACGCATGCGCCTACTGCCGTCATCCGGCCCAAGGCCGCGAGTGACGGCGGATGGACGGTGGCGCGACCGTCATGTCCGTGCGGCCGCGGTGCGCTGGCGGCGGGTTGAGGCGGAGCCCCCGGCCCCCGCTCAGTCGTCGGAGAGATCCTGCTCGGCCCAGATGGTCTTGCCATGGACCTCCAGGCGAGTGCCCCAGCGCTGGGCGAGTTGGGCCACCAGGAAGAGGCCGCGGCCACCCTCGTCGAGCGCGCGGGCCCGGCGCAGATGCGGTGCCGTGCTGCTGGCGTCGCGGACCTCGCAAATGAGCGCGCGGTCGCGGATCAGGCGCAGCCGGATGGGAGGGTGACCGTAGTGGATCGCATTGGTGACCAGTTCGCTGACGACCAGCTCGGTGGTGAAGACCAGCTTCTCCAGTCCCCAGTCCATCAGTTGGGCGGTGACCTCCCGCCGGATCCGGGAGACGACGGCGGGTTCCGGAGGGATCTCCCAGGTGGCGACCCGGTCGGGGCCTAGGGCCCGGGTGCGGGCGAGGAGCAGGGCGACGTCGTCTTCGGGGCGGGCGGGGAGCAGAGTCCGCAGGACGGTGTCACCGAGGGCGTCCAGGGACGGGCCCGGCTGGGCCAGGGCCTCGCACAACGCCCCCAGTCCCTCGTCGATCGCGCGGTCGCGGCCGTGGACCAGACCGTCGGTGTAGAGGGCGAGGACACTGCCCTCGGACAGTTCGGTCTCGACCGCCTCGAAGGGCAGGGTGCCGAGGCCGAGGGGCGGGCCGTTGGGGACGTCGAGGATGTCGGCGGTGCTGTCCGGGGTGACCACGATGGGCGGGGGGTGGCCGGCGCTGGCGAGCGTGCAGTGGCGGGAGACCGGGTCGTAGACCGCGTACAGGCAGGTGGCGCCGGTGGCGCCGGGGGGTTCGGGGGATTCGGGATCGTCCTCGGCCGCCAGCCGGGTCACGAGATCGTCGAGGTGGGTGATCAGCTCGCCGGGCGGCAGATCGATATCGGCCAGGGTGCGGATGGCGCTGCGCAGCCGCCCCATGCTGGCGGACGCCTGGACGCCGCGGCCCACGGTATCGCCGACCACCAAGGCGGCGCGAGCGCCAGAGAGCGGGATCACGTCGAACCAGTCGCCGCCCACGCCGGCCCAGGGTTCCGAGGGCAGATAGCGCGAGGTGACCTCCATCGCGGCCAGGTCGGGCAGGCGCCGCGGCAGCAGATTGCGCCGCAGAGCCCTGGCCGTCATGCGCTCGCGCTTGTAGCGGCGTGCGTTGTCCACGCATACGGCCGCTCGGGCTGTGATCTCCTCGGCAAGCAGCAGGTCGTCCTCGTCGAAGGGCACGGGCGTCCGGTGGCGCGCGAAGAACACCACGCCAAGGGTGACACCGCGGGCGCGCATAGGCACCACCAGCTCCGAGTGGATCCCGTACTCCCGGATCCGGGCGGCCCGTACCGGGTCGAGGGCGTCCCACCGGACCATGAGCTCGTCGGTCACCTGGTAGAGGATGGCCCGGCCCTCGGCCAGGCATTCGCCCGACGGTGAGGACTCCGGGTGGGTGTCCACTTCGCCCACGTCGACCACGGCCTCCGGGGTTCCGGGGAGGACGGAGCGATGGGCGGCGCGGCACATGGTGATGGGACCGGACAGCGGGCCCGAGGGGGGTTCCTCACCCCGGTCGAGAAAGGTGAGCAGGTCTACGCCGACGAAATCGGCGACCCGGGGGACGGCCACGTCGGCCAGTTCATGGGCGACATGCGCGATGTCCAGGGTGGAGCTGATGCGCTTCCCCGCCTCGTTCAGCAGCAGCAACCGCTCCTGGGCCTGGTGCCGACGGGTCGTGTCGTACGCGGCGAAACACACGCCGTACACGCGGCCCGTCCGGTCCTTGAGCGGCGCGAGCGAGATCGTCCAGGCGTGCTCGCGGCTCTCCCCCGGCACCCGCAGATAAGCCTCCAGGACCTGCCGTTCTCCGCTTTCCAGCACGCGACGCATGCCCTCCTCGATCTTCTCGCTCTCCGGGTGCGACAGGAGCTCGACCAGGCGCATACCGCGCATCCGATCCTCGGTGAGGGTGGCCGCCGCCTCCATTTCGGCGTTCGCCCGCACCAGCCGCAGGTCCATGTCGAAGACCGCGAGCACGCACGGGGCCTGGGCGAACACCCCCACAGCCGCGTCGGCCTCGGGCGAACGCGGTTCCCGCGCGACGGCGGACACCAGGAGCCACCCGGTGGCACCGCCGTCCGCCACCACGCGGTGCGCCAGTGCCCCCGCCTCCACGCGATGGCCGTCACGGTGGCACAGCGCCACCCGTCCGCTCCACCTCGACCGGCCGGCCAGGCAGCGCCCGACCGCCTCGGCGGCGGTCTCCCCGGCCCACAGCTCGGTCACCGCTCGCCCCACGATCTCCTCGGGCCGGTAGCCGAGCAGCTGCTGAGCGCCCTCGCTCCACCCGGTCACGACGCCGCGCGAATCCATCGTGGCCGTGGCCAGGTACACCGTGTCGAGAGCCTCGTTCACCACGGATGACATCGTCTTACGGTCCCGGCGGTCGCCATTCGATCATCAGAATCGTGGCGTCGTCGCTGAGTTCGTCGCGCCGGTGGTCGAGGATGGCATGAATAAGCAGGCGGAGCACCTCCGTGGCGTTCTGCCCGGCGGCCGTCGACCGGATGATGTAGTCGGTGAAGCGGTCCAGGCCGAATTGTTCGCCTCCCTCGTTGCGCGATTCCACGACACCGTCGGTGTACAACAGAATCCGGTCACCGGGTTCCAGGGCCGCCTCGTGTATCTGCCGGGGACTGGCGGCCAGGCCGGCGGGCATCCCCAGCGGAGGCTCGGAAGGCCGCTCCAGTTCCTTCTCCAGCAGCCGGTGGCGGCGGATGAGCAAAGGGGACGGGTGGCCGCAGTTGGACCAGCGCAGCACCCCCGTGGGCATGTGCAACTGGGTGAAGATGCCGGTGCAGAACTGATCTGGGAGCCAGGTCGACAGCGCCGAGTCCACGGCACCGACGAGCGAGGCCAGGTCGGCGCCCGTGCGCCGGGCATTGCGTGACCCCGCCATTGCCACGGAGGTGGCGAGGCCGGACGCCAGATCGTGGCCCATGGCGTCGAGGATCGTGGCGTGCAGCACGTCCTCGGTGAACGAATGGTCGAAGGCATCGCCTCCCAGCTCGTACGCGGGCTCCAGGACCGCGGTGGAGATCACCCGGCCGGTGCCGATCGAACGTGGTGGCAGAAAGGCCCGCACCATCTCCGTGGACAGCTGCATGGGCCGGGTCCGGGTGCGCTGCGCGAACGTGTCGATGTAGGTGCGCTTGGAGGTGATCACCAAGCCGAGGAGCGAGGCCAGCGCCCGCGAGCGCCACAGCCGCAGCCCGTCCAGGGACTCCATCCGCAGTCGCAGGACTCCCAGCCGCTCGGCCCCGTTGGCCAGCGGCAGCCATACGACCAGCCCGCCCGAACCGTCCTCCTCCACCCGCAGGGAGTCCGTGCGGTACGCCCATCCTGCGAGGGAGGCGTCTACCGGGAGTTCCGTCTCGTCCTCGGCCAGCGGCAGCAGCAGCCTCTGCTGGAGATCGATCAGATGGACGACGGCACGGCCCAGGCCCATGGCCCCGGCATAGCGGTTCAGGACCTCCGGGAACTCCGCAGGGGAGGCTTGCTGGGTGGCGCTGACCAGCTCCTCGAGCAGCTGTTCGGCGGCCCCGGCCGAGGTCGACACATCCGCGTCCACCATACGAGCAACTGTACGGCGGGCTCTCTTCCGACGTCGTCCGCGGCCACCGTCCCGGCCGCCCCGCGGGGCGGCCCAGCCGTCCTCCGTCGGCGGCCGGGGCGCACCCTCGCGCTCCGCACGGGCCACCTGTCTCTCCGCCTCATCCAGCTGAGCACGCCGCTCCTGCCGGGCCGACTCGACGTCTCGCCCCCGAAACCCCCGAGCAGGCCGACAGCAAAGGCGAGGCCGGCGCCGGCGCCGCAGCATGACCCCGAGCCCCGGCAACTGACGTACCAGTTGAGCCACACCGTGGACACCCCGTCCACTCCGTACGGTCCATCGGACACCGATCGTCCCACCTGGGTACCAGAACTCCCGCTACCTCGGCACCCTGCACGCCCAGCCCAACATCGACGGCCAGCGGCAGGTCCAACCCGAGCGCGAAGCCCACATCCTCCTCGGCGACGCCGTGCGCGCACTGTGCCGCCCTGTATCCTGGCCCGGCGCCCGACGACCGCGACGCGTACGCCGGTAGGCTCCTCAGCGCCCCCGGCTACTCGTTCTCAACGTACAGACGACCGACCTCGCCGTGGGACTCGGCCTGAACCGTCGGCGTCGGGTCGGGCCCCGAGCCCGGAGTGAATGCCTGCTCGGGGCCCTGCTCACTGCCGCCGGGGGCGTACGAGCAGCGTGCCTCCACGCTTCATGACTGCCGCCCACGGTGACAGCGACTGGCTGTGGGTGAGCGGCATGCTCACCTCCTCGGCGGGGTGAACCTTCCGATCCCGTCGTGCGGTGGGGCTCTCCTTCGGACACCCCGCGCGACGGGGTCTGCGAGCTGTCCTTGGCGGCGAGGAGCCTGGCCAGGTGACAGTGCAGTGTCGTCACCAGTGGGGCCCAGAAGGCAGCCGCTTCACGGGCGAGCAGTTGTGCCGTCAGCGGACCGACCACGAGAACTCTGGCGTCAAGCCGAGGAGGCAGCGTGCCTTGCCCGACAGCACTGGCAGCGCTGCCGCGGCTGGCGAGCATCGGATCACGCCGACGCGAGGTCACCGACCGCGCCCTTGAGCACGCGGACAGGGTCTGACACTCATGAGTCGCTTGGCACTCTATTTATGAGGCAACACAACCTTCGGCCATCGGAACACCGACGACCGCTGCTCCGCACTTGTCGCCCGACCAAGGGATCGCCGCAGGTCAAGAAGGCTACAGATGCCGTTGTGGTCGCATGCGGTCGCAGAATCGCCCGGGCCGTGCGCGACAATGGGCGTAGCGGTTCAATGTGCAACTTTTGGAAGCGATCACCATGCGCTCCGCCACCGCGCCCGGGAGAAGTGCTCCTCGGCGACACAGGGACTTCGGGGCTACTTCGTCTTCCACCGCCCCGACGGCAGGCCGCTCCACCCGCAATACGCACTCAACCGCTTCCACCTACTGTGCCGAGACGCCCACGTCCCCCGCACGACACTTCACGACCTCCGCCACCTCGCGGCCACCATCTCGATCATCGCCGGCGTCCCGCTGACCGTGGTCTCGAAAACCCTGCGGCATTCGACCCCGTCCACCACTGCGAACATCTACAGCCACCTCACCGCGCAAGCAGCACGCGAAGCCGTTGACGCCATCGACAAAACCCTCACCCAGGCCGCCCGGCCGACCACTCCCCCACAGCCAATACCGGCACCGCGACCACCCTGCGACCACATCCCGAAACGGCACAACCAGGTGACCATCATCAGGCGGCCCAAAGGAGCCACGAGTTGCAGCAGCCCGGCCCCGAAACGCTCGGGCGCATGCGACCACCTTGCGACCACAAGCCGACAAAACGTCAGGAAGGTCGTTCCCTCACTTCGAGGAAACGGCCTCCGACCTGCGAAAACGCTGGTCGGGACGACAGGATTTGAACCTGCGACCCCTTGACCCCCAGCGCGAAGCTTCGCGCCGATACCGCTCCCTGCCGACCGTCAACAGATGACACCATTTCCGGCTACTATGATCACGCGAGGACTTGAAGGAGGGTTAAGCCGTGTCTGGTCAGGCGCTTGCCAGTCTCACCCGCTCGACGACCCTCCGGGAGCGTGCGCTCGTGGCGCTGCGGACGGCCATCACCACCGGCCAGTACAAGCCCGGCGACCACCTCGGAGAAGTAGAGATCGCCGAGCACCTGTCGGTGAGCCGCGGCACGGTACGCGAAGCCCTGCGCCACCTCCAGCAGGAAGGCCTCGTCACCGCGGGAGCACGTGGCATGTTGCGCGTGTCCCGGCTGACCTCGACCGAGGTCCGGGAACTCTTCCAGGTCCGGGAAGCGCTGGAAGGACTCGCGGTGGCACAGATCATCGCGTCACCGCGCAGGCAGGACGCGGCCGAGGCCCTGCGCAAGGCCCTGGAAATACTCAAGGAGGCCTTCGCGTCAGGCGCGGATCTGGCCTCGAAGGTCGAGGCCGATCTCGGCTTCCACCTCCTGTTGTGCGAGCTTTCCGGTAACTCGGTACTCCTCAAGACCTGGCGGCAGCTCGAGGGGCCGATGCGCGTGGTGATCATGAGCGCCGCCAGTGAACGCCGCGACGTGGCCATGTCCGCAACAGCCCACGAGCCCATCGCCGACGCGATCGCCCGCGGAGACGCCGCGGCGGCCCGGGAGATCCTGCACACGCACATGGCCTCGGCGATCGAGCAGCTGGGCATCGAACGCGAAGGCACTCGCGAGACCGCCTGACCACCACGACCTGAGGTGCCGTGTTCACGCCGGGGCGCACTCAGCCAGGTCAGGGCGAGGGGCGGGAGTCGGGTCGGCCCGCTCCGGGCATCGGCCAATACGGAGACAACATCTTTCCGGGCTGCGCGCATGGACGCCTCCATTGGTGCGGCGGAAGGCTCGACAGCCCTTTGATCACCCGACCGAGCAGGCCCGCCCGCTGTTCCGTGGAGGGGCCTGCGGGGACGGCGATCCCACGTGGAGTGCGGACGAGCGCCGCCGGGTCTTGCTCGGCCTCGGAGGCGATGACACCGAGCATGCCCTGGAACTCAGGCAGCGGCAGCGCGGCGAACACTCTTCGTCTTCCCGTGCAGGTGGTCGGTGCCCTTGCCGATGCGGGCGCGGCGCGCGATTTCGTCGACGGTGAGCCGCTGCGGATCCTGCTGGGCAGTGACCTGGGCCATCGCTCAGGACCGCCACCAGGGGACCACGGGCCCCGGGCGAGAATGGCGCGGAGCGCTTCCGCCGGAGAGGTCCTGGGTCCGCTCGCCCCCGGGCTCGGGTCCCAGAGGTGAGCGAACGGCCCCGAAGTCTCCTCTCAGTGCAGGTGGGATCCGCCGTTGACGTCGTAGGTGACGCCAGTGAGGTAGCCGGATTCGGGCCGGGACAGGAAGGCGATGACGTCGGCCACGTCGTCGACGCTGCCGGTACGGCGCACGGGGATGTCCGCGATCATGGCTGCCTTGCGGTCCTCGTCCAGCTTGCCCTGGGTGATGTCGGTGTCGATCAGACCGGGGGCGACAGAGTTGACGGTGACCCCGGTGGGCCCGAGTTCGCGGGCAAGCGCCTTGGCGAAGCCGAGCAGGGCGGCCTTGGCGGCCGAGTAGGCCACTCCCCCGAAGACGCCGCCGCCGCGCTCGGCCGAGACAGAGGAAAGGAAGACGATGCGGCCGAACCCACGCTCGGCCATACCCGCGGCCACCCGGTGGGTGACCAGGTAGCTGCCGCGGACGTTCACCTCGAAGATCTTGTCCCACTCGGTGGGCGTGACATCGAGGAAACGGGTCGGCGAGGTGATGCCCGCGTTGTTGACGAGGGCACCGATCGGCGGGAGTACCGCCTCGGTCTGCGTGATCGCCGCTTCCACCGCGTCGGCGTCGGTGATGTCCGCCACCAGGCCCAACGCCTGTACGCCGTGCCGGGCGGCGGCCTCCCGGGCGGTGTCCTCGGCGGCCTCCTTGTCCAGGTCGAGGACGGCGATGTGGTAGCCGGCGGCGGCCAGCGCGTGCGCGGTGGCGCGTCCGATGCCGCGACGTGAGCCCGCCCCGGTGACGACGGCGGTGCGGGGGGTGTGATCGCTGGCCATGCGGTGCTCCTGAGGGGTGGAATGGGGAGTGGAGAAGGGAGTGAGCGCGGATGCCCCGCGCGGGTCAGAGTTCGCGGCGGACGCGTTCCTTGATCGCCGCGACGGAGAGGCCGTAGCGGTCGTGGAGGGTGGGCAGTGCGCCCGCGGCGAGGAACTCGTCGGGCAGTCCGATCGGGACGATGCGGGCCGTCTGCTGGGCGAAGGCCAGGCTGGAAGCCACGGACTCGGCGAGGCCTCCGACGACACTGTGGTTCTCAAGGGTCACCACGAGGCGCCCCGTGCCGGCCTCCCGCAGCACCGTCTCGCGGTCGAACGGCTTGATCGTCGGCACGTGCAGAACGGCGACGTCGACATGGTCGGCTTCGAGTTCCGCCGCCGCCTTCAGGGCCCGTACCGTCATCAGACCGGTCGAGATGAACAGCACGTCACGGCCGCCACGCAGCTGCGCCGCCTTGCCGAGTTCGAACCGGTAGTCGTACTCGTCCAGGACGGTGGGCACCGCCCCGCGCAGCAGTCGTGTGTAGGTGGGGCCGGGGTGGGCGGCCAGTGCCGGGACGGCCTGTGCGATGTCGACGGAGTCCGCGGGGTCGACGATCGTCAGGCCGGGCATGCCGCGCAGGATGGCCAGGTCCTCGGTCGCCTGGTGGCTGGGCCCGTAGCCGGTGGTCAGTCCGGGGAGCGCGCCGACGACGTTGACGTTGAGGTGCGGCTCGGCGATGTCCAGGCACAGGAAGTCGTAGGCGCGGCGGGTGGCGAAGACGGAGTAGGTGGAGGCGAACGGGGTCAGGCCCACCTCGGCCAGCCCCGCTGCCGCGCCCAGCATCACCTGTTCCGCCATGCCCATCTGGAAGAAGCGGTCGGGGTGGGCCTCGCGGAAGATGTGCATGTCGGTGTACTTCGCCAGGTCCGCCGAGAGTCCGACCACGTCGGGGCGTTCCTCGGCGAGCTGTGCCAGCGCGTGCCCGAAGGGTGCCTTGGTGGTGCGCTGTCCCTCTTCGGCGATGGAGGCGATCATCGCGGAGGTGGTGAGCCTCCGCTTGGGGGCCTGGGCCGGCGTGGGTGCGGCGTGAGTCGGCGCGGGGTTGTTCATCGAGCGAGTCCCTCTCCGTGGGTGGTTGCGCGGTCGGAGTCGGCGCCGCCCCGGTGACGCTGGGTCAACTGATCGCGGGCGGCCTGCCATTCGTGTTCCTCCACCCGCATGAAGTGCGCCTTTTCCCGGGTCTCCAGCATCGGCACACCGCACCCGATCCTGGTGTCGCAGATGAGCGCAGCAGGTGATCCGCGGTGTTCGCGCAGGCTGTCGAAGGCCGCGAGGAGCGCGTCGATGTCGTTGCCGTCCACGCGGATGGCATGCCAGCCGAACGCCTCCCACTTGGCCGTGACCGGCTCGGTGCGCAGGACGCCCGTGGTCGGGCCGTCCGCCTGAAGGGCGTTGACGTCGACGATGGCGGTGACGTTGTCCAGCCCGTGATGGGCGCAGGCCAGCGCGGCCTCCCAGGTGGAGCCCTCGTCGAGTTCGCCGTCGGAGAGCAGGTTGTACACGCGGGCGTCGCTGCCCTGGTGGCGCAGGCCGAGGGCCATGCCGGTGGCTACGCCCAGACCGTGTCCCAAGGAGCCACCGGAGATCTCCATGCCGGGGGTGTACGAGGCCATGCCCGACATGGGCAGACGCGAGTCGTCACTTCCGTAGGTGGCGAGTTCGCCGGCGTCCAGCACGCCCGCCTCGGCGAGCGCCGCGTACAGCGCGATCGCGTAGTGCCCGATCGACAGCAGGAACCTGTCACGCCGCGGCCACTCCGGATCGTGGGGACGGTGGTTGAGGACGTCCTGGTAGACGACGGCCAGGACGTCGGCCACGCCCAGGGCCTGTCCGATGTAGCCCTGCCCTTGGGTCTCCCCCATGTCCAGCGCGTGCATACGGATGCGGTAGGCGGATTCCTTCAAAGCGCGCACCCGCTCGGCGGGCGACACCCCCGTCACGGGGGTGGCCTGAGTGGTCATCGCGGACATCCTCTTTTCTTCTCTCGGTGAGCGGTCTTGAGGTCTCAGTGGGCGGCCTTGAGCGCGGGTTCGGTGGACGCCGTCACGGCCCGGTCGGTCTCCCGGCGCTCCGCCTCGCCCCATGTCTCGCGCGTCACCAGCGTCGCCACGAAGCCCAGCAGGCCGTAGCAGGTGAACAGCACGGCGGGGCCGATCCACCCGGTGCCGGAGTACAGCGCGGTCGCGATCATGGGCGTGAATCCGGAGACCACCGCGGACAGTTGATAGGCCAGGGACGTTCCGGCGGTGCGGGTGTTGGTGGCGAACAGCTCGCAGAACCAGGCCCCCTGGACACCGGCCAGGCAGTTCTGGCAGACGACATAGCTGATCACGAAGGCGACCATGACCAGTGCCGCGGTCCCGGTGTTGACGAACAGGAAGAGCGGGATGCCCCAGACGACGCTCACGGCGCAGCCGAACAGGTAGACCGGGCGCCGACCGACCCGGTCCGACAGGCGGCCCCAGAGCGTGGTGGCCGCGATGCCGAGGGCCGCGGCCGTCACCAGCGCGGTGAGGGTGGTGGTGCTCGATACGTCGGGGGCGTCGCCGTCGTCCAGGTAGGACAGGACGAAGGTGACCGAGACGGCGTATCCCGCTGTCTCCGTGGTCCGCAGGCAGAAGGCCCGCAGAACGTTGCGCCAGTCCTCGCGGATCACTGTGAACAGCGGGTTCTTGACGAGTTCGCCGGACTCCTTGACCTCCTCGAACTGGGGCGACTCGTCGATCTTGAGCCGGATGAAGATACCCACGGCGATCAGGACGGCGCTGAGCAGGAACGGCACGCGCCAGGCCCAGGTGTCGTCCAGGGTGTGCCGGCTCAACAGGAACGCGAGGTTGGCGAGCAGCAGTCCGACCGGGAAGCCGGCTTGTGTGATGCCCGTGTACAGGCCGCGCCGGCGCCACGGGGCGTGCTCGAAGGTCATCAGGATGGCGCCACCCCACTCGGCGCCGAAGGCGAGCCCCTGGATCACGCGGACGGCCACCAGCAGGACCGGAGCCCAGACCCCGACCATCTGGTAGGTGGGCAGACAGCCGATCAGCACGGTCGCGATGCCCATCAGCAGCAGGGATCCGACCAGTACGGGCTTGCGGCCGACGCGGTCCCCGAGGTGGCCGGCGACGATACCGCCCAGAGGCCGGGCGGCGAAGCCGATCCCCAGCGTCGCGAAGGACAGCAGGGTCGCCGACAGCGGGTCGGAGTCGGGGAAGAACACGTCTCCGAAGTAGAGCGCCGCGGCCGTCCCGAAGCCGATGAAGTCGTATGTCTCGATGGTCGCGCCGACCCCGCATCCGACGGCGACCCTCAGCCGCTCGGGCGACCCGTGCGCCGCCTGTTGCGGCGCCCTGGACTCAGCCATGCCGATCCTCCTCGATCGTAAGCGGGTCATCTGTCCCCGACAATGGCAACTGCTGTCTGTTGACAGTCAACAGTCGAGAGAGATGCTGCGGCGCTGATGAAGCGCTGTCAACCCATCCGGCGAAGACCTATGTCATCTACTCGGGTAGCGCGCAGTTGCCTCCACGACGGGGAGGCGCCCCTCTACCGGGCCGCGGGCAACCAGCCGACCGCCCTGCCCGGCCCGCCGGACGACCTGGAAATCTTCAGCGGGAGGAACTGGAAGTGGGCTCCGGTGGCGGGAAGTTGGTCGAGTCTGGCGAGCCCTTCGATGAACACGGCACCACCGCCCAGGCCCTCGACATGGACCGGCCCGCCGTCGTGCGCGGCTCCCATGCTGGGGCCGTCCGTGCCGACGCAGCGCACTCCGCGATCGAGCAGGTGACGCATACAGTCGACGTCCGGTGCGGGCCACCCGGGCGACTGTTTCAGCACGGCGACGTCGTAGGCGTATCCGCGCCCGCCGTTACGGCTGGTGTAGTGGCGGTCCCAGCCGGTGCGGAACAGGGCGATGTCACCGGCTCGCAGCGCCCGGTGCCGCTTCTCCCAGGTCTCCACGTCGCTCTTGGTGATGAAGGGGCTGGCACCGGGATCGGCACCGCGCTCCTCGACGGCCGTGACGCCGATGACCGCGGCGGCGCCGCAGAAGACCCGCACATCGACCATGTCACCGGTGATCGGGTCCGATCCCGTGTGGGCGTGCTTCTCGACGAAGTGGGCCGGGGCGTCGAAGTGGGTCCCGATGTGCTCGTCCAGCAGCAGCGCCTCGGTGAAGTACGAGCCGCAGTGGCTGCGCAGCACGTGGTGCCCCTCGTCCACGTCATCGAACCAGTTCCAGATGTGCCGGAGAAAGGGGACATGAGGCGGCCAGGTGGTGGGCAGTCGTTCGTCGAGGGTGAGGGTGAGGTCGACGAGATCGTGATCGGTGAACATATCGGTCTCCGCGATGTCGGTTTCCGGTGGATCAGCTGTAAGGACCTGCCGACGGCGGGTAGGTCCGCCGCAAGACCTTCTGCGAGTCGGGCGAGTTCAGTGACTTGGTGGTGACCAGGGGCTCGGCGAGGGGGATGTTCTTGGTGATCGGCTTGCCGAGCATGGCGTTGACGTCCTGGGTGACCGCCTGCATCCCCTGTCCGACGGCCTCCTGCAAGAACAGTCCCTGGAGGGCGCCCTCCTTGAGCAGCGCGACGGTGGTGGGGCTGCCGTCGGCGGTGGCGAGAGCAACCTTGCCGACCAGCCGACGGGTCTTGAGTACCTTGGCGGCCCCCGTGCCGGCCGCGTCGTACATGCCGTAGATACCGGTAATGCCGGGATGGGCGGTGAGCAGGTCGTTGGTCTGGGAGACCGCCTCGCTGACGGTCAGGGTGCGGGCCTGCAGGATCTGCACCAGCTTGCAGCCCTCGCGGGCGAAGCTCTTCCGCGCTCCCCGCAGGTACTTCTGCGCGTTCTCCCTGTCCTGGGGCAGCGACAGCATGCCGACCTTGTTGCCGCCGCGCTGTTTGGCCTGTTCGCAGACGAAGCTGCCCTCCTCAACGCCGGTGCGGTAGTTGTCGGCGGTGATCGCTGAGGTGTAGTCGGTGGCTCCGGGCTGGGGGCCGATTCCGGCGAAGGAAATGGGCACCTTCGCGGCCTTGGCCGCCGCGAGGACCGGCGGGGTGCTGGTGGAGCTGACCGGACCGATAACGATCATGTCGGCTCCGGCGGCAATCGCGGTCTTGACGTTCGCGAGCTGTGCACCGGGCGAGTTGTTGGCGTTGTACTGGGTCACCCTTATGCCGTGTTTGCGAGCCTCCTGCCGGACCCCCGAGTAGACCCACTGCCAGTATGAGATGTCGAGTGACGGGGCGAGGTAGGCAAGCTTCAGACCCTTGACGGTCTTGGCCTGCCCTTGGGCGGCCGAGTTGCTGTCCTGACATCCGGCCGCGGCCAGGACCGTGGCCAGGACGGTTGCCGACAGGGCGAACGATCTACGAGCCCGACGGGCACTGCGGGAGCGGGTGGAGCGCATGGGGGCGTCCTTTCCGGAGGACGGGATGGGGAACTCGGGAGGGGGATCTGAAGCCGCCCATGGGGAAACCGTGGACAGGGAGCTGGGGCCTTGGTGGAGCCTGGTGGCAGGAGGTCCCTCGTCGGCCGGGTCATCAGGCGCCGCGGGTGCGGCCGCGGCGGGTGACGCGCTCGGCGAGTACCGCGAGGAGGATGACCAGTCCGGTGATGGTGCCCTGGTAGAAGCTGTTGACCCCGAGCAGGTTCACCGCGTTCTGGATCACCGTGACCAGTACCGCGCCGGTGAGGGCGCTGGCCGCGGAGCCCACCCCGCCGAACAGGCTGGCGCCGCCGATGACGACGGCGGCGATGGCCTGTAGCTCCAGGCCGTTCCCGGCGGTGGCTTCGGCGTTGGCCAGATAGGACACCGACAGGACGGCGGCGAACGCGGCCAGGAGCCCGGAGGCGGTGTAGGCGACCAGCTTGATGCCGCGCACCGGCACCCCGATGAGCCTGGCGGCACGCTCGTTGCTGCCCACCGCGTACAGCCAGCGGCCCTGGGTCGTGCCGGACAGCACCAGTTGCAGCAGGACGACCAGCACGATCACGTACAGCAGGTAGTTGGGGACCCCCAGGTAGTGACCGGAGTTGATGGAGCCGAAACTGGTGGAGGCGACCGGCTGGGAGTTGCCGCTGGTGACCACGAAGGCCAGGCTGGCCGCCACCGAGTAGGTGACCAGGGTGACGATGAACGGGGCCAGTCCGAGCACGGCCACGCACACCCCGTTGACGAGCCCGCACAAGGCGCCCACGGCGAGCGCGCCCAATACCGCGACGCCGGCGGGAACGTGGTGGTTGACCAGGGCGGCGGCGACGATTCCGGTCAGTGAGAACACCGATCCGACGGAGAGGTCGATCCCGGCCGTGACGATGACGAGCAGCTGGCCCAGGGCGATGATGACCAGGGGCGCGGCGCTCTGGGCGATGTTGGCGATGTTGCCGCTGCTGATCGCGGCTGATTGAACGGTGCTGAGCAGGAGTTCGACCAGGATGCAGGCGAAGGCGATGACCAGCTCCACCCGGAACCGGGCGGCGGCCCGCAGCAGGCGTGGACCACCGCGGTGAAAGGGCTGGACCGGGCCGGATGTGATGTCGTTCGGGTCGGTGCGGACAGTGGTCACCGAGTTCCTCCTTCTGCGGATCCTGCGTGGCCTGCGGGGCGCACGGGCTCTACGGAGACTGCGGGCAGAGGTCGCGTCCCGGCGGTGGGGATGCTGCTCGCGTTCAGGGCGTCGACGATCTGCGTCTCGGTGAGCTGGGCGCCGGAGAGGGTCGCGGTGACCTGGGCACCGACGAGCACGTGCACGCGATGACAGCGGGCAGCCAGCTCCTCGGGGTCGGAGGACCACCACAAGGCGCCGCCGCCGTCGGCGGCGATTTCGTCGATGGCCTGGAAGATGTCCACCTTGGCGTGGAGGTCGACGCCCCGGGTGGGATCGTCGAGCAGCAGCAGCCGTACTCCCAGCGGGGCCCAGCGGGCGAACAGCATCTTCTGCTGGTTGCCGCCGCTGAGTGCCCCGGGCGGGGCGGTCAGATCGGGCAGTTTGATGGTGAACCGGTCGACCAGCCGCCGAGCGGCGGCCACGTCCGGGCGAGCGATCAGGCGTCGTCGGGCGACTCGCTGCGGGCCGACGAGATGTTCCAGCACGCTGAGGTTTCCCCAGACGCCGTCGCGGGCCCGGTTGCCCGAGACATAGCCGACGCCCGCGCGCAACGCGCGCTGTGGCGACCAACGGCCAGTGGGCCGGCCCAGGACCCGCATCGTCTGACCGGGCGGGTGGGGGCGGTCACCCCAGGCCCGAAGCAGCAGGTCGCTGGCGGCACTGGGATCGAGCGAGGTGATCCCGACGACTTCGCCGGGGCCGACTCGCAGGGGCGCCTCGGCGTCAGGCAATTCAAACAGGGGCGGCCCACCGGTCACCGCGTCTGCCACCGGCGTCGGCCGGTCGAGCGCCCGGGCAGCGTCCCCGACCATGGCCGTCAGCAAGGCTTGGTCGTCGATGTCGGTCAACGGCACCCGATCCGTCACCGTGCGCCCGTCCCGCAGCACGGTGGCCACATCGGCCACCTCGCGGATCTCCCGGAAGCGGTGACTGACCAGCACCACGCCCACCCCGTCGGCGGTCAGCCCGCGCAGCACGGTGAACAACCGCTCCACCTGCGGCCGGTTCAGCGAGGCGGTGGGTTCGTCCAGGAGCAGCAGGCGGGAGCCCTGCGCGAGCCCGCGGGCGATCTCCACCATCTGTTGGCGGTCCAGCGGGAGGTCGCCGACCCGGGCGTCCAGGTCGATGACGGTGTCCTGGCCCAGGGAGGCCAGTGCCGCGCGGGCGGCTGCACGGGCTCGGCGTCGACGCCCCCGTGCCCGGCCGGCGAGCAGCAGTTCGTGGGTTGCGATGTTCTCCAGCACCGACAGATGCGGCAGCAGCGACAGCTCCTGGTAGACGATGGCCACCGACGGGCGATCGCGGGAGCCGCCGGCTGTGACCTCCAGGTCACCGGTGTCCGCGCTCTCGATACCGGCCACGATGGCGAGCAGAGTCGACTTGCCAGCGCCGTTGGCGCCGAGCAGCGCGTGCACCTCGCCGGCCTTGACGGTCAGGTCGACTCCGTCGAGCGCGCGGGTGGAGCCGAACGCTCTGGTCAGGCCGCGAACGGCCAAGAGAGAAGTATGGAGCGGAGGAGAGGGGGCGGTCATAGCTGTGACCTCGATTCGAGGTTTTCCAGGCCGATGGCGCGTGGCTGTGCGTACTCGCGCACCGAGACCGTGCCATTTGACCGAAAAATGACTTTCGGCTAACCATGAATCCTTTGTCGCGGTCATAGTGAGCGACCAAAATGCCGACTGTCAACAGACAGCAGATGATTGTTGGTCATCGTGACCGGGGACCGTGATCCTCGTCGGCCGGCACCAGCCCGGATCTCGGCTTCCACCTGCCGCCATGCCGGGCCGCCCGTAGCGCGCGAGGGGCCTCAGCATCCTGTGCCGCTCGAAAAGTGATCGCTGCACGTCATGCCGCATGTCTGTATTCGTTGATGAGGCCGCCGAGGATCCGGGTGCGCAGGACTTTATGGATGTGGAGGTCATGCGCCGCGGCGGGTTGTTCGTGAGCGTCGGGTGGTAGCTGGCAGCGGGCCTGATGGGGTCGGTGCTCGTTGTAGTGCCGCTCGTAGGCTGCGAAGACGTGGCGCGCGTGGGCCTCATTCATGATCAGGACGTGGTCGAGGGCTTCGCGCCGGATGCTGCCGATGATGTGTTCGCAGTGCGCGTTCATGCGGGGAGCTTGTGGCGCACTGTTGAGGATCTCCATCTCCTCGGCCTGGAAGACGGCGTCGAACGCCTCGCCGTACTTGCCATCGCGGTCGCGCAGCAGGAAGCGCAAGGAGTCGAGGCGTATGCCCAGGTCAGCGGTGAGGTTCCTGGCCTGCCGCACTGCCCAGTCCCAGGTCGGGCGGACGGTGACCCCGGTGATGCGCAGCCGCCGGGTGCCGTGCTCGAGGAACACCAGCGCGTACAACCGCCTGCCGAGTGCGGTGTCGATGTGGAAGAAATCCGCCGCGATGATGCCCTCGGCTTGCGCGGTCAGGAACGCGCGCCAGGTGGGACCTGAGCGACGTGGCGCGGGGTCGATGCCGACCGTGTTGAGGATCTCCCAGACCGTCGAAGCGGCGATCCGATACCCGAGTCGGGCCAGTTCACCTTGGATCCGCCTGTGCCCCCACCGCGGATTCTCCCGGGCCAACCGCACAACGAGTGTCTTGACCGTTGCCGGGGTGGGTGGGCGACCAATGCCCCGGCGCGCGGTGTAGTCCCACTTCGCGGCGATGAACCCGCCGGTGCCAGGCAAGCAGGATGCCGGGGGCGGCAGGGAAGAACTCGCGCCAGTGGCGTCGGGGTATCAGCCCGGACAGGGCGGCGAACCAGAACCGGTCGGCAGGCTCATAGCGGACCGGTCCGGTCAACTGGCGGCGCAGGACCGCGTTCTCGTGCCGCAGCACCAACAGTTCCGCGTCCTTCGCCGTCCCACGGCGGAGGAGTACCGATGGAACCGTCAGCAGCTTCCGGGTCACCTTGTACAGCAAGGACACGATCTTAGAAGGCATCATCCCAGCGGCCCGACCGCACCCCGCTCACCTGCGGCGATGACTTTTCGAGCGGCACAGAAAATGGCCTCCGACCTGCGAAAACGCTGGTCGGGACGACAGGATTTGAACCTGCGACCCCTTGCCCCCCCAGCGTGCGGCAATTCTCCCTCTATATTCTATTTTAGGAGTCTCGCAGACTTGCCGCACCGTCAAGCTCCGTACGATGCCGTACACGGAAGCGGTCAAGTGGCACATGGAGCAGCTTCGACGCGGCGCATCGCGCCCCACCGAACAACGCAACTACCCAGGTTTCGAACCTATGAGACCGCTACCAGCACCCGACACCTGACCAGGGCGGATGTAATATTCGGCACCCACACTGTCGGCGGCACACGCTGCCCAGCCCCACAGTCGGGTAGGTCATCAGGTCGATTCCGGCCGCTGCGTAGAGGTCCATGCAGCCCAGGTAGTCCTCGATGCCCCACCCCTGGATCACCGGGATGAACGGCAGATCCGGCGCCAAGTCGCGCAGGCGCAGGAAGTTGTCCACGGTGCGGCGCTGGTGATCAGGCACGTCGAGACCGGTCTTTGGCGAGCATGACCGGCTCGCACATCCAGTCCATCGGCGCGGCCCACTCCAGGTTGCCGTTCTCGGTGGCGTACCGGCGCACCGCCGCCACGTAGTCCTCCGCCGCCGTACGCGACCCACCGAACATGCTCAGCTCGGTGAACCCGCCGGAGTCCAGCGCCCAGCCGGTGCGGGCGCGAGGAAGGGTACGGCGGCCGGCCAGACGGCGATGCGAGGCGAACAGCGGCACGTCCAGCTCGGCCAGCCAGTGCGGCATGTGCGCACCGAGGAGATCCGCCGGCTGCGGGCGGAGAACCGTCGGCTCAACCCCCGCAACGGCTGCTCGTCGCCTTCATCGACGAGCAGCGTTCACCTGACGGTTCTGACCGACCGGGTTGAAGGTTGCATCGCTGGTCACCGGACGGAGATCCGCCCCATCCCGCCGTCCGCAACAACGCCAGACGATGGACAAGATCGAGTGATCCGACAATCAATTGGCTGGTACTGGCTCGGTGTGGCCGTTGAGAGCCTTCTCGACGTCGGCGGCGACCAGATAGTGGTTGTTGAGCGCGATGGCGGCGGCGGACCCGGCGGCCGCGGCGTTGATCAGCTGGGCGGTGTGGTCCACGACGTTGCCGGGCGCCCACACGCCGTCGATGCTGGTGTCCGGGGTCGTTGCGCGAACAGTCCCTCAGCCTCGGCCGCGGAGGAGCGCTTACCCCCGCGGAGACGCCCCCGCATCCCGCATGGCCGCTGACCTCTCCGGTGGGGTGGACAGGGCCACTGGTCTGGGCGTTTCCTGGACGCAGCCTCGCGCCGAGGAGGCAGGCCGGTGCACGAGATGATCAGGGTGGATCGGAAAGCCACCGCGACCCGGCAGCTGCCGGGTCGCGGTGTCGGGGGAGCTTGACCTTGTGACCGCCGGCGACGTGCGTCAGGCACTCCAGAACGCCGTCGGGGAGAACCATGTGGTGGTTGTCGACCTCGGTGGGCTGACGTTTTGCGACTGCACGGGGCTGAGCGCGCTGCTGGCCGCCGCCCGCACCGCTCGAGCTGGTGACGTCGAGCTGCGGCTATGCGCCGTCCCGCATTTCCTCGCCCGCATCCTGCGGCTGTCCGGCACCCGCGGTTCGTTCACCATCGAAGAGAGACACGGCCCGTCATAGAGCTGCCCCTGGAACATCGGCTTCGGGCGGAACCGTCCGAAGCGACGCCCCCCTGAGCTGCACGAACCAGGCCAGGGATGAGAAACAGCTTCTCAACTTGTTCTTTATCTACCAAGATCTTCCGGGCTTGCCGATGGCCTTGAGGGTCTCGGGGCGTTTGACGGTTTTGCCGACGTCGTAACGGGGTGCCCGGTGTCTGTTCTTGGCGCCGGGCGGCCGTCCGGGGCCGACGCCTCGGGGTTGGGGAACACGGGTCGGGCAGGCGAGGTGAGCGCGGATGTTCCTGAACCCCCGGCGGACCCGGGCGGGCGTAAGCCGGTCGGTGGCGGTGGGCTTCTCCCACGGGCGGCGGAGGTCGGCGGCGAGGGGACGGGCGAGCCGGAGCTGGGTGTGAGCGACGATCAGGATCCAGGTCCAGCGGTCCGCCGCCTCCGGGCTGCGGAGTTTCGGAGTGGTCCGGCCGAGGGTCTGCTTCGCGAAGCGGAAGGTGTGTTCCAGGTCGAAGCGGCGGAGGAACGCCTGCCAGCAGCGGTCCACGTCGTCCGGGGCGGCGCCGGTCCTCGAGGACCAGAGCCAGACCGGTGGAGCGTCCCGGTCCTTCGACAGGTGCCCGACGCTCAGCCGGATCAACGTTCCCTCGACCAGGGGCAGTTCACCGTCGTGGTCGAGCCAGGAAGAGCGGTGGGTGAGCCGGGGATGAACCCGATCCCATGCCTGGGTCCGAGCCTTGCCGTAGTTGGTGGTGGCGGCGACGGTGGTGATCGCGGGCTCGGGCCAGGCCTCCGGCTTGGCGAAGCGGAATTCCGGGCCGTGCTTGGGAGGCCGGCCGTTGACACCGTGCCGCCGCGGCGGCTTCGGCAGACGCATGACGCGGTCGGAGCGGACACGGCCGACCATCTCGACGGGCAGGTCGCGCAGGACCCAGGCCAGGCGGGTGACGTCGTATCCGGCATCGCCGACGATCATGATGTCCGGGTCCCCGGCCCGCCACTGGCCCGCGGTGATGAGCCGCTCGACGACTCCTCGGAGCTGGTCGGCGGTGACCGCGGTCGCGTCGTCCGCCGGTCCGAGCCGGACCGCGTCCAGGATCGCGGTCCAGGACGTGGCCCCTGGCTCCAGCACGGCCACGAAGGAGTAGGGCCAGCCTGGGATGAACTGCGAGGCCGCCTTCGCGCGGCCGTAGACGTGGCAGAACAGCCGTTCCGCCGAGCACGGCGCGTCCGAACGCAGCCACGGCGACACGTCGACCGCCAGGACCAGGCGCCCGCCGTCGAAACGCGGGAGCGACAGCCCGGCCAGGACAGTTCGCAGCCGGTCCATGTCGATCCGGCCGTGATTCAGGCCGCCGTACATCGCTCCGTGCCCACGTCGATGCTCGGGCAGCAGTGTCAGGTCCACCGGAGACCTCACCGCCCCCTCCGCGCACAGCACAGCGTCCACCAGCTCGAACAACTCATCGCGCCGGGCGGTCAGACACTCGTAGAACTCGCCCCGGAAGCGTGACGCTTCCCCGAACGCTTCCCTCCGGACGGCATCAGGCAGCAAACTCACCCTCACGGCCTTCGTCTTGATCGGTGCACCTTGGTCGGAGCACAGGATCAGACGAAGGCCGCCCCCACGTCCGGCGAATCCCCAGGTGAGCGACCCAGTTCGAGGCGTCGTTCGAGGCCGGAAGCAAAAGAACAAGTTAAGTGCGTGTTTCTGATCCTCGGCCAGTGTCAGTGCCGTCGTACGAACTCAAGCGGCTCCGGCTCGTCGTCGGTCAGACCTGTACGCTCCTCGCCCGGCTCGGGCCGGGTCGTGCTCAATCGCCCCGCTAAGCAGGCGACTTTCCGCCTCGCGCTCGCCCGTGCGCCGGCACTTGGGAGCTGACCTGCTCGGCGATGAGCCGCCGGTAGTTCGGGCACTGGGTGACGTCCTCGTACTCGCAGTTCAGGCCACCCTCGATGAGCTCCAATGAGGCCCGGGCGGCGGCGATCCTCGATCGGAGCCCTTCGGCCTCGGCACGCAGGATCTCGTGGCGGGTAGCGCGCTCGACGGTGGCGGACAGGCTCCTGATGGTGTCCAGGCCTAGGCCGGCGTCCTTGAATATGAGGATCGTCGCCACGCGGGTGAGGTCGTCCGCGCCGTAGCGGCGGCGTCCGCCTGCGTCCCGTACGGGGTGCAGCAGGCCCATCGACTCCCAATGCCGCAGGACGTGCGTGGCGAGACCGAACCGTGCCGCAAGAGATCCGATGCTCATCGCGCTCGCGCCGTTGTCTCCGCTTGACTTCATGTTGACATTAAGTCGTAGCTTGGCGTCCATGTCCAAGAACCAGGAAGCGGTGGAAGAGCACCGCGACACCGAGGCCATGCTGGCCCTCCTCGACGCGGCGGACCAGATGCCGAGCGCCAGCCTGCTGCGGGCCCGCTCCTACGAACTGCTGTCTCTTGTCCCGGGCTCGTCTGTCGTGGACATCGGCTGCGGTGCCGGGCGGGCCGTCGCCGAGCTGGCCGAGCGTGGCGTCCACGCGGTGGGCGTGGATCCCGATCCGTGGATGCTGGCCGCGGCCCGGAAACGGTGGCCGGCGGCCGAGTTCCGGGAGGCGGGGGCGGAGGATCTGCCGTTCGCTGACGGAAGTGTGCGCGGCTACCGTGCCGACAAGGTCTTCCAATTTCTTCAGGAGCCGGGGCGCGCGGTGGCGGAAGCGCGGCGCGTCCTCTGCCCGGGCGGCAGGATCGTCCTGGTCGGGCAGGACTGGGACGCCATCATGGTCGACTCTGATGATGCGGCGCTCACCCGCACGATCGTGCACGCCCGAGCCGACCTCCTGGGCACGCCCCGCGCCGGCCGCCAGTACCGCAACCTGCTCCTGGACGGCGGCTTCAACGACGTCACCGTCGAGGTGCACACCAGCGTGTTCACCGATCCTGCGATGCTGTCGTTGCCCACCATGCTCGCCGAGCAGGCCTGCACGAGCGGTGCCGTCGGCCGTGATCAGGCCGATGAGTGGCTCGCCGAACAGCGCCGACGCGCCGAGGCCGGCCGCTTCCTCATTGCCATTCCGTTCTTCGTGGCTGCCGCCTCCGCTTAGAGAGCAGATGGAGCACGGGCTGCGGGGATCCGCTTGACCGGGGAACGGTGACCACGCCTGTCAGGCACTCGTGGCCGATGTGGGTTTCCTTGGCCAGCTGGGGGTGGCCCCCTTCCGTGCGAGACGCCTGGTCATGAGGGTGATGACGGCCCAGGTGATCAGGGTCTCAGTACTGGATGCCGTTCGTAGTCCCGGGCATGGCGGCGTGCGTGCATCATCCACGCGAGCGACCTCTCGACGACCCAGCGGCGGGGCAGCACGACGAAGCCAGAGGCGTCCTTGGGGCGGCTGACCGGCTTGACGGTCAGGTTGAGGTGCTGTTTCGCCCAGTCGACGAGCTTTCCGGCGTAGGCGGGCGAGGGCGGCGAGGGCCGGGACGAGCAGATGCCCGAGGAGAACGCGGTGATCGTCACCGGCCCTGTCGAACGGCCGGTGAGCTCGGCGAGTTCACGGCGGGCCTCCGCCTGGTCGTCGAGTACGACGGCGACGATCCCGATCCGCACGAGCAGTGGCGCGACCTGGCGTCCGCGCCGATCGCCGACGACGAGTACCGCGTGGTCACCCCGGCCGACTGGTCACCGTCGCCCCGCTCGGTCAGGGACCTCGCCGACCGCCCCTGGGTGACCGCCCCGCCCGGCACGGCGTGCGGCCGTGCCCTCGCGCGCATCTCCGTGCAGTACGCCTACACCCCGAGCCGTGCCCACACCGCTCGGGGTGTAGGCGTACTGCCCCTGGTCCGGGCGGGCCTCGGCGCGGCCGTGGTCCCCACTCTCGCCCTCACCGGCGCCCCGCCCGAAACCGTGGCCCTGCCCACGGTCCCGGTGGCGGGCCACCGCCGCATCGCGGCCGTATGGCCCGTTTCCCCGTCCGGCCCACAACCCCGAACCGCGGCCGTGGTCGAGGCCCTCCGCCAGTCGGCCGAGAGCTGGGGCTCAGGCCTGCGCCTTGAGGGGGACGGGTGTGACGTGCGTGGCTCCGTCGCGGGGGTGCGAGCAGCTGAGGGTGACGGCGGCAGAGGGGTGCCGACGCGAGCGGCGCCGTGGGGCGCGAGGCTCAGAGGGCGGGGGCGCGAGCAAGGCCGCAGGGCCGCAGGGCGGTGGCACGACGCCGCCGCGTGGGTGCGAGCAGCGGCGGGTGCGGCATAGCGGAGTGCGGCGTAGCAGTGGGTGCGGCGTAGCGGAGGAGAACGGCGGTCGCCTGTCGTCGCAGGGCGGCGTCTGCGGCGACTGCCGCTGTCACCTCACGGCCCTTGGCCTCCGGGCCGCCCCGGAGGAGAGCCCCGGGGCGGCCCGGAGGCCAAGGACGGTGAGGTGTTCCGGCAGGAGACCCGCTGGCCGTGGACCGTGGACCACGCCCGCGCCCTGCGCGTCTCGCGCCGCCGGGCTCCTGCCCGACGCACCCGGCGGGCGATCCGGCGGAGGCGGTGCCCGGCGACCCGGCGGACGCGTCCCCGGCGATCCAGTGGACGCCCCGCCGGCGATCTAGCGGGTGGACCCGGTGTGCTCCCGCACAGTCGCCGCCTCGCTCGCCGTCGTCCCGGTCCCCGGCTCGGCGCTCTTCCTCGCGAACCCGCGCCGGCCCGGCAGGACCGCGAGGACGATCAGTGTTCCGGCGGCCATGATGATCCCGCCGATGAGGCTGGCCTGGGCGACTCCGTGGGCGAAGGCCTGGTGGACGGCGTCCACGGCGGCCTGGGCCTGCTGGGGCCCGGCGGAGGGATCCTGCGCGACCCGCTCCGCGACGGCCAGGCCGGCGCCGACCGAGTCCTTGGCGGTCTCCATCGCCTCCGCCGGGAGCCGGTTGCCCACCAGGTCGGTCAGCTCGTCCCGGTAGGCCGTGCCCAGCAGCGAGCCCAGCACCGCGATGCCCAGCGCCCCGCCCAGCTCCAGCGCGGTGTCGTTGACACCGCCGCCGACGCCCAGCTCGGACTCGGGGAAGGAGCCCATGATCGTGTCGGTCGCCGGGGAGATGGCCAGTCCGAGCGCGAGGCCCAGCATCATCATCGGCGCCAGGAAGTCCCCGTACGTCGACCCCTTGTCGATCTGGGTGAGCAGGAACATGCCCGCCGTGCCGACGGCCAGGCCGGTCACGACCATCGCCTTCACCCCCAGCTTCGGGGTGAGCATCCCGGTCACCGCGGACCCGAGGAACACCGCACCGGCCAGCGGCAGCAGCCGTACACCCGTGTCCAGGGCGCCGTAGCCGAGGACGAACTGCAGGAACTGCGTCGCGTAGTAGATCACGGCGAACATACCGAAGAAGAAGAACATCACCGCGAGCATCGAGCCGCTGAAGGGCCGCAGCGCGAACCTTCGGACGTCCAGCATCGGGTGCGGGTGCCGCAGCTCCCAGGCGACGAAGGCGGCCAGACCGACACCGGCGACCACGGCGGCGGTGACGGGGCCGACGCCCCAGCCGGAGTGCGGGCCCTCGATGGCGGCGTAGATCAGGGAGCCGACGGTGACGATCGACAGCAGACCACCGACGTAGTCGATCCGGCCCATGCCCTCCGCCTTGGACGGCGGTACCAGGGCGAGCGCGCCGAACACGGCGAGGACGGCGATCGGCACGTTGATCAGGAAGGTCGAGCCCCAGGCGTGGTCCTCAAGCAGCCAGCCGGAGACCAGCGGGCCGACGGCTACCGCCAGCCCGGAGGTCGCGGCCCAGGCGGTGATGGCCTTGGTCCGCTCGCTCCGGGGGAAGGTCGCGACCAGCAGGGACAGCGTGGCCGGCATCACGACCGCGGCACCGACACCCATGATCGCGCGGGCCGCGATGACCAGCGAGGTCTCGTCGACCATGCTCCCCATCACCGAACCGCCGGCGAAGATCAGCAGCCCCAGCACCAGCGCGCCGCGCCGGCTGTACTTGTCGCCGATCGAGCCCAGCACCAGCATCAGCGCCGCGTACGGAACGGTGTAGGCGTCGACGACCCACTGCAGATCACTGCTGCTCAGGCCCAGGTCGGTGGTCATGTCGGGGGCGGCGACGATCAGCGACGTGTTCGCCATCACCGTGATCAGCAGGCTCAGGCACAGCACGAGCAGCGCCCACCAGCGCCGCGCGTACGGCCCGGTCATCTTCTCCACGGGGGTGTTCGCAAGGAAGGGCATCAGTAGCTCCTAAGAGGGACGGGGTGGACGAGCGGAAGCACTTAATTGCCCATCGATGTGCAGATTAGTTTATTGCCCCTCGCTGTGCAACTATCACGATGACTCCCTCCTCCCACCCGCCCTCGAGGTACCGACGTGACCAGCCGACCAGCACGAACACCGACGACGAGGCCGAGACGGTCTCCGGCCCGGCCCCACGAGACGCCGCCCCCTCCTGCTCCGACTCCGACTTCGTCCCCCTCGCCGACTTCGACCTCGACTTCGGCGCAGCGTCGGGACGCGCGGGCCACCCGTGCCCGGATCCTCGACGCGGCTCGGCGGGAACTGACCCGCGACCCCGACAGCCGCCTGGAGGACATCGCCGCCGCCGCCGGTGTGGCCCGGCGCACCGTGTACGTCCACTTCGCCTGCCGGGCCGCGCTCGTCGAGGGCCTGGCCGCCGAGGCCGCGGAGGCGATCCGGCGCGCCGTCGCGGGTGCCCCGGCCCCGACCCCCGACGCCGTCGCGGACCTGGCGCGATTCGTCCTCATGGTGTGGCCCGTCGGCGACCGCTACCGCACCCTGATCCGGCTGGCCCGCGGCCATGACCTCGCACGCGCACGCGTCGACGAACTGCTGACCCCCGCCCGCGACATGGCCACGAGGGTCTTCGCCCACGGCTGTCGACAGGGCGTCTTCCAGACCACCGTCCCGCCCGTCCCGCTCGGCCGAGCCATCGAGGCCCAACTGCTGGCCCTGCTCGACTGCGTCGACCGCGGCCTGTGGTCCGACGACGGCACCGGCGCCGCCACCGCCGCCCTCATCGCCGCCGGAGTCGCCCCGGACACCGCCGCCGCGAAGGTCGATCAGGTACGGAAGTCCGGGTCGCCCCCGAGTCCCGTCTGAAACCCCGCCCCCGTACCCCAATCACCCGAATGTCCGCCCCGAACTCCCCGCCCCCCGAACTCCTTTGAAGGATTGCCGATGCACCACCCCCCTCGGCCGGCTGGACATCACGGCAACACACGACATCCCCGCCCATGACTCGGACCGCCCGCTGCCGGTGACCGAACTCGCCGTACGGATGGACGGGTTGGAGAAGTCGGACGACGCAGCAAGGCCCGGGTCCGCTCGGCGGAGGCGACCGTCTTCCTGTCGTACGCGGACCTGCCCTCTGCCTGGAACTGCCCCAGGGCTACGGCGGCCTCCGGCAACCGCGTCACCTTCAAGGACTTCAAGGTCGCGGGCCGCGTCGCCCTGCCCGAGGCCGGTGAGAAGTTGCTCGGCCAGGTCTTCGCCGAGCCGATCGCGCCGCGGAACATCCCCGACGGCCTCCGACTGCGCTCGGTCACCACCACGGAGCAGGGCCTCACCGCCCACTTCTCCGGCTAGTCGGTCACCTTCCGCCGCGACGACACCCGGGACACCTCGTCGAACGGGTCGGCCGGAGAGAAGTCAGGTGCCGTTGGCCGGAAGAGCCGTAGCCATCGCCGACGCAACCTCCTCGACCACCGCGCTCGCCCGATCCTCCGGCACGCCGGCCGCGATGAGGGTGGCCGTGGCGATCCGGTGCCCGTCGTCCTCCAGCGCGCCGGTGTTGACGGACTCCACCAGAGCCACGATCAACGCCATCAGGCCTGCGCTCTGCACGGCCGGCGGCAGATGGGAGTGGAAGACGCCGTCCCGCTGCCCGCGCTCCAGGATCCCGATGGCGGCCTCCCGGGCCGGCGCGAGCACCTCGGCGACGCGCTCGGAGCCGAGGTCCCGCCGGGTGAGCGCCAGCAGCATGCGGTAGCGGTCGCCCACGGGCCACATCCGGAGTACGAACCACGCCAACGCCCGCTCGGCCGACTCCCCCGACTCCGGCCCGGCCTCCACCGCGTTCCGCAACGTCTCGGCGGCTTCCTCGGCGAGCGCCTCCAGCAGCGCCGCCCGCCCCGGGAAGTGCCCGAAGAGGGTGCGCCGGACGACCCCGGCGGCCCGCGCCACCTCCTCCAGCGTGACATCGGGGTTCCGCCCCAGCTCCTCCCGGGCCGTGGCCAGGATGCGCGCCCGGTTGGACCGCGAATTACGGCGCAGCGGCTCGCGGGCCACGTGCTTGCTCACGGAGAACCTCGCAGCATCAAAGGACGGACGAACGGCCCCCCATTTTGCCACGCCGAGCCGAAGCCCCCGTATCACGCCCCAGCGGCCGCTGCCTCACGCGGGACCCGCCCCACCTCGTGGCCCCGAAGCTCGGCCGACGCGGAACCGAGCGCGCCCGGTGCGGCCCTCGCGCTTGTTCCTCGACGAGAGCCCCGGCGCGCCGGGCGCCGCCGCCGACCTCGTCCGTCGCGGCCATCCCACCGGCCACCCCCCGTCGGATCAGACCGCGAACTCCCGGATCACCATGTTCCGGAACACCTCCTGCCCGTCGATGGTGAACAGGGCCAGGCCTGGTGTCGGACACGTCGGGGAAGACCACGGTCGAGTGCGCGTACCGGCCGTCGTCGACGAACATCTCGACGGCCCCGACGCCTGAGAGCCACCCCCCACCCGCGACCAGCGATCCTTCCTCAACCTCAACCACGAAACTAACAAGAGCTCACGTTCCGCACTCTCAGTCTGAGGACTCCGGTGTGGCGTCATGTTCTGCTCCGGAGCGCTCAGGGGTTCGGAGCAACCGCCAGTTCGCGCAGGCGCGTATTGTTCTGCAGCGCCCACCGCATGGTCCGCGGTGGGCGCCCGAGCAGGGTTTCCAGTTGGTCGGAGAGGACGTCGTACCGCCCGCTGGCGATCAGCCTGGTCTGGATCCTCAGGTGCGCCGCCACGTGCCGGGCCGCAGCCGGATCGCCCAGGGCCTCCTGCAGGACGGTCTCGTCAATGAAGGCCTCGTTCCAGGCCTCCACTTCCTCAGGGATGTAGACGACCTGGCGTCCCAGCACGGCTGCGTAGTCCTCAGCGAACCCGTACATGTCCTTCAGCTCCGGGCCGGTGAGCGCGTAGGACTTCGAGATGTGCGGTGCGGGGTCGACCAGCATCTTCACGCACACCTCTGCCAGGTCGTGAACGGCGATGGGCGCGAGCCGCTGGTTGCCGAAGGGCAGGCGCAGTTCACCGTTGCTCAGCGTGCCCAGTAGCATCCAGGTCAGATGGGGGTTCTCGGCGAACAGGGTCGCACGCACGTTGACGGTCGGGATGCCGGACCAGTCCAGCACCCGCTCGCAGACCCAGTGCGCCCGCTGCTGCGGTGACCAGTCCGTGACCAGTCCGCCGAGCCAAGAACGCCGCTCCTCATCCGGTGTGGTCATTTTCTCGAGCGTCATGTACGACTGCTCGTAGTTGGACAGGTGCACGAAGGCCTCGATGTCGCCCTGGGCTCGCGCCGCCGCGGCCATCAAGGTGAGGGCATCGGCGTAGTACGGCTGCGGGGTCATGCTGAAGTAGATGCGCTTGACACCCTTCAGCGCGGCGGCCACGTCCGCGAGTTTGAGCAGGTCGCCGACGAAGACCTCGGCCCCGGCCTCGCGCAGCGACTGCGCGCGTTCGTCGTCCCGTCGCACAAACGCGCGCACCGGGTGGCCTTGTTCGAGCAGCATGTCGACCATCACCCTGCTCACGCCACCGACTTGGCCGCCGGCGCCGGTGATCAGAATGGGATTGCGCTCCGACATCGTTGTGTCCTCCATCTGGTTGGGGTGGGTCGGCCGTTCAGGAAGCCGAGGATGTGGAGTCGTCGAGGCGGGCGAGGAAGTCGAGGAGGGTGGCGTTGACCTCGGCGCGACGCTCCTGCTGCCTGCTTGCTGGGCATGACTGAAAGCCGTCTGGAAACTGATTGGTTTCCTCGCCGATGAAGGTGAGGCGAGCGGGTGACGGGCTGAGATCTCAGGGCTTCGAGATCATCGTGTGGCCGCTTTGGGGCTTGCCTCGGCGATCCTCTGGAGGGCCGCGTCGGTGTCCGCGGTGGCCAGCGTGCTGTTGATGTCGGCGCCGGCCAGTGCGCCGGCCGCTGCGGAGGCCCCGACCTGGGCGACCAGATCGGTGGCGTTGCCGGCCACCCACACACCCGGCACGTCGGTGGTGCCGGCCAGGCCGGAGGCGAAACCGCGGCCTTTCGGCAGGTCCTGCACCGGCAGGCCCAGACCTTCCAGGCCCTGGGTGCGGGCCTGCATCGGCGCGGCGACCGCGACGACGCGGCGGGCCACGACCTGGCCGTCGGCCAGGCGCACCCCGGCGAGGGCACCGTCCTCGTCGTTGACGACCTCGGTGACCGGGGTGTCGATGATGCGGATGCCGCGGGCGGCGAAGCGGGCGCGGCTGTCCTCGTCCAGGTCAGTGCCGTGGGTGAAGTAGGTCAGGTCCTCGGTCAGCTGCCGGAACAGATACGCGTGGCCGATGGAGGCCGCGCCGGTGGCGAGGATGCCGATGGGCTCGTCGCGCACCTCCCAGCCGTGGCAGTACGGGCAGTGCACCACACTGTGCCCCCAGTGCTCGGCGAGCCCGGGCACCTGTGGCAGCACATCCGTGAGGCCGGTGGCCACCAGGATGCGGCGGGCGGTGATGCTGCGGCCGTCGGCCAGGGTGACGGTGAACCGAAGGTCCCCGTCCGCCGACGGGGCGGCGGACTCGGCCGAGACCACCTCGCCGAACACGACGCGTCCGCCGTACTGGCGCACCTGCTCCCGGCCCCGCCGAAGGATCTCGGGCGGCGGGGTGCCGTCCAGGGCGAGGAGGCCGTGCACGGCCTCCGCGGGCGCGTTGCGCGGGGAGCCGCTGTCGATCACGACGACCGAGCGGCGGGAGCGGGCGAGGATCAGTGCGCCGTTCAGCCCCGCGGCGCCCCCGCCGATCACCACCGCGTCGACGGTCCCCTCGGCCAGTGCGTCGCTCGCGTACGGAGGAGTCGTCACAGCCATGGCCTCCTGCCTTTCCTTGTCAGTCATGGTTTGGTCAACCTTTCGAGTTCTGGGTGATTGGAGGGGGTCAGCTGTTCAGAAAGCTGGAAGGCGTCGCACGCCGGGCGGCGCGGAGGAGTTCAAAGGCATGGGTTGCTCTCCATCGCGCCAGGCGTGCACGCGGCCTGTCCGGTGAGCTCAGGGCGGTTATGTACTGAACAGTTGGAAACCTAGGCGGTTCTGTACCGAGTTGTCAAGTACGGCAGGTCGGCCCTCGCTCACCACGACGATGCCCGGAATGCCGAGTTTGGGCTTCTTGGTGATCACGGGCTTGGCCAGCAGCAGCAATGCACCGGCGACATCGACCCCGACGCGGATCCC
This sequence comes from Streptomyces sp. NPDC041200, assembly GCF_055591805.1. Lineage (NCBI taxonomy): Bacteria > Bacillati > Actinomycetota > Actinomycetes > Kitasatosporales > Streptomycetaceae > Streptomyces > Streptomyces sp. NPDC041200. The sequence continues at coordinate 85,420 of NZ_JBVIZF010000018.1, read as the reverse complement.
GATGACCTCGCGTACCTTCTGCTGACCATCATCCGCGGGATCGATGTCGTAGGCGAGTACGGCCACAGTCGCGCCCGCCTGACCTCAATCGCAGAGAGCGCGTTCGCCTTGCTGCCTCGCCGACACCACCGCTGAGAAAGGGCACGGCCGGCCTCGTCGCACAGGCACCTGATCCGGTCGGCCCCCTTCGACGCCGCGCAGGCACAGCCCGTAGGTTTACCCGCCGCCGGGCGGTCGTCTGGGCGGTTAGCGAAAAACTGCCCCCGCATCCCGTCGAGTTGCTCCACCGCATGCGCGGTATCGCCGGGCTTGAACCGCACGGTCAGTCGCCGAACGCCTCGCCGCCAGCAGACGATGGCACTTCGGCCGCCGCTCCGCACCTCGGACCGCGTTTGCACGAATTCGTGCCAGTGCTCCGCCTCGGTCCTCGCAGAGCTGGGCGCCGTCCCCGCGCCGCGTCCTGTGCTGCGGATTGGGAGTCGCGGGGCCGACGCGGCGGGCCATGCCGTCCCACCCCCACGCGGCGGCATGCGCGAGGTCCCCGACGCGGAGCACCGCCACGTCACGCGAGAGGTAGGTCCTCACTCGGACATGCCGGAGAAGGCTACGGCCTTGTCGATGTGGGCGCCTCGCTCACGTCGAACGGCCGGCTCCGCACACGCGGAACCGGCCGTTCGGCCTTCAGGTGCGCGCGGACGTCTGCAGGAACAGTTCGAGCAGTGCCAGCAGCGTCTCGGGAGCGTCCTCGGTCGGGAAGTGGCCGGCGCCCGGGATCTCGACCACAGGTGCGTCGGGGTAGCTGAGCTTGAACGCCGGGATCACGTACTTGGGCAGCAGTGCGGTGTCGCGCATCCCGACCGCCAGCATCGCCGGCAGGCCTCGCAGCGCGGCGACAGCTTCCATGGGCGGCGGGCCGGGCGGCGGGCCCTGCGGGCCCTCCAGGACCTGCCGGGGGAACGCGATGACACCGCGGCACTGCTCCGGGGTTGGGAAGGGGCTGGAGTACGCGCGGATCCAGGTCGGCGTGGCGATCTCCGGTCGAGCGACATGTTGCAGGTCGATCATCAGGTGGGCGATGGTGTGACCCGCCTGTCCGAGGATCTGCTCGAACGAACCGTCCGCGAGCGCCGACTGGGCCCACTGGAACCACCGGCTCTCGGCGCCGTTGGCCTTCATCAGATCGTCGATGCCCTCGGCGAGAGGCAGCACGGTGTTCACCGCGAAGATCCGGGAGATCCGACTGGGATTACGCAATGCGAACCCGGTGCCGATGGGGCCGCCCCAGTCACGGACCACCAGGGTGATGTCCGCGAGGTCGAGCGTGTCGACCAACAACGATTCGAGATTCAGGATGTGTTCGCTCGCGTCGTACGTGCGATCCTGGGGCGTCTCGCTCTTGCCGAAGCCCATGTGGTCGGGAACGACCACCCGATGGTGACGTGACAGCGGCCCGATCAGGTGGCGCCACTCGTAGCCCCACGTGGGCTCACCGTGCAGCATGACGATCGTCTGACCGGGCCGCTCGGGGCCCTCGTCGACATAATGCTGACGGAAGCCGGCAGCCTCGTTGAAACGGGCGGGATACGGCCACGTGCCGTCGAACGTCTCGTCAGCAGCAATCACGGGACATCGTGCCTTCCGGTGCGGTGTTGTCCGTACTGACCGCGGTCATGAGGTCCTCCGATGTATTGGTTCTGAAGCAGCCTTCATCGGCTGGCTCGTTCTTGCACCGGGCTGCGTGCGACGCCCTGAACGTCATGGGTTCAACGTCCAAGCCGCCTTCGCGGCGTCGCGGTCCTGCAAGCCCGGACCAAGGTGGTCCGGCAAGCTCAGGATGGTTGTGTACTGAATAGTCAGAAACCTAGGGGTTCTGTACTGAGTTGTCAAGAAGGGCGGGTCGGCTTTACCTTCTGTGTATGGCGAGACCACGAAGCTTCGACCGCGACCACGTCCTGCATGCCGCCGAGCGGCAGTTCCGCACCTCGGGCTACAACGGCACGAGCGTCGACGACATCAGCGCCGCCACCGGCCTGGGCCGCGGCAGCCTCTACGCCGCGTTCGACGGCAAGCACGGCGTGCTGCTGCAGGCGATGGCCGGGTACTTCACCCGGCTGGGGCAGTTTGCGCCGAAGGCGCTCGCCGGACCGGACGAAGGCGCCCTGGAACGACTGCGCGGGTACTTGCTCCGCGCCGTCCACGGGGTGCCACTCGCCGCCGACGTACCCCCCGCCCCTGACCGGGCGGCGGCGGCCTGCTTCGCCGCCAAGATGGCCCTGGAGATCGGCGCCTCCGACCCCGAGGTAAGACGTCTGGCCAACGACTGCTTCTCCGCGGTCGCCACGGCGGTGGCCGAGTGTGTGCGAGCGGCGCAGCGCAACGGCGACATCGACCCCGACGCGGATCCCGACGACCTCGCGTACCTCCTGCTGACCATCATCCGCGGCATCGACGTCGTAGGCGCGTACGGCCACAGCCCCGCCCGCCTGACCTCGATAGCGGAGAGCGCGTTCGCCTTGCTGCCTCGCCCGCGCCACCACTGAGAAGGGCACGGCCGGCCTCGTTGCGGAGGTGTCTGATGCGGTCTGCCCACTTCGACGCCGCGGAGGCACGGCCCGTAGGTTTACGCGCCGCCGTGACCTCGTGTGTTGGCGCGTGCTGTGGTGTTCCGGGGGTATGCGGGGTGGGCACTGCTCGGCGCTTCGGACGTGAGGCGGTTCCATGGATGCTGCTGCCCAAAATGAGGGCCAGGACCCGCTTGCCGACCGTCTGATCAGGGCCGGTGCCGCGTTCGAGGCCGGACGGCACGCTCTCGGTACCTCCGGCGTCGCCCGCGGACATGAATGGCCAGCAGGTGACCCGGGAGAGCGACGGCAACTTCGGCTGGCTGGCCGCCTGGGCGTCCGAGATGGGCGACGAACACACACGGGACGGCCTGCTCGGCCACGCCGACCGGTTCATGAACCCCACCTGGCGCGACGGCGGCCTGTACTACCCCCGCAACGACACCACCACCGACGCCGACGGGAACCTCGTCGCGATGGGGCCCATGACCGGCAACGTCCTGCTGGGGTACGCACGGCTCAACGTGCCCGACGGGCTGTGGGGCCTCTTCAACCTGTGGGGCTCGAAAAGTCATCGTTGCTAGTCAAGCGGCATAGCGGTACTCGTTAATGACGCCACCGAGGACATCGGAGTCCACTGCCTACGCCTTGGCCGCAGACAGCGGCCACGGGAGCTGGACCTTCGCCGTCGACCTCCCCTCCCCCGGACACCGGCGCACCACCATCCGCCGCGGCGGCTTCCTCTCCCAGAAGGCCGCCCGCACCGCGCTACGGCGCATGCTCGAAGGCGAAGCCGGCGGGTTCTCCGCCGACCTCAACCAGACCGTCGCCGACTACCTCACCACCTGGCTCAAGGCGAAGGCGTACGTGGCGGCGCCTGACCGTGGCTGTCGGCAGGGGGATGACGTTCGGGGCATCGTCTGGGGCACGTAGGTCCAGGTCGCGGTGGGCTCGTCCGGCGTTGTCGCGCTCGGCGTACTGGTCGAGGACCGTACGCAGGTGTCGTTCACCGGTGATGAGGAGTCGGTCGGTGCACTCGGCGCGGGCTGTGCGTATCCATCGTTCCGCGTAGGCGTTGGACCGTGGGCTTTGTGGCGGAGTCGGGATGACGGCTGTGCCGTTGCCGGCGAAGACGGCGTCGAAAGGGGCGGTGAACTTGCTGTCCCGGTCACGGATGAGGAACCGGAAGCGCCCCGCTCTGTCATCGAGGTCCATGAGCAGGTTGCGGGCGAGTTGGGTGACCCATGCGCCGGTCGGGTGGGCGGTGACACCCAGGACATGGACGCGCCGGATCGTGGCGGCGGCAACCCGATAGCCGAGCCGTCGAAGCTCACCTTGGATTCTCACGTATCCCCAGGTGGGGTTCTCTCACGCCAAGCGCTGGATGAACGCCGCAATCTCCTCCGCAAGCGGTGGCCGACCGGGCGCGGTTGGAGTTTGGCGCCCACTCCAGCACACCAGACGACGGTGCCACGTCAGCAAGGTGCCCGGTGTGACCAGCCGATGGCGGCGTTAGACAGGTGGCAGGTGCCGGGCGAGAGCGGAGAGCACGGCACGATCAGCCCATGAGAGGTCCGTCGGCTGGGCCTCCTGGGCCGCGCCGGCGAGCAGGACCTCGGCTTCCGTCCCCGACCAGGTGCGGGCCTCCACATCGAGAGCGAGCGTCAGCCGTGCCGCCGGGGTCATCGCTCACTCATCCGCGGCTGGATCACCAGCAGTCAACGGGTCGGCCAGCGGGACGTACGGCTGCCGTTGGCGGTAGATCTCGCGGATCAGCTCAGGCAGCGAGCGTTGCCCGGCAACGGCGGCTTCCAGATGCTCTCGTCCGAGGACGACCGCCCCGTTCACCTGTAGAGCGAGCCGATTCGGCTCACCCCGTACTGGAGGATGTCATCGCGTCCTTCGAACTCGAACCTGGCCCCGGCCCAGGGGCCAGCCGGATGGAGGTGCGTGGAGTCGCCGGGTGCGGAACACGACCCAGCGGCGCCGCCACGATGCCTGGAATTGTTCAAGCCAGCTGCGCCTTGACGCGGTGTCGTCCCGACGCCACTGGCCGTACTCAGCCAGCAGCCTCCGCATCTCCTCCACAGCCCCCGTCCCCCTCTCCACCGGGCGACGGCAATTCGCCCCCGGCTAACCTCTGTTCGAGGGGGCTAGGCCAGAAGGGGCGTTGACGCCGAAGAACTGGGCGAAGACGCCGCCGGCTGCGCCTCCGGTTCACCGCCATGATGGCGAGTCACCCGGGCGAATGCCTGCGCGGCCCCCCGCGGCGCACGGCGAGAGGATACGCCGCCACCTGCCTGCCCCCAGGTCGGACCTGTTCGAGCGCGCCGATCGGTCCCGATCCACGGAAATCAGCAGGTGGGGTGATCGGCGCCAAACCTGCCGCCGGCCCATGGAACTCTCCGGGACCGGAACGAAGACCCGCGCTCGACACGACGGCCGTCGCTGGGCGCGGTTTCGGCATACCGTCACGGCGGGCTGACCAGCGCAAAATGAAACATGGGATGGATCAGGTTCCGATTGAGGGAGAGATGCCTATTGACAGTGCGAGCGACCAGTGGAATCACTATGGGACATGGGATGTCTGAGAGTTCTCTGTGGATGCTCTCGGGCGCCCTTACCCCTGAGGGAGAGTCGCCCCATGGCCTCGTCCGGATCGCACCCTCGCCCGCGCCCGCCACCGTCGACCGCACCCTGACGGGAGTGGTCGGCGGGCTGCGCACAGCACGCCCTCCCGTGAGTCGACTGGAAGGGCAAGTCGAACGCACTGGCGGCAACGCCAACAGGAACGCCCGGGTCCCGCGGCCATGCCGATGGCGGCGGCCTTGAGCGTTTCCCTTCGGACGGACACGGCAATCTTTGTCCCCTTCCCCACATATTCAAGGAACAGAATGCAGCTTTCCTCTGTTTCGCTCCGGAGCCCTGAGGCTCGTGGACCACGCTTACCGGCGGCCGCCGCCGTGTGCGTGATGGCGCTACTGACCATGTTGCTGGCGACCACGCCGACATGGTCGGCATCGGCACCGGCGGTGACGACCCCCTTGGTGAGCTCGGCATCGGGGCGGTGTCTGGACGTCAAGGGCAACACCGACACCCCGGGAACGGCGTTGGGCATATGGGACTGCAACGGCCAGGGGAACCAAGCGTTCGAGTTCACGTCGGCGGGTGAGCTCAGAACGATGGGCGGCACCCGGTGCGTGGACGCCCGCGGCAGCCAGACGGCTCCGGGAACCCCGCTGATCATTTGGTCGTGCGACGGACGGCCGACCCAGTTGTGGCGACAGAACTCCGACGGGTCCATCACCGGTGCCCGGTCCGGCTTATGTCTGGACGTCAACGAGTCGGGCACCGCCAATGGCACCGCGGTCATCCTGTGGACCTGCAATGGCCAAAGCAACCAGAAGTGGAGCGTGCCGACACCTCCGCCCGGGTCCGGCGGGTCCGGACCGTGCGACATCTACTCCGAGGGCGGTACGCCGTGCGTGGCCGCGCACAGCACGGTGCGGGCGCTCTACGGTTCGTACAGCGGCACCCTGTACCAGGTCAGGCGCTTCTCGGACAACGCGACCAGGGACATCGGCGTGCTGGCGCCCGGCGGCTTCGCCAACGCGGCGGCGCAGGACTCGTTCTGCGCGGGTACCTCGTGCGTGATCACGGCGGTCTATGACCAGTCCGGACGCGGCAACGACCTGTGGTACCAGGGATCGGCCCAGGTCCCGGGATCGAGTCAGAGCAGCCCTGCGAAGGCGACCTCCGAGTCGCTGACCGCCGGGGGCACCAAGGCGTACTCCCTGTACATCAATCCCGGGAACAGCTACTGGCGGGACGGCCATCTGACGGGCGTGCCGACCGGCGCCGCACCCGAAGGGGCGTACATGGTGACCAGCGGTACCCATGTCAACAGCGGCTGCTGCTTCGACTACGGCAACAGTGAGACGGACAGGAAGGCCGACGCCGCCGGGGCGATGGACGCGATCAACTTCGGCACCGAATGCTGGTTCGGCGGCTGCTCGGGAAGCGGTCCCTGGGTGCAGGCCGATCTCGAATGGGGCCTGTACTCCGGAGGCAGCCAGTCCTGGAACACCAACCAGCGGGCTTTCCCCAGCAAGTTCGTCACCGCGATGCTCAAGAACAACGGGACGTCGAGATTCGCTCTCAAGGGCGGCAACGCGCAATCCGGCGGCCTGACCACCATGTGGAACGGCCCGCTTCCCAGCGGTTACAGCCCCATGAAGAAACAAGGAGCGATCGTCCTGGGAAGCGGCGGCGACTGCTGCAAGCCCGGCGGCGGGGCCAACCTGAGCGCCGGCACCTTCTACGAAGGAGCCATCGTCGCCGGCTACCCCTCCGATGCGACTGACAACGCGGTACAGGCCAACGTCACGGCGGCCGGTTACCGCTGAGCTCCTTTCACATCCGCGGGAGGTGGCGGTCCCCCCAGCACGTCCATGGAACGGCCACGAAACTGCCCCGCTGCCATGCGTGCCCTTCCCCAGCGGCGGCCGCAACAACCCGTGTCCGTTGTTGGGATTCCTCGTCGGATGACTGATAGCCGCGATTCCGGCGCCCACTTGGCGCCGGATCCGGTCAAGTTCCCCGACGGCATCAAGGGCACCCCGGACGTGCCGGAAGTGCCGCCGGCGTCCGCGCTGCGCGCCGCCTCCGGAAGCTGGCCCCGTCCATCACACGCGCCGCAGCCCAGCGGCGCCGAACCGCAGGAGGACCGGATGAGGACGAGAGCGAGACCCCGCCGTCTGGCACTGGTGGCCGGCATCGTGCTGGCACTCGTGCTGCCGCTGCTGGCGACGGACACGAGCCAGGCCGCCCCGGCCACGTCGCTGAGCGTGAACCTGGCGTCGACCCGCGGGCCGTCGACCGGCGTCGGGGAGGGGTTCCTCTACGGCTTCAGCGAAGACGGCAGCCGACCGGCGGACCAGTTCATCCAGCCGCTGGGGATCAACGCCTTCCGCGGCGGCGGTTGGTTCTCCGGCGGCTGGATCAGGGACGGCTACCAGTACGGCTCGGCCACCCGGGCCGACCTCGATTCGATCAGCGCCCAGGCGAAACGGCTCACCCGACCGCCCTATCACGCGCAGTACCAGGTGCTGGTGAGCGACATCTACGGCGCGAACGGCGGCCAGCCGTCGAACACGAGATATCCGTGTGACAACGGCGACTGCTCCAACTGGGTCAGCTTCATCGACTCCACCGTGGGAGCACTACAGGCTTCGGGGCTCACGTTCTCCTACGACATATGGAACGAGCCGGACATCTCCGCTTTCTGGACCCGGGGGGTGAACAGCCCCCAGTACTTCCAGATGTGGGACACCGCCTACCGGGAGATCCGGCGCATCGCCCCCGGAGCGCAGATCGTGGGGCCGTCGTTCGCGTTCACCCCGGAACGCAACCCGGGTGAATGGCGGACCTGGCTCGCGCATGTGAAGGCGGCCGGGACGGTGCCGGACATGATCGCCAACCACAACGAGGGCGATGTCGACGACCCGGTCACCGTCGCGCGGGCCCTGAACGGCGCCCTGACCGCGGCGGGCATCGGTCAGCTGCCGCTGTCCTCGAACGAGTACCAGCCGGCCGACCGGCAGACAGCCGGTGTGACCGCCTGGTACCTGGCGCGGTTCGCGCAATCCGGGTACACCAACGCGATGCGCGGCAACTGGGTGTGCTGCGTCACCCCGAACCTGACCGGAGTCCTGACCCAGAGCGGGGGCAGTTGGAAGCCGACCGGCAACTGGTGGGCGCTTCGGGACTACGCCGACATGACCGGCACCCTCGTGGACACCTCCGGCCAGGTGGGTTCGACGGCGATCTCGGCCTCCGTGGACTCCTCCGCCAAGCGTGCGGTGGCGGTCATCGGCGATTCGAACGGGTACACCGGCGCCGCGTCGGTGACCTTCGGCGGACTGGCGTCCGTGCCCTGGCTGGCGAACGGCGGCGGCGTGCACGTCACCGTGCACCGCATCCCGGACCAGGCGCCGCTCAGTGCGCCACAGACCGTATACGACCAGAACGTGAGCGCCTCAGGTGGCTCGATCACCGTGCCGTTCACGTTCCAGGGCTCGCACGACGCGTTCGCCGTCTATCTGACACCCGCCTCGTCGGGCGGCGGCGGCTTCCCGGACGGCTACCACCAACTCGTGGTCGCCAGCAACAACCTGTGCATGGACGTGTACGGCGACTCCGGCAGCGCCGGCGCCGCGATCGACCAGTGGACGTGCAACGGGCAGAGCAACCAGCAGTTCCGGTTCGTGCCCGCCTCCGGCGGCTACGGCGAACTGCGGGCGCAGAACTCCGGCCTGGACGTGGCGGTGGCCGGCGGTTCCACGGCGGCGGGCATCCCGGACATCGTCCAGCAGGCCCCCGGCGCGGCGGCCAACGGCCTCTGGCTGCCCGTGCGGCAGTCCGACGGCTCCTACGCGTTCCAGAACAAGAACAGCGGTCTGTGCCTGGACGTCTACGGCGCCGGGGGCAACCTGGGGCAGCAACTGGACCAGTGGCAGTGCAAGAACACGCCCGGCACGAACCAGGACTTCATCCTCCGCTGACCGCGGCTGCACGACGCCGGCGGCGAGCGACCTCCGGCAACCGTGCAGCCACGGCCACCACGAGCAGCACAGCCATCACGCCCCAAGGCCGGACCACCCCGGCGGCCACGGGACACCTCCGACCTGCGAAAGGAACCCACGTGTCAGCATTAAGCCGGTTGTTCCGGCGCCTGCGCGCCTCGACGGCCCTGCTCGCGGGCCTCCTCCTGACCGCCGGCGGCATCGTGGGCACGGCCGCCGCGCCGGCCCAGGCCGCCACCTCCATCACGATCAACGGCGCGTCCGGCGGCCGGACCTTCGACGGCGTCGGCGCGATCAGCGGCGGGGGCGGCAACAGCAGACTCCTGATCGACTATCCCGAGCCCCAGCGCGGCCAGATCCTCGACTACCTGTTCCGGCCCGGCTACGGCGCCTCCCTTCAGATGCTCAAAGCGGAGATCGGCGGTGACACCAACTCCACCTCGGGGGCCGAGCCCAGTCACCAGCACACCCGCTCCGACCTGAACTGCGACCGGGGCTACGAATGGTGGCTGATGGAGCAGGCCAAAGCCCGCAACCCGGACATCAAGCTGTACGGGCTCGCCTGGGGCGCGCCCGGCTGGATCGGCGGCGGGAACTTCTGGTCCACCGACATGGTCAACTACCTGGTCTCGTGGCTGGGCTGCGCCAAGCAGCACGGGCTGAGCATCGACTACCTCGGCGGGTGGAACGAGCGAGGCTACAACGTCTCCTGGTACCAGCAGCTGCGCGGCGCGCTCAACAGCAACGGCTACGGCAGCGTCAAGATCGTCGCTGCCGACTCGGACTGGTCCGTGGCGGGCGACATCAACTCCAACCCGGCATTCGCCTCCTCGGTGAGCGCCATCGGCACGCACTATCCCTGCGGCTACCGGTCGTCCCAGTCCAACTGCTCGGTGCCGTCGGCCGCCATGTCGTCCGGCAAACCGTTGTGGGCGAGCGAGAACGGCTCGGACGACTACAACGCGGGAGCACAGGCCATGGCCCGCGGCATCAACCGCGGATACATCGACGGACGGATGACGGCGTACCTCAACTGGCCGGTGGTCGCCGCGCTCACACCCAACCTTCCCTACCCCACCATGGGTCTCGCCCTGGCCTCGCAGCCGTGGTCCGGCTCCTACTCGATCGGCAAGAGCACCTGGGTGATGGCACACACCAGCCAGTTCACCGCCCCGGGGTGGCGGTACCTCGACGCCTCCAGCGGCTACATCGGCGGCAACCGCAACAACGGAAGCTACGTCTCGCTCAAGTCCACCAACAACTCCGACTACTCCACGGTCATCGAGACGATGGACGCCGGCAGTGCGCAGACGCTGAACTTCAACGTCACCGGGGGGCTGTCCGCCGGAACCGTCCACGTCTGGTCCACCGACGTCAGGTCCGGCAACCCGGCCGACCACTTCGTGCACGCCACGGACATCACCCCGTCCGGCGGTGGTTTCAGCCTGACGGTACAGCCCGGCCACATGTACACCCTGACCACCACGACCGGACAGGGCAAGGGCACCGCCGCCGGTCCCGGCCGCGGCACACTGAAGCTGCCGTACAGCGACTCCTTCGACGGCTACGCCACCGGCACCGAGGCGAAGTACCTCATGGACTGGCAGGGCGCTTTCGAGGCGGTGGGCTGCGGCGGCGGCCGCAGTGGCAAGTGCGTGCGCCAGATGAGCCCGCAGAAGCCGATCACCTGGGACGCGCTGACCGATCCGCACGCCCTGCTCGGTGACGTGAGCTGGGGCAACTACGCCGTCTCGTCCGACGTGATGCTGGAACAGCCCGGATATGCCGAGTTGATCGGCCGTGCGGGCGGGCACGACTACGACCGTACCGGCGGGCAGAACGCCTACCGTCTGCGGGTGAGCGACACCGGGGCCTGGTCGATCCTGAACTCGAACACCAACGGCAGCGTCGCCACCTTGGCCCGCGGCACGACCGGCGCGCTGGGCACCAACCGGTGGCACACCCTGGCGCTCACTTTCTCCGGCACCGCGATCACCGCCGTCATCGACGGCACCACGGTGAGTACCGTGAACGACCGCACCTGGGCCGCCGGGCAGATCGGCTACGGGACCAGCCAGGGCGAGACGGCGCAGTTCGACAACCTGTCCCTCACCCCCGGCAGCGGCGGGAACGACGGCGGCACGACCGGCGCGATCGTCGGGGCCGCCTCCGGCCGCTGCGTGGACGTGCCGAACCAGTCGCAGACGGCCGGCACCCAGGTGGCGCTGTGGGACTGCAACGGCGGCAGCAACCAGCAGTGGACGGACACCTCCGCCGGTGAGCTGCGGGTCTACGGCAACCGCTGCCTGGACGCCGCGGGCCAGGGCACCAGCCCCGGCACCAAGGTGGACATCTGGGACTGCAACGGCGGCACCAACCAGAAGTGGACGCTCCACGCCGACGGCACGATCACCGGTGTCCAGTCCGGCCTGTGCCTGGACGCCACCGGCGCGGGAACGGCCAACGGCACCTTGCTCCAACTGTGGACCTGCAACGGCAGCAGCAACCAGAAGTGGACGCGCGACTGATCCAGGTGACCGGCTGACGATCACCGACTCCCACACCACCTCCGTCAATTCCCCCGAGAGGCCCCCACATGTCCTCCTCTTCCCTGCCGCTCAGCCGGCGCCGACTGCTGGCGGCGGCCGGCGCGGCCACGGCCTTCGGCCTGCTGCGGTTCGCCCCCGAGGCTGCCGCGACCGACGGCCCCGGAAGCTACACCCCGAGCTGGTCCTCCGTCGACCAGCACCCCCCGGCCCCGGCCTGGTTCCAGGATGGCAAGTTCGGCATCTATTACCACTGGGGCGTCTTCAGCGTCCCGGCGTTCGGGAACGAGTGGTATCCGCGCAACATGTACATCGGCGGCTCGGCCGAGAACCGGCATCACATCTCCACCTACGGCGACCCGTCGACATGGCCGTACCACAACTTCATTGACGGCGCCCGCGACAAGGCCGGCAACCACGTGCAGTTCGCCCCCAGACTCGTCTCCCAGGGCGGCAAGTTCGATCCGGAGGCCTGGGCGAAGCTGTTCAAGGCCGCGGGCGCCAGGTTCGCCGGACCGGTCGCCGAGCATCACGACGGCTTCTCCATGTGGAACAGCCGCGCCAATCCGTGGAATTCGCTACAGCATGGCCCCCGACTCGACCTGGTGGGGCTGCACGCGCAGGCCATCCGCGGGCAGGGGCTGAAGTTCATGGCCTCGCTGCACCACGCCTACAACTTCAACGGCTACTACGAGCACGTTCCGTCCCAGTCGGACCCCACCCTCCGCGTCCTCTACGGCCAGCTGGGCCCGGCGGCGGAGAACAAGCTCTGGTACGACAAGCTGGTCGAGGTCATCGACGGCTACCAGCCGGACCTGGTCTGGCAGGACTTCGCCCTGGACCGGGTGCAGGAGTCCTACCGGCTCCAGTTCCTCGCGCACTACTACAACCAGGCCGTCGCGTGGAACAAGGACGTGGTCGCCACCTACAAGGACGGCCTCAACAACAAGGGTGAGGTCTTCGACTTCGAGCGCGGCGGCCCGGCAGGGCTGCTCACCCCCTACTGGCTGACCGACGACAGCATCTCCTCCTCCAGCTGGTGCTACACAGTCGGCATCGGCTACTACTCGACGCAGGCACTGCTCCACTCGCTGATCGACCGGGTCAGCAAGGGCGGCAGCATGCTGCTGAACATCGCCCCGATGGCCGACGGCACCATCCCCTCCGGGCAGCAGTCCATCCTGCTCGCGATGGGCGACTGGCTCGGCCGCTTCGGAGAAGCGGTCTACGGCACCCGCTCCTGGGCCAGTTACGGCGAGGGCCCCACCAAGATGGGCGGAGGCTCGTTCAGCGGACCGGTGGCCGGCAAACCGCAGGACATCCGGTTCACCCGCAGCCGGGACAACAAGGTCCTGTACGCCACCGCGCTGGGCTGGCAGGGCGGCACCATGACCATCACGACGCTGAACTCGAACCAGATCAACCTCAGCAGCCTGACGGGCGCCAAACTGCTCAACAACACCGCCGGCACCTACATCGACCTGCCCGCACCGACCCAGGACGCGTCCGGCCTGCACCTCACCATGCCCTCGTCCAACCCGCCGTTCAGCGCCCTGGCGTACACGGTCAAGCTCACCTTCTCCGGTGAGATCCCCGTCCTGGGCGCGCCGGGCGGCTCCACCACCTGGGTGAAGATCGCCAACGTGACCAGCGGACTGGTGCTCGACAGCGGGGGCAACGTCGCCTCCGGCTCCAATCTCAAGCAGTGGAACTACGACGGGAGCACCAACCTGCAATGGCAACTGATCGACCTCGGCAACGGCTACTGCCGCATCATGAACCGCACCAACGGCATGGCCGCCGACAGTGGGGGCAACTCCGCCAACGGCGCTCCCGCCCGTCAGGAGGTCTGGAACGGCGGCAACAACCAGCAGTGGTCGCTCAACGGCCTCGGCGGCAACCGCTACCAGATCATCAATCGGGGCACCGGTACCGCCCTTGACGGCAGTGGCAGCACCACGGCCGGCTCGACCACGGTGATGTGGACTCCGAACTCCAGCACCAACAACGCATGGACCATCACCGGCGTCTGAACCGTCCCACAGGCAGTGCGGCCCGCGCCGCGGCGGACACCGCCGTGCCCGGCGGACCGGGGATCGTGTCTCTTGAGTACCCGGAGGCCGTGCAGGCCAACATCACCGCGGCCGGCTACCGCTGAACCGGGGCGCTTCCCGTTCCCGACGACCGCTGCCCTCTTCTGTGACCATCCGGGCCGGACGTCACCACGCACCACCGGGTGCGGCGGCTGTCATGCCGGGTCAGCAGTCTGCCCGGGCATCCGTCGGCCGCCGCACCGCGGGCAATCGCCTCGCCACGTCCTTCAGGAAGGAACCATCTCGTGCCGGAACCACGCAGACGATTACTCCGCTTCCTCACGGCTGCCGCGCTGATCGGCACCGTCTTCACCACGGCCTCGGCCCACTCGACCGCCCAGGCGGCCCCGGGCAGTCCGGCGCTCACCCCGCCCCTGGGCTGGAACAGCTGGAACAGCTTCGGGTGCGGGGTCACCGAGACACAGGTCCGTCAGGCCGCCGACGCGATGGTCTCCTCGGGCATGCGCGACGCCGGTTACCGGTACGTGGTGGTCGACGACTGCTGGTTCGACCCGCAACGCGACACCGCGGGTAACTTGCGGGCCCACCCGACAAAATTCCCGAGCGGGATGAAGACGCTCGGGGACTACATCCACGGGAAGGGCTTGAAGTTCGGCATCTACCAGGTGCCCAACGAGCGCACGTGCGCGCAGGGCGGGGGCAGTTACCCGGGGTCCACCGGCAGCAAGGGTCATGAGACCCAGGACGCTCGCACGTTCGCCTCGTGGGGTGTGGACTACCTCAAGTACGACTGGTGCTCCTCCGCCGGCACCCGGGACGAGCAGGTCGCGCGGTTCACGCTCATGCGCGACGCACTGCGCGCGACCGGCCGCCCGATCGTCTACAGCATCAACCCGAACAGCTACCACGCCATCACCGGGGACACATACAACTGGGGTGAAGTCGCCGACCTGTGGCGCACGACCGAGGACCTGCTCGACATCTGGCAGAACGGCAAGACCAACAGCTATCCGATGGGTGTGGGCAACGTCGTGGACGTCACCGCGCCGCTGGCCGCACAGTCGGGTCCGGGCCACTGGAACGACCCCGATATGCTCGTCGTCGGCCGCCCCGGGCTGTCGCTGACCGAGTCCCGCTCCCACTTCACCCTGTGGGCGCTGATGGCCGCGCCGCTCATGGCGGGCAACGACATCCGCACCATGTCGGCCGATGTGAGCGCGGTCCTGCGCAACCCGCGCCTGCTGGCGGTGAACCAGGACCCCCTGGGCGCGGGCGGGCGCAGGGTGCGCGACGACGGAGACACCGAGGTGTTCGCCAAGCTCCTGTCCGACGGCTCGGTCGCCGTAGGCCTTTTCAACCGGGGGAACAGCACGGCGACTGTCACCGCCACGGCGGCACAGGTCGGTCTGTCCGGCGGGCCGTTCGCCCTCACCGACCTGTGGACCGGCGGCACATCGAGCACGACCGGACAGGTCTCGGCGAGTGTGCCCGCACACGGCGTCGCCGCGTTCCGGATGACCGGCGGCACTCCGGTGGCCGCCACCACATCCCGGCTGCGCGGTGACGGGTCCGGCCGCTGCCTGGACGTGGAGAACGCCTCGACCGCGGCCGGGGCGAGGGCGCTGATCCGGGACTGCCACACGGCCGCCGGCCAGCTGTGGACCACCTGGGCCGGCGGCGAGATCCGCGTCTTCGGCGACAAGTGCCTGGACGCCTACGACCAGGGCACCGCCAACGGCACACACATCATCACCTGGCCCTGCAACGGACAGGACAACCAGAAGTGGACACTCGACGCGAACGGTTCGATCCGCAACGTCCACGCCGGTCTGTGCCTGGACGTCGACCACGCCGGCACCGCCAACGGAACCCCGCTGATCCTTTGGACCTGCAACGGTCAGGGCAACCAGCGGTGGACCCGCGGGTGAGGAGCGCCGCACACCGACCGGCCCCGAGCCGCCCACCACCCGGCCGTCAACCCACCCCTTCCGGGCCGTGACGATACCCGCCGCCGTGACCATCGGCTTCTGTCCACCCGACCCCCGACAAGAGGCGCTCATGACTCCGACACGGCTCCGAACCACTGACACGAGACTGACGCGAGCGGTCGCCTGGGCGGCGAGTCTCCTGCTGGCCTTCGCCCTCGTGCCCGCCGCGGTGTATCCCACGGAGGCCAAGGCGGACAACCCGATCGTGCAGCACGTCTACACCGCCGACCCCGCGCCTTTGGTCCATGACGGCCGCGTCTACCTCTACACCGGACACGACGAGGACAAATCGACCAACTACACCATGAAAGAGTGGCGGGTGTGGTCCTCCGCCGACATGGTCAACTGGACCGACCACGGCTCTCCGCTCAGTGTGGCCTCCTTCAGCTGGGCATCCGCCAACGCGTGGGCGGGCCAGGTCGTCCACCGCAACGGAAAGTTCTACTGGTACGTGCCGACGACGGAGCGCGCGACCGGCCGCATGGCCATCGGCGTGGCGGTGTCGGACAGCCCCACCGGACCGTTCCGCGATGCCCTGGGCCACCCGCTGGTGGGAAACGGCGAGATCGACCCGACCGTCTTCATCGACGACGACGGACAGGCATATCTGTACTGGGGCAACCCGAACCTCTGGTACGTCAGGCTGAATGCCGACATGATTTCCTACTCCGGCAGTCCGGCCAAGATCCCGCTCACCACGGCGGGCTTCGGCACCCGCAGCGGTGATCCCAACCGGCCCACACTGTTCGAGGAAGGGCCCTGGGTCTACAAACGAGGCGGCCTGTACTACATCGTGTACGCCGCCAAGTGCTGCTCGGAGTTCATCGCCTACTCCACCGCCCCCACCCCGACCGGACCGTGGACCTACCGCGGAACGATCATGCCCACGCAGGGCTCCAGCTTCACCAATCACCCGGGCATCGTCGACTTCAAAGGCAGTTCATATTTCTTCTATCACAACGGCGCACTTCCGGGCGGGAGCGGATACACCCGCTCGGTCGGCGTGGAGAAGTTCTCCTACAAGCCCGACGGCACCATCCCGACGATCAACATGACCAGTACGGGGGCGCCCCAGGTCGGCACGCTCGACCCATACATCCGTCAGGAGGCCGAAACGATCGCCTGGGAATCCGGGATCGAGACGGAGCCGTCCAGCGAGGGAGGCATGAACGTCGGATACACCGAGAACGGCGACTACATCAAGGTCAAGGGGGTCGCCTTCGGCGCGGGCCCGTCCTCCTTCACCGCACGCGTGGCCTCAGCGACCGGCCGCAGCGCCATCGAACTGCGCCTGGGCGGCCCCAACGGAACGGTCGTGGGCCGGTGCGACGTGCCGAACACCGGCGGCTGGCAGACCTGGACGACGGTATCCTGCCCGGTCGGCGGCGCCACGGGCACGCAGGACCTGTATCTGCGGTTCGCGGGCGGCAGCGGCTACCTTGTCAACGCGGACTGGTGGCGGTTCACGGCCGGCGCCACCACTCCCGTGCCGGGGCGGCCAGGCGGATGATGGCTGACGCACTGTCAGGCCCCCGCCGTGCGACTGCCTCGTCGTGGTAGCGGCGGGCGCGCCTGACCGCGCGCCGCCGGGGCGGCATCGGTTCCGCCGATCAGCCGAATACTCCGCGCCGGATCTCGCGGCGGTAGTCATCGAGCGTGTTGTCCAGGTGAACCGTGGCGGCCTCGGCCGCCGCCTGCGGGTCGCCCTCCCGGATGGCCCGGCACATGGCGGCGTGCTCCTCCACCGCCTCCGCGGCATGGCCGCCGACTGTGCCGTGCAGTCCGATCGTGCTGGACTGGCGCTGGAGCCGGCGTGCTTCACGCACCGCCGCGACGAGTAACGGGTTGTGCGCGGCGGTGGCGATGCTGATGTGGAAGTCCTCGTCGCCGCGGTCGAACAGCGCGCGCCGGCCTGTCAGGTGACCCTCGCGGCACATCTCGGCGGCGGCCTCGATGACGCGCGGCTCGGAGGGAGTCGCCCGGGTGGCGGCGTGTCCGGCGGTCGGCAGGTGACCGGCCGGCGATTCCGGAACGCGGCGTCGAACATCTACGTCGCACAGGTGCCGCAGGGCAAGGATTCACGGCAGCTCTATGTGAACGGCACCCTCGCACCCCGCGCCTCGATCACCATCTCACGCAACGATGTCAAGGTGACGCAGACCGGGCTGACTATCGTCAACCCCGCCCTGAACCACCTCGCGTCGCTGCCCCGGCAGAACCGCACCGAAGTGGAGAGCCAGAACTCCTTCACCGACCGGTACGCGCCCGTGCAGAGCATCAGCGGCACCACCATCACCATGCGGCAGCTCCTACAAGGCACCCCCGGCCAGGACCCGGGCGACAGCGACACACCGGACCTCCTGAATCCGTCCGGCCGGATGCGCAGCATCATCGACAGCCAGGTGCTGCGCATCCGACAAGTCACGTCCCCGGCACGTCCTCACTCTGAGATCGTGGCAGTCCGGTGGGGGCGGCGGCCCGGACATTCTCGTACGGCGCTTCTACGCCACGACGTCGCGTCGGCCGGCCGGGCCCGGCCGGCCGACGGCCTCGCCGTGGTCCAAGTGCTGACGCAGCCACCGCTCCGTCGTGCTCACATGCATCAGCGCCGCGGCCTCGGCCAGTGCGGAGTCCCTGCGCACCAGGGCGGCGTAGATCGCCTCGTGCTCGGCGATGGTCTGGTCACCGGCGTGGTCGTCGACCATGCCGCGCCAGACCCGGCCGCGCACGGTGCGGCTGGAGATGCCCTCCAGCAAGGTAGCCAGCGTGCTGTTCCCGGCGGCTGCGATCACCGCCCGGTGGAAGGCGGCATCGTGCTCGTTGAGCAGTTCGACATCGTCGCGGGCGGCCCTCATCGCGTCAAGGTGGCGCCTGACCTCGACGAGGTCGTGGTCGGAGATCCGGATGGCGGCAAGGCCCGTGGCAACGGGCTCGAAGAGCCTGCGCACTTCGGTCAGTTCCAGCAAGGTGTCATCGTGGAGCAATTCCACCGCCGCACCCAGCCCCTCGAGCAGCAGCGCGGGCTCCAGACTCGTCACATAGGTCCCGTCGCCCCGCCTGACATCCAGAACCCGCGCGACAACAAGCGCTCTGACCGCCTCACGCATCAGGTTCCTGGACAGACCCAGCTCCGTGGCCAGCTGCTGCTCCGGCGGCAGCTTGGCTCCCGGCGGCAGTTCGCCGGACTGGATCAGCTCCCTGATGCGGGCGATTGCCTTGTCGGTCAATGACATAGGCGGACTCCACATCCCCTGCTCACGCCGTGCCACGCTAACAGGACCTCCCATGTTCCAAAAGGTACGGGAAGTCCTTCAGGAGCGACATAGCCTTCGCCTGCCAGCCGGACGGCGCCCCGGGCGGGTCTTCACGGCGTCGAGTTGCACGCCACCACGCAGTACCTGTTCGAGCCGTTCCCCAACTCCGAGGTCAACGACCCCACGACGTTGCTTCAACTCCTCGCGCTCCGCGGTGGTCAGCCGGTCGCCGCATCCCCCGGCGTCCGGCTCGGCCTGGCGGACCCAGCCGCGCAGGGCCTCTTTGTGGATGCCCGGATCCTTAGCGACATGCGCGATCGGACGGCCGGTGGTGCGGACCTCACGGACGGCCCGCTCACGGAGCTCGTCCGGGTATTTGCGTGGTGCTGGCACTGCTCGTGGTTCTCCTTCGGGCCCGGATCCGGGGTGGCGTGGTGTGGTACTCGTTGAGCAGTGCACCACGTACCTGTCGGCCCGGACCGCAGGCCGAGGCGGAACGCCGGCCCACCCCTCACGGACCTTCTCGTCAGGACAGGGCCGTCAGGCGCTAGCGCGAGTGACCAAGCGGGTGGGCAGGATCAGCGGGGTGGGGTCCTGTCCGCCGATGAGTGCGACGAGCATACGCGCCATCTCCCGGCCGAAAGCCGCTATGGGCTGATGGACGGTGGTGAGGGTCGGATCGGCGATCTGGGCGACGGCCAGGTCATCGAAGCCGACCACTGCGACGTCGGCGGGGACCAGTCGGCCTGCCTCGCGCAACGCGCGCAGCGCTCCCACGCCCATGTTGTCGTTGGCGGCGAACACCCCGTCTACGTCGGGGTGGTTCGCCAGCAGTGCGGCCATGGCGGCGGCTCCGCTGGGCTCGGTGAAGTCCCCCTCCTGCGGAGGGAACGGACCAAGACCAGCCGCCAGCATGGCGTCCCGGTAGCCGCGGTACCGGGCGCGTCCGACCTCGGTGTCCAGACGCCCGCAGATCGCGGCTACACGAGTCCGGCCGCGCGAGACCAGGTACTCGGTTGCCTCGCGGGCTCCACCGACGTTGTCGACGTCCACGTACCACCGGGGAGCCGTACCGACCGGGCGTCCGCCGAACACCACGGGCATCTCCGTCTCCTCGGCCATACGGGCCAGCGGATCGTCCTCACGCAGCGCCATCAGCATCATGCCGTCGGCGCCCTTGGACCGAAGGAGCTCCCCCACCCGCTTGCGGCTCCGGTCGGAAGCGGCCAGGCACAGCATCAGATGCAGGTCGGCCTCCTCCAGAGCAGCCGACGCTCCCACGATCACCTGGGCGAAGAACGGATCCGCGAAGATCGACGGATCCTCTCCCGAGACGACCAGGGCGGCCGCTCCTGTCTGGCGGGTGGCCAGAGCACGGGCGGTCGGATTGGGTACGTAACCGAGTTGCCGGACGGCCCGCTCGACCGCCTCGCGTTTGGCGCGGCTGACGTGCGGCGCGTTGTTGATCGCGCGGGAGGCCACGGAGCGGGAGACGCCGGCGAGTTCGGTCACCTCGTCGAGCGTCGGCGGCCGACGCGGCGCGTCTTCCGTCATGAGTCATGAGCCCTTCCCTCTCGATCGGACGGAAGCGTCTCACCCCGGCCCATGCCGCTGCCCCCCGCCCAGTGGGCGACGGAGGACGGGTACGGAGTCCCCAGAGACCGGAAGGTTGGGAGCGCTTCCAATTGTGGGACTGTAGGGCCTTGTTCTCGCTCTGTGAAGGGCGAGTTGCACGTCGGCTCTTGACAGCTTGACCAGCCCGCAACACGATACGGGCCGCACCGCAAGTGCTCTCAATGCTTTTGGGAGCGCTCCCAATGGGAGCGCCCCAATGCTCGCTGCCGACCTTCGGCCCTGTCGTCCTTTGCCGGAGTGTCGCCGGCACAAGGGGGCGTTGTACCACCGCACTTCCTCAGCGCGTCGCTCGCTCGTGACCGAGAGCGTGCGACACATCCCTGTCAGGAACCCGAGGTACAGTCATGCGCCACAGATTCCGCGCTCTGGTGACAGCGCTCTTCGCTCTGCCGCTGGCGCTGGCCATCGCACCGTCCGCCCACGCGGCCGACCCGACCACCATGACCAACGGGTTCTATGTGGACCCCGACTCCAGCGCGAAACGGTGGGTCGCCGCCAACCCCGGCGACGGCCGGGCGCCCGCGATCAACGTCTCCATCGCCAATACCCCGATGGCCCGCTGGTTCGGCTCCTGGAGCGGCACCATCGGCACCGCTACCGGCGCCTACGCGGGCGCCGCGGACTCTGGAGACAAACTGCCCATCCTCGTCGCCTACAACATCTACAACCGCGACTACTGCGGCGGGCACTCCGCGGGCGGGGCCGCTTCGCCGTCCGCCTACGCGAACTGGATCGCCCAGTTCGCGGGCGGGATCGCCAACCGCCCGGCCGTCGTCATCCTCGAACCGGACTCACTCGGGGACTACGGTTGCATGACCCAGGCTCAGATCGACGAACGCGAGGCCATGCTCACCGGCGCCCTCGCACAGTTCAGCCGCCAGGCCCCCAACACCTGGGTCTATCTCGACGCCGGCAACCCGGGCTGGGCGGGCCCGGCAACCATGGCCCGGCGCCTCCACGAAGCCGGCCTCCGAAAAGCCCATGGCTTCTCCCTCAACGTCTCCAACTACTTCACCACGAACGAGAACACCGCCTACGGCAACGCCGTCAACAGTGAACTCAACGCCCGCTACGGCTACACCAAGCCGTTCGTCGTGGACACCAGCCGCAACGGCAACGGCTCCAACGGCCAGTGGTGCAACCCCTCAGGCCGCCGCATCGGCACCCCCACCCAGCTGGGCGGAGGTGCCGAGATGCTCTTGTGGATCAAGGCCCCAGGCGAATCCGACGGCAACTGCGGCGTCGGAGCCGGCTCCTCGGCCGGACAGTTCCTCCCCGAGGCCGCCTACAAGATGATCTACGGCTACTGATCCAGGACCACTCCGCGATGCGGGACGAACCCGTCCGGACAGCCTCTGACGGGGCCAACCGGAATCACTTACTCAAGAATCAAGAGGTCCTCATGCGCAGAGGAAGGTTCAGCCGCAAACGTCTGCCTGTGCTGTTCGGCGCATCGGTTGCAGCCCTGGTCTCGTTGGCGGCGACGCTAGTCGCCAGCCCGGCCCAGGCGGCCACCAGCGCGTGTTCTCTTCCGTCGACGTACCGGTGGACGTCGACGGGTGTGTTGGCGCAGCCGTCGAACGGGTGGGTCTCGCTGAAGGACTTCACCAACGTGGTGTACAACGGCAAGCACCTGGTCTACGCGTCAAACGTGTCGGGATCGTCTTACGGCTCGATGAGGTTCAGTCCCTTCACGAACTGGTCGGACATGGCATCGGCCGGCCAGACCGGGATGGGCCAGGCCGCGGTGGCGCCCACGCTGTTCTACTTCGCACCTAAGAAAATCTGGGTGCTGGCGTACCAGTGGGGTGCGTGGCCCTTCATCTACCGCACGTCGAGCGACCCCACCAATCCCAACGGCTGGTCCTCTCCGAAGCCGCTGTTCACCGGTAGCGTCTCCGGCTCCGGCACCGGCCCGATCGACCAGACCCTGATCGGTGACGGCCAGAACATGTACCTGTTCTTCGCCGGTGACAACGGCAAGATCTACCGAGCGAGCATGCCGATCGGGAACTTCCCGGGCAGCTTCGGCTCGTCGTACACGACGGTCATGAGCGACTCGACGAACAACCTGTTCGAGGGGGTGCAGGTCTACAAGCTTCAGGACCAGAACCAGTACCTCATGATCGTTGAGGCGATCGGTGCGCATGGGCGCTACTTCCGCTCGTTCACGGCCTCCAGCCTGAGCGGTTCGTGGACCCCGCAGGCCAGCAGCGAAAGCAACCCCTTCGCGGGCAAGGCCAACAGCGGTGCCACTTGGACCAACGACATCAGCCACGGTGACCTGGTCCGCAACAAC
Source organism: Streptomyces sp. NPDC041200 (assembly GCF_055591805.1). NCBI lineage: Bacteria > Bacillati > Actinomycetota > Actinomycetes > Kitasatosporales > Streptomycetaceae > Streptomyces > Streptomyces sp. NPDC041200. Next base: position 62,499 of record NZ_JBVIZF010000018.1, on the reverse strand, counting down.
CCCGACCAGACCATGACCATCGACCCCTGCAACCTTCAGTTCCTCTACCAGGGCAAATCCCCCTCCGCAGGCGGCCCCTACGACCAACTGCCCTGGCGGCCGGGCGTCCTTACCCTCCAGCGCTAACCTCGTGCTTTCATCGGGTGGGCTGCCCGAGGTTTGATCACCGACGCGAGAAGTGCTTCTGACCTGCAACGATAGGGCTTGTCGAGCATCCTGTTGGTTGCGAGGAAAGAAGCACTTCTCAGGTGACCGAGCGCCTCGAGCCATACCCGCGTGTCCGTTCACCGCCCCTTTCGACGCCGTCTTCGCCGGCAACGGCACGGCCGTCATCCCGACTCCGCCACAAAGCCCACGGTCCAACGCCTACGCGGAACGATGGATACGCACAGCCCGCGCCGAATGCACCGACCGCCTCCTCATCACCGGCGAACGACACCTGCGTACGGTCCTCGACCAGTACGCCGAGCACGACAACGCCGGACGAGCCCACCGCGGCCTGGACCTACGTGCCCCAGACGATGCGCCGAGTGGAGCCAGGATCATCCTGGCTCCACTCCGTGGTGCGGGCGTGTCACTGGAACTGTGCGAAGAACCTCCAGATCTCTGCTTTGGTCCAGGTGGCGACGCCGCTTTCGCCGGGGGAGCCGTCGACCGGACCGGGTGTGTGGCCTCCGTCGAACGCGGCCCATTGGACCGGGTATCCGGCACGGCAGCCCGAGTAGGTGGTGGTGATGTGCGTTCGGCTGCCCGGCGCCGGCTCGCGCGGGCCCTGGGGGGTGCAGCCGTTGTTGCTGACGAATCTGTCGCGCAGGGACCGTCCTTGCGCGATGTTGAGGACGGAGTCGCTGACGCCGTGGATTCCGAAGTAGGCGATGGGCTGGTTGCCGCCGCTGCATCCGCTGATCTGAGCGCCGGACATAACCGCGACGGCCCTGAAGACGTTCGCGCGGCTGCATGCGAGTGCGTAGCTCATACCGCCGCCCCAGCTGAATCCCGTGGCGAAACGCTGTGCCGGGTTGACACAGAGGCCGCCCTCGATTCGCCGGATCATGTCGTCGACGAACGTGATGTCCTCACCGCCCGAATTGGCCCAGCCGTTGCCGAGGCCCTGGGGGGCGACGAGGATCGCGCTGTTGTTCGATTGTTCCTGTTGGCCGTAGTAGGACCAGGCGTTCCCGCTCGTGCCGCCCGAGGCGACGTCGCCGGCGGTTCCGCCCCGCCAGTGGAACGCGAAGATCAGCCGGTAGCGGTGGCTGTTGTCGTAATTGGCGGGAACCCTGAGGATGAAGCTGCGGCTCTTGCCGCCGCTCTGAATCGTGTGCGTACCGCTCGTCAGAGTCGGGGCGCTGCCGCATCCGCCGCCGCCGCCGGACGACAGCTTGATCATCTGCCATTGCTGGTTGGCGCCGCCCCAGTCGGAGTACTGGACGACGTTGCCGCCGTCGGCGGTGGAGGCGCCCTGCACCTCCACCGCCTTGCTGCTGGTGCGGTTGATCAGCCGGACGTGGCCCGCGTCGGAGTCGGCCAGGCGGAACTGCTGGTTGGCCCCGTTGTGGTCGGCCCACTGCTGGATCGCGGCACCGTCTGCGGTCGAGGCGCCGGCCACGTCGAGCACCTTGTCCGAATGCCGGGCCTTGAGGCGGTAGAAGCCGTCGCCGGAGTCCACGAACTGCCACTGCTGGTTGGCTCCGTCGTTGCGCGTCCACTGGCTGACCCGCGCGCCGTCGGCGGTGGACGTGCCAGAGACGTCCAGCGCCTTTCCGCTGTTGCGATTGACCAGGACATACCAGGCACTGGTGTCCACCGTCGCCGCCTCGGCGGGCGCCGGATTCACCGCGGCGAGCATGCCGATCGCGAGGGTCGCCGCCACCACGGCGGCGACCCGGGACCACCAGCGATGTCTGCGTGGAGGGGCGGAGGAAGCCGCACCGTAGGTCTTCATCGACTCACCCTTTCGTCTGTGGCAGGCCCCATCAGGTGCGGGTCCAGCGTTGGTTGCTGCCGTTCGAGCAGGAGTAGAGCTGGATCAGGGTGCCGTTGGCGGTGCCGCTTGCGACGGCGTCGAGGCACAGGCCGGACTGGACGCCGACGATGGATCCGTCGGAGTTGAGGCGCCATTTCTGGTTGTCGCCGCCCCAGCAGCTGTAGATCTGGACTTTGGTGCCGTTGCCGGTGCCAGCGGCGTCCAGGCACTTGTTGCCGTAGACCCTGAGCTCGCCGGCGGCGGTGTACGTCCACTGCTGGTTGGTGGCGTTGTGGCAGTCCCACAGGTTGACCTGGGTGCCGTCGGTGGTACTGGTGCCGGGCACGTCCAGGCAGCGGCCCGAACCGACGCCTTTGATCGGTCCGGATTCCGAAGGGGGCGTGGTGGTACCGCCGTTGAGTGCGTTGAGGACGGCGGTGTAGGCGGGCTTCTTGCTTCCGTTGCCGTTGAACAGCAGCGGTGTGTCCCCCGGTCGCCAGGAGTCGGTGTCGCGCACACCCCAGACGGTGATGCCGAGGCAGCGCGGGACGGCCAGGCAGTCGTTGGTCACGTTGGCGTAGGTCGTGGCCGGGGCGCCCTGGATGTCGAGTTCGGTGATGGCCACGTCGACGCCGAGGGCGGCGAAGTTCTGAAGGGTGGTGCGGAAGTTGCTGTTGTAGGGGCTGCCGCTGTTGAAGTGCGACTGGAAGCCGACGCAGTCGATCGGCACGCCGCGCTGCTTGAAGTCTCGGACCATGGCGTACATGGCCTGGGTTTTGGCCCAGGTCCAGTTCTCGACGTTGTAGTCGTTGTAGCAGAGCTTGGCGGCCGGGTCGGCGGCGCGCGCGGTGCGGAAGGCGACCTCGATCCAGTCGTTGCCGGTGCGTTGCAGGTTGGAGTCGCGCCGGGCTCCCGAACTGCCGTCGGCGAAGGCCTCGTTCACCACGTCCCACTGGGCGATCTTGCCCTTGTAGTGGGCCATCACGCCGTTGATGTGGCCGATCATCGCCTGGCGCAGGTTGCTGCCGCTGAGGCTCTGCATCCAGCCGGGCTGCTGGGAGTGCCAGGCCAGGGTGTGGCCGCGCACCTGCTTGCCGTTCTGTACGGCCCAGTTGTAGACGCGGTCACCGGCGGCGAAGTTGAACTGGCCCCGCTGCGGTTCGGTGGCGTCGATCTTCATCTCGTTCTCGGCCGTCACCGAGTTGAACTCACGGCCCGCGATCGTCGTGTACGCCGAGTCGCCCAGTCTGCCCGAGGCGATGGCGGTGCCGAAGTAGCGGCCGCTCTGCGCCGCCGCGGCGCCGAGCGTGTTCTCGGCGGCGTGTGCGGTCGGCGGCGCGACCAGTGCGGCGACCGCCCCGAGGGCGCCGACGACCAGCGCCAACAGCAGGCCGCGGATCTTCCGGCGGATATCGGGTCTGGGAAGGGCATACGAGCCCATGACTGTGCCTCCAAGGTAGAAATCACGGAAGGACTGAAGCGCAGGGGTGTGCGTCGTCCGCTCCCACTCGGCAGACGGACGGGGCGGGCCGGACCCGGGCAGCACGGAATCACCGGACACCGCGGTCATGGGACCGGGACGATCTCAACCGGCACGGACGGCACCCGGTCGGCCGTCGGGTGACGTACGGCGGGTGGCGGCGGTGTTGCGACACAGGCATGGGGGTACTCCATCGCGGCTCAGCCGGGGGACCGCCACGCGGCGTCGCGTACCTCTCCAACTGCGCGAAGAGCCAGGATGCGCTGGTGCGAACCTCACCGGAACGAGACTGGGTGGCGCAGGTGCTCTGGTGCGCGGATCTGTCGTGCAGCTGTGCGTGGATCTGCCGTGCAGCACAGATCGTCCAGGGCCGACGTGGTTCGATATCTCGAACTATGGCCGGGTTCTCAGGCAGGGATGATTGAGGTGTTGACGAGAGTCGTCAATACTCCCCACAGAAAAAGTTTCCGTTCCTCGCCCGAAACTTTCCGGAATCCCGGCGAGCCGGGCGGCGAACCCTCGGCGCCGCCGTCGGCGGATGCCGTAGGGCCGGGGCCGGGACGAGTGTGGGGACGCCGCTTGCTCGGCTTCTCGCCTCCGCGCGGACGCCCTGGACTGGCGAGCTGTATCGCAACCTGCGGAGTGTTTCCGATCGGTGTGACGGCCTGTCAAGCCCGAAGGGGAGGCGCAGTTTGTGGACAGATCGGCGACAGGCCTTGACCAGAGGGCCCCACATTCCTAGCTTGTGGCGTCAAAGCTTCCGGGAATTCTTCGAAACGTTGCGGGATTGTCCCCGCCCCCCCCGGCACGTCCGCCCCGCGGTTCATCGGGGTCACCTGACCCCTGCCCCCAAAGGAGTGCCCTCTGATGTGGTTTCGCCACCCGTCCCCGGTCCGTCCAAGACGCTTACTCGCCATCCTTGCGCCCTTGCTGCTCGTGGCTACCTTCCTCGGTGCCCAGCCCGCCGGCGCGGCGACCGTAGACCCCAACGCCTCGTATGTGCTGGTCAACCGCAACAGCGGCAAGGCCCTGGACGTCTACAACATGGCGACCAACGACGGCGCCCGCATCACCCAGTGGACCAGGAACGATCAGAACCAGCAGCAGTGGCAGTTCGTCGATTCCGGGGACGGCTACTACCGCATCAAGTCCCGCCACTCGGGCAAGGTGCTGGACGTCTACAACTGGTCCACCGCGAACGGCGGCTCGATCGTCCAGTGGGCCGACCTGAACGGCACCAACCAGCAGTGGCGGCTGGCCGACAGCTCGGATGGCTACGTGAGGTTCATCTCGCGCCACAGCAACAAGGCCCTCGAAATACAAGGCGCCTCCACCGCCGACAACGCGAACACCGTCCAGTACGACGACTGGGGCGGCACCAACCAGCAGTGGCAGCTCGTCAAGGTCGGCGACGACAGCCCCGGCCCGTGCGATCTTCCGTCGACATACCGCTGGACATCAACGGGCGCGCTGGCGCAGCCCAAGCCGGGATGGGTCTCGCTCAAGGACTTCACCGTCGTCCCCTACAACGGCAGGCAACTCGTCTATGCGACGACGCACGACACGGGGACGAGTTGGGGTTCGATGAACTTCGGCCTGTTCACCAATTGGTCGGAGATGGCCTCGGCCAGCCAGAACACGATGTCAGCTTCCACCGTCGCGCCCACGCTCTTCTACTTCGCGCCGAAGAACATCTGGGTGCTCGCCTACCAGTGGGGCGGGACCGCCTTCTCCTACCGGACGTCGAGCGACCCCACCAACCCGAATGGCTGGTCATCCCAGCAGGTGCTCTTCTCCGGAAGCATCCCCGACTCCGGAACAGGACCCATCGACCAGACGCTCATCGGTGACGGGACGAACATGTACCTGTTCTTCGCCGGTGACAACGGCAAGATCTACCGGGCCAGTATGCCGATCGGGAACTTCCCGGGCAGCTTCGGCACGACCTCGACAGTGGTCATGAGCGACACGAGGAACAACCTGTTCGAAGCCCCGCAGGTCTACAAGCTCAAGGGCCAGAACCGCTACCTCATGATCGTCGAGGCGATCGGCTCGCAGGGCCGCTACTTCCGCTCGTTCACGGCCACCAGTCTGAACGGCTCATGGACACCCCAGGCCACGACCGAGAGCAATCCCTTCGCCGGCAAGGTCAACAGTGGCGCCACCTGGACCAACGACATCAGCCATGGCGAACTGATCCGCACCAGCCCCGATCAGACCATGACCGTCGATCCCTGCAATGTGCAGTTGCTCTACCAGGGGCGCAGCCCCAACTCCGGTGGCGACTACGGCCTCCTGCCCTACCGTCCGGGTCTGCTGACACTGCGGCGCTGACGGCGTGACACGAGTCCGGCTCCGGTAGGGAGCCGGCGTGGCGGGCTCGGCGGAAGGCCGAGCCCGCCCGGGTCACGCGACGACGTCAGCGCTCATACGGCGACTGAGCGCGGGGTCGGGCAACGCTCACCAGCCCGAGGGCCATCCCGTAACGCGGTACCGCCGCCGACGGCGCCTGCTGACGGTCCAGGCGCACCGGGTCGCCTGGTGCGCTGCGGCGGACGAGCCAGGCCTCGGTGATGTGGGTGAACATCGCCTCGGCCGCACCGCTCGGGTCGTGGGCGGCGATGCGCTCGTACACGCGGCGATGGCCGCGGTTGGAGGCGACGCACATGGCACGCTCCGGCCGTGTGCCGTTCAGAAACCCGTCGCGGCTTGTCAGGCCGCGTATCTGTACTCGTTGATCAGGCCGCCAAGGACACGCGTACGGAGTAGCCATCGCTTGCTGTCCAGGTCAGTCAACGGCGCGGTCTGGTCGTCGGCGAGGGGAGGCAGTTGCCCTCGGGCCTGGTGTGGGCGATGCCCGTTGTAGTGCTGGGCGTAGGTTTCGACAACGTGTCGAGCCTGGGCCTCGTTCCAGAGCAGCACGTGATCGAGGAGTTCACGCCGTAGCGTCCCGATGGCTCTCTCACAGTGCGCGTTCATCCGCGGGGACTGCGGGGCGGTCTTCACGGTTTCGATGTCCTCGGCCGCGAAGACCGCGTCGAAGGGCTCGGCGTATTTGCCGTCCCGGTCACGGATCACAAAGCGCAGCGACTCGAAACGCTCGCCCATTTCGAGGGCGAGGTTGCGGGCCTGCTGGGCCGTCCACTGCGCGGTCGGATGCGCGGTCACTCCAGCGATGTGGAGGCGGCGCGTGCCGTGCTCAAGGAAGATCAGCACGTAGACGCCGCGAAGATCCACCAGGTCGACGTACAGGAAGTCGCAAGCGATGATGGCCTCGGCCTGGGATGTCAGGAACTCGCGCCATGTCGGCCCGGCGCGGCGGGGAACTGGGTCGACACCGGCTGCCGTCAAGATCTTCCATGCCGTGGACGCGCCGATCCTGTGGCCCAGCCGGTCGAGCTCTCCCTGGATCCTGCGGCAGCCCCAGCGCGGATTCTCCCGTGCCAGCCGCAGCACCAACTCCTTCACGGCTTTCGCTGTCGCCGGCCGGCCCGGCTTGATCCGGCACTCGCTGTAGTCCCACCTGCGTGCAACGAGACGCCGATGCCAGCCGACCAACGTCCCTGGTGTCACAGGGAACACCTGCGCCCAGCGGCGCCGCGGTATCAGCGAGGACAATGCCGCGAACCACAACCGGTCCGCCCACTGATAGCGCACCGGACTCGCAAGTTGCCTGCGTAGCACCCCGTTCTCGTGCCGGAGCACGAGCAACTCAGCATCTCTGGCCATCCGCCGACGCAGCAGCACCGCTGGGACCGACAGAAGCTTCCGCGTGACCCGATAAACCAGTGAAACGATCACCTGGACAGGATCCCAACACGCCCCCTGATTCCGCCATACCGCCTACGACCTGCAGCGACGCATTTCTGAACGGCACACGAAAGGGTGCCACAGAGCTCGACAAGAAGGACGCTGCGCGCGGGCATCGCGCGCCGGCTCGACGCCGAGGAAACCCCGGAGGCTGAATCACCAGACCGTCCCGGCTGAGGGCGCCCCGCCCGCATCGTGCCGCGCGCCTGACGTCAGCCCAGCATGTCGCGCAGTCGCTCGACGGCGTGGAGGCGTTCCCTGTGCGTGTCGGCCAGCGGCTTCACGCACAGGGTCGTCACTCCGGCGGCAGCGAAGGCATCGAGCTGTCCGGCGATCTGCTCCTTCGTCCCCACCAGGGATATGGCCCTCAACAGTCCCTCGGGAACGGCGGCTTCCGCCTCCTGCTTCCTTCCTGACAAGTACAGGTCCTGGATGCGCGCCGCCTCCCGTTCGTAGCCGTACCGACCGGCTAGCCGGGCGTAGAAGTTCTTGTTCCTCGCGCCCATCCCCCCGATGTAGAGGGCCAGTTGTGGCCGAGCGCGGTCCAGCAGGTGTTCCACGTCGTCGCCGACGGCCAGAGGCGCCGTCACCGTGATGTCGAGCGTGCCCAGGGCCGCATCGCGCCGGGCCAGCCCCGCGGTCAGTGCCGCTCCCCACACCTCGGCGGCCTTTCCGGGATGGAAGAACACGGGCAGCCAGCCCTCGGCGAGTTCGGCCGTCAGCTCGACGTTCTTCGGTCCGATCGCCGCCAGGGTGATGGGGATGCGGGAGCGGACCGGCTTGTTGACGAGTTTCAGGGGCTTGCCGAGCCCCGTGCCCCGCTCGGCGGGAAGCGGAAGCGGGTACTTCGGGCCCGGGTGCACCACCGGTTCGCCCCGCCACACCTGACGGCAGATCTCCACCACCTCGCGGGTGCGGCTGAGTGGCGCGTCGTACGGCACCCCGTGGAAGCCCTCGATCACCTGCGGTCCCGACGCTCCGAGGCCCAGCGTGAACCGGCCGCCGGAGAGATCGTCCAGACTGGCGGCGGTCATCGCCAGGAGCGACGGCGTACGGGTGAAGACCGGGAGGATCCCGGAGGCGAGCTCCAGGCGTTCGGTACGAGCCGCGAGGTAGCCCAATCGGCTGACGGCGTCGAACGAGTAGGCCTCCGGCAGGAAGGCGATCTCGATCCCTGCCGCCTCGAAATCCCTTACGGCACGGACCGATTCGATGAAGTCGCCGCTGTAATCCAGTGTCATACCGATACGCATGCGAAGGTCCTCGTCTTCTGACCGACTGAGATTTATCGAACGATCGTTTAACACCGTACCGGCCTTCCTGCCCAGGCGGAACCGGCGACCTCGTAGCCCTTCACCTCCTGCCGCTTCAAGCGATCATGCACAGGGACCTTGACCGAGTGACGTGGCTCACACTACGTTCGCGCTGGCCTTAACGAACGATCGATGAGTGACGCATGGCGTCGCTTCAGGGCGGCAAGGGAGGCCGACGTGCTCGAAATCGATGGACTCGTCGTCCGGTACGGCGCTCGCGCGCCCGTTCTGCGGGGGGTGTCCCTGGACGTCGGCGGCAGCGGCGTCGTCGCGCTCCTCGGCAGCAACGGCGCCGGCAAGACGACGCTCATGCGCGCCGTCTCCGGCACGCTCGGCCTGTACGGCGGCGGGGTCACCGAAGGCTCCGTCCGGTTCCGTGGCGAACGGATCACCGGTGCGGGCACCGCCCGCACCGTGGCGCACGGGCTCGTACAGGTACCGGAAGGACGGCACATCTTCGCCGGTCTGACGGTGGAGGAAAATCTGAACGCCGGTGCGCTCACCGTGCGGTCGTCGGCGGTGCGTGAGCGCACACGCCGTCGGATGTACGAACTCTTCCCGCTGCTCGCCGAGCGGCGACGCGCCCATGGCGGGACGCTGTCCGGCGGCGAGCAGCAAATGCTCGCCATCGCCCGGGCGTTGATGGCGCAACCGAGACTCCTGCTTCTCGACGAGCCGTCCCTCGGCCTCGCGCCGCGGCTGGTGCGTCTCGTGGGCGAGACCATCCGCGAGATCAGTCGGGAAGGGGTCCCCGTCCTGCTGGTGGAGCAGAACGCGGCGATGGCGCTTTCGGTCGCCGACTCGGCCTGTGTGCTCGACCTCGGCAGGGTCGTGCTGAGCGGACCGACGGACGAACTGGCGCAGAGCGACGACGTGCGCCGCCTCTACCTGGGCGCGGACGCGCACGCCGGCCAGGGCGCCGGCGGCCCCGGCGGATCCGCACCGCGGCCCGGTCCCGGAAAAACGCCGACGCTGAGCAGGTGGTCCGGATGACGACGACTCACACGCAAACGGCACCGGAACTGCGCGTCGAGGACGTGAGCGTGGTGTTCAGCGGTCTGCGCGCGCTTGACGGCGTGTCATTCACCGTACGGCCCGGAGCGATCCACGCCGTCATCGGTCCCAATGGTGCCGGGAAGACAACGCTGCTCAATGCCCTGTCGGGGATCTACCGTGTCGTCTCGGGCCGCATCATGGTGGACGGTCAGGAGGTGACGGGCCTGCGTCCGGACCGGGTGGCACGGCGGGGAGTCGCCCGAACCTTCCAGAACATCGTCGTGTCACCGGTCGAGTCCACGCTCGACAACCTCATGGTCGGACGGCATCGGCTGACCCGGTCCGGCATCGCCGCGACCGCACTGGGACTGGGCCGCGGTGAACAGCGTGGCCACGAAGCGCGGGTGCGCGACATCGCGGAGTTCGCCGGCTTGTCCAGTGTTCTGGACCGCCCGGCGGCAGGCCTCGCCTACGGGGATCTCAAGCGCCTGGAATTCGCGCGGGCGCTGTGCCTGGAGCCGCGGTTGCTCATCCTCGACGAACCGGTCGCCGGGATGAACACCGCGGAGAGCGCGGAACTCGCCCGGCTGGTCTCCGCGGCACGTGACGCGCTCGGTCTGACCGTGGTGTTCGTCGAGCACGACATGGGAGTGGTCATGTCGATCGCCGACCGCATCACCGTCCTCGACTTCGGCAAGGTCGTCACGGACGGCACGCCGGAACACGTAAGGCAGCATCCGGAAGTGATCAGCGCCTATCTGGGAGCGCCCATGGAATCCGGAAACGACCAGGTGGCGGAGAGGTTGTCGTGATGACCCGCGGAGTCGAAATCCTGCTGAGCGGTGTGTCCTTGGGGCTGCTGTACGCCCTGATCGCGCTGGGCTTCGTCATCGTCTTCAAGGCGACCCGCACGGTGAACTTCGCGCACGCCTCGTTTCTGCTCTTCGGTGTGTGGGTGGTGGCGCAGACCAGCCCGCACATCGGCTTCGCGGCCGCCGTGGCGCTCGGCCTGGTCGCGGCCGGGACGCTGGGGCTGGCGGTGGAGCGACTGCTGTTGTCCCGGGTCGACGGCCGCAAGCATGATGCGCTGGCGATCCTCACCATCGGGGTCAACGTGGTGCTCACCGCGGAACTGAGCTGGCGCATCGGGGAGAGCGTGCTGCCACTCGGCGCTCCCTGGGACGGACACGTGGTCCACTTCGGTTCGGTGGTACTGCCCCTGTCCGTGATCATCACCATCGTCACCGTGCCGCTGCTGATCGCCGGTCTCGCCGCGGTCCTCCGCCACACCGGCTGGGGCCTGGCCATGCGCGCGTCGATCGAGGACCGCGAGGGCGCGGCGCTCACCGGTGTCCGGCTGAAGCGGGTCTCGGCAGGTGCCTGGATCACGGCCGGTGTCCTCGCCGTCGCGGCCGGCATCGGTCTCGCGTCGTTCCCCAGCCCTGGCGTGGCCGTGAGTACCGGGACCGCGGCCATCAAGGCGTTCCCCGCCGCGATCATCGGCGGCCTCGACTCGCTCGGCGGGGCGATCGTCGGCGGCCTGGTCATCGGCATCGCCGAGGTGACCGTCGCCGAGTACCAGGAAGCCCTCTCCTTCCTCGGGCGAGGGCTTGGGGACGTCGTGGCCTACGTGATCATGATCTGCATTCTGCTGTGGCGGCCCTCGGGCCTGTTCGGCGCGAAGGAGGTCAGCCGTGCCTGAGACGCCCCGGCTCCTCATGGCACGGCGTGTGCCAGCCCTCTGCGCGCTGACCGCCGCCCTGGTGGTCCTCCTGGCACTGCCCCTGTATGTCTCCGCGTTCTGGCTGAACATGGGCCTGTTCGCGATGGCGGCCGCGGTCGGCGCGATCGGCCTCACCATCCTGCTCGGCGCGGCGGGACAGTTGTCCCTGGGACACGCCTTCTTCGTGGCCGTTGGCACATACGGCTATGCCTTCCTGGCCGGAGAAAGCGGCGACGGGGTGTCCGGCCTCGGCCTCCCGCCGCTTCTCGCCGCAGTCCTGGCCGTCCTGCTGGCGGGCGTCTGCGGCCTGCTGTTCAGCCCGGTCTCCAGCCGTCTGCGCGGCATCTACCTGGGCATCGCCTCCCTGGGCCTGGTGTTCCTCGGCCACCATCTGCTCCAGAACATGAAGCCGGTGACCGGCGGCTTCGAGGGCCGGACCGTCGTGCCGCTGTCGGTCGGCGGGTTCTCCTTCTCCGACCAGGCGGACGTCACCGTCCTGGGCGTTCCGTTCGGTGCCGCGGAGAGCCAGTGGTATCTGTTCCTCGTCGTCACCGTCGGGGCGGCGCTGCTCGGCCGCAACGTCCTGCGCGGCCGGCCCGGCAGGGCGCTGAGGCTCATGAGGGACAGCGAGATCGGGGCGAGCGCCATGGGCGTCGACATACGACGCACCAAGGCAGCCGTCTTCGTCCTGTCGTCGATGTATGCCGGCGCTGCCGGTGTGCTCACGGCACTGGCCTTCCAGCGCACCGTCCCCGACTACTTCAGCCTCCACCTGTCGATCAACTATCTGGTGATGGTCATCCTGGGCGGCCTCGGATCCGTGGGTGGCGCGATCGCCGGTGCGGTCTTCGTCGTGACGCTGCCCCTGCTGTTCTCCCGCTACGCCGATTCCCTGCCGTTCGTCACCGGAGCCGGCGGGCAGGGACTGGACGCGTCGACAGCGGCACAGTTCGTGTACGGCGCGGTCGTCATCGTGGCCGTGATCGTCCAGCCGGGCGGTCTGGCGGCACTGGTCGGCGCCGTTCGACCTCTACGAAGCCGCCACCCGGCCGCGGCCACCACTTCCTGAACCCCCGCTCCCAGCCGTCCGTCGCCTCAGACACTCCAGACCCGCCCCCCACCTTGCCGGACGTGTGCTGTCAACCACCTCATCCGCTTCTCAACGAGGAGACACACCGATGCACAAATCGCGCACACTCGGGCTGGCGGCCACGGCCCTGGCCATCACGCTGGCGGTTGCCGGCTGCTCCACCAAGGCCGGAAAGGCCGGGGCCGCCACCGCCGCGCCCGGGGTCAGCGACTCCACCATCAAGCTCGGGGTGCTGATGGACCTGTCGGGCCCGTTCGCGGGCACCGGCAAGACGATCCTCGACGCGAGCAACGTCGCCGTTAAGGAGATCAACGCGGCAGGCGGTGTCTGCGACCGGAAGCTGGCACTCGTCACCCGCGACCACGGCTACGACCCGCAGAAGGCCGTCGCCGCGTACGATGAGATGGATCCGCAGGTCCTCGGCTATCTGAACATCCTCGGCACACCGGTCGTCACGGCGCTGCGGGACAAGATCGAGGCGAAGGACGAACTCGCCGGCCTGACCACGTTCGCGTCGACCCTGCTCGGGGACGAGCACCTGCTCGTCCTGGGCGCCACGTACGACATCCAGACGATCAACGGCCTGGACTGGCTCGTGCGGAAGGGCGAACTGCGCAGCGGCGATTCCGTCGGGCACATCTACCTCCAGGGAGAAATCGGCGAGAACAGCCTGCGAGGCAGCAAGTTCGCTGCGGGGAAGCTGGGGTTGAAGATCGTCGGCAGGCAGATCGACCCCACCGCAACCGACCTCACCAGCCAGGTCAACGCGCTCAAGTCGGCCAAGGTCAAGGCGATCCTGGTCGACTCGACGCCCAAGCAGGCGGCCTCGGTGGCGGCAGTGGCGCAGTCGGCCGGCATGGAGGTGCCGATCATGGGCGGGGTGTCGACCTTCGCCACCAGCCTGCTCACGACATCGGCGGCGCCCGCGCTCACCGAGCACTACACCAGGCTCACCGGGCTGGGCGCCCTCGGCGCGGACACCGCCGCCGCTCGCAAGCTGGCCGCTGCCTGGACGGACCAGTACGGCAAGGCACCGGAGGCCAGCAGCGGAGTCGTCCACGCCTACGCCATGACCAAGCTGTACGCCGAGATACTCGGCAGGAGCTGCGAGGACCTCACCCGCCCGGGCGTGCTCAAGGCCCGCAGCGCTGTCACCGACTTCACGCTGCCCGGCCTGCTCCCGCCTCAGGACTTCTCCGATCCCGCCGAGCCCAGTTCGCGCGAGGCCCAGGTGCTGGGTGTGGACAAGGGTGTCTTCGCCGGAGTCACGGCACTCGGTGACTTCTTCGCATCGGACCTGGCGAAGGAGTACAAGGTTCCGTCGGCCGGATGACACCGGGGACTGTGCCCGGCGGGCCGGCGGCGTCGGTGCGCCGGCCCTCGGCTCCGCATGGCAGGGGGCGGCTTTGTCGATCGTTCGTTCGTTCTGGGAGGCTGGGGCCATGAATGCGACGAGCGGCAAGGCGGCGGGCAAGAGCGGCAAGGCGGTGGCCAACGGTACCTCCGGCCCCCGGGGAAACGGCCGGGGCGCCATCATGGACGCCGCACGGGATGTCTTCGCGGAGCGCGGCTACTTCGGCGCCTCCATCCGTGACATCGCCAAGCGGGCCGACATGAGTCTGTCCGCCCTCTATTACTACTACTCCGGCAAGGCGGAGCTCTTCCACGCCCTGATCGAGGACTCGCTCGACGACTACTTCCGTCACTGCGAGAAGGAACTGGCCCAGGCCGGTGACGACCCCGCCGCGCGGCTGGCCGCCCTGGTCAGAGTGACGGTCGACTACCGGGTCCGGCGGCGGGTCGAGAGTCTGCTGACCCTCCAGGAACTCCGTTATCTCGAACCCGAGTACCGCAACCCCATCATCGAAAGGCGGCACGCCGTATCGGGACTCTTCCAGAAGACCCTGGACGACGGCATGGCCGGCGGAGTCTTCCGGACCCCGCACCCGGACGACGCCCGCCGGGCGATCATGGCCATGTGTAACGCCGTCGCCCAGTGGTACGACCCGTCCGGCGACCTCGGGACGACGGAGCTGTGCGAGCGGTACGTGCGGCTGGCGTTCGCAATGGTCGGGTACGGCGAGGCGCCGGCCCGGTAGGTCGCCCACACTTTTCGTCGCCGTCATTGACAGTGGGTGAGGCGGCGACCTAACTTAACGATCGTTCGACAAGTATCTCCATCGGCTGCGGTCCCGACCGCAACGGCCGGGCTCGTGGCCCGGCGTACGACGGCAGTCGCCGAGCCTTCGCGGCGTCGCCGGCGGCAGATCCGACACCGACTCGACCGGCTGGAGTGTCCATGCAGACCAGCGGAATATCCGCAGTGGTGACCGGCGGCGCGTCGGGGCTCGGCCTGGCGACGGCGCGGCGGCTGCTCAAGGCCGGCGCCCGTGTCACCATCGCGGACCTGCCCTCCTCGGACGGCGACCGGGCCGTCCGCGACCTCGGCCCCGAGGCCGTCTTCGTCCCCGCCGACGTGACGAGCACCGAGGACATGACCGCCGTCCTCGACACCGCCGAGCGGACAGGAGCGCTGCGCGCGGTCGTCCACTGCGCGGGCCGCGGCGGTCCGCTCCGCGTGGTCAACAAGGACGGCACCGCGGGTGATCTCGACCATTTCCGCGCCGTGGTCGACGTCAACCTGATCGGCACCTTCAACGTGCTCCGGCTCGCCGCCGCCCGCATGGCCCGCAACGAACCACTCGACGGGGACCGGGGAGTGATTGTCATGACAGCGTCGGTCGCGGCGTTCGAGGGGCAGATCGGACAGGCCCCGTACGCGGCGTCGAAGGCCGGCGTGGCCGGCCTCACCGTGTGTGCGGCCCGGGATCTGGCGAGCAAGGGCATCCGGGTCGTCACCATCGCGCCCGGCTTGTTCGACACACCGATGCTCGGCAGGAGGCCGAAGGAGAAGCTCGACGCGCTCGCTGCCGCGGTGCCGCACCCGCCGCGCCTCGGCGCGGCGGACGAGTACGCACAACTCGCCCTGCACATCATCGACAATCCGATGCTCAACGGAGAGACCATCCGCCTCGACGGCGCGATCCGCCTGGCCCCACGCTGAAGGCCGGCGCTCAACCGATACTCCCCGACCGCGACCACCGCTTGGCCACCGTAAAGGAGCTGCCGTGGCAGACGAAGTACTGGTCGAGTACGGTGACGACGGCATCGCCGTCATCACCATCAACCGGCCCGAGTCCCGCAACGCGATCAACCGCGCCGTCGCCGGGGCGATCGCATCCGCGCTGGATGAGCTGGACGAGCGTGACGACCTCGCGGTCGGCATCATCACCGGCGCCGGCGGCACCTTCTGCGCGGGCATGGACCTCAAGGCGTTCCTGCGGGGCGAGCGCCCCCACGTGCCGGGGCGCGGTTTCGCCGGCCTCACCGAGACCCCGCCGCGCAAGCCGCTGATCGCCGCCGTCGAGGGCTACGCCGTGGCGGGCGGATGCGAGATCGCCCTCGCGAGTGATCTGGTCGTCGCCGCGGAGGACGCCAAGTTCGGGCTCCCCGAGGTCAAACGCGGTCTGGTGGCGGTGGCCGGGGGACTGCTGCGACTGCCGGGCCGGATCCCGTACCAGATCGCGATGGAACTCGCCCTCACCGGCGATGTCCTCACCGCAGAACGGGCTCACCACTACGGGCTGGTCAACCGGCTCACTCCACCCGGCGGCGCGCTGAAGGAGGCGAGGCTGCTGGCCTCCGCCATCGCCGCCAACGGTCCGCTCGCCGTACGGGTCACCAAACGTATCCTCGTGGAGTCTCCCGGCTGGCCACGCGACGAGCTGTTCGACCGTCAGAAGCCGATCACCGAGCTGGTGTTCAACTCGGATGACGCGCGGGAAGGCGCGTCGGCCTTCACCGAGAAGCGCGCTCCCGTCTGGCAAGGCCGGTGAGCGGCCGGTGAACGAAGAACAAGACCAGGAACGTGCGAACGGCGCCGTACCCGATGCGGCCCCGGGGCCGCTCACCGGGCTGCGGGTCATCGAGCTCGGGGGCATCGGGCCGGGGCCGTTCTGCGCGATGCTCCTCGCCGACGCCGGTGCGGACGTGATCCGTGTCGAGCGCCCGTCGGACGTGGTCGGCAGGCTCGATCCCGTCCTGCACCGGGGGCGGCGCTCGGCCGCCATCGACCTCAAGCACCCGGAAGGCGTCGGCGCCGTCCTCGACCTGATGGCGGATGCCGATGTCTTCCTGGAGGGCTTCCGGCCGGGGGTGGCCGAACGGCTCGGCGTGGGCCCCGGCCCGTGCCTGGACCGCAACCCGCGCCTGGTCTACGGACGGATGACGGGATTCGGGCAGGACGGGCCGCTCGCGCTGCGGGCCGGGCACGACATCAACTACATCGCCCTGTCGGGGGCCCTGGGGGCCATCGGACCGGCCGACGGTCCGCCGGTTCTGCCGCTCAACCTGCTCGGCGACTTCGGCGGCGGTGGCGCACTGCTCGCCTTCGGTGTGCTGTGCGCGGTCGTGCAGGCACGCGCCACCGGGAAAGGCCAGGTAGTGGACGCCGCCATGGTGGACGGGTCGGCCCAGCTGCTGGCCATGACCTACAGCCGTCTGCACCAGGGGCGGTGGACCGACCGCCGGGGCGTCAACTACCTGGACGGCGCAGCCCCGTTCTACGGCGTCTACCGCTGCCGCGACGGCGAGTACGTCGCGGTCGGCGCGATCGAGGCCCCCTTCTTCGCCACCCTCCTGGAACGGCTCGGCCTGGTCGCAAATGCCGACTTCACCCAACAGTGGGACCGTTCCCGCTGGCCGGTCATGCGGCGGCGCCTGGCGGAGGTCTTCGCCGCCCGGACCCGCGACGACTGGGCGGCCGTGTTCGCCGACGCCGACGCGTGCGTCACCCCCGTGCTGTCGCTGGTGGAGGCACCGCGCCATCCTCACAACGCCGCACGCGGCACGTTCCTCACCGACGGCGCGGGAGCCCTCCAGCCCGCCCCAGCCCCCCGGTTCGGCTCCTCCACCCCTCGCCGACCCGCCCGGCCGGCCCCGCTTCCGGGCGAGCACACAGCGCAGGTCCTCGCCGAGACGGGCCGGAACCCCGAGCAGATCAAGAAGCTTTTCGACGCGGAGGTCGTGCGATGAGCCGGCGTACCGCGCGGAAGCCCTGCATGGCCGGCCGCAGGCCGACGCGTGAAGGGAGCGGCACATGACCGACTACTGGCCCGCGGGACTGCCTCGCCGCCTCGACTACCCGGATGTCCCGCTCGGCGCGGTGCTCGCCGGCTCGGCCCGCCGCTACCGCGACCGGGCGGCCGTGCGCGACGGCGACCAGGTTCTCACCTTCACCGGCCTGTACGAACAGGCTGCCGCGTTCGCACGCGGCCTCAGGGCGCGCGGCATACAGCCGGGTGACGTGGTCGCCCTTCACCTGCCCAACACCCTGTGGTTCGCCGTCGCCTACTACGGCATCACGCTCGCCGGCGCGACAGCATGCCCGGCCAACCCCGCCCAGCCGGCCAGGGCCCTGCGCGCCCAGCTCGCCGACTGCTCCGCGGCGGCCGTGGTGACCCATCCGGAGCCGGCACCGGTGCTGGCCGAGGCCATCGACGGGCTGCCGGTCCGGCTGGTCGTCATCGTGCCGCCCAGCACATCGGCCCCGGCCGACGGGCCGGATGACTGCGCAAAGCTCTTCGGGAAGGCGGGCACCGCCCTGGAGGCCCTCGTCGCAGGTCAGAGCACCCACCCGCCAGACGTAACGGTCCCCACCGACTCCGTCGCCCAGTACGGGTACACCGGCGGAACCACCGGGGTACCCAAGGGAGTGCGCATACTGCACCGCAACGTCGTCGGCAACACCATCCAGGTCGCCTGCTGGCGCTCCGGGGCGCTCCCCGGGCTCGACAGCGAAGGCGGTGTGGTGCTGAACCCCCTGGAGACCTCCGCCGACTACGCCCTGGCGCCGGGCAGCTACGCCGCGCTGTGCGTCTCTCCCTTGTTCCACGCCCTTGGCATGATCAGCCTCAACTTCTTCCTTCTGTGCGGCGCCACCACCATCCTGAGCGGCCGCTTCGATGCGGAGTCGTACCTGGAACAGGTGGAACGGCACCGGGTCACGTACATTCCGGGCGCCCCGGCGCTCTGGCACGCCCTGCTGGCGACACCGGGCATCCGCACGCGGGACCTCAGCTCGGTCAAGGCCGTGGTGTCGGGCGGCGCCCCCATAGACACGTACTCGTTGGAGAAGCTGACAGAGGCCTTCCCCAACGCCGCCGTCATCGAGGGTTACGGCCTGACGGAGGCGACAGCAACCGTGTCCAGCGGCCCGATCGCGAAGGCCGGGCTGCGCAAGCCGGGCAGCCAGGGGGTTCCCCTGTTCGACACCGAGTTGGAGGTCCGGGACCCGCTGCGCCCCGGCCGGAAGGTGCCGCGGGGCGAGCGCGGCGAGATCTGGGCGCGGGGCCCTCAGGTGGCCTCGGGCTACCTCGGCCGGCCCGACGAGACCGCCGCGCAGTTCGTCGACGGCTGGCTGTGCACCGGCGACACCGGCCACCTCGACGAGGACGGCTTCCTGTACGTCTCCGGCAGGTCGAAGGACATGCTCATCTACAAGGGCTACAACGTGTACCCCCGCGAACTGGAGGACATCCTCGGCGGACACCCGGCAGTGCTCCAGGCGTCGGTCGTCGGGAGGGCGGTGCCTGCCGTCGGCGAGGTCCCCGTCGCCTTCGTGGTCCCCGCCACTGAGCCGCGCGCGATGGCCGAGGAGCTGATGGAGTACGTCGCGGAGCGCGTGACGCCGTACAAGCGGATCAGAGAGCTCCGTTTCGTCGACGAACTTCCCCTGTCCCCGGCCGGAAAGGTGCTGAAGACCGAGCTCCGCCGCCTGGCCCGGACGACTCGGGGCCCGGGCGAACTCCCCTCGGGCACCCAGGAAACCGGCGCGCCGGCCACGGCGGAAAGGCAGGTCTGACATGCGTGACGCGGTCATCGTGGACGCCGTCCGTACCCCCGTGGGCAAGCGGAACGGTTCGTTGAGCTCTGTGCACCCGGTCGACCTGTCGGCGGCGGTGCTGCGCGCCCTCGCCGAACGCAACGACCTGGACCCGGCGTTGGTCGAGGACGTGCTGTGGGGCTGCGTCTCCCAGACCGGTGAGCAGGGCGGCTGCGTCGGCCGTTTCGCCGTCCTGGCCGCCGGATGGCCTGAGGAAGTGCCGGGCGTCACCATCGACCGGCAGTGCGGATCCTCGCAGCAAGCGGCGCAGTTCGCCGCCGCGGGAGTGATGAGCGGCCAGTACGACATCGTGGTCGCGGGTGGCGTGGAGTCGATGAGCCGCGTACCGCTGGGCTCCGGCCGCGAGCGGGGTCCCGGCGAACCCTTCGGCCCTGCCGTGCAGGCCCGATACGGCGTCTCGCGGTTCAGCCAGGGGCTGGGCGCGGAGGAGATCGCGCGGCGCTGGCGGCTGAGCCGGGAGCAACTCGACGCGTACAGCCTCCGGTCGCACGCCAACGCGGCGGCCGCGATCGACGAGGGGCGGTTCACGTCCCAGATCGTGCCGGTGGACGTGACGGATGAGGACGGTTCCGTACGCACCGTCGACACGGACGAGGGAGTACGGCGGGGCGGCACGGCCGCCACGATGGCGGGTCTGAAGCCCGCTTTCACCGAGGACGGCGTGGTCACGGCCGGCAACTCCTCGCAGATATCGGACGGTGCCTCGGCGCTGCTGGTCATGAGCGGCGAGAAGGCGCGTGAACTCGGTCTGCGCCCGATCGCCCGCTTCCACTCCTTCGCCGTCGTCGGAGTCGACCCCGTGACGATGCTGACCGGCCCCATCCCGGCCACCGAGAAGGTCCTGAAGCGCGCCGGTCTGGGCATCGAGGACATCGGAGCCTTCGAGATCAACGAGGCGTTCGCCAGCGTGACCTGCGCCTGGCTCGCCGAGACCGGCGCCGATCCGGAGCGGCTCAATCCCGACGGCGGCGCCGTCGCCCTCGGCCATCCCCTGGGAGCCTCCGGCGCCCGGCTGACCACGACACTGCTCCACCACATGCGAGCCGCCGACGTCCGCTACGGCCTGCAGTCGATGTGCGAGGGCGGCGGCATGGCGAACGCCACCGTCCTGGAACACCTTCCCGGCTGAGCCCGAGCAGCCCAAGCAGCTGAGCCCTGGGACCGCGCGGAAGGCGCCCACTACCGAGGAGTGCGAGAAGCCAATGGAACCAGACGAGTTCGACGCCGTTCTGACGGCGGTGCGGGCCTTCGTGCGCGAGAAGGTCGTCCCGCGCGAGAACGAGATCGAGGAGAAGGACGAGATCCCGGCGGACCTCCGCGAGAAGGCCGCGGCCATGGGCCTGTTCGGCTACGCGCTGCCCCAGGAGTACGGCGGGCTGGGCTTCTCCATGACGGAGGACGTACGCCTCTCCCTGGAGATCGGCTACACCACTCCCGCGTTCCGCTCGATGTTCAGCATCAACAACGGGGTCGCCGGCCAGCTCCTGGCGAGTTCCGGCACCGAGGAGCAGAAGCGGCGCTATCTGCCGCGGATGGCCGCCGGGGAGTTGATCGCGGCGTTCACGCTCACGGAGGCGGAGGCGGGCTCGGACCCCAGCGGTATCAGGAGCCGTGCCGTACGCGACGGGGACGGCTACGTCCTGAACGGCAGCAAGCGGTTCATCACCAATGCCCCGCTCGCCGGTGTCTTCATGGTGTTCGCCCGCACCGGGCCGCAGACCACGGGCGCCGAGGGGATCTCCGCCTTCGCCGTCGACGCGGACAGCCCAGGCGTCACCGTGGGGCCGAGGGACCACAAGATGGGCCAGTCGGGTGCCTTGAGCGCCGAGGTCTTCTTCGACGAGGTACGCCTTCCGGCGAGTGCCCTCATCGGAGGACGCGAGGAAGAGGGCTTCCGCGTCGCCATGCGATCGCTGGCGAGGGGACGTCTGAGCATCGCGGCGATGTGCGTGGGGCTGGCCGGACGCATCCTCGACGAAAGCGTCGCGCACGCCTCGGTCACCCGGCAGGGCGGACGGCCCATCGGCGAGTTCCAGCTCGTCCAGGCCATGCTCGCCGAGTCGCACGCCGAGATGTACGCGGCCCGCGCCATGGTGCTGGAGGCGGCCCGCGCGTACGACTCGGGCGAGGACCGCAGGCTGGCGCCGTCCTCCACGAAACTGTTCTGCAGCGAGATGGTGGGCCGGGTGGCCGACCGTGCCGTCCAGATACACGGGGGCATGGGATACATGCGCCACGTTCCCGTCGAGCGCTTCTACCGTGACGTGCGACTGTTCCGCATCTACGAGGGGACGAGCGAGATCCAGAAGCTCATCGTGGGCAGGCAGTTGCTGCGGGAGCACGGGTGACGGGCGGCGCTGGCGGCCCCATGAGCGAGGCGCGCGAGGCCACCGGGCGGTACGGGGAAGGCGAACGGCCATCGCTGTGCGGTCGTGGGCCGGCAAAGGGGCCGCCACGAGACCGGACACCAGGCGCGGCCGTGCTCGTGGAGGACGACGGGCCGGGTACGGGTGCTGAAGCCCGCCACAATGCCCTGACCGGCCGCGAGGAACCCGGAAGCGCTCCGTCCTCCATCGCGGAAACCAAGCGGATCCTGGCGTGCCGAGGAGGTACGGGCACAGCCGCAACTGCTGGCCGGTGCGGACTTCGCCGAGGGCAGCGCCGCGTGCTTGGCCGGACGCGCTCCGCGGTTCACCGGACCGACCACGACGGAGCGGGCATGAGGCGGGCGGCGCGGGCCACAGCACCGACGCGCCCGGCACAGCAGGTACGACAAGGTCGAGGTGAAACCTATGGCGAGGCCCGGCTTTCCTCCCCGGACCCTGAAGGGTGATCGGGTGAACGTGGCAGACACCGAGCGGATGGCAGACACCGAGCGGGCGGAACGCTCCGACCCGAGACGAACCGCTCGTGACGCGGCCAAGCCGGCCGGGCCACTGGCGGGCATCACGGTGGTGTCCCTGGAGCAGGCGGTGGCGGCTCCCATCTGCACCCGGACCCTCGGTGACTTCGGGGCTCGGGTGATCAAGGTGGAGAACCCGGAAGGCGGTGACTTCGCCCGGCACTACGACGACGTGGTGGGCGGCATGGCGGCGCACTTCGTATGGGTCAACCGGGGCAAGGAGTCGGTCACGCTGAACCTGAAGGATCCGGCCGGGATGGCGATACTCCACCGGTTGCTCGACCGCGCCGATGTGATGGTCTCCAATCTTGCTCCCGGTGCCACGGCGAGGCTCGGTATCGCGCCCGCCGACCTGGCCGTCAGCCACCCGGAACTCATCGCCGTGGAGATCGACGGCTACGGGCCGGGAGGCCCGCTGTCCCATAAGCGTGCTTACGATCTGCTGGCCCAGGCCGAGTCAGGCGCATGCGCGATGACGGGCTTTCCCGGTGCCCCGGCCAAGCCCGGTCCGCCGATGGCCGACGTGTGCACCGGCCTGTATGCCGCGTTGTCGGTTCTGGCGCTGCTCTGCGGCAAGGAGCGTGGCCATGGTCGCGGCCCCGCCGCGGTCGCGGTGAGCCTGTTCGACACGATGACGGAGTTGATGGGGTATCAGCTCACCTACACGCTGCACACGGGTGTGGACCAGCAGCCGGTCGGCATGGGCTCGCCCGCGGTGGCGCCGTATGGCGCCTACCGCACGGCGGACGGCCAGACCGTCGTCCTGGGCACGACGAACGACCGCGAATGGCGGCGATTCGCGCGTGACCTTCTCGGCCGGCCCGACCTGGCCGACGACGAACGCTTTCATACCACCTCCGGCCGGGCCGAGCACCGTGAGTTCCTGGACGCGGAGATCGCCGACTGGTGCGCACGCCATGACCTGACGCAGGTGCAGAGCGACGCAGATGCCGCAGGGATCGGGAATGCCCGGCTCAACACACCGAGCGAGGTCATAGCCCATCCGCATCTGATAGCCCGCGACCGGTGGCGCCGGATCGACACACCTCACGGTCAGGTACCCGCTCTGCTTCCACCTCCGGTCATCGCCGGCTACGAGCCACCGATGGGTGGGGTCCCCGCACTCGGTCAGCACACCGACGCGCTGCTCACCGAACACGGCGTCACCGAGGACGACATCGCCGTGCTGCGCGCACAAGGCGCGGTGGCCCCGACCCCTCGCTGAGGTGCCGGATCCATGCCTCGACGGCGCCATCGGCATGACACTCGGCCGGTCCTGCTCGGCGACCCACCCTCGCCAGTTCCGGCCCTTTCGCCGGAATGCTGCTGGGCTTCCTGGGTCAACGCCGAACACCATGATCGCTTCCAACCCGGACGCTCGATGGCTCTTTCCCGGTCGCCGAGCAGGACAGCCCATGACCACGGAGGCCCTCGAACTCCGCCTCCGGCGTTTGGGATTTCCCCTCCAGCGCGGACGCGCGGCCGCGATCCGCCAGCTCGTCCTCCAAGCCCCCTGTACCGCTCGAAAAGTCATCGCCGCAGCTGAGCGGGGTGCGGTCAGTTCGCTGAGATTACGCCTTGCATGATCGTGTCCTTGTTGTACAAGGTGACCCGAAAGCTGCTGACGGTTCCATCGGTACTCCTCCGCCGTGGGACGGCGAAGGACGCCGAACTGTTGGTGCTGCGGCACGAGAACGCGGTCCTGCGCCGCCAGTTGACCGGACCAGTCCGCTACGAGCCTGCCGACCGGTTCTGGTTCGCCGCCCTGTCCGGGCTGATACCCCGACGCCACTGGCGCGAGGTCTTCCCTGTCACCCCCGGCACCGTGCTCGCCTGGCACCGCAGGTTCATCGCCGCGAAGTGGGACTACACCGCGCGCCGACGCACCGGACGCCCGCCCATCCCCGCAGCGGTCAAGAAGCTCGTCCTGCGGTTGGCCAGGGAGAATCCGAGTTGGGGACACCGGCGGATCCAAGGGGAGCTGACCCGACTCGGGCATCGGATCGCCGATTCGACGCTCTGGGAGATCCTCAACGCGGCCGGCATCGACCCCGAGCCACGTCGCTCAGGCCCCACCTGGCACGAGTTCCTGATGACGCAAGCCGAGGGGATCATCGCGGCAGATTTCTTCCACATCGACACCGCCCTCGGCAGGCGGTTGTACGCGCTGGCGTTCCTCGAGCACGGCACCCGGCGGCTGCACGCCACCGGGGTCACCGCCCACCCGACCCGGCACTGGGCGGTGCAGCAGGCGCGGAATCTCACCGCCGACCTGGGCATACGCATCGAGTCCCTGCGCTTCTTGCTGCGCGACCGCGATGGCAAGTACGGCGAGGCGTTCGATGCCGTCTTTCGGGCCGAGGAGATGGAGATTCTCAACAGTGCGCCGCAGGCTCCCCGTATGAACGCGCACTGCGAACGCATTATCGGCAGCATCCGACGCGAAGCCCTCGACCACGTCCTCATCATGAACGAGGCCCACGCCCGCCACGTCCTCGCGGCCTATGAGCGGCACTACAACGAGCACCGCCCCCACCAAGCGCTCAACCAGTTACCACCCGACTCCCCCGAACAGCCCGCCGCGGCGCATGAGCTCAACACTCACAAAGTCCTGCGTAGCCGGATCCTCGGCGGTCTCATCAACGAGTACGGATATGCAGCATGACGTGCAGCGATGACTTTTCGAGCGGCACAGGGTCCCAGGGCGGTAGCGCTTCGTTAGCGCGGCGTTAAGGGAACGGTAGCGGCCGCGATCAAGCTGAGTGCACACCGGCGAGAACCTCGCTGGCTCCACCACTCAACTGATGACGAAAAAGGTCTCCACCATGCGCGCCATCCCCTCCCGTGTCCGTACGTTAGCCGCTGCTGGCCTGCTGGTGAGCGCCGCTCTGCTGGCCACGGCTTGCCAGCCGTCACAGGCCGAAGGCAAGGAGTCCGGCAAGGGCTCCGGAACGACGGCGTCGACCGCTCCGGCGGCGGCCGGCGGCAAGGCGGTGAACGGGACGGTGACGGGCACGCTGTCCTACCTGGCCCCCGGCAAGTACACGGTCCAGGACAAGATGTTCCACGTCGCCGAGGACACCGAGATCCTGGGCGCCGGCGTCATCTGCGGCGACCCCGAGGGCCAGGTGGCCGAGGAGTGCACCTTCGACGAGCTGGAGAAGGCCGTTAAGAAGGGCGGCGTCACGGCCGAGGTCAAGGTGGCCGAGGGCATCGCCACCCGGGTCGCCGAGCAGCGGTCCACCGGCTCGTCCGGCGACGGTTCCTCGTCGGACGGTGGCTCCTCCTCCGGTGGCGGTTCCTCGTCGGGCGGTAGCTCCTCCTCCGGAAACCAGTCTTCGTCCGGCGGGTCCACCGGCGGCGAGGAGACCCCCAAGCCCGATCCCGTCAACGGCACCTTCAGCGGTGAGCTGGGCCACGTCGCGCCCGGCAAGTACACGGTCCAGGACACCATGTTCTACGTCGCCGAGGACACCGAAATCCTCGGCGCCGGATACATCTGCGGCGACCCCGAGAGCCAGACACCAAAGACGTGCACCTTCGACGAACTGGACGCCGCCGCCAAGAAGACCGGCATCATCGTCGAGGTCGTCGTCTCAAACGGCACCGCCAGCCGAGTAACCGAGCGCACCCCCAATTAACCGAGGTTTCGGTTCGTGGTGACGTCATGACGGAGCTGGGATGAGCCCGGCCGGTCCGGGCGAGATGGCGGTGGGCTTCGGCGATCACGTGCCGACGGGCGAACGCGCCGCGCATCAAGTACACCACGGCGGTGATGTCGGTACCGTCTCGACGTCGGGGAGGGTAGCCGTGGTGGTGGCATGGCCGATGATGAGTGGCCGGTCCGTTGCACAGGTCTCGGTGAAGTGACCCTTGTAGCCACGCCGGCCCATGCCGCCCTTGATCGAGTAGCGGGCGTGGATGTCGTACGGGTGCCGGTCGCCTGGGGCCCCGGGCGGCAGGTCTCCTCTGTCCCGCCAGGAAGTTCTCTGGTTGTCGCGGGAGTACTGCTGGACCCGGGCCTGCCGCAGCACCTGCACTGCGGGGATCTCCCGCAGCCGGCTCCGGTGCTGCGGGGGCATGGACGGCGTCCAGCAGCCGGTGGCCGTCCGCGCCGACGGTGGCAGCCAGCGCCAGCGCGAGCCGTCTCAGCCTGCGGAAGGCGGTAGTCGTCCGCGCGCTGGGCGAATCGTTTCCACCAGGCAGCCGGAACGCGGCCGACCACCGGACTCGCTGAGCACCGAGGCGTCGAAGCCCGGATCGGTCAGCTCCAGACCAGGACAGTAGGTCCCGTCAAGCCGTCCACGGACCGCGTTGGCGGCTTGACGTCCGGTCAGTCCTCCGCGATCGCCTCGGCCCCGCACAGCGGGCACCACAACGCCGGGATGACCCCCGCCGAGGGCGCAGTGATCGGTCCGATCTCGTCAAGGTGGTCTACAACAACGGGGGAAGCACCGTCTGCTTCGCCAACGCGGGTGTCACGAACGTCTCTCTGCCGGGCTGGGAGAGGATCACGTCCGGCAACAACCGCGTCAGGTACGTCATGAACGGACAGGTCATCACCATGAACAAGTGGGCTGCCCAGTCCAATGTGGACGACTCCGCGCTCACCATCACCCGCATACGCATCCTCTGATGCGACTGCCGGACGACACCCGGCCCTGAAAGCGGTGGAGCCCTGACGAGCCACTGGATGTGGCAGCGAGGGCCCCATGGAAACCCTCAGGCAGGACGTCCATCAGCAGTCCGGCTACGGGCCCGGCTGAGCCAGTACCCCAATGTGCGATGCCGTCGATCCCGTCTGGTGGAAACCCGCCTTCTCGCAGGCCGCGATCCCCGCTCGGTCCGGCGCCGTCCGCCCCGTTCCTCACCACGCGCAGCGATGTGAGGAACGGGGCGGGCCCAGCACCGACCGTCCCGCCTGGGCGACGTAGAGGGCACCTCGTACCCGGGGGCCATAACCGCGACTGGCTCGCGCCCAACACCCCCAGGTCGGCATGGTCAAGTACCTCGGCGACTCGGTCGCGCCGGGATCAACAGCCGCTGCCGGCGAGGATACTCATCCTGCTTGCGGGCGACGTGGTCTCCTCGGCACTGGTGGTCGTCTCATGCCGAAGGATCGGTGCCCCAGCCCGGAAGTCCTGGTCTGGTCTGCCAGGGACTCTCAGACAGGTGGGCCGGTGAGCCGTGACAGGTCACCAGGCGAGGGCGTCGTCCACATTGTCCTGCCAGTACGTCACCCGGGCGCCGCTGTCGACGTAGACGGAGCCGCCGGGCAGTTCGACGTTCGTGCCGTCCTCGTTGCCCTCGATGAACACCTCCAGGGAGTTGACCTCGCGGCCGTGCTCGCCCGAGCCGTCGGCCGAGGAGGTGGTGATTCCCGCGTAGGCACTCTCCCCCGGGGCGAGGACGATGACGGACTGCGGCTTGCTCTCCTCGATGACAGGGGTGGCGGCCTGCGCGTCCGCGCCGAACTTCAGGCGCGGGAAACCGACGAGCTTGCAGTCGACGCCGGCCCCGTTGGTCGCCGAGAGCAGCATGTGGTTGACGGGCCGCTGGACGTCCTGGAGGTTGAAGACCGTCTTGTTGATGTCGCAGTTGCCGATCGGCTCGGTCTTGGCGCCTTCGCTGCCGGCGGTCCGGGCCGCGTTTTCCGCGCCGGCCTGCTGCTTGATGGCGCCGCCGCCCAAGGTGTCGACCTGAGAGCCGTGCTCCTCGCCCGAGGCGGAGTCGGCCCTACCTTCGGCCTTGGTACCGGTGCCGCTCTCCCCACTGCACGCGGTGGTCAGGGTCAGGGCGGCGACGGCCAGCATCGAGGCGGCGACGGTCCGGACGGTAGGTGTGCGGTGGCGCGTGGTGACGTTCCTGTTGGCTCCCCCGACGGGACGAGGGGTCGCGACGCGCAGGGTGCGGGCGCGAGCGGCGATGAAGGAGTTGATCGACATGATGGTCCTTCCGCGGTGGGCGATTCGGCCGTTTTCCGGCACGTTTGGCACCGGAATCCCAGGGTGTGGGGTTCGGCTGCTCATGAGGAAGGCCGATCGTTGCCCGATTACTGCTCATGACAGACCATTCACGGCGATTGCGGCGCCGGAGTGTGATGGTGGTCCGTGCAGCCAGTCGAGCAGGTCCGAAGGCGCCATGTGCGCCACACGATCATGGTAACGGGCCAGTTCGTCCGAGGAGAGCACGTCACGGCCCGCCCCGGAGCCACCGCGGCGGAAAAAGGCCGTCGCGTCCTTGAAAATGTCGGCCGAGTCAGGGGCGAGACAATGTGCCGCGTCCCGCCTGCTCGCGAAGGTCGCCGCCTCGATCAACTCGGGCCAGGTCCGCTCGGGCACGGTGATACCGAGCAGGTTCGCCACGCGCCGCATCTCACTGCCGAGGTGCGTGGACAGTTCGTCGTAGTGCACCAGCGTGACGTTGGACGCACCGCGTCGGTTCCATGCGTCCGTCAGATGCCACATGGCACAGGGCAACGAGTCCATGTCCGCGCGCGGCGAGACGTCGGTGTCGATCCACTGGAGCAGCCACTCGTGCAGCGGCGGTGGCGCGGCGCGCTCCGGGCGACCGGTGAGCTGCACGCATCCTTGCCCTGTCCAGGTTGCTCACTTGGTGATACGTCGACACCGCCATGTCGAGTGGATGTCGTGCGACGACGATGTAGTGGGCGCGTGGGTCGAGGAAAATGCCGTCCAGTGGCGTGTGAGTCTTGACGAATCGCCGATGTCGCTGGGCGGACAGCTTCTCGAGCACGTCGTGGATGGGCACCATCGTGCAGTCCAGCCAGGGTGACAGTTCGCGCAGCGGAAGCGGGAGATCCGTCCTCTGGAAGACCAGCAGTGCGCAGATCATCTGCATCACGTGGTACCGCTCTTGGGCCGGGTGCTGATGACGATGTCACCGCTCGGCGTACTCCGGTAGGACACCACCGGTTCGGGCAGTTCAAGGGTGGTGCCGTCGAGAAGCGCGCCGTAGCCGATCTCCAGTTCGCGTTCCAGCACCTCCAGGGACCAGTCGTCGAAGGCGATGTGCGGCATGGTGAGCGTCAGCGTGTGCAATTCCGGTTCAAGGCGGTACAGCCGAGCCCGGAACATCTCGCCGCCCAGGCCGAAGGGGCGGCGGCCGGCGTCTCGCATGACGAGTTGCCGCAGGTGCTCGTCGCGTTCTTCCGCGGTCGCCCCCGGGATCTCCACCGGGATGATCTCGCCGAGGCGACGGGTCGTGGACGTGTTGGTACGGCTCACCGTCGACGGCGACGAAGCCGGTACGCAGCACCTCGTGCCGGTCGACCAGCAACTGCAGTGCGCCGGAGAGCGCTGCCACGTCGAGTGGCCCACGCAGTGTCCAGCCGATGGTGCCGTTCGCGGTGTCCTCCGGGGCGAGACCGGACTGCAACCACATGCGCCGCTGCGCCGACGACGCCACCGTCAGCGGCAGGTCCGTGTGGGGTGCGGCACCGGTCGTGGAGACAGCGCCGTCACTGTGGACAGTCATGGGAGCACCTTTCCTTTCGACTTCCAGCGCGGGTCCTGATGAGCGCTGTCAGGGGTATCCATGCGTAGGTGGGCAAGACATCAGGTGCCGTCGGCACAACGGACGTGCCCTGGGGCCGGTCCGTTACCGGGCTCGCAGCAGTCCGGTTATGGCTCTTTCACCAAGGTGTTACCGCATAACCGGAACCGCTGAACTGCGACTTGCATGCCGAGCTTCCGCGGGTGCGGAGCAGCCTGCGGCAGTCCCATATAGTGCGCGCATGCACTACCTTGACGACCCTTCGGATGGCAGACTCGCACAACGTCTGGACGCCGCGCGGAACCGTGCTTTCGTGGGCCGGGCCGGGGAGTTGGCGCTGTTCCGGTCGGCGCTGGACGGTGAGCCGGGCTCGTTCGCGGTGCTGTACCTCCACGGGCTCGGGGGCGTGGGCAAGTCCACCCTGCTGCGACGCTTCGGTGAGGACACCCGTGCCGCCGGGCGGATGGTGGTCGAGGTCAGCGGGCGGACGATCGACCCCTCTCCGGTGGGATTCGAGGCCGCGGCCGCGCAGGTGTTCTCCAGTGACGGTGCGGTGCTGCTGGTGGACGACTTCGAACATTGCCAGGCACTCGAGGGCTGGTTGCGGGAGAGTTTCCTGCCTCGTTTGCCGTCCCGGGCGCTGACGGTCATCGCGGGGCGCCAGGAACCGGCCTCGATCTGGGAGACCGATCCGGGGTGGGCGGACGTGGTGCGCGTGGTGCGCCTTGGTGACCTGCCGCCTGAGGACGCGGTGGCGCTGCTGGAGTCGCGTGGTGTAGCGCATGCGCCGTTGCTGGCATTCGCCAGCGGGCATCCGCTGGCCCTGTCGCTGGCCGCCGAGGTCGCCCTCCAGGACCCCGCGGCGGCGGTCGGGGAGCTTCCGGCACAGGACGTATGTGCCAGGCTGCTGGCTCATCTGGTCGGTGAGCTGCCGTCGTTGGCTCACCGGCACGCGCTGGAGGTGTGCTGCCACGCACGCACCACGACCGAGGAACTGCTGCGGGCAGCCATGCCGGAGGAAGATACGGGAAGCCTCTTCACCTGGCTGCGCCGGCTGCCGTTTGTGGAGTCGGGGCCACAGGGCGTGTATCCGCACGATGTCATACGCCAGGCGCTCAACGCGGACCTGCGGTGGCGTGACCCCCAGGGCTTTGCCGTCATGCACAGCCGTATCCGCGATCACCTGATGGAGCGTGCCACCATGGCCGACAGCGCGCATGTGATCGCCGCGATGAGGCCCATCATGTACTTGCACGGCGCCAGCGGCCCTCTCAACGACGCCATCACCTGGCAGGATGAAGAGGAGTTTCGGGAGGAGGAGTTCCGCAAGGAGGACCGGCCTGTCCTGCTGCGGCTGGCCGCCCAGGCGGAAGGGAGCCAATCCTCCGCCCTTGTGGACTTCTGGCTCGACCGGCAGCCCGAGGCATTCCGGGTCCACCGGCGGTCCGACACCGGGGAGCTCGTGGGGTTCATGGCCTGGCTCCAGCTGTCGGACCCGAGCGAGGAGGAGTTGAGGGCCGATCCGGTGGCAGGCGCGGCGTGGACGCACAGCCGCGCCGCGGGCCCCCTCCGGCCCGGTGAGCATCTGGGGATCGCGCGCTTCATGGTGTACCCGGCCGCCTACCAGCGCCCGTCGGCGGTAATGGACCTGACGCTGCTGCGGATCATGGCCGAGGTTCTCCTGACCCGACGAGCCGCTTGGTCGTTCATCGTCTTCGCCGACCCGGACTTATGGGCACCGGCGATGGCATACGGCGCGCATCACCGGATGGCGACCGATGCGGCCGTCGGAGGCCGCAGTTACGCGTTGTTCGGCCACGACTGGCGGGCGGTGCCGATGGAACGCTTGCTCGCGCGCGCCAGCATTGTGGACGCATCCCACCCCACGGCCCAGTCACCCGTGCCCGCACGCGAGCTGGCCGTGCTGTCACGGCCCGAATTCGACGCCGCCCTCCGCGACGCGCTGCGGTGCTGGCACCGGCCCGACGCCCTGTCCAGCAACCCCCTCTCCCGCAGCAGGCTGGTCGCCGACACCGGCACGTCCCTGCGGGATGTACTCAAGGGCGCGATCGACACCTTGGACAGCGACCCCCGCAGCACGAAGGCGCACCGCGCCCTGACCATGACGTTCATCAATGGGGCACCGACCCAAGAAGCGGCCGCCCGGCGTCTGGGGCTGCCGTTCAGTACCTACCGCCGCCACCTCACCCTCGGTATCCAGCAGGTCAGCGACCTGCTCTGGCGGCAGGAACTGCACGGAGCAACCCCCCGCTGAGCGACCACGGACCGGTCACCCCGGACGGCCTGCGCCCAAGGCGACCAGCCGTGCGGTCACGTGCCCGTTCGCGCTTCGTGTGAGGGCGTGCGGCGGGGAGAGGAGCGAACGTGCAGCCGCAGCTGGAGCGTGTGCTCAGAAGGGAGCCGCGGGCTCGGAGTGTGGTCACGCTCCTGCCCGCGTCCGCGCGCCATCGGCCCGGGAAGGCGCATGCGCACGGTGTGCTGGAGGGTGTGGGGAGGCTGCGGCAGCATGCTCGCGTGCTGAGCCATCAGGGGTTGGGCCGACGGAGAGAGTCCGGCCACGTGCTTCCTCCGCCAGGTGAGCGACCGCGGAGTGCGCCAGTGGTAGTGGAGAGCGAGAACCCGCAGGACGAAGGCGCTCATGGCCACCCACGTCGCCGTGGCAACCGTCAGCGTCTCGAGTGCGTACAAGGCTGCCGCCCCGCCGGCGCCCGTCACCGCGGGCAGGGCGTACAGGTCCTTGTCCCAGCGCAGGACCGACGGGATCTCACGGGCCAGGACGCTGCTGAAGGCGCCTCCGCCCACGGCGGTGGCGACCCCTAGCGCGGCGGCCGGGAGCAGCCCGAACCCATAGCCGAGTGCCTTCATCGTGCCGGTGACGCTGAAGAGCCCCAGAGCGGCGGCGTCGAGCACCTCACAGGCCATCTCATGGCGCTGGACGGTCACGCTGAAGAAGACGAGAGCCGCGGCGACGAGTGGGCTGAGGGCGTAGCCGAGGTCGGTGAAGGCGATGGGCTTGACTCCGAGCACCAGGTCGCGGAAGAGCCCGCCGCCCACTCCGGTGACCTCGGCCAGGACTGCCGTTCCGAAGAAGTCGAAATCCTTGCGGACGGCGAGAAGCGCCCCGGATAACGCGAAGGCGAAGATACCGGCCAGGTCCAGCGGGTACTGGACGAGCGTGGTCAGTTGGTGCATAGAGATCAGTAACTCTTCCAGCTGTCGGTGAACGCGACGGGTGTGCACTGGCTGCGCGGCTGAGGAGACGCGACCGACCCGCGACGGAGGAGGCGTTTCACAACGCGGGAGGTTCGGCCAGGGAGAGCTTTCACGTTTAGGTGGCGGCTTCCGCCTCAGTGACATCGGCGATTGATGGTGCGGTGGCCCGCTGCTCATGGACAAGGCCGCTCTCTGCCCAACACTGGTCATGGCTGACCATCCGCCGTCGTGGCCGGTTCCTGACCCTCCCCCCGACAGGCCCACGAAAGTGTGGTTCAGCTCATACTGTGAGTGAAAACCCAACGGCACCGGTCTCCGTCAGCCCTGGACGTGAGACGTTCACCGGCCTCGATGACCGAGGCACAACTGGTCCGGCGCATCGCCCGCGGGGACATGGCTGCCTTCGACGAGCTGTACCGGCGTAGCGCTCCCTGGTTGACGGCGCGGCTGCGTCGCCGCTGCGCGGACGACGAGATCGTCGCGGAAGTGCTCCAGGAGACCTACCTGGCGGTATGGCGGGCGGCGGCGTCCTTCGCCGGCAGCGTGGGGCGGGAGGAGGCCGGCGGCTGGTTATGGACGATCGCCGCCAGGCGACTGGTGGACGCCTTCCGCAGCCGCGGGCGGCACGCCACGCTCCCGCTGTCCTCCGCCCCCGCTCCCGAGGCTCCCTCCGCGGAGTACGAAGCGCTCGAGGCCACCGTCGGTGGGGACCTGGGAGCCGCGTTGGAACGGCTGGCGCCCGAGCTCCACCAGGTTCTGACCGCCATGGTGCTCGATGGGCTGACCACTCGTGAGACCTCCGCGCTGCTGCGGATTCCCGAAGGCACCGTCAAGACACGTGCCCGCCGCGCCCGTTCAGAACTGCGAAAGGCTCTGTCATGACCGCTGACCGCATGCCTGCGTCCGGTTCCGATCACCCCTCGCACGGCGCCTTGGTGCGCTACGTCCTCGGTACGGGCACCCACGACCCCCACGTACCGCGTACGGAGAAGCAGGACGCCCACGCCCCGCTCAGCGCGGGGGCGTTGTGGACGGTGGAGGCCCACTTGGAGCAGTGCGGAATCTGCCAGGCCGAGGTGGCCGAGGTGGTCCGCGTCCACAGTCCGGCGACCATGGCCGTGGTGGATGGGGTGCACGAGCGCTTGGCCGCATCGCTGCCGACGACCAGGCCCCGCCGGTGGTCCGGGTTCCGGTCCGGGCTGGCCCGGTGGGCGCCCCCGGTCCTGGGACCCTGGGTCATGGGAACCGTACTGGTCACGCTCCTCGCGTTGATCCTGTCCTCAGCCGCCTATGGTGGCTCCCTTGTGCTGCTGCTCCTGGCCCCCCTGATGCCGCTGCTGGGGGTAGCGGCGAGCTGGGGGCCGCACTCCGATCCCAGCCACGAACTGGCCGCCGCCACCCCACGGACGGGACTGTCGCTGGTACTGCGCAGGACCGTGGCCGTCCTGGCCGTCGTGATCCCCGCTCTGCTCATCGCCGGCTGGGCGTGCGGCACCGCACCTGCGCTGATCCTGTTGCCGGCGCTTGCGCTGACCAGCGGGAGTCTGGCACTGGGCAGTGTGGTGGGCATGCAGCGCGCCGCCACGGGACTGAGTGCCGCCTGGGCTGCTTTCGTGACCGTTCCCGCTCTCAACGAGGGCGCGCTGCCTCCCTACCTGGGCCAGTCCACCGCCCCGGGCTGGACCGCCCTGGCCATCGTGCTGAGCGCCGCCGTCGTCCTGCGCCGAGACGCCTACCTCCACCCCCGCGAGGGCCGGGCTAGCCTTCGCTGAGCCCACCGCGCACCCCCGTTCCCCACCCCCGCCCTCCGCACCAAGGAGCCTTGACCATGGTCCGCACCATTCATCCGAACGAGACGGCCCCGATCCTGTACGCCCATCACATCCGCACGCACGCGCTGACCGTGCGAGTGGGCCGCCGCACCGCCGTCGACGGGCTCGATCTGAACCTGGGCACGGGCGTGCACGGCCTGCTCGGTCCCAACGGCGCCGGCAAGACCACGTTGATCCGCACGCTCGCCACCCTCCTGACCCCGCACGGCGGCGAGCTGGAACTCCTGGGCACCGCCCCGCACGCGAGCCGTCGAGAGCTGCGCGATCTGCGACGTCGGCTCGGCTACCTGCCGCAGACGTTCGGCTACTACCGGCGCTTCACCGTACGCGAGTTCGTCGAGTACATGGCCTGGCTGAAGGAGGTGCCCCGAACGCGGATACCTGAACGGGTCCAGTACGCGATCGACCGCGTCGGGCTCACCGGCCGCGCGGATGACCGTATGAGCTCGCTGTCCGGAGGAATGCTGCGCCGGGCCGGCATCGCCCAGGCGATCGTCAACGATCCCGACATCCTGCTGCTCGACGAGCCGACGGTGGGACTCGACCCGGCCCAGCGCATGGACTTCCGCGACCTGCTGCGCGACATCGGAGGGCAGGCCTGCGTTCTGGTCTCGACCCACCTGGTCGAGGATGTCGGCGCGGCGTGCACCAGCGTGCTGCTCGTCGACGAGGGCCGTACGGTCTTCTCCGGCCACCCGGACCACCTCCGCGGCGCGGGCACCGATGCCGACGCCGGCGACAGCGACATCGAACGGGGGTACTCGGCCCTGCTGAACCGCCACCGCGCGGACAAGGGCCGGGCGGCGTGATGAAGGGCCACACCCGTCGACACCCCACTGAACCGCTGGCCGAAAGCAGGGCGTGATGTTCCGTGCGATGTGCTTGGAAGTCAAGCGCTCGATCGCTGTGCCACTGTTCGTGGTTCTGCTCGGCCTCTCCGCCGCTGTGTGGCTGGGCGCCGACCAATCGTCTGCGAGTTGGTCGGCCCTGCTCTATTCGCTCAGACTCCCCACCCTGGTCGCCACGCCGGTGACGCTGGCCGCCGGTATCTGGCACGGCGGCCGGGAGCGGCGCGCCGACGTCACCGAACTGCTGGCCACGACGCCACGGCCACGCCTCGGGCGCCTCGCCCCCGCGTTCCTCGTCATCGCCGGCGTGGCCGGACTGGCCCAGGCGACGCTGTCGGCCGGCGCGGCCACCACCATCGCGCCGTACACCACCTATGACGACGGCACGTGGCTCCTCGGCCTGACCGTGGCTCTCCTGGGGGTTCTGGCCGTCGCGCTCCTGGGATTCGGCATCGGGCGCATGGCGCCGACGCCCGTAGCGGCCCCGCTGGGCGCGGTGGTGCTCTTCCTCCTCCTGGCGCAGGGCGAGCCGGGAGACGCCCGGCCCCGCCCCCTGCTGAACATAGTCAAGCCGTCACCGCCGTGGACGGACGACTTCCACCGGGTGCTCACGTCCCTGTCGGTGGCACAACTCATCTGGTTCGCCGCCGTGGCCGTGACCGGCATCCTCCTGGCCGTCGCGGCCACCGCGCGAGCCCGGGCGTGGGCCATGATCCCAGCCGTAGCCGGGCTGGTGGCCGGGGCGTTGGCCGCGCCCTCGGCCGCGGTGGTCCCCGACCCGGGGGCCACCGCCATGGTGTGCGCACCGGAAGACGACCGCGTTTGCGTCACCACAGTGCACGCCCGCACCCTGCGGGACTTCACCGGACCGGCGCGGCAGCTGCTCGCCGCCTTCGCCAAGGTGCCCGACGGTCCCAAGCGGGTACACGAAGACACCACGACCTGGATGTTCGAGGACGACGGCACACCACCGGCCGATCGCGCAGACCTCGACACGGTGCGTGTCGAGCTCTCTTACCAGACCAGGGAAGGCGGCCTCGCCTGGCCCCCGGATCAGCTCCTCGGCAGCGCTGCCCGGCTGGCCACGGTGAACGTCGGCTGCTACCCCGAGGACAGGGAGTGGAACCGGGCGCTGGGCGCCTCCCAAGCGATGACCGCGCTCCTCGTGAAGGACCCACTCCCGCGGCAACTGACTCCCTCGGCGCGCACGGCGTACGACACCCTGCGCGCCCTGCCGGACAAGAAGCGGTACGAGCGGATCGGGGACGCCCGGAAAGCGGGACTGACCTGCGGGGACCCGATGGGCGTCCTCAAGGGGCAGGAGACGGGACGATGATCTTCAGTCTGCGCCGTACCGTCCTCCACCTGCGCTGCCGGGCGATCCCGGCCACCGCCCTGGTCTTCCTTGCCGCCGCCGCGGTCACCTGGTCCTCATACGCGTCCGACGACCCGGGCACGACACGCACCATTGGCCAGACCGCCATCGTGCTCGGCATGGCCGCCACGGCCCGCACCCTCGCGGGCCCCGACGAGGACCTGGAGCGCAGCACCGCCGCGCCCTGGAAGCTGATCCGTACCATCCACGTGACCGCGCTCGGTGGCACGCTGCTGGCGCTGCTCACCTCGGCCCATCGATTCGGCGCCGGCCCTGGTGGGGTCGCCGTGCCCGAGGGCATGCTCGTACAGGCGGTGTTCGGGCTCCTGGCCCTCAGCGCGCTGGGCGCGGCCGTCGTCGGGGCCGCCCGGGCCTGGCCCCTCCCGGTCGGATGGGGCCTGATGGCGCTGACCCTGGGCCCCAAGGGAACTCCGTCCGGCGAAGCACTCACCTGGATGGTCCAGGATCCAGGAACGACCATCTCCATCACGGTGGCCGTGGTGGTGACGGTGGTCGGCGTGGGCGACTACATCCGGCGGGGCAGCCACCGGTGACGGTTACGGCACCATCCGAGCCGGTGACGACACTCGCTCAGGTGGTGCCGTGTCAGTCTGCGTCCGCGCCGCCCTCACCAACCGTCATGCGCCTGTGCAGGTCCCGTTCATGGCGACCAGCTCCGCGAATGAGGGAAACCTCTGGTTCCGCGCTGCGCGGGTCGTCCACGCGTAGGCGGCCCACTCGCCTGAAGGATGTCAATATTCCGATCAGGCTGCTGAGCTGGGCTTCCCTCCCGGGGGATGAGGCACTCGGGCTGACATGGTGTGGTACTCGTTGAGCAGTCCGCCGAGTACCTGCTGGCGCCTGACCGTGGCGGCGGGCAGGGGGATGACGTTCGGCGCTCGTAGGCTCAGGCTGCGGTGGTGTGGGGCTCGGTTATTCATCGCTGCTGGTCAAACACCCCACGGGGTGCAGAGAGCTGCGACCATGATGGGATGCTCGTGTCGCTCCTGTACCAGGTGACTCGACGCCTTCTCGCCGTCCCGACGGTGCTTCTACGGCGGGACACCTCGAAGGAGGCCGAACTTCTCGTCCTGCGCCATGAAAACGCCGTGCTACGACGCCAACTACAAGGACGAGTACGGTACGGACCCGCGGACCGCCTGTGGTTCGCCTCCTTGTCCTCACTGATCCCCCGCCGCCGCTGGGCAAAGGTCTTCCCCATCACGCTCAGCACGCTATTGGCTTGGCATCGCAAGCTCGTCGCCCGCCGATGGGACTACTCCCGACGACGCCGCGGTCCCGGACGGCCGCCCACGCAGGCCGCCGTCAAGGACCTCGTACTGCGCCTTGCCCGCGAGAACAGCCAATGGGGCCACCGCCGGATTCAAGGTGAACTTGCCCGGCTCGGACACCCGATCGCCGCCTCGACCGTCTGGCAGATCCTCCACACCGCAGGAATCGACCCCGCACCACGCCGCACCGGCCCAACCTGGCGCGCGTTCCTCTCAGCGCAGGCCACCAGTCTGATCGCTCCACATCGACACCATCAGCCTGCAACGCCTGTACGCCCTGATCTTCCTCGAGCACCACACCCAGCGCCTGCACATCGCCGGCGTCACCGCACACCCCACCGCGGCCTGGACCACCCAGCAAGCCCGCAACCTCGCCACCGACCTCGGCATACGCATGGACGCGCTCCGCTTCCTCATCCGAGACCGCGACAGCAAGTACACCGACGCCTTCGACGCCGTATTCCAAGCCGAGGACATCGAGATCATCAAGACACCGGTCCGCGCGCCGAAAGCCAACGCCCACTGCGAACGCGTGATCGGCACCCTCCGCCGAGAAGCCCTCGCCCACACACTCATCCTCGACGAAGCTCACGCACGCCAGGTCCTGGCCGAATACCAGAGGCACTACAACGCATACCGCCCCCACCGAGCC
Source organism: Streptomyces sp. NPDC041200 (assembly GCF_055591805.1). NCBI lineage: Bacteria > Bacillati > Actinomycetota > Actinomycetes > Kitasatosporales > Streptomycetaceae > Streptomyces > Streptomyces sp. NPDC041200. The sequence continues at coordinate 23,507 of NZ_JBVIZF010000018.1, read as the reverse complement.
CGACACCAACTACCTCCCCAGGCCCACCAACAACCACCTCCGGTCCTGAAACCAGCCAGCCGACGAGTCCTGCGTACCCGCATCCTCGGCGGCGTGATCAACGAGTACAGCTATGCCGCTTGACCAGGAGCGACGATTATTCGAGCCCCACACGGTCGACGGCACTGTGCGGGAGGCCGTGGTTAACCGCGCCCCCAAGAGTGCTGGCCCGGTCCGGGGCCCACGGGGTGGGCTAGGAGTTGTCGTCAAAGTGTCACGCCGGATATCAGGAGCGATGGGAGGGGACGGCTGCCCCGGTGGGAGTCGGCGGTCTTGTCGCAGTGAGTGGCGAGCGATCATGGAACTAGGTATTTGGTGCCGGTCCACTCGGGCCCGAGGTCCGATCCGCAGCGCGCATAATTGGTGTCAGAAGCTGGATGTGCTCAAGAACTTGAGCAGCACCCATTTCTGTACGATCTGACGGGTGCGGCCACCCCCAGGACGACGACACCGCTGATCTCCTCGCCCCCCGTTCCGGCCGTACGGCCCGGCGGCCTCGTGGCATACGCACGCATGTCCGCCAAAGGACAGTTGCTCGACCGACAGATCTACGCACTCACGGAAGCAGGGTGCATCCGGATCTTCGCCGACAAGAAGTCCGGCAAGAACGCGAACGCGAGGAGCTGTGGAAGGCCCTCGATTTCCTCCGCGAGGGCGACACACTCGTCGTCCCGTCGCGAGACCGGCTCGGCCGCTCCATCCAGGACCTCATCGCGATCGTGTCCGGCCTGCGCAAGCGCGGCATCGGATTCACCTCGCTGCACGGGGCGCTCGACACGACCACGCCCGGCGGGCGCCTGGTCTTCCACGTCTTCACGGCCCTGGCGGAGTTCATCCGGGCCGGCAGGCCGGCTATTCCGAGCAAATCAAGCGGGTGCCGGGGAGGGTGCTACACCCCGTAGGCTGTTCGCTCGCGAGGGCTGACGGAGCTGCGTCGAGCACCGTGTCCAGCATGGCCCTCGATGTCTGAAGAGCCTCGATCTCCTGTGTAATCCGCTGCCGTTCGCCTTGGAGTCGGCGGACCAAGTCCGGACACGTAGGGACCAGGCGGTCGCTGTCGTCGGCAACACAGGGCAGGACTTGAGCGATCACGGTGGTGGACAGACCGGCCGTCAGGAGGTTACGGATACGGCGCACTGCCTCCACGTCTGCGTCGCTGTACTCCCGGTATCCGCTGGGAAGTCGGGTCGGGGCAAGCAGCCCCTGCTGTTCGTAGTAGCGCAGGAGTCGTTCGTGCACTCCAGTCCGCTGGACCATCTCCTTCATACGCATGGGGTGCTGCCTCTCCCGGCGACTTGACTCTGACACTGGTGTCGGAGTTTAGCGTCGTGTCCATGAGTGCTGAACAGGCCGTTCTTGAACGGAATCTTGATGTGTACGTGCAGGGCAGGGGCCCTGCCCTGCTGCTGGCGCACGGTGCCGGCGGCGGTATCGAAGGCAACTTCGGGCTGGTACTCGACGATCTGGCGCGGGACCACACGCTGATCGGTCCGCATTACCCAGGAGCGGGCAGCACACCGGTCGCAACGGAACCGCTCGATCCCGACGAGCTCGCCGACGCCCTTGTCGCCTCCGCTGTGGCGCGCGGGCACGAGACGTTCGTCATCCTCGGGGAGTCCCTGGGGACTGCCATCGCGGTGCGCGCCGCGACCCGCCATCCCGAACGGGTGACAGGACTGGTGCTCACGGCAGGGTTTCCCGTGGCCGATCCAGTCCTCGCACACGCCTCCCAACTGATCGCCCTTCTCGGCAAGGCGGGCGAGTGGGAGGAGGTGGCCCGGCTGGCTTTCCTGGCGTGCCTGTCCGAGAGCCAGTTGAACGGGCTGTCGCCGACCGAGGTGGAGGAGGCGGTGGCGCAGGTGAAGGCGTCGATGCCTCCCGGCATGCTCGACCACTTCGACCTTGTCTCCCGCGTGGACGTCCGCGGCGACCTCACTGGCGTGACGGCCCCCGCCCTCGTGTTCGCGCCGACGGGAGACCGTCTGGTGCTTCCGGAGAGTTCCCGCCGCCTCGCTGCGGGAATCCAGGGGGCCACGCTGCTCGAACTGCCCGGAGCAGGACACATCCTCGACGCGGACAACCGGGCGCTCTGGCTCGGCCACGTACGCCGTTTCGTGGCGTCTCTTGGCCCTATTTCCGCATGACCACCAAGGACGTGCAAGGCCAGGCCGTCGCGCCGCGTGTTCCCATGGGAGAGCACCGCGGCGGCCTGGCGGTCCTTGCCCTGGCCACCTTCATCGTGGTCACCACGGAGATGCTCCCTGTCGGGTTGCTGTCCGCGATCAGCACGAGTCTGGAAGTGTCCGAGTCCCAGACGGGGATGCTGCTCACGGCCTATGCCTTCACGGTGGCAATGACTGCGACAGCGTTGACCTCTTGGACCGCGAGCTGGCCGAGGAAGCGCCTCCTTCTCGCGGTCGTGGGGATCTTCGCCGTGGGTGCGGTCCTCTCCGGTGCGGCGACGAATTTTGCGCTGCTGGCTGTTGCCCGGCTCGTCTGCGGTGCCGCGCACGGCGTGTTCTGGTCCATCGTGGCCGGTTACGCCGCAGCCCTCGCCCCTACGGAGCGACCGGGCAGAGCAACGGCGGTCGTCTTCGCCGGGAACTCGGGAGCACTGGTCCTCGGCGTGCCCCTGACCGCTGCGCTGGGCGGCACTGTGGGCTGGCGAGCAGCCTTCTGGCTGGTGGCCTTCGCCGCGCTGCTGGTGCTGACCGTGGCCATGAGGGTGCTTCCGCCGGTTCCAGGAAATCCACAACAAGCCGGCCGAGGCCCTCATGCACTGTGCCTGCCCGGTCTCCTTCCGTTGGTGATGACCACGATGATGCTCGTGCTTGGCCACTTCACGCTGTACAGCTATGTCACCCCACTGCTACACAGCACGGGGATACCGGACGGCGCCGGAGTGAGCACGCTCCTGGCGACATACGGCGTGACAGGGCTCGGCGGCACGTGGCTTGCGGGTCTCTGGGTGGACCGCGCGCCGTCCGCCGCCATAATCGGGACCACTGGAGCGATGGCGCTGACGATCGGCCTGTTGGCATTCGGAGCTTCGCTGACGCCCGTCACCGTGGCGGCTGTCGCCGTCTGGGGGATGGCCTTCGCAGCCGCACCAGTGTGCTTGCAGACGACAGTTCTGCGCATCGCCGGCACAGCTCACGACACAGCCTCGTCCTGGTACGTCGCCGCCTTCAATCTGGGAATCGGTGGAGGTGCCCTGGCTGGTGGCGCTGCGCTTGCCATCGCCGGAGTTCGAGCGCTCGGCTGGGTGGCGCTCGCAGCGGTCTCCATAGCAGCGGCGATAGCGTGGGGCTCAAGCAGACACTGGCGCATGCAGGACCGGAACGTCGCGCGCTGACGTCGACGGGACATAAGGTGCGCGGATAGGGGTGTTCATGGGCGGCGGTTCGGGCGTTCGTCCCAGCGGTGGGTGGTCCATGCCCGCAGGCTCAGGGCGCGGACGGTGATGATGGTGTCGGTCAGGTCGAAGAGGGCGTCGATGACGGTGGTGCGCCGCTCGTAGCAGCGGGCGAGGCGGTGGAAGGCGTTCTGCCGGGCGTGGGTGCGTTCGACATGCCACGCCTGGCTTGCCTGGATCGGTGCCTTCTCACCCTTGTGCGCGATGCGGCCGTGCCAACCTCGTTCGCGCTAGGCGCTGGATGAGCGCTACAGTCTCTTCCGACAGCGGTGGCCGACCGTGTGGGTGCCGGAAAGTATGTCACCTGGCCTGACGTGCTGGTTCGAGTTTGCCAGAGCTCGGGTAGCCGCAGGGTGTTCTGAGGGAGCATGCGGTCGTGGTGATACGGCTGATCTACCTGCTCGCCTGTCAGACGTTCCGATGGCTTGCCCTCCTGGCCCGCTCGAGTGCGGCGAAAGATGTCGAGATCTTGATGCTTCGGCATCAACTCGCCATCGCGCAGCGCAACCGGCCTCGGCCCCGGTTCTTCTGGTGCGACAGGGCCGTCATGGCAGCACTGCTCCGGATCGTCAGCAAGCAGCGCCGTCCGCAACTGACCTTGCTCTTCACTCCGCGGTCGGTCCTGCGCTGGCACGCACGGCTCATCGCCTGGAAGTGGACCTATCCCTCCCGTCGTCCGGGTCGACCACCGAAGCCAGAGGCGCTGCGGCAACTGGTCGTGCGTCTGGCGCGGGAGAACCCGGGATGGGGCTACCGCCGCATCCACGGCGAGCTCGTCGGTCTGCGACGCACCATCGCGGCCTCGACCGTCTGGAAGATTCTCGAGGAGGCCGGGATCGACCCGTCACCGCAGCGCACGGACCGCTCCTGGGCTGCCTTCCTCAAAGCCCAGGCCTCCGCGATCGTGGCCACCGACCTCTTCCATATCGACACGGTCTTCCTGCGGCGCTGGTTCGTGCTGTTCTTCATCGAGCACGGCACCCGCCGTGTACACATCGCCGGCATCACCCGACACCCCACCGGCCCCTGGGTCACCCAGCAGGCACGCAATTACCTCATGGATCTCGGCGACCATGCCCAGTCGATCAGGTACCTCATCCGGGACCGCGGCGCGTACTTCACCGACAGCTTCGACGCCGTCTTCCAAGCCATCGGCGCGCGTGTCATCCCCACACTGCCCCAGATGCCCCGGATGAACGCCATCGCCGAACGCTGGATCGCATCATGCCGCCGCGAGGCCACCGACCACATCCTGATCACCGGACAGGCCCACCTCCGCCTCATCGTCAACGAGTACGCGGACCACTACAACAGACACCGGCCACACCGAACCTTCGAACAACGGCCACCAGACCCGCTGATCACCCCTGAACCACAGCCAGCCAGCAACCCCACACCGGTCTCCCGGCACGATCGGCTCGGCGGCCTCATCCACGAATACAAGCAGGTCGCATAGGGTGACAGCGTTTCCGGCACCCACAGGCTGCAGACTGCGCCATTCGACGGCCTACACAGCCTCTACTGTGAACCGGCAACCGCCGGACCACCCGCCCTTGATGCCCAACGGCGTCGGAGCACTTGGACGTAGGGCAGCCCCGGTTCACATGCCAGCCGGGCGCGTGTGCCGCCAGACAGGAGTCGAAAACAGCCCGGCCAGGCCATCGAGGTGGCCTGGCCGGGCTGCTTCCCGTGAAGCGGAATCACTCCGCCCACGGAAGAGGAATCTTGTTCTCACTGCCCGGCATCATGGCCTTGCCTCCCACGGTCATGGCGACGAAGGCTTCCGCCGCACTGCCGACAGCCTTCAGTTGCCGCACCACACCCGCAGGCAGAACGACCGCTTGCCCCGCCTTGACCCGCTCCGTCACGCCATCTACCACGACCTCGAACTCGCCCGACACCGGCATCCATACCTGCTCGCGGTCGATAATGTGCACTGGCGTGGACATCTCGGCACCGATCTCCACCCGCCAGGCACTGACTTCCGCACTGCCCTGACTCGGACCAGCTAACCCGAACATCGCTCCTGCGGGAGTCCTGGTCGTCCGCTGTTCGTTCTCGCTGATCACATACACGGCGCCTCCTATGTAAAGTAGCTTTACTCGCTGCGAGTAAAGCTACTTTACATAGATATGTCAAGATGAACCATGGAGATCGACGACCCGCTCGAAGGCACCGAGTTGACCTTCCTGCTTGGCATGGCATTCCAACTGGTCCTGTCCGAGTTCGTGGACCGGCTTGACGCCGTCGGCTACGCCGAACTACGCCCTATGCACGGCTTGGTGTTCCAAGCGCTGCGTGGTTCTGGCGCGACAACCAGCGAGCTGGCCGAACAGCTCGGCGTCACCAAGCAGGCCGCTGGTCAGATCGTCGACGACCTGGAGAAACGCGGCTATGTCGAGCGCAGGCCGCACCCTGCCGGCGGCCGACGAAGGCTCGTCGTGATGACCGACAAGGCCCTGGAACATCTCTCCGTCGCCGGACGGATCCTGCACGAACTCGAGGCGCAGTTGGCCAGGCGGCTTCATGAAGTCGGTCTTCGGGTGCCGCGAGCCGAGATCGCTGCTGTCATTCGCGCTTTGGCGGGCGACTCGATCCCGCCACTTCGACCCATCTGGTGAGCCGACTCAGCTTGGCAGGTGCCGTTTACGGCCTCGGTCAATCCTGTGCCGCTCGAAAAGTCATCGCCGCAGGTGAGCTGGATGCGGTCAGCCCGCTGGGGTCATGTCCTCCGTGATCGTGTCCTTGCTGTACAAAGTGACCCGGAAGCTGCTGACTGTTCCATCGGTGCTCCTCCGTCGCGGGACGGCGAAGCACGCGGAACTGCTGGTGCTGCGGCACGAGAACGCGGTCCTGCGCCGCCAGTTGGCCGGACCGGTCCGTTATGAGCCCGCCGACCGGTTCTGGTTCGCCGCCCTGGCGTAGCACGCGCAGCTCGACGTCTCTGGGGGTGGAAGAGCGGCTGTCCCGTACCCTCCGACCTGCGCTTCTCGTCCGCCACCGCCCGTCTGGAGGCCGTCCTTCAGCCTATGGAGCCGTGCTCCGGGTGCGCCGGCGTCCACGGAGCGCCGTCACCCGGCAAAGGGCCCCACACCAGAGCGCCCCGGTGAATCCCGGGTGTGGCCTCGGCCATCAACGGGCCGGCGCCTTGGGTGAGGGCTTCAGCCACGGAGTCCAGGAACTCGCTCAGGGATCCGTACCCGGGGGAGGTGAACGGCGCCGACGGCGGCTCACCGCTGTCCTGGCTGAAGGCGGCGAGGCGGCCTTCAGCGTCGATTGCCAAGCCGCCCCACGGGGAGAGGGAATAGTCCGTGACGGCGAAAGGAACCCAGGAACCCCAGAACTGATCGGTGTTCCCTCCGCTACCCCGGACTTGCGCGATCTCCTCAAGCGGCAGCAGATGGTGCTGGGCGAGAAACAGGCCCGGATCATACTCGTCAGGGTCGCGGTCAAGGGCTGAGGCATCGACCGTTCCGTCGCACACCATCAGCAACGTCGCCAGGTCGGCGGGCAGATCCCACCCCAACTCGACCTCCGCGGATCGAACGTCTGCCACGGAAGCGCCCGGCCGCAAGGTGGCGTGCGAGGCGGGCGCGTGCACCGCCAGCCAGTCAGCGATGGCGGTCCAGGCGGGCAGAACGTCACTCATCGTGTCCTCCGTTGACATAGGCGAGACCTCGTCCACGCGTCCCCGGCCCGAACCCACCACTCCGATCGCAGAACGTCGTAACGGGCAGGCGAGCCCGGCCTGATGCCAAACGCCCCCGTACTGTGGACGACCCGCCGGTCGGGAGGCCGACTGGACCGCACCAACTCGCTGGACCTGGCCAACCGCGTGGTGGAGGCAAGCCATCACATCGCGACCAACGCCGACCGGGTACAGCGGATCTTGGCGGCACAGGGCGCCGGCATCTGACCCACCACGCATCGGTGCATGGCTAGTGTTCGTGACACATGGTCAGGGATACTCCGACGAACACCCAGGTGCCCAGCACCTTCACCCGCCCCCGATAGGCAACGGACGCCCAGCCGTTCAGCCGGGAGCCGCGGTTCCCATGACCACGTCGACGGCGAGACAGCGATGGGCGGCGAAGAGTTGGAGGGCAGGCTCAGCGTCTCGGGCTGGGCGACGTTCCTGCGCTCCAGGTCGAGGCCACCCTCGCCGCCGACTCCTTCGAGACCAAAACCCTGACCGGAGCCGCCCTGTACGTCCCACAGCGATCGAGCACGCCACCTGCCGCGTGCCCATCCTCGGCCTGCTTGGGGGTGCCGGAGTCGGATTCGGAGTTGTAGCGCACAGGGCCTGATCCGCATCGCCGGGTGTCTGGAAGGACTCGTACGAGAAGGAGAGGTCTCCGACGAGGGCCCCGCCTCATCGACCGCCACCGACCGTGGCGCCGCACCGCAGGGGCGCCACGGAGTGCCGGCCACGGGCCGGCGCAGGTCAGCTGTGGGCGACGTCCGCGGTCACTACGTCGACGGCTACGCGGCGGTGGGCTGCGAACAGGTCGAGCGCGGCCCTGACGTCCCGGGAGCGCAGCGCGGCGACGAGCCGATGGTGTTCCTCGGGGACGCGCTCGAGGTAGCCCTTGGTGCTGTGGCCGATCCGGGTCAGCAGGAACAGGTGAACCTGGCATCGGATGGCCTCCCACGCTTCCATGAGGCGCTGGTGCCGGGTGGCGGCGAAGACCGTGTCATGGAACGCGATGTCCAGACGGACCATCTCGTGCTCGTCCCGGGCCTGCTCCATGAGCCCGGCTGCCTTCTCCAGCGATGCGAAGTCCTCTTCCGAGGCGAGAGCGGTGATCCGCTCGACGGCGAGCTGTTCCAGGGCGCCGCGCAGGCTTTCAAGCTCGGCGATGTCCTCGGCGGACAGCGTGGTCACCATGGTGCCGCGGTGCCACGCGCAGCGGACCAGGCCCTCGCGCTCCAGCAGTCGCAGCGCCTCCCGGACCGGGCCGCGACTGACGTCCATCACCCCTGACAGCTCCACCTCGCGCAACTGCGCACCCGGAGCGTAGGCCCCGTTGAAGATGGCGTCCCGGATACGGTCCGCCACCTCGTCGGCAAGACCCCGGCGGCGTGCGGGGGCCACCTTGCCCGTGTCGCCCATGGCTTCCACCTCCTCGATGTTCCAATGTTAACATTCAGACGCGTTGTGCTAATGTCAACATTAGGACATCGAGCGTGGCGGGCCGCCGATCGGCCCGCTTCACCCCCGCGCACGCTGAGAGAGGCGATCGACATGAAGGTGTTCCAGATCGGTGCCGCCGGAGGCGTCGGCCGACGGCTCGCCGAGGTGCTCACCGCCCGCGGCGACGAGGTGACCGGCATGCACCGCGGACCGGCCCAGGCCGGCACCGTCCGGGCCACCGGCGCCGCCCCGGTCACCGGGGATCTGGTCGAGGACTCGGTGGAAACGCTCGCGGAGCGCCTCGCCGGCCATGACGCCGTGGTCTTCTCGGCAGGTGCCCACGGCACCGGCATGGACAAGACCACCCTGATCGACGGCGAGGGCCTCCAGAAGGCCGCCGACGCCGCCCAACGTGCCGGTGTCCGCCGGTTCGTGCTGGTCTCGGTGTTCCCCGACGCCCTCCGCGATGGGGCACGCAGTGAGGGCTTCGAGCACTACATCAAGGTGAAGAAGACCGCCGACGTGTATCTCACCCGCACCGGCCTGAACTGGCTGATCGTCCGCCCCGGCTCCCTCCTCGACACCCCCGGCACCGGCCATGTCACGGCCGGACCTGCCATCGAGTACGGCGATGTGCACCGCGACGACGTCGCCGCGTTCATCGACGCCGCCCTGCACGAGCCCGCGCTGAACCGCGTCATCGTCGAGCTCACCTCGGGCGAGACCCCCGTCGCCGACGCGGTCGCCGCGCTCACAGCCTGACCGACCAGCCACCTCGTTCCCCCCTGGGCGGCTCCCCTCTGCCCTCCTCACAGCACCACAGCAAGGAGAAACCCCATGACGGCCATCGACTCCTACAGCCACAACGTCTCCGGCGAGGACGAGTTCGGCTTCGCGCAAGCCATCAAGGCCGGCGAGACGATCCACGTCTCCGGGCAGCTGTCCCACGACGAGGAGGGCAACTTCCTCCACCCGGGCGACTTCGATGCCCAGCTGAAGCAGGTGTACGCCAACTTCGAGAAGGTTCTCGCCCACTACGGTGTCACCCGTAATCAGGTCGTCTCGGAGACCCAGTACATCGTCGACCTGCCGAAGTACAACATGGCGATGGCCGCGGCCAACCTGGCTTACTTCGGCAACCACCGCCCCACCAGCAGCACGGTCGGTGTCGCCTCGCTGTTCTTCCCCGGCCAGCTGGTCGAGATCAGCTTCGTCATCGACACCCGGCTGCCCGCCTGATCATGCGTGTCGTGATCGCCGGAGGGCACGGCAAGATCGCCCTGATCCTGGAAAAGCTCCTGTCGGAGCGCGGCCACTCCGTGGCGGGCTTCATCCGAAACCCCGCCCAGGCAGGTGACCTCGCCGAGGCCGGGGCCGAGGCCCTGGTCGTCGACCTGGAGAAGGCCACCGCTGACGAGGTGGCGGGGCACCTGACCGGCGCGGACGCGGTGGTCTTCGCGGCGGGAGCGGGGCCGGGCAGCGGAGCGGCCCGCAAGGAGACGGTCGACCGCGATGCCGCGGTCCTGTTGGCGGACGCCGCGCAGGCCGCCGGCGTCGGGCGGTACCTTCTCGTCTCCGCCATGGGCGACCACCTGCGGGCGGACCCGGACACCTTCGACGAAGGGTTCGGCATCTATATGCGGGCCAAGGCCGCCGCAGAAGACGCCCTACGCGCCCGGGCCGCACCCCGGGCGACCATCGTCCGCCCCGGCCTGCTCAGCAATGACCCCGGCACCGGAAGGGTGACACTCGCAGACCGCACCGGCACCGGCCCCGTTCCCCGCGCGGACGTCGCCGCAGTCCTGCTCGGGCTGCTCGAAGACACCCGGCTCGACGGCCGGACCGTCGAGGTCATCGGCGGCGACACCCCCATCGCGGACGCCCTGGCCGTCCTCACCGCCCACTGACCACTCCGGGCGGGCCGTCCGCCCGCAGCGGCCGGCCCGCCCGGCACACCAAGCACCCACCACGAAGGAAGACCACACCCGTGAGCACCCTGTTCACCCCCCTCAAGCTCCGCTCCCTCCAGATACCCAACCGGGTCTGGATGTCCCCGATGTGCATGTACTCCGCCGCCTCCGAAGGCCCGCAGACCGGCGCGCCGACGGACTTCCACCTCGCCCACCTGGCGAGCCGGGCCGCCGGTGGCACGGGCCTGGTCATGGCCGAGGCCACGGGCGTTCGCCCCGACGGGCGCATCAGCCCCTGGGACCTGGGCCTGTGGAACGACCGCCAGCAGGAGGCGTTCACCCGCGTCACCACCGCGATCCGCTCCCACGGCGCAGTCCCGGCGATCCAGCTCGCCCACGCCGGCCGTAAGGCGTCCGTCGACAAGCCGTGGCTGTCCGACCGCTACGTCTCCGAGGCGGAGGGCGGCTGGCAGACCGTGGCCCCCAGCCCGGTCGCGTACGACGGGCTGCCCGTCCCGCACGAGCTGACCGTGGACGAAATCCAGCAGCTGGTACGCGACTTCGCCGACTCCGCCCGGCGCGCCCTGGCCGCCGGCTTCCAGGTAGCCGAGGTCCACGGCGCCCACGGCTACCTGATCAACTCCTTCCTCTCCCCCGCCGCCAACCACCGCGCCGACGCCTACGGCGGCAGCTTCGAGAACCGGATCCGCTTCGCCCTCGAAGTCGTCGACGCCGTCCGCGCGGTGTGGCCCGACGAGCTGCCGGTCTTCTTCCGCACCTCGGCCACCGACTGGCTGACCGAGAACCCCGAGGACGACCGCGAAGGCTGGACCGGCGACGACACCGCCCGCCTCGCCAAGGAGCTCCAGACGCACGGCGTCGACCTGCTGGACGTCTCCACCGGCGGCATGGTCCGCGACGCGAAGATCGCCGCGGGCCCGAACTACCAGGTGCCCTTCGCCGCCCATGCCCGTAGCGAGTCCGGCATCCCCACCGCCGCCGTCGGCATCATCACCGAGCCGCAGCAGGCGGAGGAGATCATCGCCAGCGGCCAGGCCGACGCCGTCTTCCTCGGCCGTGAACTGCTGCGCAACCCCTACTGGCCGCAGCACGCCGCCCTCGCCCTGGGCGCCGAGCCGAACTGGCCGGACCAGTACGCATACGTCGTCCGGCGGCGCGCCCGCAACTGACCCTCACCCCCTGCTGTCGCCGCCTCAACCAGCCGCGACATGCCGCAGCACCGCACTGGGAGACCCCAATGAACCACCTCGAAGGCAAGGTCATCGTCATCACCGGCGCCTCCTCCGGCATCGGCGCCGCCGCAGCCAAGGCCCTCGCGGCCCGAGGCGCCAAGGTCGTCGCCGCCGCCCGGGGCCAGGAGGACCTGGACCGGCTCGTCGCCGACATCCGCCAGAGCGGCGGTACCGCCCTCGCCAAGGTCATCGATGTCGCCGAGGCCCAGGACACCCAGGCCCTGGCCGACCTCGCGGTCGACACCTACGGAACCATCGACGTCCTCGTCAACAACGCGGGCCTGATGCTCTTCTCGTACTGGAAGGACCGCGCGCTCGACGACTGGAACCGGATGATCGACGTGAACATCCGCGGCTACCTCAACGCTGCCCACGCCGTCCTGCCCGTCATGCTCGCGAGCGGCTCCGGTCACATCCTCAACATGGACTCCGTGGCAGGACACCAGGTCGGCGACGGCGCCGGCGTCTACAGCGCCACGAAGTTCTTCGTCCAGGCCGTCACCGAGTCCATGCGCCGCGAACTCGGCGTCCGCGAAGGCATCAAGGCATCCACCATCAGCCCCGGCGTCATCAACACCGGCTGGGCCGACAAGGTCACCGACCCCGTCGGCCGGCAGGCCGCCCAGGAACTCAACGAGATCGCCATCACCCCCGAGAGCGTCGCCGACGCCGTCGTCTACGCACTCGACCAGCCCGCCGACGTCACCGTCAACGACCTGATCATCTCCCCCACCCGCCAGAACTGGTGACCCCGACCCCTGGCTGAAGATCCCCTGGGCCGGCGGGCGACCTCCCACGGGACCCGCCCGCCGGTCACCCAATTCGAGGAGTAGTTGTGGCACACGCCTACTGGAGCTCCGTCTTCGCCGGATCCGCAGACGAACTGTGGTCCATCGTGAGGCGGTTCAACGGTCTGCCCGAGTGGCACCCGGACATCCGGTCCAGCGAAGTCGTCGAGGGAGAGAGCGAGTTCGCGCCGGGCGCGATACGGGTCCTCATCGGCACGGACGGCAGCGTCTTCCGGGAGCGGCTCGTGGCCCTCGACGACGCCAGCCGCGCACTGACCTACGAGATCATCGAGTCCCCTCTGCCCGTGCGCGGATACCGCTCCACTCTTCAGGTCTGGCCCGTCGCCGACACCGGAGGCGCCTTCCTGACCTGGCAGTCCACCTTCGACGCAGCCGAGGACACCAGCCCGGAAGCTGCCGTCGCCGCGATCACCGACGGGGCGTACCGCCCCGCCATCGCCGCCATCCACACGACCGTCGCCTGACCGGAACAACGGTCACTCACTCACGACCAGCAAGGAACGGCATGACTACCGTCGCCGCATACGCCGCCCCCTCCGCCGGCGCACCGCTCGCCCGGACCACCATCGAACGCCGCCCTCTCGGCCCGCGCGACATCAAGGTCGAGGTCCGTTACTCGGGCATCTGCCACTCCGACATCCACCAGGTCCGCGGCGACTGGGGCAAGGGGCTGTTCCCCATGGTCCCCGGCCACGAGATCGCCGGCGTCGTCACCGAGGTCGGCTCCGAAGTGACCCGGCACGGTGTCGGTGATCGTGTCGGTGTCGGCGTCATCGTCAACTCCTGCCGCACATGTGACAACTGCGAGAACGGCCTGGAGCAGCACTGCGCGGACGGCGGCTCGGTCGAAACGTATGCCGACATCGACCGCTACCGGGGCGACGAGCCCACCCAGGGCGGTTACTCGACCCACATAGTCGTCGACGAGCACTTCGTCCTGCGCATTCCCCAGGGCCTGTCCCTCGACGAGGTCGCCCCGTTGTTGTGTGCCGGCATCACCACGTACTCCCCGCTCAAGCACTGGAACGCCGGCCCGGGCAAGAAGGTCGCCGTCCTCGGCATGGGCGGCCTCGGTCACGTCGCCGTCAAGATCGCACATGCCATGGGGTCCGAGGTCACTGTCCTCTCCCAGTCCCTGCGCAAGAAGGACGACGGCCTGAAGCTGGGCGCCGACCACTACTACGCCACCAGCGACCCGAAGACCTTCGAGGAACTGGCCGGCACCTTCGACGTCATCATGTGCACCGTGTCCGCGCCGCTGGACGTGGATGCCTACCTGTCATTGCTGCGGCTCGACGGCACCATGGTCTACCTCGGTGTCCCCGACGAGGCCCTCTCGGTGGGCGTCTTCTCCCTGTTGCCCGGCCGCAAGTCCCTGTCCGGCTCGCTCATCGGCGGCATGGCCGAAACGCAGGAGATGCTCGACTTCTGCGCCGAGCACGGCATCGGGGCCGACGTGGAGATCATCTCCGCCGACCGGATCAACGAGGCGTACGAGCGCGTGCTGAAGAGCGACGTGCGCTACCGCTTCGTCATCGACGCCTCGACCATCTGACCCAACGTCATCGAGGCGGCTGAAGGCCGCTGCCCGAGATGAACGTGTCGGCCTACGGGCCGTGTTCATCACGGGCGGCCACGGCCCGCCGATGGAGGATCTGGCGCGCGGCGCCCCGTCTCACGAGGAGGCGGGGCCCACTGCCGTCACCGACCGCCCGGTCAGTTGCCGCGTGCCATGGCCACCACACGGTTCAGCCCCTCGCGCACATCGTCGATGCCGCACGCGTAGGAGATCCGCAGAGCGTGCTTGCCGCCGTCCGCGTCAAAAGCGGTCCCGGGTACGACGGCCACGTGCTGTTCCTCCAGCAGGCGCCACGCGAGTTCGTCGGAGGGGCCGAGGCGTTCCGGGTAGCTCAGGTACATGTAGAACGCCCCGCCCGGCAGACCCGGCGACAGGACGTCCTGACCGGCCAGTACTTCAAGTGCCGCATCTCGGCGGCGCCCGAACTCCTTTCGCATCGCGTCCCGTTCGGCCCCCGCCTCATCGAGCGCGGCCGCACCGCCGAGCTGGGCGAACGTCGTCGGGCAGATGGTGGTGAACTGACGGATCCGCAGCGCGGGCCGGACGAGCTCCGTGGGCCCGGCAAGCCAGCCCAAACGCCAGCCGTCCATGGCGTACGCCTTGGCGAAGCCGCCGACGACCAGTGTCCGATGCCGCAGATCGGCGACCGAGGCGGGCGAGATGTGATGGTGTCCGTCGTAAACAAGCTCGGCGTAGATCTCGTCGGACAGGAGCAGGGACCTGGTGCCCCGGAGGACGTCCGCGATCCCGGCAAGCCGTTTGGGTTCGGTGACGGCCCCCGTCGGGTTGTGCGGGGTGCACAGGACCACCATGCGGGTGCGCTCGGTCATCACGGCCGCCAGCGCGTCGGAGTCGGCCTGATAGCCGTCGTCCGCGTTGAGCGGCAGGATCACCGGGGTGGCCCCGGCCAGGCGTACACAGGCGACATAGGCGGACCAGGCGGGTACCGGGATGACGACCTCGTCGCCGGGACCGCAGAACGCCATGATCGCGAGGAAGACGGCCTCGTTGGCGCCGATGGTCACGAGGACTTCGTCGTCGGGGCTATAGGTGAGGTTGTGCCGGCGCTCCAGGTAGCGGGATATCGCCGCGCGGAGTTCGGGCTGCCCGGCGTTGGGGCCGTAGTGGACCTTGCCGTCAGCGATCGCCTGGGCCGCCCGCTGCTTGGCGACGCCGGGGGTGTCGAAGTCGGGGCGGCCAATCTCCAGGTGGATGACGCGCTCACCAGTGCGTTCCAGTTCGCTGGCGCGGTCGAATATGGCGCGGATCGGGGAAGGTTTGATGTCGGCCAGCCGGGCGGCGGGCTGGGCGAGGTCGAACGCGGGGCTCATCGGTTTCCAGTCTCCTCTCGCCTGCCATGGCAGGCGGGATCCAGCGAGCGGTTTCCCTGCGTGGCTTGCGATGCCGACGCAGCGGCGGGCTGTCGACAGAGCGCGGCATGCGGCCGCGGCCCTCGGCTCAGTGTGGTGCGGTCTCGTCCGACTGGGCGGCCGCAGCGGGGACGGGGGCGCCACGGCGGGCGAACCAGGTGGCCGCCCAGAGGACCACGCCGATCAGCAGCAGGGCACCGGCGATCCGGTACTGGTCGGCTGGGCGCCCGGAGGACCAGGGCAGGACCAGGTAGAGACAGGTGGCCGTCCCCACCAGGGGCAGCACGCGGCCCGCCCGGAAGTGCTTCACGTTCACCTTGTCCTTGCGCAGCACGAGAACCGAAAGGTTGACGATGGCGAAGACGGTGAGCAGGAGCAGAGACGTCGTTCCGCCGAGCAGCACCACGACCGGGCTGTCGGGATTCAACGAGAGGAAGGTGATAAGGCCGAACGCGATGCACGTGGAAAAGACGACTGCCGCCAGTGGAGTGCGCCGCGCGGCGTGCACCTTGGACAGGAAGGGCGGCAGCACTCCCTGCTTGCTCATCCCGTACAGCAGGCGGCTGGCCATCATCATGTTGATCAGCGCGGAGTTCGCCACGGCGAACATGGAGATGAACGGGAGCAGATGGGAGATCGGGAAGCCGGGTGCGGCTGTCTGCACTACCGTCGCCAACGGGGTCTCGCTCGTGGCGAGTTGACCGACAGGAACCACGGCGACGGCACAGACGGACACCAGCACATAAATCAGCCCGGTGATCCCCAGCCCGGTGAACATCATGCGGGGGAAGATCCGCACGGGGTTTCTGGTCTCCTCCGCCATGTTGACCGAGTCCTCGAATCCGACCATGGCGAAGAAGGCCAGCGAGGTCGCGGTGCTCACCGCCAAGAACACGCTCTTGTCGGAGGCGGTTTCGAAGGTGACGACACGGGAGAAGTCCGCGTGTCCACCCGCGATGAAGTACGCGCTGATCAGGATGACGATGAGCAGACCGGAGAGCTCCACCGCGGTCAGCAGCACGTTGACCTTGAGGCTCTCGGCGACACCTCGGAGGTTGACGAACAGCACCAGGCACATGAAGCCGAGGGCGATCAGCAGGACGAGGCCGTCGCCCGCGTCTAGCCCGAAGCCTTCGACCAGGTTCGCGGCGAAGGCTCGCGAGGCCGCCGACGCCGAGGTGATGCCGGAGCACATCACGGCGAAGCACACCAGGAAGGTCAGGAAGTGTTTACCGAACGCCTTGTGCACGTACAGAGCGGCACCCGCGGCCTGCGGGTACTTGGTGACCAGTTCCAGATACGAGCACGCCGTGACCAGCGCGACCGCGAACGCGATGACGAACGGCAGCCACGCGGCGCCCCCGACCTCCCCCGCGACCTGTCCGGTCAGGGCGTAGATCCCGGTCCCGAGGATGTCGCCGACGATGAACAGCAACAGCAGACCCGGGCCCATCACCCGCTTCAGCTCGGGTTGTTCTGCGGTGGCCGTCGTGGGCGGACTGGGTGGACTTGTTCGGGACATGGCGTTGTCCTTGTCGTGGTGGGGCCGTGAACCTGTGTTGCTGATGGGTTTGCGCCCGATCGACATGCTCCGGCGTGGCCACGAGCGCTGTGTTCGGCGCGGATCACAAGGAGTGGGGAGGGAGAGATGGCTCGCGCCCCTGGTGCGCGACGCCCGGCTCGCCCGGGCCCGGTGCTGGTGGAGAGCGCTGTGAGGTGGCACGGCCATGCTGATGAGCCTGCTCGCTGGGGCCGCGCCGGCCGTCCACAGGTGCCGCGACCGGCCGGCGCAGCCGCCTGATCGGCTTTCCTCGCCGCCGCTGTCACACGGACGGGATCAGTCCGCCGTCGATCCGGAGGGTGCTGCCGGTGATGTAGCCGGCCCTGGGGCTGGCGAGGAACGCGACCATGTCGGCGTACTCGGCGGGCGTGCCGTAGCGGCCGACCGGGATGGAAGCGACGCTCTCCGCGGCGACGTCCTTGACCGATCGTCCTTCGCGCGCCGCCTTGGCCTCGTCGAGCTGGGTGATGCGTGCGGTCGCGATGCGGCCGGGAACAACGAGGTTGCTGGTGATGCCGTACGGGCCGACCTCGCGGGCGAGTGTCTTGCTCCAGCCGACGAGGCTGGAGCGAAGTGCGTTGGACAGGCCGAGGTTGGGGATGGGGGCGACGACTCCGCTGGAGGTGCTGGTGATGATGCGGCCCCAGCCGCGCTCGCGCATGCCGGGCAGGACGGCGTCGGTGAGTGAGATGACGGAGAGCACCATGGACTCGAAGTGCCGTGCCCAGACGGCACGGTCCTGGCCGGCCACCGGTGTGGGGGGCGGGCCGCCCGTGACGTTCACCAGGATGTCGACCGGGCCCAGCTCCTCGGTGATCGCGGCAAGGTGTTCCGGAATCGCGTCGAGGTCGCCGAGGTCCCACTGGACGGCGGCCGTCGCCGTCCGGGCGGACAGCCGCTCCTGAGCCGCGCCCAGCGCCTCCTTGTTGATGTCGGCGAGGGCTACCTTGGTCCCCTCGTCGGCCAGTGCCTCGGCTATCGCGCCGCCGAGGCCGCCACCGGCGCCGAGGACCAGTGCCACTTTGTCGTGCAGATGGAGATGCAAGGGGAGACTCCTCAAGAGGGGCGGTACAGCGGGCACCTGGCGGTGGTCATGCGGTTCCGCGTGATGGGGGATGAATAGAAGGGGTGTGAGGGAGGCGCGTTGCCGAGGACCGGTGGCCGGCAGCCGCGTCATCGGGTCAGCCGGCTACGGCTTCGGCCTTCACGGTCGTCTTCAGATGCCCGATGCCGGGAATGACGGCCTCGGCCACGTCGCCGTCGGCGACCACGATCGCGCCGGGCGTGCCGGTGGAAATGATGTCGCCGGGATAAAGCGGCATCATCTGGCTGTGGAAACTGATCAGTGAGGCCGGCCGGTGGGTCATGTTGGCCACGGTGTTGGTGCGGCGCCGGTCGCCACCCACGACCGTGGTGACCTCGATGCCCTCCAACGCGCCGAACCGGTCGAGCACCTCGGACATCGGGACGAGCTCGGGGCCGAAGCAGAAGAACGTGGGGAAGTTCTTGGCGCGGGTCAGGAACCGGGGGTTCTGCCGGAGGATGTCCTCCGCCGTCTGATCCAGGATGGTCGTCACGCCCCACACGTAGTCGAGCGCGTCCTCCTCGGAGACATTGCGGCAGTACCGCCCCATGACGAGGCCGAGCTCGGCCTCGACCGTGGTGCGCTCGCTCTGCCGGGGAATCACGATCGGCTCGTCGGGGCCGACGATGGTGTGGTCGCCCTTGATGAACGACGCAGGCTGGTCGGGCGCGGTCTCGCTCAGGTCGGCAGCGTGATCGCGGTAGTTCAGCCCGATGCCCCAGATCTTGTGCGGCTGCCGGTACGGAGCCGTGACCACCACGTCGCCCACAGGGACGAAAAGCTCTGCCGGGGCCCGCTCCGCCAAGGCCGTCACGTCACTCCAGACCTTCTCGTCGAGTAGCGCCATCGCGTCCGCCGGCAGCTGCGGAGCGAAGTCCTCCACCACCGCCACGCCCTCGTCAATGACGACGGCGGGAACCGGGCGCCCGTCTCGCAGAATGCTTGCCAGTCGCATGCGCATGCCTCCTCAGTGGCGAGATACGGTATCTCGTATACCGTTCTGGCGAGATACGGTATCTCGTATCTCGCCATTGTCAACGGTTGAGGAGAAGCGGAAGCCAGGACCGCCGGACACCGGGCCGGGGGCAGACCGCCGATGCGGAAAATCCACAGGTCGAGCCAGGCCCCATACCGAGGCAAACGCCGAAACGGCCCTCGAGCAGGGGTGCTCGAGGGCCGCTCAGGCCCGCATTTCAGAGGGAAACCGCTGCGCTCGCGGGCGCAGCGGTATGCGTGCTACTGATCCCCGAAGGCCGACAGCACCCGGTCCATGACGTAGTTGACGTGAAGGTACATCTCCCGAGCCGCCACCTCGGCGTCGCCCGAGTTGATCGCTTCGGCGATGGTCACGTGGGCCTGTCCGCACTGCTGCGAGTCCCAGCCGGTCAGTACGTCCCGCCTCCGCAGGGTCTGGCAGAGCACCAGTGTCTCGTCAATGCGCTGTCGGGCTGTCTCGTTGTTCGACGCGAGAGCCACAGCGTGATGGAACCGCTGGTCGAGACTGCGGAAACACTGGGCATCGTGGTCACGCGCCGCCTGCAGGGACTCCTCGGCGAGCGGCAGCAGCTGCGCCCGATGGCCGGTGTCGGCACGTTCCGCGGCGAGCCTGGCGGTCAGCGCCTCGAGCCCCGCCCTGACCTCGTACGCCTCCCGGATCAGACGTGCCGACGGAACGACAACGTGGGCGTTGCCGTCGACCATCGAGACCAGGCCGATCATGCGCAACTGGAGCAACGCCTCGCGTACCGGGGTCTTGCTCACGCCGAGCATCTTGGCGATTCTGGCTTCGCTCAGCCGCTCACCGGGAGGCAGCTGCTTGCCGACGATGAGCTCCCGCACCTGGTCGAGCACGATGTCGCCCAGCTTCCTGGGCCTCTCCAGGGAAACCCCGACCGATACGTCGCTCACCGTGCCCCTGCCCCTCAGATCCAAATCGAGTGTGCCTGCGGAAGACGTCGCCCTGGCCCTGATACCTTCCGACTGGCGCTATCCGGGATACAAGATATCGTATCTGGATCGACGTGCGGAATGAGTTGCTCACCAGCCCGCTCGCAGCGGGCAGGAACCTGTGCCGCAGAAAGGCATCGCTGCAGGTCATAGGGGCCTGATCGGATCTGCGGACGCGCTGAGCCCACGCCCAAGTGATCATCTCACTGGTGTTTCAGGTGATGCCCTGCTGGCCCTGACAGGTGAGCCAGACTCTCACTCGTTGTCGGCGGGGTTATCACTGGTTGGGTGGCCGGGGTAGCCAGGGCTGAAGGAGGTGAACCAGTCCTCAATACCCGTAGGGGCGATGCCGAGGTGGGAAACCGCCGGGTCTTGGTCGATGCCATCCATCGCGGGTTTGTAGAGCAACTCATGGTCGACGTCTTCGTAGACGTTCTCGCGGAAGGCGTCGAGTGCTGCGCGGACGCCATGGCCAAGGAAACCGTAGTGGCCGAGCGTTGCCTCGGTGGTCTCCAGCAGGAGCCGGAGCAGGAGTTCCTCGGCGACGCCCCCCGGTTGTCCGAAGTTGGGTCGGCAAAGCCGCTCGGTCAGGGTGACCGCGGTGACGAGGAGCCGGCGGGCGAACAGCGGCGTGTAGCGGTGGGCGAACTGAGGTGGAAGCCTTCCGAGTTGAGGGAGCCCGCCCTGGCATTCGGCCACGCTCGGGCAGTGGCCAAGGGTGTCGATGTCCTCGAAGAGTCCGTCGAGCAGCAGATCCATGGAGCACACCATCGCGCCGGCAGCAAGCTCGGCGTCCTCGCGCGCGATGCTGAAGAATTCGTCAACCTCCTCCTTGTCGTCGAGGTGCTGGGCAGTCAGGTGCCCGAAGGTGGCGAGACCGACGCTGGCGAGCCGTGGCGCGAGCGCGTGCATGGACGCCTCAGTCTTCGCGGCCTCCTCGGCCTTCGCCTCGGCTGTCGATACGCGGTTCGGGTTAGCTGCGGGGCCGTCCGGCCCTTGTGCGGCTTTCGGGCCTTCTTCGGTGGAGGCGAGGTGCGACTGGGCCTCACACGTGCCGATCGTCCATTCAGCAAGCAGCTCGCTGTGTTCGAGGATCTCGGCAATGACAGCTTCCACAACGTCCTCGGCGGCCTCCAGCGCCTGGGTGTCGACGAAGACCTTCAGCAGGGCGCCCCGGGGTGGGCGCCGCTGAAGTGCTCGGTGATCTCGACGACCCTGCCGTCTCCGCCCTCGACGAATGCGATCGCGTCGATTTCCCTCGTGCGGCGGGTGCCGTCCTGGCGCCGCATATGCGGCCTCGGGGAACATCGGTACAGCGGTTAACGCTAAGCCGGTGATCATGGCGCCTACCACAGGCGACAGGCCCGGCGGCTGCGTCCCGTGTCGCTGATTTGGCGCCTAGAGCTGTGTGGCTCCGCCGTCGACGAACAGTTCCGCGCCGGTGGTGAAACTGCTTTGGTCGCTGGCCAGGTAGAGGGCGGTGGCGGCGACCTCGTCGGGACGGCCGGCGCGGCCGAACGGGGTCGGTGGGGCGGGCTCGGCCGCGGTGGGCTGATCGCTGTGCGGGAAAGCGGCGTGGAGCTCGTCCAGGCCCGGGGTCTCGACAGGGCCTGGGGTGAGGGTGTTGACGCGGATTCCGCGGCCGGCCAGCTCGGCGGCCCAGGTGCGGGCGAGGCTGCGGATCGCGGCCTTGGTTGCGGCGTAGACGCCCAGGCCCGGGCGCGCCCGCAGGGCCGAGCTGGAGGAGAGCAGCATCACCGAGGCGCCGGCCGTCAGCAGCGGCAGCGCCTTTTGGACGGTGAAGACCGTGCCCTTGATGTTGATCGAGGTAGTGCGGTCGTACTGCTCCTCGGTGATCGCGCCGAGCGGGCTGTAGTCCGCGACCCCGGCGTTGGCCACCACAATGTCCAGGCGGCCGCTGCGGTTCGCGATCTCGGAGAAGAGCCGGTCGAGGTCGCCGAGGTCCGAGGCATCGCCCTGGACGGCGATGCCTCGGGCGCCGACCTGCGCGACGGCGGCGTCCAGCGCGTCCTTGCGGCGGCCGGTCAGGTAGACGGTCGCGCCCTCGGCGGCGAAACGGCGGGCGATCGCCAGGCCGATGCCGCTGGAGGCGCCGGTGACAAGGGCGGTCTTGTCCTCCAGCTGTCCCATGAGATTCTCCAATTTCTTGACGTAACTATTGTTGTTACATTGATGGGTGCAGAATGCCCCGATCAGGGGAAGTCAACGGCGATCGCCTGGTAGACGTCGAGCAGGGTGATCGCCGCCAGGTCCCGCGCGAGCATCCATCCCGCCCCCGCCCCCCGCCACGAATCGGCCAGACCGGCCTTGCGCAGCTCGCCCCGCCGGGGTCCTCCAACTTCAAGATCAATCTCACCGATAACCGCTGTACCGATGTTCCCCAAGGCCGGCGACCGCCTCATGAGGGCGTCGCTGCGCGCCGCTGATCGCGAGTCTGCGGTGCTGCTGCCCGGTCCGGAGCAGTTGGCGGTGCGCTTCGTCGAGCACCACCTGGTCGTCCGGGCCGCGCATCCGCCCCGGCGTCGGTCGCTCAGGCGGCGAGGGCGGTGCGGCCTGCGGCGTAGACGCGGGCGACCTCGGCGACGCGCTTGCCGAGCTCGGCGGCGGTGGCGATGTCGGCCTTGTGTACGCCCTCGGCTCCCTGGTCCATGTTGCTCTGGGCGGCGGCGCCGAGAAAGAAGCCGAGGCGGTTGAGGTCGTTCTCGGACGCCGTGGAGGTGTTCCAGCCGGGCATCAGGCCGAGGCCGACCCAGTGCATGTGGTGCTGCGCGGCGAGCACGGTGAAGTACTGCAGGGTGTTGAGCTTGTCGCCGCTCTTGCCCCCGGCGTTGGTGAAACCTGCGGCGATCTTGTCCTTCCACACCTGGTTGAACCAGCGCTTGGAGCTGGCCTCGGCGAAGGCGTGGAAGACGGCGGAGGCGGTGCCCATGTAGGTGGGCGAGCCGAAGACGATCGCGTCCGAGGCGTCGAGCAGGTTCCACTGCTCCTCGGAGATCTCCTCGACGTTGATCAGGTGGGCGGTGGCGCCGGCGGTGGTCACCCCATCGCGGACGGCCTCGGCGAGGACGGAGGTGTGGCCGAAGCCGGAGTGGTAGGCGATGGAGACGACAGGGGTGGTCACGTTACTTGCTCCTTCGGATTTGCATGTCCGGCCGCGCGGGATCCGGGCCGCGGGGCCCCTGAGTTCTCTCAGCTCAGCCGGCGTTGAACGCCTCGGCGACGGTCAGCGTGTCCTCGTACACGTGCATGCGAACGATCCGCTCGTCCTCGACCGCCAGGTGCATGGCCGTCGGTGTGGTGAACTCCTTGCCATGGGCCGCGAGGGTGTGCGTGAAGACCGCCAGCAGCACCACGTCACCACCGTCGACGATGACGCGCTCCAGCA
>NZ_JBVIZF010000017.1:85338-140804 GCF_055591805.1 Streptomyces sp. NPDC041200 | reverse complement strand
CCGGGAGACGCCGCGCAACTCGCACCGCCGGGTGCTGGTCATCGGCGCGGGCAACGGCAACGACGTGGCCCTCGCCCTCGCGCACGGGGCCCGGCGCGTGGACGCCGTGGAGATCGACCCGAGGCTTCAGGAGATCGGCGCCTCCCTGCACCCGGCCAGGCCGTACGACAACCCCCGGGTGCACGTCCACATCAACGACGGACGGGCCTTCCTGGAGCAGACCAAGGCCCGCTACGACCTGATCGTCCTCGCGTTGCCGGACTCCCTGACCCTGGTGTCCGGGGCCAGCAACCTGCGGCTGGAGAGCTACCTGTTCACCCGGCAGGCGTTCGAGGCGGCCCACAGCCACCTGGCCCCCGGCGGCGCGTTCGCCATGTACAACTACTACCGGCAGAACTGGCTCATCGACCGCTTCGGCGGGACGCTCACCTCCGTCTTCGGACACGCCCCCTGCATCACCCACTACGGCAACCAGAGGGCCGCGATCCTCGTCGCGGGCACCACCCCGGCCGCCCAGTCCTGCGGCGCCACGTGGAAGGCGTCCGGCCCGGTGCCGAAGGCCGCGAGCGACGACCACCCGTTCCCGTATCTGCTGCACCGCACCGTTCCCACCCTCTACCTCGGGGTGCTGGGCGCGATCCTGGTGGTGACCCTGGCGTCGGTGCGGCTGACCGGCGTACGGCTGCGGCGGACCGTCCGGTACGCCGACATGTTCCTGCTCGGCGCCGCGTTCATGCTGCTCGAAACCAAGAACGTGATCGGCTTCGCGCTGTACTTCGGCACCACCTGGCTGGTCAACGCCATGGTCTTCGCCGGTGTGCTGCTGGCCGTCCTGTCCGCGGTCGAGGTACGGCGGCGGATCGTCAAGCTCAACCAGCTGGCGCTGCAGCTGCTGCTCTTCGCCACGCTGGCCGTCTCCTGGCTGATCCCGGCCCATCTGGTGCTCGGACTGCCCTTCGCGGGGCGCCTGGCCGCCGCGATCGCGCTGGCCTTCGCCCCGATCTTCTGCGCCAACCTCATCTTCTCCGACCGGCTGGCGGTGGCCTCCGACCCCACGGCGGCCTTCGGCGCCAACCTGCTCGGCTCGCTGGTCGGCGGAACCCTCGAATACCTCGCACTGGTCACCGGCTACCAGGCCCTGCTGCTGGTGGTGGCGGTGCTGTACGCGGGTGCCTGCGTCCTGATGCGCTTCACCCGGCCCGGTACGGGCGAGCGCGCCGAACACGAACCGGTCAGCGTGGCCACCGCGCCACGGACGTGACCCGGCCGCGTCTCCTGACGAAGCCGCCCCCGGTCCGACGGACCGGGGGCGGCTTCACGCGCGTCACTGGGATGGCGTGTCACTCGAACATGACGTAGTCCGGCCGTGGCCGCAGGGCCAGCACCTCCTTCGGTGTCATCAGCCGGCTGGTCTCGGCGTCCTCCTCGTAGAAGAGCTTGAAGCCGGTGCGCACGCCCTCCGGCTGGTCCTTCACGAGCTGCCGCCAGGTGTCCCGCTTCATGCCCGGCGAGCCGATGCCGTCCGCGCTCTTGATCACGACGACCCCGGGCTGCGGGCGCAGCGCGGACTGGTCGCGGACCACGGACACCGCCACCTGGTGGAAGACGAGCGGCTTCTCCGGCAGATCGTGTTCCTCGACGATGTCCGAGAGATAGCGCGCCACGTCGGTGAGTTCCTGTCCGCTGGTGTGGCCGTAGGTATCGCCCGGCACCTCTCCCGGGCCCATGTCCCACTCGGGGTCCAGCGCGACGCCCACATCGGGCTCGACGAGCCACTTGCGCAGCGCTTTGACCTCGTCCAGCACCGACGCCCGGCCCGGCTGGATGTTGAGCAGCAGCAGCGCGTCATGGCGCCGGGCCGCTTCGTGGAAACGGCGGACCGTGTCGTCCGGGACACGGGTGCGGTAGGTACCGTCCGGTCCCGCGGAGCTGTTGGTGATGGTCGCGAGCAGTTCGAGGACCGGCAGTGGCTCCCGGTCCGCGGCGTAGTCGCGCGCGGTCTTCTCGATCTCCTTGGCCCGCTGGTTCAGGTCACCGGTACCGAGCCGGCCGAGTGCGGCGGCGCCGGGCAGTCCGCAGTACCCCACCATGCGGTACCTGGACAGATCGCGGCCGCCGCGGGGGAGTTCGGGCCGCCGCTTCGTCGGCCGCGGCGACGGGGAGCGGCTGGCCTTGTTGTCGGAGCCCGCGGCGGAGGTCCCGCCGCCCTTGGAGGGCGTGGGGCTCCTGGAGGGACTGGACCAGTCGGTGTTCTGCTCGCCGCATCCGGCGAGCAGACCGAAACCGGCCGCCGCCGTCACCGAGAGCAGCCCCCGCCGGGTCGGCGGGGTGCCCTGCCCTCTGGCGTTCTCCCGGATCCGTTCGGCGCCGGTGCCCTGACCTGGTGTGGTGTGCGCCACGTTCCCCTCCGTCTGCGGGCCGTTGGTGTTTTTCCCCGTCCTCTGCGGCTTTCCGGCCGGAGCGAGGTGAAACGGAGCGGTGGCCACCACTTACCTGACGTAACCCAGCGCCTTGTCGACCACATTGCGCAGCGGACGGCCCTCGGCCCTGCGGAGCAGGTTGTCCAGGAACAGCTCGGCCAGGTCGTCGCGCCAGCGGATCACCTCACCCGCGGTGTGCGGGGACACGATGACCCCCGGCAGCTCCCACAGCGGCGAGGCGGCGGGCAGCGGCTCCTGGGCGAACACGTCCAGCGCGGCACCGGCCAGCCTGCCGCCGGACAGCGCGTCGATCAGGGCCGCCTCGTCCACCAATTGGCCGCGCCCTACGTTGACCAGCCGGGCGCCGGGCTTCATGGCGGCCAGCACCGAGGCGTCCACCATGCCGTGGGTGGCCGGGGTGAGCGGGGCGGCCAGCACCACGTAATCGGCCTCGCCCAGCCCGGTGCGCAGCGTCGCCGGACCGTGCACCGTGCCGAAGTCGGGGTCGGCGTCGCGCGGGGTGCGGCCCGCGCCGCTCACCCACATGCCGACCGCGCGCAGCAGCCGGGCGACGGCCCGGCCGATCGACCCGGTGCCCCAGACCAGAGCGGCCCGGCCGCCGACGCGCTCGCTGTCGCGCGGCCGCCACTGACGGCCGCGCTGGTGGTCCCACATGCCGGGGAAGTCCTTGGCGAGGGACAGGACCAGCCCGAGGACGTATTCGGCGATGGGCTGGTCGTACACCCCGCGCGAATTGGTGAGCACCACATCCGGGTTGCCGGTCAGCGCGGGAAACAGATACGGGTCCACGCCCGCGGCGGCCACGTGCACCCAGCGGGGGGCCTTCGCGGGGTCGTCCGGCCACGAGGCGGCGACGGCCGGGCTCAGTGGCCACCAGGCGAGCAGGGTGTCCGCGCCGGGGAGGAGGTCCGGCAGTTCCTCCTCGGTCGCGTACACGGTCCGCGCCAGGGACTCGATCCGCTCCCGGTTGTTCGGCAGATGGTCGTTGTACAGGACGATGAGCGGGGCACGCCGGTCACCCACGGCCGCCTCCCGGCGGGTCGCTCAGGCCGCCCGGGGGTTCGCACCGGAGTGTCATGACGGTTCTCCCGAGGTCAGGAAGGGTGCGGATCGGATTCCCACACCCTGACCGCGGCCGCGCTCCGGGGCAACGGGCACAGTGTCCGCCCCGGCGGGCCGTTGTGGACGCTGTGTCCCCGACGGAGCCGCCTCCCGGGACCAAAGTCCTGCGCATCCCCGGTGCGGAGCGGGCGTACAGAGTGTCCACCACCGAGCCGCCGATGGAACAGGATGGCCGTTGACGGTGCCGGACCGCTGAACCATGGTGATGGCCATCCAACCTCCCTTCACCTGCCCGTCCCCGGCAGCACACCCCGCGGCCCCCGCGGCGCCCCGCACGAATGCTTGACGCCCGATGCCCACCCCCTGTGCCGCATCGCCCAGCGCCCCGGCGCCACCTCCTCGTCCCCAGGAGTCTCAAGCATGTCCTTGTCCAGCCCGTCACCTTCGCAAGAAACCACCACTCGAACCGTGAGCCTGGACGAAGCCCCCGTCACCGGCTTTCACCGCAGGATGGTCGCCGTCGCCATGGGCGGGCCGTTCTGCGACGGCTATCTGCTCGGCATCATGGGCGTCGCCCTCAGCCTGATCACCCCGGCGCTCAGCCTGAACACCATGTGGGAGGGGCTGATCGCCGCCTCCGTCCTGGTCGGCGTCTTCATCGGCGGCGCGGTCTTCGGCCCGATCACGGACCGGGTCGGCCGCCATCTGATGTACGTGCTCAACCTGCTGACCTTCGTGGTCTTCTCGGCCCTCCAGTTCTTCGTCACCGAGGCGTGGCAGCTGCTGGTGCTGAGGCTGCTGATCGGCATCGCGATCGGCGCCGACTACCCGATCGCGTCCGCCCTGACCTCCGAGCTGGTCCCGCGCAAGATCCGCGGCCCGGCCCTGTCCGGCCTGGTCCTCGCCTGGTGGGTCGGCTACGGCGTCAGCTTCTGGGCCGGCTGGCTGCTGATGGGCACCGGCGACGACGCGTGGCGCTGGATGCTGGCCTCCGGTGCGGTCCCCGCCGTGATCTTCATGTTCTTCCGGGCCGGAGTGCCCGAGTCGCCCCGCTGGCTGGCCTCCCGCGGCCGGGTGGAGGAGGCCAAGGAGGTCGTACGCCGCCACCTCCACCAGGAGGTCAGCAGCGAGGAACTGCTCGCCGAGAGCGGCACCCGGCGCGGCGGCTCGGGCCTGGGCAACCTGGCGGAGATCTTCCGCCGCGGCTACGCGATCCCCGCCCTGTTCTGTTCGGTGTTCTGGATCTGTCAGGTGGCGCCCGCCTTCGCCGTACGGTCCTTCCAGCCGCAGATGCTGGAGTCGTTCGGGGTGACCAGCACCTTCGGCGCCAGCGCCCTCATCACCACCATCGCGGTCGCGGGCACCGCGGTCGGGCTGCTCGTGGTCAACCGGATCGGCCGGCGGCCCCTGCTCATCAGCAGCTTCGCCAGCATCAACGTCTGCCTCATCGCCCTGATCGTGCTGCCGCTGCACTACGCGTTCCTGGTGGTCGCCCTCTTCGCCGGGTTCCAGTTCTTCGAGGCCGCGGGCAGCGGACTGCAGTTCGTGTATCCGAGCGAGCTGTTCCCCACCGACCTGCGCGCCACCGGCGTCGGCGTCGCCACCGCCATGAGCCGGGTCGGCTCCGCCTCCAGCACCTTCCTGCTGCCCATGCTCACCGCCGACTTCGGCGTCCGCGGCACCCTCGCGATGGGCGCGGGCATCACCATCATCGGCCTCGTGGCCTCCATCATCCTCGCGCCCGAAACCAAGGACCTGGGCCTGGCGGAAGCCAGCCGCCGCGCCTGACCGCGTCCCGCGCCTCCTCCTCTCCGAAAGGACCCCTCCATGCGCAAGCTCGTCTCCTTCGACTGCTACCGCACCCTCATCAACTTCGACACCCAGGGCGCCACCCACGAGATCGTCAAGGACCGGCTCGCCGAGTACGGCGTCGACCCCAAGCAGTTCCACCACGACGCGTACGTGATGCGATTCCAGGGTGTCGTGGACGAGTACCGTCCGTACCGGGAGACCGTCCGCCGCACCCTGCGCAACGTCATGCTGCTGCACGGGCTGCCCTACCGCGACGAGGATGGCGACGCCCTCATCGAGGCCATCAAGCGGTTCAAGCCGTTCCATGAGGTGCCCGACGCGCTGCGCCGGCTCAAGGGCGAATACGACATCGCCATCCTCTCCAACAGCGAGGACGACCTGATCTCCTACGCGGTCGACGAGCTGGGCGTGGAGTGGGACTACGTCCTCACGGCCGAGCAGGCGGGCGCGTTCAAGCCGCTTCCGCAGGCCTTCGAATACCTCATGAAGGCCACCGGCCGCGGGCCCTCGGACATCATCCACACCGCCCAGGGCTGGGAGTACGACATCATGCCGACCAAGCGGTACGAGGGCATGCGGCGGATCTGGGTCAACCGGTACGGCTTCCCCGGGTCGGCCGCCTATCAGCCGTACGAGGAGATCAAGGACCTGTCCGAGCTGCCCGGTCTGCTCGGCGTCTGACGTCCCGGCGTCCGACCCGGCTCCCCGGCCACCCCCACACCGCGAGAGGACCCCATGTCCGCCACCACGGCACCGGTCAACGGGCGCGTCGCCCACTGGTTCGCCGAACTGCCCGCCCCCCGCCCGGCGCTGCCCGGCGACCGCGACGCCGATGTGTGCGTCGTGGGCGCCGGAATGACCGGACTGTGGACCGCCTACTACCTCAAGAAGGCCGACCCGTCCCTGCGCGTCACGGTCCTGGAAGCCGAGTTCGCTGGCTTCGGAGCCTCCGGCCGCAACGGCGGCTGGGCCTCCGGACTGATCCCCGGTGCCCGCGAGCGGCTGGCCAGCATGTACGGCCGCGACGCCGTCCTCGACTGGCAGCGGGCCATGAACGAGGCCGTGGACGAGGTCATCGCCGTCGCCGCCCGCGAGAACATCGACGCGGACATCGTCAAGGGCGGCACCCTGCGGGTCGCCCGCACCCCCGCCCAGGCCACGCGGCTGCGGCACAAGATCGAGCAGGACCACGCATGGGGTGTGCCGGAGTCCGTCCTGCTCACCCCCGCCGAGTCCGCCCGGCACATCGCCATCGACGGGGTGACCGCGGGCGCGTACACCCCGCACTGCGCCCGGCTCCAGCCCGCCGCCCTGGTCCGGGGGCTCGCCGAGACGGTGGAACGGCTCGGCGTCACGATCTACGAGAAGTCACCCGTCACCGCCATCGAGCCGGGCCGCGCGCTCACCGCACACGGCACCGTCCGCGCCCCCGTGGTGCTCCGCGCGACCGAGGGGTTCACCTCGTCCCTCAAGGGGCTGCGGCGGGCCTGGCTCCCGATGAACAGCTCGATGATCGTCACCGAGCCGCTGCCGGAACAGGTCTGGAAGGAGATCGGCTGGGAGGGCCGGGAAACCCTCGGCGACACCGCACACGGCCACATGTACGCCCAGCGCACCCCGGACGACCGGATCGCCATCGGCGGGCGCGGTGTGCCGTACCGCTTCGGCTCCCGCACCGACGACTCGGGCCGGGTCAGCGACCGTACGATCGGCCAGCTCACCCAGACCCTCCAGCGCATGCTGCCGCAGACCACCGGTGTCCGGGTCGACCACGCCTGGTGCGGGGTCCTCGCCGTCCCCCGCGACTGGTCGGCCACCGTCGGCCTGAACCGGGCCACCGGCACCGGCTGGGCGGGCGGCTACGTCGGCCACGGCGTCACCTCCACCAACCTGGCCGCCCGCACCCTCACCGACCTGGTGCTGAGGCGGGACACCCGGCTGACCCGGCTGCCGTGGACCGGGCACCGCCCCGGCACCTGGGAGCCGGAGCCGTTCCGCTGGCTCGGGGTGCGCGGACTGTACGTCGCCTACCGCCTGGCGGACCGGCACGAGGCGGGCGGCCGCACCCGTACCTCGCCCATCGCCACCGTCGCCGACCTCATTGCCCGGCGACCCTGAGATCCTGGAGTCCCGGCGCCCCGTCTCCCCGCGCGCCGCCGGGGCTCCAGAGATCCGCCCGCCACGGCGGGCACCGTGCAGGGAGGAAGCGGGCCGGATGGCATTGCTCACCGTCGCCGACGTACTGCGGCTGCCCGTGATCGCCGCGGGGCTGCCCCGGGTCATGGCCGGGGAGGACCGGCTGAACCGTCCCGTCCGCTGGGTCCACGTCACCGAACTGCTGGACCCGGCGTCGTTCCTGGAGGGCGGCGAGCTGGTGCTGACCACCGGCATGCCCCAGCCCAACGACCCCACCCGGCTGCGCGGCTACGCCGACCAGCTCGCCGATGTCGGCGCCGCCGGGCTGGTCGTGGAGCTGGGCCGCCGGTACCAGCAGGTGCCGCCGGACCTGGTGGCCGCTTGCCGGGCCCGGGACCTCCCGCTGATCGTGCTCTCCCACGGCATCCGGTTCATCGAGGTCACCCAGACCGTCCACGCGCTGATCCTGGACGCCCAGGGCGAACTGCTGCGCCGCTCCCACCAGGTCCACGAGCTGTTCACCGACCTGACGCTGCGCGGCGCACGCCCGGAGGAGCTGGTCCAGGTCGCGGCCGACCTGATGGGACGGTCGGTGGTGCTGGAGAACCTGGTGCACCACGCCGTGATCGTCTGCACGGCGGGCCGCCCCGGCGGCCCGATCCTGGAGGCGTGGCAGCGCCGGTCCCGCGCCACGCCGACGCCCGACCACGCGGCGCCCAGCGGACCGGAGGGCTGGCTGGTGGCCCCCGTCGAACACGACGGGCAGCGCTGGGGGCGCCTTGTCGCGCTGCCCGACCAGACCGGCCCGGCCTCCGGACCCGAGCACACCCTGGTCCTCCGGCGCGCCGCGACCGCCCTCACCCTGGCCCGGATGACCGGCCACACCCAGTGGGACCGGCAGGCCCGCGCGTCGGCCCTGCTGGAACTGCGGCACGCAAAGCCCCTCAGCCGCACCGAGTCCCGCATCCGGGTCGAGGCCCTCGGGCTGCCGACCGTCGGCCACCTCTTCATCGCCCTGGCCGTCGGCCACCGGCCCGACGCCGCCGACCGGGCCGACCTGGACAGCCACCTCGGCGAGGACCTGCGCGGCGCCGGAATCCACGCGCTGGTCGGCAGGCTCTCCCCGGACCGCACCGGCGTCCTGCTCACCCTGCCGCTCGCCGCCGCGTGGCAGCCCGTGGTGGAGCGCATCGGCCGGGTCGCCGAGGAAACCCTCGGCGCCCTCGGCGAGGAAGCCGTCCTCGCGGTCGGCCCCGGGGTGACCGCCCTCGACCAGGTGGCGCGGTCGTTCACCGAGGCCGAGGAGGTCGCGGACGCCATCGGCCCCGGCACACCGCGGCGGCCGTTCCACGTGCCCGCGGACCTCGGACTGCCGGAACTGCTGTACACCCTGCGCGACGACGTCCGCGTCCAGAACTACGTGGAACGGCAGCTGGGCAGGCTGATGCGGTACGACGAGCGGCACGGCGGCGATCTGCTGGCCATCCTGCGCCAGTACCTCGACGCCGCGGGCAACAAGTCCGTCGCCGCCAAACAGGCCGGACTGTCACGGCAGGCCTTCTACCAGCGCCTGCACACCATCGAGCGACTGGTCGGCGGCAGCCTGGAGTCCGGCGCCCAGCGATCGCGGCTCCATGTCGCCGTCATGGCCCTGGACACCCTGGGCACGGGGCCGGGCTGACGCCGTGCGTCCTCCTGCGGCGGCTACGGAGCGGTGAGGACGCGGACCGGCTCGCCCGCGAGATACGCGAGGATGTCCTCCACCGCGTCGCGGTAGTAGCCCTCGTAGTTGCCCCGGGTCACATAGCCCAGATGCGGGGTGCCGAGCAGGTTCGGCAGCGTACGGAACGGGTGCTCCGGACCCAGCGGCTCCTCCTCGAACACATCGACCCCCGCGCCCGCGATCCAGCCGCCCCGCAGGGCGTCCGCGAGGGCGGCCTGATCCACGATGGCCGCGCGGGAGGTGTTCACGAGGTACGCCGTGGGGCGCATCCGCCGCAGCTCCGGCGCGCCGAGCAGCCCCCGGGTGCGGTCGCCGAGCACCAGATGTACCGAGACCACATCGCTGGTCTCCAGCAATTCTTCCTTGGAGGGGACGAACCGCACGCCCTCCTCAGCCGCCCGCTCGGCCGTCAGATTCTGACTCCACGCGGCCACGTCCATGCCGAACGCCTGGCCGATCCGCGCCACCTTGGCCCCGATCTTGCCGAGGCCCAGCAGCCCGAGCCGACGGCCGTGCAGATCCAGGCCGACCGTGCTCTGCCACGGCCCGCCGTCCCGCAGCGCGGTGCTCTCCGTCACGAGGTGGCGGGCCAGACCGAGGATCAGCGCCCAGGTCAGCTCGACGGGCGGCTGGGAGGCGCTCGCCGTGCCGCACACGGTGACCCCGTGCCGGGCGGCCGCCTCCAGATCGACGGACGCGTTGCGCATCCCGGTGGTGATGAGCAGCCGGAGCCGGGGCAGCCGGGCGAACAGCTCAGCGGGGAACGGGGTGCGTTCCCGCATGATGACCACGATCTCGCAGTCCCCGATCGCCTCGACGAGCGCGTCCCGGTCGGTGAAGTGACTCCGGTGCGACACCACGTCCACCGCGTCGCTGACCCCCGACCAGTCGGCCGAGGACAGGGCCACGTCCTGGTAGTCGTCGAGCACGGCACAGCGCAGTTTCATCGTATCCCCTCGGGCTCTTCCAACAGGTCCGTGCAGGTACGTTGTTTCTACCACCCACGGGGAAGGGGGCCCGGTGCGCTACATCATCATCGGAGCGGGCGCGGTCGGCGGCACGATCGGCGCCCGGCTCCATCTGGCCGGTCATGACGTGGTCCTGGTGGCACGCGGAGCGCACTACGAGGCGCTGCGCCACCACGGACTGCGCTTCACCGCGCCCGGGACCACCCATGAGGTCCCGGCACCCGTCGTCACGGGACCCGAGGGCGTCGAACTGGGCCCCGGCGATGTGCTCGTTCTCGCCGTGAAGACCCAGGACAGCGCCGCGGCGCTGGACGCCTGGGCGCCGCGCCCGGTCACCGGCGGCGGCACCGCGGGGGAGCGGCTGCCGCTGCTCTGCGCCCAGAACGGCGTGGAGAACGAGCGGTTGGCGCTGCGGCGCTTCCGCCGGGTCTACGGCGTCTGCGTCTGGCTGCCCGCGACGTACCTGGAGCCGGGGGTGGTCGCCGCGCCGTGCGCCCCGTACACCGGCATCCTCAGCCTGGGCCGTTATCCGTCGGGGGAGGACGACACCATCCGGCGGGTGTCCGCGGACCTGGAGGAGTCCGTGTTCCTCGCGCCGGTCGTACCGGACGTGATGCGCTGGAAGTACGCCAAGCTCATCAGCAACCTCGTCAACGCCGTCGAGGCGATCTGCGGACCGCTCACCGGGGACGAGGCCCAGGCCCTCGCCGCGCGGGCGAAGGCGGAGGGGGCCGCGGTCCTCGACGCCGCGGGCATCGCCCACGCCGACGCCGCCGAACAGGCCGCACTCCGCTCCGGAAAGGTGGAGACGCGCCCGGCCGACGGTGTGGAGCGCGGCGGCGGCTCCTCGTGGCAGAGCCTGACCCGGGGGACGGGCACCATCGAGGCGGACTATCTCAACGGGGAGATCGTGCTGCTCGGACGCGAACGCGGCATCCCGGCCCCGGTCAACGAGACGCTGGGACGGATCGCGGGCACCTGCGCCCGGGAGCGCCGCGCACCGGGCAGCATGACCCCCGGCCAACTCACCGCGCTCGTCGACGCGGCGGCGTCTCCCTCAACCCCTCGGTGAGGACAACACCTCGGTGAGGAAAGCCCGCTGAGGTGGCATGGGGGCGCGCGGTGTATTTCGCGCCTGATGTGTCGTCATCACGACGCGCGCCACCACTCCTGCGGATGACACGGAGGGTCTGACGAGGGGGTTCGTGCCACGTGACTTCACGGAAAGTTGGCTGCTCCGTAGCCGTCAAGGCGGTCCCAGTTGTTTTGCGTGGTGGCACACAGGGCACCGCACACACCTAACAGCAGGCATAATCGCAGCAACGATGGGCGCAGACGCCCAGAAAGGGGACGAAGTGATGGTGAACGCGCTGAGTGCCGACAACAGTGTGGGCTCGACGATCGAGGCACTGAAGGCAGAGCTTCCGCAACTGGAGAAGCAACAGGAGGCCCTCAAGGGTGATTTGGACGCCGTCACCCAGCGGTTGGAGGTGGTCAGTACCGCTCTGAGCAGCCTTCAGGCCCTTTCGGGAGGCCACTCGCTCCCGCAGGCGGGCAACGGTGACATCGCGGAGGCGAAGCCGGTGTCCAAGGACACCGCCACCGCCAAGGCCACCGCCACGGAGGCGGCCACCGAGGGCGAGTCGAAGCAGGCCGCCGAGGCGGCTCCGGCGACCCGGACGCCCGCCGCCACGCGCAAGGCCGCCATCGGCCGTCAGCGCAACAAGGCCGCCAAGTCCACCACCGGCGGCCGGGCCGCGAAGACCGCCACCAAGGCGGCGGCCAAGAAGACCGCCGCGAAGAAGCCCGCCAAGAAGGCGGCGGCCAAGCCCGCCGCCAAGCCCACCGCCAAGGCCACCACCAAGGCGGCCAAGGCCACCGAGAAGAGCGCCCCGGCGAGCGAGAAGGCCACCGCCAAGGCCCCCGAGAAGACGGCCAAGGCGGCGGGCACTTCCTCCGAGCGTTCCACCGGGCTCGCCGAGTCGGTGCTCGGCGCCCTGAGGAAGGCGGGCCGTCCGATGCGCGCGTCCGAGGTCAACGACGCCCTGGGCCGCGACGAGACGCGCACCAACGTGAACTCGGTGCGCAACACGCTGGAGCGGCTGCGCACGACGGACCGCGCCAAGCGTTCCGGGCGTGGCCTGTACGAGGCCGCGGCCACCAGCTGACCGCCGCTCTCCCGTCAGTGCGCCGCCACTTCAGCGGTAGCGGGGGCGGAAGTGGCGTTTGGGGAGGGTGGACCCGGATGTTTCGGCGGCCGTGCGCGCGCCGAACCTGCGGTCCACCCACTCCCGTCCACCCACTCCTTGGGGTCCCACCCACTCCTTGGGGTCCACTCACTCCTTCAGTGGGATTCGCCCACGGCCACGATGTCGGCCAGCCGGGCGGCGACATCGGCGGGATCGGTGGTGAACAGCCGTCGGCCCGCGGTGATACGGCGTTCGCGCAGCGCGGACGCTGCGGTGAGCGCGTCGAGCAGGCGCAGCAGTTCCCATGAGTCCGTCGCGTGGTCCGTCAAACCGAGGGCGGCCATCCGGCGGACCCCTTCGCGCCCATGGCCCGGGATGGGGCGGTAGCCCACCACCGGGACTCCGGTGGCCAGTGCTTCCAGCGCGGTCTGTCCGGCCGCGTTGTCCACCAGCGCCCGCGTGGCGCCCAGCAGTCCGGGCAGATCCGGTTCCCAGCCGAGGGCCGCCACCTGCGGCCACCGGGACAGCCGGTGGCGCAGCCGTTCGTCCCGGCCGCACAGCACCACCGGCAGATAGCCCGCGGCGGACAGCAGCCGCGCGGTGGCCACAAGCCGCGTACCGGCCCCCCAGGCCCCGGCGGACAGGACCACCGGCGGCCGTCCGGGGGCGTGGCGGCCGAAGCGGCGCCGCCAGTCCGCCGCCCCGGCCGCCGGACCGAGAAAACGCCCCGCCACCAGCGGGCCGGTGGCCACCGCGGGTCGGCCGAGGGCCTGCCGTACCCGTTCGGCGGCCTCCTCGGTGACACACAGGTGCAGATCGTTGCCCGGGTGCAGCCACTGGCGGTGCACCGCGAAATCGGTGACCACCACCGCGCTGGGCACGGTCAGCGCCCCGCGCGCCCGCAACCGCCCGGTGAGCTGGGCGGCGAGGTGGAAGACGGGCACCACCGCGTCCGGCCGCAGCTGCCCGGCCAGCGCCAGCAGCCGGTCCTCGGCGAGCGCCGCCAGCGGTGCGGTGCCGGGCCGTGGCCCGCCGCCACAGCCGGGGCCGGGCTGGAAGAACGCCCGGTAGATGCCCGCGTAGACCGCCGGGGCCCGGCGGACCGCCGCCCGGTAGAAGGCGCGCAGCCCCGGTCCGATCCCGGCGGGCAGCAACTCCAGCACATCCACCCGGTCCGCCCGGTGCCCCGCGCGCTCCAGTCTGCGCGCCAGCTCCCCGGCCACCGCGTCATGACCGGCTCCCATGCTGGCGCTCACCACGAGGAAACGCTGCGACGGCAGGTGCATCATCACCTCCGATGGTGCGAGGCGCGGCCGCTCATGGCTCACTGGAGGTATCCGCTCCGCGTGCCGCCAAACCGCGCGCTCGACGGCCGGTGGGTGCCGATGCCGCCGGTCAGCAGCGAGACAGGAAGGTGCCATGGCCCGCCCTCTGCCGGACGCACAGCCGCAGCACGGCGCCGCGCGTGACCTGGCCGGACCCACCGCCACCGGGGCCGCCCCCACCGAAACCGCGGTAGCGCTGGTGACCGGCGCGTCCTCGGGTATCGGCGCCGCCGTCGCGCACCGGTTCGCGGCGGGCGGCGGATGGCGGCTGCTGGTCAGCGGCCGCCACCGGGAACGTCTCGACCGGGTGGCCGCGCACACCTCGGCCGTCGCCCTGCCCGCCGATCTGGCCACTCCCGAGGGCGGTCGCGGCCTGGTCGACGCCGCCTTCCGTACCGCCGGGCGGGTGGACCTGCTCGTCGCGGGGGCGGGCATCGGCTGGGCGGGTCCCTTCAGCGCGATGCCGCCCGCCGCCATCGACCGGGTGGTGGGCGTCGACCTGCTCGCCACCATGCGGCTGGTGCGGCTGGTCCTGCCGCACATGCTGGCCGAGCGGCGCGGCCACATCGTGCTCATCGGATCGGTCGCGGGCAGCGTCGGGGTGCGCGGCGAGGCGGTGTACTCCGCGGCCAAGGCGGCGCTCGGCGTCTTCGCCGACGCCCTGCGCCACGAGCTGCGCCGGGGCGGCGTCCGCGTCACCCATGTGGTCCCCGGCGTGGTGGACACCCCGTTCTTCGCCCGCCGCGGCGTCCCGTACACCCGCCGGATGCCGCGCCCGCTGCCGCCCGAGCGGGTCGCCGACGCCGTGTGGGACGCCGTCGCGCGCGGCCGCGACGAGGTGTACGTACCGGCCTGGCTGCGGGTGCCCGTGCTGGTGCGCGGCGCGGCCCCGGGGCTGTACCACCGGCTGGCCGCCCGCTTCGGGTGAGGGAGACGGTGACATGGGCGCCCTGACCGTCCTCCTCGCGTTGCTGTCCGCCCTGGGCAACGGCGCGGCGTCGGTACTGCAGCGGCGCGCCGCGATGGACCAGGAGCGGGAGGTGCCGGCGGCAGGTGGCGGGCTGGGGCAGACGCTGCGGCATCTGTCGCGGCTGTTGCGGCGGCCGTACTGGCTGGCCGGGGGCGCGGCGATGGTGGTCTCGGCGGTGGCCCAGGTGGGGGCGCTGGCGGTCGGGCGGCTCTCCGTCGTCCAGCCGTTGCTGGTCAGCGAGCTGCTGTTCACCCTGGTGGTGGGCAGCCTGGTGTTCCACCGGCGGCCGGGCGGCCGGACCTGGCTGGCGTTCGTGATGCTCGCCGCCGGGCTCGCGCTCTTCCTCGTCGCTGCAGACCCCTCGCACGGCCGGAACACGGTCCGGAACGGGCTCTGGCTGCCCGCCGGGGTGGTGCTGGTGCTCGTCGTGGGCGCCCTGGTCCTGGTGGCGCGGGCGCTGCGGGGCGCGGCGCGGGCCGCGGCGCTCGGCTGCGCGACCGCGGTCGGCTTCGCGTGCACGGCGGCCCTCATCAAGGAGTTCACCGGCCACTTCGGCGGGGGAGTGGCCGCCGTGTTCACGAGCTGGCCGCTGTACGCGGTGTGCCTGGTGGGGCTGCTCAGCTTTCTGCTGCTCCAGAGCACTCTGCGCGCGGGCACCCTGGCCGCCTCCCAGCCCGCGCTGACCCTCGGGGACGCGCTGGTGAGCATCGCGCTGGGCTGGGTGCTGTTCGGCGAACGCGTCGAACTGGGGCTGCGCCTGCTGCCCGAGGCGGTCGGCATCGTCCTGATGGCGGCCGGGATCGTCGGCCTCACCCGGTCGCCGGCCATGGCCGAGGGCTGGGACGCGGACACCTCGGGCACGGCGGTGGGGCCGACGGTACGGCGCGTCCCGGACGGCGGGAGCCCGCCGTGACCGCCGGGCGCGCGCGGGTGGCGTCCCGGACCGGTGCGCTGGCCCGGAACGCGGCGGTGCTGGCCGCGGCCGCGCACCTGGTCCCGGCGGGCACCTGGCTGCCGTTGCCCCGGCGGGTCCTCTTCCCCGCGCTGGCCGGACGGGGCCGGTCCAACCACATCGCCCTCACCTTCGACGACGGCCCCGACCCCCACTCCACCCCGCGCTTCCTGGACGCCCTGGACGAGCTGGCGGTGAGCGCCACGTTCTTCGTCCTGGGCGAGAGCGTGCTGCGATACCCCCGCACCACCCGCGAGATCGCGCTGCGCGGCCACGAACTCGCCGTCCATGGCTGGACCCACAACCGCCCCTGGCTGCCGAGGCCGGTCCGGGACGTCGCGGAGGTCGCGTACGCCGCCCGGGCGGTGCGGCTGGCCACCGGTGCCGAACCGCTGTGGTACCGGCCCCCGTACGGCGTCCTGACCGGTGGCCGCTGGCTCGCGGCCGTACGCGCCGGGCTGCGGCCGATCCTGTGGTCGGCCTGGGGGCGCGACTGGTCCCCGAACGCCACCCCGGCCTCGGTGCTCGCCACCCTGCGCGGCGGCCTCCGGGGCGGCGCCACGGTCCTGCTGCACGACACCGACCGGGCGGGCTCCCTCGGCTGCTGGCGCGTCACCCTGGCCGCCCTGCCGCACCTGGTCACCGCGTGCCGCGCCGCGGGTCTTGAGGTGGGCCCGCTGGCCGACCACGGGGTGCCGGAACTCCCCGCGTCGCGAAGGTGACCCCCCTGGTGGTCAGAGCCCGGGGGTCACAGCCCGGTGCGCAGCCTGATCAGGGTGCCATCCGCGTCCGCCTGCATCTGGACGACGTCGCACAGCATCCGCACGCCCCACAGCCCGAACCCGGTGTCCGAGCCCTCCGGCGGGGTGAAACCCCAGAGGGCGTCCGGGTACCAGTGGCCGGGCCCGGCCAGCTCGCAGACCAGGTCGCCGTCCTCGGTCCACACCCGCAGCTCCGCCGGGGCGCTGCCGTGGCGGAGGGCGGTGTTCGCCACCTCGGCGACGGCGGCGACCATGTTGCGCAGGGCCTCCAGGCCCATGCCGTGGCGGCCGCCCCGCTCGGCGATGAAGACGCGCACGGCGTCCAGATCGGCCCCCTCGACCGGCAGCCGGTCGGCTCCTCGCGGGGCGGGCGGCAGCGCCCGGCGGTCGCAGGTGGCGCTGAACGGGCCGGGGGCCAGGTAGTCCAGGCTCTCCTCGGGCCCCTGACCGTCGATGATCTCGGGGTGGGTCCGGCGCGCGTACGTCAGGATCTCGGGGTGCAGCACACGGCGGTCGTAACAGCAGATGGCGCGGGCACCGGAGTGGGCGAACGCCGCGTTCACGATCGACTCGTAGCGCGCCCACTCCACCACCTCCAGCGGAGTGCGGCCCTGCCACACCGGCTCGGCTATCACCCGGACCCGGCGCGGTGACTCGGCCTTCACGAAGGAGTCGTACGCGGCGATGGTCTTCACCGGGTGCTGGTACCAGCTGAGCGCGTCCTCGAACTGCACCGCCGGGGCGTCCCGCCCGAGCGCGTCCCGCAGCGCCGCGATGTTCGACTTGGCGGCGACGACGGCCACCGCGTCGTCGGCCTCCAGGCCCTCGCGCAGGAAGGGCACGCAGACATCGACCACTTCCCCTTCGTCGCGGTAGAGGAACCCGCGGTGCACCATGGCCTCGTGGTGATCCGCGACGGGGCTGCTCGGGCTGGTCATGGGGCCTCCCTCGGGCCGGGCGGGCGGTCAGGCGGAGGTGCCCGTTCCCGGTCGGGTGGATCCGGACGGCACAGCGCGCAGTCTGCCACCCTCCCGGCCACCGCGCAGCCGGATGATCGGGTGCTGAGGAATTCCCCGTTGGCGTGCGTGGACGTGTTCCTGACGGTGAATTAGCATCGCTGAGCGTGACACAGGTCAAGAGCATCACCGCGAATGGACTCGAGTTCGGCTATCTCGAAGCGGGCCCGGCGGACGCCCCGCTGGCTCTCTGCCTGCATGGCTTCCCCGACACCGCACACTCCTGGCGCCACCTGCTGCCCGCCCTCGCGGACGCGGGTTACCACGCCGTCGCCCCCTTCCTGCGGGGGTACGCACCCACCGGCATACCCGACGACGGCGCCTACCAGGCGGGCGCCATCGCCTCCGATGCCAACGCCCTGCACGAGGCCTTCGGCGCCGACGGCGACGCGGTGCTCATCGGCCACGACTGGGGCGCCATCGCCGCCTACGGCGCCATCGCCCACGCCCCCGAGCGCTGGCGGCGCGCCGTGACGATGTCCGTGCCCCCGCTGGGCGGCGTGCTGGCCGATTTCTTCGGCTACGACTACGGCCAGTTCAAGCGCTCCTTCTACATCTTCCTGTTCCAGACCCCGCTGGCCGAGGCGGCCGTCGCGGCCCATGACATGGCGCTCATCGACGGTCTGTGGCGCGACTGGTCGCCCGGCTACCACGACTCCGCGCAGGACATCGCGCAGGTCAAGGAGAGCCTGAAGGACCCGGCCCACCTCGCCGCCGCGATCGGCTACTACAAGGCCCTGTTCGACCCGACCCGCCACGTGCCGGCCTACGCGGCGGAGCAGGCGGCGATCACCGCCACCGGTGAGCGGCCGATCCTCTTCCTGCACGGCACCGACGACGGCTGCATCGGCTCCGATGTGATCCACAGCGCCAAGGACCACCTCCCGGCGGGCTCCCGGATCGAACTCGTCGACGGCGCGGGCCACTTCCTGCACCTGGAGCAGCCCGAGCGGATCAACCGTGAGGTGCTGGCCTGGCTCGCCGACTGACCGGGTTCCGTCCACCTCGTATCTCCCGCACACCCCGTACGACCTCGTACGTCCCGGCCGGTATAGCGCGGTCGCATCCCGCTTTACCGCCGCTATACCGCCGGTAATCCGCCCTCTCCGATGCTGGACGCATCGCCAAGCCCCGCCGGTAGAGACGCGTCTGGAGAGGGCCCGTGAACGTCGACCAGCAGCAGCAACCGCATACCGAGGACGAAGCCCTCTACGCCTGGAGCACCTATCAGGTGTCCGGCGGGGTGGAGGGCTCCGGCCCGAGCGGCACCTGCCGTGCGGAGCGGACCGCGCGCGCCTGCCTCGAAGCGGCGCTGCACGCCGCCGTGGTCCACTCCCACGCGTATTCCTGGGGGCAGCTCAGCCGGGTGTCCGCCGACGTCGACCTGCCGTTCCACCTCTGGTCACGAGCCCCGGTCGCCTGGGCCGAACCGGGACCCAGCGACACGGTCACCTGGCGTCCCGGCCCGGCACCGCATCCGCGGTGACGACCCGGCAGGCGGGAGAGGCGACGCAGTTTTGAGGGCAGGGGATTCTCGGATGAACAGCAGCGGGCCCGGCATCGGGCTCACCACGGTGGAGTGGCAGCCGGTCGACCACGGCCGCCATCCCGGTCACCGGGCGAACCCGGCCCGGGTCTACAACTACCTCGTCGGCGGCAAGGACAACTACCTCGCCGACTACGAACAGGCCCAGCGGTTCCTGCGGATCGCGCCGGAGATCCGGGACACCGCCCTGTCCAACCGCCGCTTTCTGCAGCGGGCGATGGCCGAACTGGCCGACGCGGGGATCGGCCAGTTCCTGGACATCGGCTCGGGCCTGCCCACGACGCCGAACGTGCATGAGATCGCCCAGGCGGTCAATCCCCGGTCCCGCGTGGTCTACGTCGACAACGACCCGATCGTGGCCAGCCATGGACAGGCCCGGCTGGCGGTCCCCGGCACCACGATGATCAATGGCGATCTGTGCGAGCCCGAGAAGATCCTGGCCCATGACGAGGTGCGCCGACTCCTCGACCCCGGGCAGCCGGTGGGCATCGTGCTCACGTTCATCCTCGACTACTTCGACGACAAGGACGATCCGTACGGCATCGTCGCCCGGCTCATGGAATGGGCCGCCCCCGGCAGCTGTCTGATCCTGTCCCATGCCACCGGCGACTTCACCGACGAGACGCCCGAGGACCGGGACTGGGAGCCGCTCAGCGTCAGCCCGGTGACCGCGGCGCCGCGCGACTACGCCCAAATCATGCGCTTCTTCCAGGGGCTCGACGTGCTCGAACCGGGCCTGGTGCAGCTGGCCGCCTGGCGCCCGGGCATCGGCGCCGAGCACGACCCGAGCCGGGTGTGGGCCTATGGCGGAGTGGCCCGCAAGCCGTAGCGCTCTGGAGCCGTGGCGACGAAGCCCCCGCCCCGCCCTCAGTGCGGGCCGGGGCCCATCTGCAGCGTCATGCAGGCGGGGAAGAGCCCGCTCCAGGTGTGCCCGCGCCAGCTCTCGTACGTACCCGGCCGCTGCCACACCGGCAGCGCCTCGTCCAGGTGCGCCCGGCCCTCGGGGAACTTGCCCTGCTCCATGTACGTGATGCCGATCTCGTACATCGCGAAGCCCTGGTGATGGACGTCGCCGGTCCGCCGGGCCGCCTCCAGGCTCTCCTTGAAACACGTCAGGGCGGCCTCGGACTGGCCGAGGCCGCGGTGGGCGCGGCCCAGGTTGCCCAGGCCGATCACCTCGGCCGCCAGGTCCCCGGTGTCCCGGGCCAGCGCGAGCTGACGCCGCTGCACCGCGATGGCCTGCTCGAACAGCCCCAGTTCTGACAGCGCGTCGGCCAGGTTGCACAGCGACCGCTGCTCGCCCCGCGGATGGCCGATGGCACGCCAGATCTCCAGCGCCGACTCCAGGGTGGCCCGCATCTCCTCGTAGCTGTGCTGCAGCCAGTGCGCGCCCGAGAGGTGATCCAGCGCCCACGCCTGGCTCTCCAGGTCGCCCAGCCGCCGGGCGGCGCCGATCGCCAGCTCGTTGACCGTCTGCAGAGCCTGGGCCTGCGCGCGCGGATACAGGAACCACTGCAGGGCCTGGGCCAGCCGGATGCCGAGCCGGGCGAGCGCGTCGGACTGGGTGACGGCGTGGGCGACAGCGGCCAGCAGATTGCCCGCCTCGGCCTTCAGCCACGCCTCCGCCTCCGTGGCGTCCCGCAGCGGGATCACGGTGCCCTCGACCGGATGGCGGGGCCAGGGGCGGCGCGGGTCGAGCAGGGCGACCGCCCGCTGGGTGGTGGCCACGTACGCCGACATCGCCCGCTCCAGCGCCGCGGCGGGTTCGGCCTCGGGCTCCTCCTGCTCGGCCCGCTCCGAGGCGAACAGCCGGAGCAGATCGTGCATGTGGTACCGGACCGAGTCCGGGCTCTCCAGCAGTTGCGCGTCGACCAGCCGCTCCAGGGCGTTCTCGGTGCGGTCGGCCGGCTGGTCCAGCAGCGCGGCCGCCACCGGCACGCTCACGTCCTGCCCGGGCACCGCGCTGAGCAGCCGGAAGGCGCGTACCGCGTCCGCGTCGTCGGAGCGCCCGCCGAGCCGGAAGGCGTCGTAGCTCACCTCGAAGCTGGTCCGCACGGCCAGGTCGCCGAAGCGCAGCTCGTCCAGCCTGCCGCGGGCGTCGGTCAGCTTCGCCACCAGGGTGCGCAGCGGCCACGCCGGGCGGGCGGCCAGCCGGGCGCCCGCGATCCGCAGCGCCAGCGGCAGACGGCCGCACAGCCGGGTGATGTCCTCGGCCTCGGCGCGCTCGGCCCGCACCCGCTCCACCCCGACGATCCGCTCCAGCAGCGCGACGGCCTGGTCGTGGGGGAGGACGTCCAGATGCAGATGGGTGGCGCCCTCCAGGGTGGTCAGCATCTCGCGGCTGGTGACCAGCGCGGCGCAGTCGGGCCCGGCGGGCAGCAGCGGACGGACCTGGTCCACGGAGGCGGCGTTGTCGAGGATGACCAGCAGCCGCCGCCCCGCCACCAGCGAGCGGAACTGGGCCGACGCCTCGTCCGTGTCACCCGGCACGCTCGACCCGTCCACGCCCAGGGCCCGCAGGAACCGTCCCAGCACCTCGGCCGGTTCGAGGGGCGAGAGCCCGGCGGTG
This sequence comes from Streptomyces sp. NPDC041200, assembly GCF_055591805.1. Taxonomy (NCBI): domain Bacteria; kingdom Bacillati; phylum Actinomycetota; class Actinomycetes; order Kitasatosporales; family Streptomycetaceae; genus Streptomyces; species Streptomyces sp. NPDC041200. Next base: position 119,334 of record NZ_JBVIZF010000017.1, on the reverse strand, counting down.
GTGCCGTGCAGATCGACGTAGAGCTGGCCGTCCGGGAACCGCTCGGCGAGCTGGTGCGCGGTGTGGATGGCCAGCGTGGACTTGCCCACGCCGCCGGTGCCGTCGATGGCCGCGATCACCACGGGACCGCTCTGGTCGCCTTGGTTTCCCTGGCCGTCTCGGTCGCCTTGTTCGCCCTGTTCATCTTGGTTCAGGAGTGCCTGGATCACCGCCACCTCGCCGTGACGGCCGGTGAACGCCTGGCTGGCGGGCGGAAGTTGGCGAGGACCCCGGGCGGCCGGGCGCGTGGCCGCCCGGGCGGGCTTCTCCCCCTTGCGGGGGGCCGGGGGCGCCAGCAGGGAGGCGTCGGCGGTGAGGATCCGCTGCTGGAGCCGCTGCAGCGGCGGAATCGGCTCGACCCCGAGGTCCTCGGCCAGCAGCCGGTGCAGATCGCGGTAGGCGGCCAGGGCATCGGCCTGCCGACCGGAGCGGTAGAGGGCCAGCATCAGACGGCCGCGCAGCCCCTCGCGGTACGGATGCTCGGCGGTCAGCGCCTCCAGCTCGGCCAGGACGTCGGTGTGCCGACCGCACCGCAGATCCGCGTCGATACGGGCGTCCACGGCCTGCAACCGCAGCTCCCCGAGCCGGGTGGTCTCCGCCTCCACGGACGGGGTGGCGGGCACGTCCGCGTACGGTGTGCCCCGCCACATCACCAGCGCCTCGCGCAGCCGCTCGGCCGCGTCCTCCGGGGACTCGGAGGCCCGGTCAAGGCCGCGCCGCCCCTCCTCGACCAGCTGCTCGAACCGGTGCGCGTCGAAGTCGGCCGCCTCCACGGCCAGTCGGTAGCCGTGTGCCTTGTAGCCCTGCTTATCGGTGATCAGGGCCTGGCCGGAGGTGTCACCCAGGCTCTGCCGGAGCCGCGAGACATACGTCTGCAGCAACTTGGCCGCGCTCTGCGGTGCCTGGCCCTCGCCCCACAGCTCGTCGAGGAGCCGCTCGGCCGGGACGGTCCGGTTGGCGTGGCACAGCAGCACCGCGAGCAGCATCCGCCACTTCGCCGGGCCGAGGGTCGTCCATCGGTCACCGTCCCACAGCTCAAGCGCCCCAAGGACCCGGTATCGCACCCGTAACCTCCGAGGCCCCCTGCCACAGCCCGGCCTCTGTCTCGTCGGTCCGTGTGGACCGTTCGGCCCGTGAGGACCGTCAACTCGTTGCCCCGGTAACGGTATACCTCACCCTTGGCCATGGCTGTGGCGATATCCCGGCATCCGTCAGAACGGGCGGTCCCCCTCGATGGCCACCCGCTCGGCCACGCGCGGGTGCGGCGCGTAGTCGTTGACCGCGTAGTGCTGGGTGGCGCGGTTGTCCCAGAACGCCACGTCGCCGGGCTGCCACCGGAAGCGCACCTGGTACTCCGGGACCTGCGCCTGACGGCACAGATAGGCCAGCAGCCGGTCGCTGTCCTCCCGGTCCAGGCCGGTGATCCGGGTGGTGAAGGAGGTGTTCACGAAGAGCATCCGCCGCCCGGTCTCCGGATGGGTGCGCACCACCGGGTGCTCGACGGGCGGGAACACGTCCTGGAACGGGGCGAGCCGCTCGGGGCCGAAGAAGCGGGAGAAGCCGGGGATGAAGTCGTGCACGGCCGTGGCGCCGTCGATACGGTCCCGCACCTCCTGGGGCAGGTTGTCGTACGCGGCGGCCATGTCCGCCCACATGGTGTCCCCGCCGACGGGCGGGACCTCGCGCAGCTGGAGCACGGCGCCGAGCGCGGGCCGCTCCCGGAACGTGACGTCGGCGTGCCACACGTTCTCGAAGGTGACCGGCGCGCCCGCGCTCTTGTCGAAGCGCACCACGTCCTCGCTCGTACCGCTGAACAGCAGGGGGTTGGTCTCCAGCGCGCCCCAGTGCCGGGCGAAGTCGCGCTGCTGCGCGGAGGTGAGGTGGGCGCCGCGGAAGAAGAGCACCTTCCACTCCAGCAGGGCGCGGTTCAGCTCCTCGCGCAGCCCCGGATCCAGCGGCCGGGAGAGGTCCGCCCCGCGGATCTCGGCCCCGATGACACGCCCCTGGGGCACCAGCTCGAAGCGCTCGTACGGGCGGTCCTGCCACTCCTCGGGCACCCGGCGCAGCGTGCGCGGTCCCTCGTACAGGCCGCCCGCGGGGATGCGCGCGTCGCGCAGCACCGGCGGGTTCGGCGGGGTGTCGATGACGGTCATGGTGTTCTCCTCATGCGTGACGCGGCGGCGGAGCCGCGGGGACGGATGGCAGAGAAGCCCTCGCGCCGCGCACAGGGGGAGACCCGGCGGGATGCGGTGCGGATCATCGCGGACGGGCGCTCGACGGCGTCGGCGGGTCCGGGAGTGTCAGGAAGCAGTCCGGGCGCGGGCCTGGTGGCACGTGACGGCTCTCACGAGGGCCGGGGAAGGCCGACTAGAGGCCCGAGCGCTCACAGCCGGTCCGATCCGGGGCGCGAAGGTGTCCCGTCGTCTCGAACCAGTTCCTGATCATGGGCCAATGATGGGATCCGCCGTTCGCCGCTGTCAATGGCCGTCTCACACCAGGAGACGGGGCAGATCGCGATCCCGCCTCGTTCGGCCGGTGCACCGACTCCCCGCTGACCGGCATCGTCTGCCGACCGGACGCCGCCCCGTGGTGTGACCGCCTAGGACTTGTCCGGGCGATCACGTGCGAAGTCAAATGACCAGGGCGGCTGTGGTGGCGGTGCCGAGGAAGACGTAGCCGCGTTTGTCGTAGCGAGTGGCCACGGCCCGGGACTGCTTCAACCTGTTGATCGCCCGCTCGACCGTGTTGCGCTTCTTGTACCGCTCCTCGTCGAATCCGGGTGGCCGCCCGCCGCGTGAGCTTTTGCGTAAGCGGGCGGCCTGGCTGTCGGCCTTCTCCGGGATGGTGTGCCGGATGCCTCGTCGTCGCAGGTAGTCGCGGCAGGGCCCGTTGCTGTAGGCCTTGTCGGCGGCGAGGCTGTCGGGCTTCGTGCGCGGTCTGCCCGGTCCCGGCCGTGGAGCGCGGATTCTCGAGCACCGGCTGGAACTGGGTGCAGTCGGCCCGCTGTCCCCCGGTGACTATCAGGGACAGGGGGCGGCAGCGGCCGTCGGAGCTCAGGTGGAGCTTGCTCGTGAGCCCGCCGCGCGAGCGGCCCAGGCCCTCACCTCCTGCACCACCTCCACCAGGCGGGCGAGCAGGCTCTGCCATGGTGGCTCGTCCTGGTGTTCTGCTGTTTCGGCCCCCTTTGACGCGGTCGCCGTCGGCGGATCGATGCGGGCACCGGCCGCGTGCTGGTGAGCGCGCACGACGGTCGAGTCGACCGCGATGTCCCAGTCGATGTCGCCGACGACGTCGGCCGCGGCCTGGACCTGCTGCAGCAGGCGTTCCCAGGTACCGTCGGCCGACCACAGCCGGTGGCGTTCGTAGACGGTCTTCCACGGCCCGAACCGTTCGGGCAGATCACGCCACTGCACCCCGGTTCGCACACGGTGCAAGATCCCGTCGATCACCTGCCGGTGATCCCGCCACCTGCCACAACGCCCGTTGCTGACCGGCAGGAACGGCCGCAGTCGTTCCCACTCCGCATCGCTCAGATCACCCCGCCCCATGCCACCTCAACGACCAAGACACGAGACAGTCACATGATCGCCCGGACAAGTCCTAGTTGTAGGACTCCTGCGATGGTGTAGGGAACCCTCACGCTGGACGGTGTAGGGAACCCTCACGCTGGACACCATCCCCTGGTCATCGTCGACTGAGTCGGTGCGCACATCTCTACTTTTGGGAAACAAGTGACGGACATTCTCGAATTGCACGAGGCCGACTCCGAACTGCCACCATCTTCCTTCGAAGCGAATGCCACCCTGTGGCATCTGCTGTGCGAGCGTGCTCAGGGGTGCTCCGGAGCGACGGCCGTGACTGATGCGTCGGAGAGCCTGACCTTCGCCCAGCTCATGGACGAAGCCCGAGGGTGGGCCCGGATTCTGCACGCGGACGGGATCCGGGCGGGCGACGCGGTGGCCTGTGCGATTCCGCGCAGCGTACGAGCGGTGGTGGCGCAGCTGGCCGTGTTCGCGGCTGGCGCGGTGTACGTACCGGTGTCCGCCGACGAACCGCCGGACCGGCTGCGGGATCTGCTGGCGGGAGTGGACGTGCGGCGGGTGCTCGCACTGCCCGGGCAATGTCTGCCGGACTGCGTGGCCCGGGTGGACCTGACCGGGCCGACGCCCCGTCGGTCAGCCGCCGGCGCCGGGGACGCCTCACTGGCGGACGACGCCGGGAGCCTCCCGGGGCCCACGCCCGGGATGACCGCGTACATCATCCATACCTCGGGCACTTCAGGGCGGCCCAAGCCTGTCGCGGTCGGACACCGCGCGATCGCGCACACCATGCGTGCTTATGCCCACCGGTTTCCCGTACCGGTCCGGCACATGATGATGGTCTCCCCCATGACGACGGACGCGTCGCTGCCGGGGATCTGGTGGACGCTGCTGGCGGGCGGAACCGTGCGTGTGGCATCCCCGGCCCCCCAGCGGGCCGTGTCCGAGCTGGCCGAGCAGCTTTCGCGGGGGCCCATTAGCCATGTCGTCCTCACGCCTTCGATGTACGGGGTGGTGCTGTCGCGTCTGGAGGGGCCCTCGCCGGACTTGCGGCAGGTCCTGGTGGCAGGCGAGCCGTGCCCGAGCGAGCTGGCCGCCGAGCACCACCGCAGGATGACGGGTGTGGAGCTCGTCAACGCGTACGGCCCCACCGAGGCGGCCGTGTGGTGTGCGGCCGGCGTGCTGCGGCCGGGAGATCCGGTGACGGCTGGCACGTCCCTGCCGGGCACACCGGTGCTCGTGGTGGGCGCGAACGGGCGGCCCGTTCCGGCCGGTGAGGTCGGGGAGGTGTGCGTGGCGGGCGCGGGGCTGGCCGAGGGATATCCGGGGGATGCCGAGCTGACCGCCTCCCGGTTCGTCGCACACGCGCAGGACCCGCGGGAACGGATGTACCGCACCGGCGATCTCGGACGCCTCGATGCGAGCGGCCGTCTGGAGCTGCTGGGCCGGTGCGACGCTCAGGTGAAGGTGCGCGGGTTCCGCGTGGAGCCCGAGGGAGTCGCCCGCGTGCTGCAAGAAGTGCCCGGGGTACGGGATGCAGTGGTGGGCATCCATCGGGGGCGGCTGCTGGCCCATGTCGTCCCGAACTGGGATGAACAGAGCGCTGCCCGCCACCTGCACGAAGCCTGGGACGAGTTGTTCAGCGGGCTGGATTTCCGCGACGAGCGGACGGGCTGGACCAGCAGCTACACCGGTGAACAACTGCCGGATGCGGAGATGGACGAGTGGATTGGCGCCACGGTGCGCCTGGCCAACGAGGGCGGGCCCCCGAACAGTGTCCTGGACCTGGGCTGCGGCTCAGGCATGATGCTGACCCGGCTGGCCGGGGCGGCCTCCCGCGCCGTGGGCGTGGACATCTCCGCCGAGTCCCTGTCCGCGCTGCGCACCCGCCTCGATGATTCCGCTCTGTCCCATGTCGAGCTGCGGCGCGGGGATGTGACCAGCGCCACAGACGTCACGGGGATGGAGCTCGTGCTGTGCAACTCGGTCGTGCCCTACCTGCACGGAGACGCTCACCTGTCCCGCGCCGTGACGGGCGCGCTCGGGGCGGCGGCTCCCGGAGGGCGGGTCGTGTTCTCAGACGTGAAGGACCGCACGGTGCAGGACGCCTTCCACGCGGCCGTAGTGCTCCACGGGGCCGAGGACGACACGGATGTGGAGGTACTGCGCGCCCGGTGGCGGCGCCGGATCGCCCTCGATCCTCATCTGCTGGTGGATCCACGCTGGTTCACCCGTTTCGGTGCACCCCACGCGGAGGTGCGGCCTCGCACCGGGCAAGCCCGCAACGAGATGAACGACTTCCGCTTCGACGCGGTTCTCACACCCGAGCCGCCGGGCTCCGTACTCGAAGTGGAGCAATGGCGCTCCTGGCCCGGCACGCCGGAGGGCCTGCGTGAGCTGTTGACGGCCGAGCCCGGGCCGGTGGGTGTGCTGCGTGTGCCCAATCGCCGTACGGCCGGGGCCTGCGCGGTACGGGACGTCCTCGCCACCGGCCGCAGCGACCTTACCGCGGGCGACCTGCGCACCTTGGCCGCCCGCGCGGAAGCTGACGCCGTACACCCCGCCGAAGTGGCGGAACTCGCCGCCGAGCTGGGGCGCGAGATGCGGCTGTCCCGCGCGGCGGGGTACCGCGACGGTGCCTTCGACACCGTTTTCCTCCCGGCTGCCAGCCCGTCCTCGCCGAAGGCCCACACAGGGGCGCCGGTAAGCGTCCGGTGGCCGCAGCCAACGTACGACGGTGAGCTCCTCTCCGCCCCTGTGCACCGGCACGTACTGGCCCGGGCGGCCGACGACCTGCTCCCGGCACTGCGACGGCAGGCCGAGGCTCGCCTGCCTGAGCAGGAACGGCCCAGCCGGTATGTGCTGCTGACGGAGCTGCCCTTGGGCGCCAACGGCAAGCTCGACCGGGCGGCCCTGCCCGCGCCGTCGAACGAGCGGCCGGTGGTGTCCACCATCTACCGGGCGCCCGAACTCCCCTTGGAGGAGACCCTCGCTTCGATCCTGGCATCCGTCCTGGAACTCGACCAGGTGGGCGTGGACGATGACTTCGTCGAGCTCGGTGGCGACTCGCTGAGTGCGGTACGGGCCGCTACCCAGATCGGCTCCGCCGTGGGCCGCCGTCTTCCGGCCCGTACGGTGCTGGAACACCCCACCGTGGCCCGGCTGGCTGCCCACCTGGCTGCCCCGGATACCTCGCCGTCCGGGCAGAGGGCTGCCTCCTCCGCGGACGCTCTCGGGGACGTCGGGCCGGCGGGGGTGCGGCTGCCCGTAAGTCCCACTCACCAGTTCCTGCGGGTCAACGACGACCGGGCCGGAGGGATCCTGCCCAGTCACGGGCCGCGCTTCGCGCTGGAATGCCACTACCGCATCCGGGGCCCGCTCGACTTCGGTGCCCTGTCGACGGCTGTCGACCGCCTGGTGGCACATCAGCCGGCGCTGCGCACCGCGGTACACCTGACCGGCGAGCTGGAGGAACTGCACCAGACCGTGCACCCCGCTCACGATGGGCTCCTGCGTCGCCCCCGCTTCGACACGGCAGGCAACAGCAGTCCCGAAGAGTTCCTGGCAGCCCTGGACGCCGCCGATCCCCTCGACGCGTCCGCCGGGCACGTCTTCGCCGTGACTCTGCTCGACGTCGGGCCGCACGACCACCTACTGAGCCTGCGACTGCACCACCTCATCTCCGACGGCTGGTCCCTCAATCTCGTCGAACAGCAACTGTCCACCCTGTACGCGGACGCCGTAGCGGGCCGCACCAGTACCCTCCCGGCCACTGACTACTGCGCCCTGAACGCACCGGAGGAGCCACGCTCCGAAGACCTCGACTTCTGGACTCGGCAGCTCACCGGCGCGCGGCCCGGCCTCTTGATCCCGCCTGCCCGGCTGGGCTCCTACACCGAGGTCCACGACGCGCTGCTGCGCACCCTGCGCATCCCCGCCGCCACCACCGCCGCGTTCCGGGCGCTGACTCGCGCCGAGTGCATGACCCCGGCCAGCGCCCTGTACGCGCTCTTCGCCGCAGCCGTGGCAGCCGACACCGGACAGGACGAGACGCTGCTGTTGGCAGTCAGCGCCGCCCATCCCCAGAATATGGCCCACACCGCGGGCCTGTACGGCCAGGCTGTCCCCGTACGCCATCGCGTCCCCCAGGATCCGGCGCTGACGGTGCGAGAAGCACTGCACACCGCCGACGAGGACCTGCAGCAGGCACTGCGCCACGACAGTGCCTCTCTGCTCACCCTGGCGGGAGTCCACCCGCACATCGGGGAGCTCTTCGCCTCCTCACAGTTCGTCTTCTACGACTACCTGCCCCCGGTCGAGGGACTGCGCCTCACCGGCTGCGACACCGTGCGCACGGACCAGCTCGACCCAGCCTTCTGCGGTCACCTCTTCCAACTCCCCTGCGACCTCGGCCTGCTGGCCCGCGAGAGCGGCGACGCACTGGACCTCGCGGTCATCTTCGACCCGGCCTACGCCCCGCCCCACTACGCCGAGAACCTCCTGGCCCGTCTGGCGGACGCGCTCGCCGCCCTGGCCGGTTCGGCCGATCTGCCGTGGAAGGGCCTGGTCCCTGCCGACTCCTGGCTCACCGGCCCGCGCTGACCGCTCCGAGCTAGTCACCCGTTCGCTCCTGCGCTGTCCGTGACCGGCCACAGCCATCCCCTCCACCACCCACCATGTGAGGACGCGTCCATGCTCAACGCCCACGACGAACACCGCGAGGCCACGGTCGTCGGCCGGATCGGGACCGCCATGGTGGCGCTCTTCCTGGGCGCTGCCCTTCGTCCGCAACCCTCTGAGCCGTCCCTCCCCTTACTGGAGCGACTCCTCCGAGAGCATCGGCACATGGTTCGCCGAGAATCCGTCGATCTCCGGCTACACCATCGACATCGCCTTCGGCCGGCACATCCCCGCGACGACCTCCTGTCGGCCTTCTGCATCGCGGAGATCGACGGATTCTCTCTCACCGATCAGCAGACCCAGGCGCACTGTTCGACCCTCATCGCGGCGAACGGGCACGGGACGAGCGCCACGATCACGTACACGCTGAAAGAACTGCTCCTGCGTCCCGAGCACCTTCAGGCCATGCTGCACGACAGAAGCCTGATCGATCGGATGCACCTGGAGGCGACCCGGCTGAACCCTCCAGCCCACATGCTCCTGCGCTTCACTGCCAAGGACGTGGACCTGCCCAGCGGGCGCATCCCTGCCCGGTCGACCGTCGCCTGCATAGTGGCTGCCGCCCAACGGGACCAAACCCGATTCGACGAGCCCGACAATTTCAACCCCTACCGTGCAGAGATCGATCCGGCGCGAGACTTCACCCCGTGCGGCTCCATCCTGCACTTCGGCCGGGGCCGGCACTACTGCCTGGGCGCACACATCGCACGGATTACCGTCGACAGCGCCGTCAACCAGTTGCTCGAAGCGCTCCCCGATCTCCGTCTCGCCGAAGGCGCCAACCTGATCGAGAAAGGCATCTTCACCCGCAATCTCACGCGGCTCCCCGATTACCTTCACGCCCACCCCGCACGCTGCGACCACAGGGGTCCATCCGAGGACCGCTCCGGCCTGCCTCGCGTGATCACCCTGCACGACGCGAACTGCGCTCACCACGGGCGACGGCAGAGCGAAGGGCATTTGCCGCCGGACCCATCCAGGAAGGAAGCAAGGCATGCCTCAGGACATCGAATTCTTCATGCCGATCCCGTCACGCCGCAGCCGGGACTACGAACGAACCAAAGCCCACCACCTGGCCTGGCCCCGGGCGCTCGGCCTCATCAACTCCGAAGCCGCCGAGCAGCGCCACCTCCACGCCGACTACGCCGACCTGGCCGCCCGCTTCTACCCGTCCGCCACCGGACCGGACGCGGACCTGGGCGTCGACCTGATGACGTTCTTCTTCCTGTTCGACGACTTGTTCGACGGCCCGCGCGGTGAAGACCCCAGGACAGCACGCGCTCTCACCGACGCCGTGGCCGCCGCGCTCCACGGGCCACTGCCCGCTGACGCCCCGGCCATCGCGCACGGATTCGCCGACGTCTGGCGGCGGAGCTGCCAGGGAATGTCATCGGCGTGGTGCGCGAGGGCCGCCCGGACGTGGCGCGGATACCTCTCGAGCTACGTGGACGAAGCCGCCAGCCGTCACCGTCGCGCGCCCTGCAGCTCGATGGCTGAGTACCTGGCCATGCGCCGCCACACCATCGGGGCGCAGCCCACCGTGGACCTCGCCGAGAGAGTGGGTCACTACGAAGTGCACCAGGGCCTCTTCGACAGTGCCGTCATCGCCGCGATGCTGCGGATCGCCATCGACACCAACCTGATCGACAACGACATCACCTCGCTGGAGAAGGAAGAGGCCCGCGGGGAGCAGAACAACATCGTCCTGGTCGTCCAACGGGAGAGAGGCTGGCCCGTCCCGCGCTGCATCGCGTACCTGCAGGATGAGGTACGCACCCGCATGGAACAGTTCCTGATGATCGAGGCCTGCCTGCCGAAGGTCTACGACTCCTACAGTCTGCCCGCCGCCGAACGCGCCACCGCGGACGAATACCTCAACGACGGGATCCGCGCGCTCATCCGCGGAGCCTACGACTGGCACCGGCGCTCCGGACGCTACTCGCCCGAGTACGCGATTCCGGCCGGACGGCTCGGCTATCTGGAGGAACTGGGCGCATGATCCCCCTGGCACCCAGAGCGCTGCCCCTTGCAGGACACGCCCACTCCATCATCCGCTAGGACTCGTCCGGGCGATCACGTGCGAAGTCAAATGACCAGGGCGGCTGTGGTGGCGGTGCCGAGGAAGACGTAGCCGCGTTTGTCGTAGCGAGTGGCCACGGCCCGGGACTGCTTCAACCTGTTGATCGCCCGCTCGACCGTGTTGCGCTTCTTGTACCGCTCCTCGTCGAATCCGGGTGGCCGCCCGCCGCGTGAGCTTTTGCGTAAGCGGGCGGCCTGGCTGTCGGCCTTCTCCGGGATGGTGTGCCGGATGCCTCGTCGTCGCAGGTAGTCGCGGCAGGGCCCGTTGCTGTAGGCCTTGTCGGCGGCGAGGCTGTCGGGCTTCGTGCGCGGTCTGCCCGGTCCCGGCCGTGGAGCGCGGATTCTCGAGCACCGGCTGGAACTGGGTGCAGTCGGCCCGCTGTCCCCCGGTGACTATCAGGGACAGGGGGCGGCAGCGGCCGTCGGAGCTCAGGTGGAGCTTGCTCGTGAGCCCGCCGCGCGAGCGGCCCAGGCCCTCACCTCCTGCACCACCTCCACCAGGCGGGCGAGCAGGCTCTGCCATGGTGGCTCGTCCTGGTGTTCTGCTGTTTCGGCCCCCTTTGACGCGGTCGCCGTCGGCGGATCGATGCGGGCACCGGCCGCGTGCTGGTGAGCGCGCACGACGGTCGAGTCGACCGCGATGTCCCAGTCGATGTCGCCGACGACGCCGGTCGCGGCCTGGACCTGCTGCAGCAGGCGTTCCCAGGTACCGTCGGCCGACCACAGCCGGTGGCGTTCGTAGACGGTCTTCCACGGCCCGAACCGTTCGGGCAGATCACGCCACTGCACCCCGGTTCGCACACGGTGCAAGATCCCGTCGATCACCTGCCGGTGATCCCGCCACCTGCCACAACGCCCGTTGCTGACCGGCAGGAACGGCCGCAGTCGTTCCCACTCCGCATCGTTCAGATCACCCCGCCCCATGCCACCTCAACGACCAAGACACGAGACAGTCACATGATCGCCCGGACAAGTCCTAGGAGGGCGCGGCCCGGTCGTCCGGCACACGGCGGGCGCGCTCGGCCAGCGCCGGGCAGGCGCGGGCGACGAGCGCGCGCCCGGCCGGGCCGCTCGGGCCGCCCGCCCGCCACGCGAACACCAGCCGCCCGCGCATCGACGGCCGGGTGATGCGGACCGTCCGCAGCCGGTCCGCCCGCGCCTCGGCGAACGAACCGGGCAGGATCGCCGCGCCCAGACCGCGCTCGGCGAGCTGGGCGAGCACCTCCGGATCGCTCGCCTCGAAGGCGATGTGCGGCGCGAACCCGGCGGCCGCGCACGCCTCGTCGAGCCGGGTGCGCAGCCCCGTACCGGGCGGCAGGCTGATCAGGGCCCGCCCGCGCAGGGTGTCCAGCGAGACGGCGGAGTGCACGGCCAGCTCATGGCCGGGTCCGACCGCCGCGACGATCGGCTGGTCGGTGAGCACCTGCATCTCGATCCCGGGCGGCGTGTGGCGTCCGACGCTGACGATCGCGGCGTCGAGCCGCCCCGTCCGCAGGCCCTCCAGGAGCTGGTCCGAGTTGGCCTCGGACAAGGTGATCTCCACCGCCGGATGGGCGTCGTGGAACTCGGCCAGCAGGTCCGGCAGATCGGCGGTGTGCGAGGTCACCGTCCCCACCGCCACCTGCCCCCGGAGCAGCCCGGTCAGCTCGTCCACGGCCTGCCGCGCGCCCTCCACCGCGGACAGCGCCGCCCGCGCGTACGGCAGGACGGCCTCGCCCGCCTCGGTCAGCCGCACCGAGCGGCCCGAGCGGTCCAGCAGCTCCTGGCCCAGCTCGCGCTCCAGCCGCCGGATCTGGGCGCTCACCCCGGGCTGGGCCACATGCTCCCGCTCCGCGGCCCGGGTGAAGTTCCGCTCCTCGGCCACCGCCACGAAGTACGCGAGCTGACGCAGTTCCATAGCCACCAATTCTATAACCAACACTTCTGACGGTCAGACCCACCATCTCTTGGACTTCTGATCCGCGCGGCCGGAGAGTGGAGAGACAGGACACCGCGGAGAACACACAGGAGGACCCGCCATGACCGGCACGCGCGAACGCGCCACCATCGCCGAGGACCTGACCAGGCTGTTCGTCGAGCGCGCCAACGCCGGTGACGCCGAGGGCATGGCCGAGCTGTACGCACCCGACGCGGTGCTCGCGTACCCTCCGGGGTCCGTGACCGTGGGCCGGGAGGGCATCCGCGCCGTGTGCCAGGCCCTGCTCGACCACACGACGGAACCCTTCCGGCTGGAGGAGCCGCTGCCCACTGTCCGTTACGGCGACCTCGCCCTCACCTCGACCCCGTCCGGCGACAACACCGGCGGCCGGGTGCAGGTCGTCCGCCGTGAGCCGGACGGCACCTGGCTGCGCGTCATCGACCGCCCGGAGATCCGCCCCGCCGCTCGGCCCGGGGCATGAGCGTCCTCATCGCCGGAGCGGGCATCGGCGGGCTGACCGCCGCGCTCAGCCTGCACGCCGCGGGCATCGAGGCCACCGTCGTGGAGAGCGCCCGGGAGATCCGCCCGCTCGGCGTCGGCATCAACCTGCTGCCCCACGCCGTACGGGAGCTGACCGAACTCGGCCTCGGCGACGCCCTCGCCGACCTCGGCGTGGCCACCGCCGAGAACGTGTACGCCGACCGGCACGGCCACCGGATCTTCAGCGAACCGCGCGGAGTGGCCCAGGGCTACCGCTGGCCGCAGTACTCGATCCACCGCGGCGAGCTGCAACTGCTGCTCCTCGCGGCGGTCCGGGACCGGCTGGGCCCCGGCGCGATCCGCACCGGAGCGCGCGTGACGGGCTTCGCACCCGGACCAGGAGAGACGGTCCGGGTGCGGGTGCTCGACCGCGCCACCGGCACGGCCGGGGAACAGGACGCCGAGGCGCTCATCGGCGCCGACGGACTGCATTCGGCGGTGCACGCCGAACTCCACCCGGACGGCAGACCGTTGCTGTGGTCGGGCGTGCGGATGTGGCGGGGTACGACGAAGGCCGCTCCGTTCCTCACCGGCCGCTCGGCGGCCATCGTGAGCGACGGGAACGCCGAGCTGATCGCGTACCCGATCGGCCGCGACCGGATCAACTGGGTGTGCCTGGTGAGGGTCGCCGCACCGGGCCCGCTTCCCGGGGACGCGGCCTGGAACCGCGCCGGGAGGGTGGCCGATGTGCTGCCGCACTACGCGCACTGGGCGCTCGGCTGGCTCGATGTGCCCGCCCTGATCGCCGACTGCGGCGAGATCCTGGAGTACCCGATGGCCGACCGGGACCCGCTGCCGTCCTGGGGGAGCGGCCGCGTCACGCTCCTCGGCGACGCCGCGCACCCGATGTACCCGGTGGGCGCCAACGGCGCGTCCCAGGCCATCGTCGACGCCCGGGTCCTGGCGTACGAACTCTCCGGGCCGGACGGGGTACGCACCGGGCTGGCCCGCTACGAGGCCGCGCGCCGCGACGCGACGGCCGCCGTCGTACGGGCGAACCGGGCCATGCACCGCGACGGCGGGAGCGACCCCCGGGAGCTGGCCCGGATCACCGACACCTATCGGCGCGCCACCGGAAGCGAGGTGGAGACGCTGAACACCCGCCCGTCCCTGACCCGCCGCTGAACGCGGCGATCCCGCCTCACGCGCGCAGATAGGCGAGCACCGCCAGGACCCGCCGGTGGTCGTCGGGGGCGTCGGGCGGCAGGTCGAGCTTCAGCAGGATGCCCGCGATGTGCTTGGCCACGGCCGCTTCGGTGACGACGAGACGGCGGGCGATCGCCGCGTTGGACCGGCCCTCCGCCATCAGGGCCAGCACCTCGCGCTCCCGTGGTGTCAGCCGGGCCAGCGGATCGCGGCGGCGGGCGAGGAGCTGGCGCACGACCTCGGGGTCGACGACGGTGGCGCCCGCCGCGACCCGGGCGACGGCGTCGGCGAATTCCTCGACGTCACCGATGCGTTCCTTGAGGAGATAGCCCATGCCCGCGCCGTCGCGGCGGTCCTCCAGCAGCTCCTCGGCGAAGGTCTGCTCGACGTACTGGCTGAGCACGAGGACCGCCAGGCCCGGCTGCCCGGCCTGGAGTTCGCGGACCGCCCGCAGCCCCTCGTCGGTGAAGCCGGGCGGCATCCGCACATCGGCGATGACCAGGTCCGGCCGGTGCTCCCGGGCGGCCGCCAGCAGTCCCGGGCCGTCGCCGACGGCGGCCGGGACCCGGTGGCCGAAACGGCCCAGCAGATGGACCAGGCCCTCGCGCAGCAGGACGGCGTCCTCGGCGATCACGATACGGAGGGACTGTCGCACGGACGGCACGGGATCTCCGCTCTCAGGAGGGTGGGCCCGCCGGGTGGGCTGGACAGCAGCATTCTGCCGTCCGCGGCGGCGATACGGTCGGCGAGCCCGACGAGTCCCGTACCGGGGCCGGGGGTGGCGCCGCCGACCCCGTCGTCCTCGATGTCGACGCGCAGCTCACCGTCGTGGACCCGGGCGGCGATCCGGCCACGGCAGGCACCGCTGTGCTTGGCCATGTTGCTCAAGCCCTCGGCGGCCACGAAGTACGCGGTGGATTCCACGGCGGGCGGCAGCCGCCCCGGAAGGTCGACGTCGAGGTCGACGGGGATGGGGGAGCGGCCCGCGATGTCCCGTACGGCGGCGGGCAGTCCGCGTTCGGTGAGGACCTGCGGATGGACCCCGCGGATCAGTTCCCGCAACTCGGCCAGCGCCTCCTTGGCCAGGCCGTGTGCCTCCCCGACCTCCTTCGCCGCCTCGCTGCCGGGCGGCAGGGCGAGCGTGGCCAGGCCCAGTTTCATGGTGAGCGCCACCAGCCGCTGCTGTGCTCCGTCGTGCAGATCGCGCTCGATGCGGCGGCGTTCGGTCTCGAAGGCGTCGACCAGCCGGGCCCGGGAGCGCACCACCTCGCGCAGTTCGTGGTCCCGGGGAGCCAGCACGGCCTGGGCGACGGTGGCGCGCGCCCTGGCCCACGCGCCGATGGGCCAGGCGGCCACGGGCAGCAGCAGGGCGCCCGCGACCGGGCCCGCGACCGTCTGCCAGGGCGCGGCGGTCGGCTGGAAGGGGGTGAGGAGCAGCGCACCGGGGATGCCCAGGGAGACCAGGACGACGGCGAGGTCGGCCCAGCCGGCCGCCAGGACGGAGACCGCGCCGTAGCCGACCGTCCGCCAGGTGTCCGGCGGGCGCGGCAGACCGGGTACGACGAGGGCGAGCCGGCGGTGCTCGAACGGACCCGCGAGCGCGACCGCGAAGGCCACGGCCAAAAGCCCGCAGACCACCCGGGCCACCAGCCCGATGGGTGCCGTGAGAAGTCCGCCCAGCCCGACGTAGACGACGGCCGCGAACAGCCCGCCGGACAGCAGATAGCCCACCGCCCGCCCGAGCAGGGTGAAGGGGCGGAGGAGGATGCGGGGCACGGTGCGGGGGATCACGGGATCCGACGGTAGCGGGGCCGCGGCCTCTTGACGGTAGTGCCAGGTGGAGTATGCGTACTCGCCCTGGCACCCATGTGCCGCGGTCCCGGGCCGGGTTGGCTGGATCCATGACCACGACACCCACCACCCGGGCCACCGTCCCGGTCGAACTGCGCTCGGTGACCAGACGCCACGGCACCGGAGAACACGCCGTCACCGCCCTGGACGCGGTGACGACCGGCTTCGCGGCGGGCACCATGACCGCCGTCATGGGCCCCTCCGGCTCCGGCAAGTCCACCCTGCTGCACTGCGCGGCGGGCATCGAGCGGCCCACGTCCGGGGAGGTGCTGATCGACGGCACGGAGCTGGGCGGGCTCGACGAGAACGCGCTGACGCTGCTGCGCCGGGACCGGGTCGGCTTCGTCTTCCAGTCCTTCAACCTCGTCTCGGCGCTGACCGCGGCGCAGAACGCCGCGCTGCCGCTGCGTCTGGCCGGGCGTCGCCCCGCCGAGGGCGAGGTGGCGGCGGCGCTGGCCCGGGTCGGCCTCGCGGCCCGGGCCGGGCACCGGCCGGGCGAACTGTCGGGCGGCCAGCGGCAGCGGGTCGCGATCGCCCGGGCGCTGATCACACGGCCTGCCGTCCTCTTCGCCGACGAGCCGACCGGGGCGCTCGACACCCGGACCTCCCGGACGGTGCTGCGGATGCTGCGCGAACTGGTCGACGCCCAGGGGCAGACGGTGGTCATGGTCACCCACGATCCGGTGGCGGCCGCCTCCGCGGACCGGGTGGTGCTGCTCGCGGACGGGCGGCTCGCGGGTGAACTGCCGGGCGCGGCCGGCGCGGAGGCGATCGCGGCACGGACGGCCGCCCTGGAGGTGTCGTGATGATCGCCATGGCGACGGTGCGTGAGCGCTGGACCTCTTTCCTGGGTGCCTTCGTGACCACGGCGATGGGCGTCGCGCTGATCCTGCTGTCCGGCGGCCCCGGAGTACCCGAGCGGCTGGCGGGGGCGCCGGTGCTGGTACGCAGCCCCGAAGGGGCCCGGACCAGCGGCGTGTTCGCGCAGAACCCGCCGTGGGCCCCGGAGCGGGCCGAGCGGCTGCGGCGCGCCCTGGCGGACCTCCCCGGCGTCGCGGAGGCGGTCGCCGACCGGTCCTTCTACGCGCAGGCGGCCGGTACCCGGCAGCGGGCGGGGGAGCGGCAGGGCCACAGCTGGCCGAGTGCGGCGCTCGCCTCGTACGGGCTCAGCGCGGGCGGCCCACCGGTGGCCGACGACGACATCGTCGTGGACCGCGCCCTCGGGCACGCGCCCGGCGACCGGATCACGGTGCTCACCGCGCACGGACCGCGGCGCTTCACGGTGTCCGGGACGATGGACGGCCCCGGCTACTGGACCACCGGCCACCGGGCCGCCGGACTCGCGGGCGGGGTCAGGGCCATCGGACTGGTCCTGGAGCCCGGCGCCGACGCCGGTGCGGTCGCGGCCGCCGCGCGCGGGGCCGTCGCAGGCGCCGGTGAGGTGCTGCGCGGCGCCGCCCGCGACGAACTGGCCCCTCCGCGGGACGAGATGACGCGCTGGATCGGCGCCCAGGTCCTCACCGCCATGACCGTGCTCTCCGCGTTCGTCACCGTTCTCGTCGTGTCCTCGGGTTTCGCGTTCACCGTCGCCCAGCGCCGGCGCGACCTCGGCCTCTTGCGCACCATCGGCGCCACCCCGCGGCAGCTGCGGCGCCTGCTGTACGGGGAGGCGCTCACGGTGGGCGCCATCGGCGGCGCGGTGGGCGCGCCGCTGGGCGCTCTGCTCGCGCCCGCGCTGGCCGGGGTGTTCGTTGACGCGGGGTTCCAACCGGCCGGGTTCGAGGTCCGGATGCGGCCCTGGGTACTCGCCGCGGCCTTCGCGCTGGGGCTGCTGGTGGCGCTGGCCGGGGTCTGGTCGGCGTCGCGGCGGGCGGCGCGGGTCGCACCGCTGGAGGCGATGCGCGAGGCGGAGGTGGACAGCCGCGCGATGACCCGGCGCCGGTGGGCCACCGGGACGGTGGCCGCGGCGCTGGGCCTGGCGTGCGCGGTCGGCACCGCCTTCGCGGGGCCCGACGCCATGGTGCTGTTGTGCCTGGGCGCCGCGATGGGGCTGACCACCGGCCTCACCCTGCTCATCCCGGCGCTGGTCAGCCCGGTGGCCGGGGCGCTGACCCGGCCGCTGGCCCGCCGTCCGGGGGCGGTCGCCCTGCTGGTCCGCGCGAACATGGTCACCGCCGTCCGCCGTACCTCCGCCACCGTCGCCCCCGTGCTGGCCACCGTCGCCTTCGCCACGATGATCACCAGCGCCGTGCAGACCACCGCGGCCGCCGATGCCGCCGGGCGGGCCGCGGCGGTGCGGGCCGAGGCGGCGGTCGTCCCCAGCGGCACACCGGGCCTGTCGGACGCGGTGGCCGCCGGGGCCCGGGGGACGGCACTGCTGTCGACCACGGTCTACGGCGGCCACGGGGGCGCGGCGCTGTCGGCGGCCGGGGTGTCGCCCGGCTTCGGCCGCGTCTACGGCACGCCCGCGCCGCGGGCCCGGACGGCCGTCGTCACCCGGGCCGTGGCCGCGGCCCACGGCTGGCGCCGGGGGCGGACGGCCGCGCTGACCTTCGAGGACGGCCGTACGGTACGGCTGCGGGTCCTCGCGGTGGCGGACGACTCCCTGCCGTACCAGCTCGTCCTCCCGCGCGAACTGGTGCGTGCCCACGATCCCTCGGCGCTGGCCGACGTCGTCTACCGCACCGGCGGCCCACCGGCCCGGCCCGCGCCCGGACTGGGCGCGCACGAGGTGCCGGTGGCGGAGTACGCGGCCGCGGCCGACGCCGAGGACGACCGGCTGGTCCGGGTCTTCACCCTGATCCTGACCGCCATGACCTCGGGGTACACCGCGATCGCCGTCGCCGCCACGCTGCTCGCCGCCACCGTGGACCGGGCCCGCGATCTGCACACCCTGCGGCTGTCCGGCGCGACCCGCCGACAGGTGCTGCTGGCCGTCACGGGTGAGACGGTCTGCGTCGTGGCCCTCGGCGCCGCCCTGGGCGTGGCGGTGGCCGCGCCCGTGCTGCTCGGCATGGTCCACGGGCTGGGCACCGCCCTCGGCGTCCCGGTCGCACTGGAGGTCGCCTGGCCATGGGTGGCGGCCGCGGCCGGCGGATGTCTGCTGCTGGGGGTGGTGGCGGCGGTGCTCCCGGCCCGGGTGGGCTTACGCGGGGGTGCGCTGGCGGGCCGGTGAACCCGCCCTTAGCTTGGGAGAGGCAGCGAATTCGCGGACGGTTCGGTGCGACGGCGCGCGGAACCCCGGCGCGGGAGGTCCGGATGGGATCCGTCTCCTTCCTGCTCATCATAGTGATCATCACGGCGCTGGCCTTCGACTTCACCAACGGCTTCCATGACACGGCCAACTCCATGGCCACCTCCATCGCCACCGGGGCGCTGTCCCCGCGGGTCGCCGTCACCGTCGCCGGAGTGCTGAACCTGGCGGGTGCGTTCCTGTCCACCGAAGTGGCCAAGACGATCTCCAACGGCATCGTGGACGATGGCCGGGTCTCCCTGGCGATGATCTTTGCGGGGCTGGTCGGGGCGATCCTGTGGAATCTGATCACCTGGCTCGCCGGGCTGCCCTCCAGCTCCTCCCACGCCCTCTTCGGCGGGCTGATCGGGGCGGTGTGGGTGGGGGCGGGAGGATCCGCGGTGCGGTTCGCCGAGATCCTCGAAAAGATCGTGATCCCGGCGATCGCCTCCCCGCTGGTGGCCTGCGTGGTGGCCACGCTCGCCACGTATCTGGCCTACGTCATCACTCGCCGCGCGGCGCGCGGGGCGGTCCGCAAGGGCTTCCGCGCGGGCCAGGTCGGATCGGCCTCCCTGGTGGCCCTGGCCCACGGCACCAATGACGCGCAGAAGACGATGGGTGTCATCACGCTGTCCCTCATCTCCGCCGGGATGCTCGGCCATGGCAGCGGGCCGCCGTGGTGGGTGGTGCTGACCGCGGGTCTCGCGATCTCCCTGGGCACCTACGCCGGGGGGTGGCGGATCATCCGGACCATGGGCCGCGGTCTGACCGACATCCAGACCCCGCAGGGCTTCGCGGCCGAGACCAGCGCCACCGCGGTCATCCTGTCCTCGTCCCATATGGGCTTCGCGCTGTCCACCACCCAGGTCTGCACGGGCAGCATCCTGGGCGCCGGGCTCGGCCGCAAGCTCGCCCAGGTGCGCTGGGGGATCGCCGGGCGGATCGCGGTGTCCTGGCTGCTCACCCTGCCCGCGGCGGCGGCCGTGGGAGGCGTCGCGGCCTGGGTCGCCGACCGGGGCGACGCGGGCGTGGCCCTGGTGGCGAGCATCGCGGTGGTGGCGGCCGCGGCCTTCTACGCGCTCTCCCGCCGCCGCCCGGTCAACTCGGGCAACGTCAACGAGCTGCCCGCGGCCGAACGCCCGGAGGACTCCGTGCGCCCGGCGGCGTGACCCGGGACCACGGACGCGGATCACGGACGGCGCGACGAAGGAGCTGGGCGCGATGGACATCGAGTGGGGCATCCTCGGAGGGGTCTTCGGAGTCAGCCTGGGGATCACCGTCGTGGTGGTCGTGATGTTCTCGCTCGGCATCGCCGCCTGGGCCCGCGCCGCGGGCGAGTCCCATGATGTCCCGGACCTGGGCGGCCTGGCCATGCCGCCCAGGAGCCGGGGGAAGGGGGCCGCTGCCGTCGCGGTGGTGTGCTTCGCCGCCTGCCTGGCGGTCGCCGCGTACGGGATCGACCTGATCATCCCCGGCTGACGGGGCCGCCGCGTCTGGGACCATGGGAACTCGCAACAGCGCCGCCGGGACCAGGGCGGTGCGCGACCCCTGGGAGAACACACGGTGTCAGCCGGAGCCGAAGCCCCGATATCCGACGCGGTCCGCCCCGATCTGCGGGCCGACTGCGCCAGCTGTTTCGCACTGTGCTGTGTGGCCCTGCCCTTCGCCGCCTCGGCCGATTTCGCCGTCGACAAGGCGGCCGGGCGGCCCTGTCACAACCTGCGGACCGACTTCCGCTGTGGTATCCACTCCCAGCTGCGCGAGAAGGGCTTCGCGGGCTGCACCGTCTTCGACTGCTTCGGCGCCGGACAGAAGGTGTCGCAGACCACGTTCGAGGGCCGTGACTGGCGGGCGCACCCGGGGAGCGCGTCCCGCATGTTCGCCGTCCTCCCCGTGATGCGGCAGCTCCACGAACTCCTCTGGTACCTCACCGAAGCCCTCACCCTCCCCGCGGCCCGCCCCCTCCACGGCGAGCTGCGCGAGGCGCTCCGTACCACCGAGCAGCTGACCGAGGGCGGCGCTGACGAACTCCTCGCCCTGGACATGGCCGCCCACCGGGACGGTGTCAACGCGCTGTTGCTGCGGACGAGCGAGCTGGCCCGGGCCCGGGTCCGGGCCGGGCGCCGGGGCAAGCCGAAGAACCACCGGGGAGCCGATCTCGTCGGGGCCCGCCTCCGGGGGGCCGATCTGCGCGGCGCGAGTCTCCGCGGGGCCCTGCTCATCGCGGCCGACCTCACCGGCGCCGACCTGAGCGCCGCCGATCTGATCGGGGCCGACCTCCGCGACGCCTCCCTCAGCGGTGCCGATCTGACCGGCGCCCTCTTCCTCACCCAGGCCCAGCTGAACGCCGCCCGGGGCGACGCCGCCACCCGCCTGCCGTCCTCCCTGACGCGTCCCGCGCACTGGTAGCCCGTCAGCCGCCGTGGTGTGAAACCCTGGCTGCCATGTCCGAATCCGCCGCGTCCGAATCCGTCGCCTCCGAATCCGCCGACGCGCCCGTGATCCTCGGTGACGAGCCCGGATCGTTCGCCCGGAGTGTGCTGACCGAGCGGCATCCGGCGCTCATCGAGAAGGTACGGGACGCCTTCCCGTACGGCCCCGAACAGCACCGCGCGCTCGACGCCCTGCGCCACGAGCACGCCGAGGGCGTCATCACCCCGCTCGACCCGGGGGCGCACGACCACGACCGGTGGCAGCGCTGGGGGCGGGAGTACGTCGGCCGCTCGTGGTTCGAGGTCCCCTTCCTCTGGATCGAGAGCTACTTCTACCGCCGCCTCCTGGGTGCCGTCGGCTACTTCGCCGACGGCCCCTGGCAGGGCATCGACCCGTTCCGGCCCTTCAAACAGGCCGAGCTGGACACCCCCGAGGCCGCCCGGGAACTGACCGCCCTCGACCACATCCTGGACCGCCCCGCCGACGAGGCCGCGGACGCGCTGCTGCACGGCGCCCTCTGGGGCAACCGCGCGGACCTCGGCTTCCGCATCTCCTCCGGCGGCGCCGCGGCGTCCGAGGGGGAACCGCTGGTGGCCGACGAATCGGCCGCCCTGTGGCGGCTGCTGCCCGCCGGGGCCCCGGCCACGGTGTGCCTGGTCGCCGACAACGCGGGCCGTGAACTCCTGCCCGACCTGGTCCTCATCGACCATCTGCTCCGCCACCGGCGCGCCGAGCGGGTCGTCCTGCAGGTGAAGCCGTACCCGTACTACGTGTCCGACGCCACCACCGCCGACGTCGTCGACTGTCTGCGCCATCTGACGCGCGCCGAGGGCGCCGCGGGCGAGGCCGGGGCGCGGCTGTGGGAGGCCATGGCGGATGGGCGGCTCACCGTCCGGGCGCACGACTTCTTCTGCGCGCCGCTGCCGTACGCCGAGATGCCGGACGATCTCCGGCGGGAGTTCGCGGGCGCCACCGTCACCGTGCTGAAGGGCGATCTGAACTACCGCCGCCTCGTCGGCGACCGGCTGTGGTCCCCGACCACCCCCTTCGCCGACCGCACCGCGTACTTCCCCGGGCCGGTGGCAGCCCTGCGCACCCTGAAGTCGGACGTCATCACCGGCCTCGACGCGGACACCGAGGCCGCGCTGGACGCGCGGGAGCGCCACTGGCGTACCAGTGGCACCCACGCGCTGATCCAGGTGCGGCCCTGAGCCACGCGACTCAGCTGCGCCCGGAACCCCGGTACAGCTCCAGCTCGCCGTCGAGTTCCACCGCGAGCACGGTCGCGTGGCCGTCCAGATCGGCGGCCCCGGGCGGGTCGATCCACAGCACCCCCGGCACCTCGTGGAGACCGCCGATGACCTGGTGTTCCAGCGGGGTGCCGGTGCCGAGCACCCGGACCCGGCGGACCGGGGTGCGCAGTCCCCGTACGCCGATGGGGCCGCGCGGGATGTCGAAGACGGTCAGATAGAGGGTGCGGCGGTCGGCCGAGAGGGTGCTCGGGCCGTAGTGGTGTCCGGCGGGCAGGCCCGCCACCGTGCCGTGGACGGCCTCCGCGTGGCGGGCGATCCAGTCGCCCATGCCCTCCAGCCGCTCGACCTGCTCGGCCGGGATGGTGCCGTCCTCCTTCGGGCCCACCGACAGCAGCAGATTGCCACCGGCGCCGATGGTCTCGGCGAAGTAGCGGATCAGCTGCCCGGTCGACTTGTAGTTGTGGTCGTGGTGCTGGAAACCCCAGGAGTCGTTGAAGGTCAGACACAGCTCCCAGGGCCCGGTGGGCGGCTCGATCGGCACGCCCTGCTCCGGCGTCGCGTAGTCGCCCTCGCTGAGCATGCGCGCGTTCAGCACACAGTCCGGCACCTCCGCGCGGATCCGCGCGGCCAGCTCCCGGATCCCCCACTGCTCCTCGGTGCGCTCCCACTCGCCGTCGAACCAGAGCAGATCGGGGCGGAAACGGGTGCTCAGCTCGTGCACCTGGGCGTCGCGGTAGGCGAGGTAGCGCGCCCAGGCCACCAGATCCGCCTCTTCCTCGGGGACCTCGGCGTACGGGTTGTTCTCCTGCTCCGGGGGTCTGCCCGTGTAGCGGGTGGTGGCGTAGTCGGGGTGGTTCCAGTCGCTGTGTGAGTAGTACAGCCCGACCTTCAGCCCCTCAGCGCGCAGCGCGTCCACGTACGGGGCGACCAGGTCGCGCCCCGCAGGGGTGTGCCGTACGACGTTCAGGTCGCCCTCGGCGGTGTCCCACAGGGCGACGCCGTCGTGGTGGCGGCTGGTGAGCACCGCGTAGCGGGCCCCCGCGCGGGCGAACAGCCGGGCCCACGCGGCGGGGTCGTAAGCCGAGGCGGTGAACCCGTCGAGCTGCGCCATGTACTGGTCGTGCGGAACGTCGCCCTCGAAGAACGACCACGACTCCTGCACACCGTCGACGGCGTAGATGCCCCAGTGGATGAAGATGCCGAACTTGGCGTCGGGGAACCAGGGTCGCATGGCCATGCGGTCAGCTCCTCGTGAACCGGAGGGTGAGGATCTGGAAGGGCCGCAAGGAGACGGTGACGCTGCCGTCCTCGTGCGCGGTGACGGGCTGGGCGTCCGCGACCGGTCGCTCCAGGAGGTCCGTCACCACGGCACCGGTGTGCGCGAAGCCCGGGTGGAGGGTGGTGCGGGTGCGGCCGCCGAGCGATTCGTAGAGCCGCACGACGACGTCGCCGGAGCGGTCGTCGGCCTGTTTGACGGCTTCGATGGCGGCGGCCGGACCGTCCGTGGTGACCAGCGGGGTGGCGGCGTCCCGCGCTTCGGCCACCCGCAGCGGGAGGTTGAGCGCGTACCCCTCGGCGATGGCGTCCTGGACGGTGGCGCCGGGGAGCAGGGCGTACGTGAAGCGGTGCCTGCCCTGGTCCGCCTCGGGGTCAGGGACGCGCGGGGCGCGCACCAGGCTGAGCCGTACCGTGGTCGTCGTACCGCCGTCCTCGCGGGTGGTGCGGGACACGTCGTGCCCGTACGTGGCGTCGTTGATCACCGCGACCCCGTAGCCGGGCTCGCCCACGTGCACCCACCGGTGGCCGTACACCTCGAACCGGGCCGCCTCCCAGCTGGTGTTGGTGTGCGTCGGGCGGTGGACGTGACCGAACTGGATCTCGGCGGTGGAGCGATCGGCGTGGATGTCGACGGGGAAGGCCGCCTTGAGGAGCTTCTCGGATTCGTGCCAGTCGATGTCGGTGTCGATGTCGATACGGCGGCTGCCCGCCCGGACGGTGATCGTCTGGACGATCCGCGAGCCCTTGCCGAAGGCGCGCTCGACCCGCAGCGCGCCGAGCAGCGGGCCCTTCTCGGCGACGGTGACCGACTCGGCGTCGAGCAGGTCGGTGTAGCGCTGCTGGTAGTGCTTGTCGACGTCCCAGGCGTCCCAGCAGTTGGGGAGGTCGGTGTGGAGCCGCAACAGGTTGCCGGGGGCGCCCGGGGCGAAGACCTCGCGGTCGGCGGTGAGGTCGCGGAGGGAGGCGAGGGTGCCGTCCTCGGCCAGTTCGAGGCGGATGAGGCCGTTGTCGAGCACCCGGTCGCCGACGACGACGTGTCCCGGGTCCGCGCCGGTGGCCAGCGGAGCGCTGCCGGACGCGGGGACCTCGGCGTAGACGGCGACCCGGCCGTCGGAGAGCGGCTGCCCGTCGGCGGTGCCCGCGGGCACGGCGATGACCTCGGCGCGGGGACGCGGGCTGGTGTTGTACACGTGCGGGCGGGCGTCCGCGCCACCCGGCTCGGTACCCAGCGCGTCCAGGGCCGCGGAGGTGATCTCCGTCAGCTCCGCGGCCACCCTCGCGTACTCCGCCTCCGCCTCCCGGTGCACCCAGGCGATGGACGAGCCCGGCAGGATGTCGTGGAACTGGTGCAGCAGCACCGTCTTCCACAGCCGGTCGAGCCGCTCGTACGGGTACGGGTGGCCGGAAGCCCGCAGCGCGGCCGCCGTCGCCCACAGCTCCGCCTCCCGCAGCAGATGCTCGCTGCGCCGGTTGCCCTGCTTGGTGCGGGCCTGGGAGGTGTACGTGGCGCGGTGCAGCTCCAGATACAGCTCACCCGACCACACGGGGGCGTCCTCGTACTCGGCGCGCGCGGCGGCGAAGAAGTCGTCCGGGTGCTCGATGACGACCTTCGCCGAACCCTCCAGATCGGCCAGCCTGCGCGCCCGCTCCAGCATCTCGCGGGTCGGGCCGCCGCCTCCGTCGCCGTGTCCGAACGGCGCCAGCGAGCGCGTACCGCGCCCCTTGTCGGCGTAGTTGCGGACCGCGTGCGCCATCTCCTGGCCGGAGAACTCGGCGTTGTAGGTGTCCACCGGCGGGAAGTGGGTGAAGATCCGGGAGCCGTCCAGGCCCTCCCACCAGAAGGTGTGGTGGGGGAGCTTGTTGGTCTGGTTCCAGGAGAGCTTCTGGGTCAGGAACCACTCGTTTCCGGCGAGCCGCGCCAGCTGCGGGAAGCAGGCGTTGTAGCCGAAGGAGTCCGGCAGCCACACCCCGTTGGTCTCGATGCCGAACTCGTCCAGGAAGAAGCGCTTGCCGTGCACCAGCTGGCGGGCCATGGCCTCGCCACCGGGCAGGTTGCCGTCCGCCTCGACCCACATGCCGCCGACCGGCGCCCACTGCCCGGCCCGTACCGCCTCGTGGATCCGCTCCCAGACCCGCGGGTACTCCTCCTTGACCCAGGCGTACTGCTGCGCCTGCGAGCAGGCGAAGATGAACTCGGGGTACTCGGCGGCCAGCGCCGTGACATTGGAGAAGGTGCGCGAGGTCTTGCGCTTGGTCTCGCGGATCGGCCACAGCCACGCGGAGTCGATGTGGGCGTGGCCGACGGCGGACATGGTGTGGGCGGAGGCGTGCGCGGGGCGCTCCAGGACACCGCGCAGCGCGTCGCGCACGGCGGCGGCGGTGCCGGACACGTCCTCCAGGTCGAGGCGGCCCAGCGCGCGGTCGATGGCGTGCGCGATCTCGTGGCGGCGCGGCTGGTGTTCGTCCAGCTCCAGCATCAGTTCGCGGAGCACCGCGAGGTCCAGGGCGAGGTGCCACACGTCCTCGTCCAGCACCGCGAGGTCGGCGCGGGCGAAGGTGTACAGCGGGGCCCGGCCCGCGGTGAGCTTGTCGCCGAGCGGGGTCGGGGCGGCGAAGTCGTTGGCCAGGATGTCGGGGTTGGAGGCGGCCTCGATGAGGTACGCGATCTGTTCGCCGCCCCCGGCCGGATTCGCCACGGCCACGTACTGGTTCTGCGGATTGACGGCCTTCAGCGGGTTGCCGTCCAGGGTGTGGACCAGCGCCTCGGCCTGGTTGCCCGGCCAGTCGCCGACGAAGCCCAGGTCGAAGACGGCCTCGACGCGCCGCCCCGCCCACGCGGCCGGGACCTCGCCCCGGACCCGGAACCAGGTGGTGCCCCACGGCGGCCCCCAGGGGGTACCGAGGGCGAACGGCTCGTACGGGGCGGCCGCGGCCTCGGCGAACGGCACCGGCTCGTCCGGCACCTGCCACGCCTCGATGGTGAGGGGCACGGACGCGGCGTGGACGGCCGGCTGTATGCGCTGCTTCAGGACGCGCTCGACGCGCTCCTCGATACGGCGGCGTTCATCGTGCATGACGGGGGTTCCTACTTCCGGTTCAGATACGCGAGGCCGGGGTGCCCGCTCGCGTAGTCGTCGACGAGACGGCGGGCGACGGTGACCGAGTCCACGAGCGGATGGAGGGCGAACGCCTTGGCGGCGGTGGCGCGCGAACCGCTCTCGGCGGCGGCCATGACCTCGCGTTCGACGGCCTTGACGGCGCACACCAGGCCGGTGGCGTGGTGGGGGAGGGGAGCGACGGAGACGGGCCGGGCGCCGTTCGCGTCGACCAGGCAGGGCACCTCGATGACCGCGTCCTCGTCCAGGACGCCCAGGGTGGAGTGGTTGCGCACGTTCAGGATCAGCGTGGCGCGCTCGTCGCGGGCGATGGCCCGCATCAGGGCGAGCGCCACCTGCTCGTAGCCGCCGGACTCCAGGTCGTGGCTGTCGCGCTCCCCGGCGCCCGCCGCCTCGCGGTTCTCGGCCATGTAGGTGGCCTCGCGCTCGGCGCGGGTGCGGTCCCAGGTGGCCAGCGGCGGGGCGGCGGGGTCCCGCATCGCGTCGTAGAACACCGCCTGCTGGTCACGGAGGAACGCGCCGCGGGTCTGCTTGGCCTCCTGGAAGGCCTGCACCGCCTCGCGGTTGAAGTAGTAGTAGTGCAGGTATTCGTTGGGGATCGCGCCGAGGGCGCGCAGCCACTCGCGGCCGAACAGCCTGCCCTCCTCGAACGCGTCGAGGGCGGTGTCGTCGGCGAGCAGCCGCGGCAGCTCGTCGCGCCCGTCGATCCGCAGGCCCCGCAGCCAGCCGAGGTGGTTGAGCCCGACGTAGTCGATCCACACCCGGTCCGGGTCGGCGCCGAGGACGCGGGCGACCCGCCGTCCGAGTCCCACCGGGGTGTCGCAGATGCCCATGACCCGGTCGCCGAGGTGGCGGGACATGGCCTCGGTGACGAGCCCGGCCGGGTTGGTGAAGTTGATGACCCAGGCGTCGGGGGCGAGCCGGGCTATGCGCCGCGCGATGTCCACGGCGACGGGTACGGTGCGCAGCCCGTACGCGATGCCACCGGCGCCGACCGTCTCCTGGCCGAGAACACCCTGGTCGAGGGCGATCCGCTCATCGGCCGCCCGGCCCTCCAGACCGCCGACCCGGATCGCGGAGAAGACGAAGTCGGCCCCGCGCAGCGCCTCGTCCAGATCCGTGGTGACGGCCACGTCGGGGGCGTCCGGTATGCCGTCGGACTGCTCGGCGAGCACCCGGGCGACGGCCGCGAGGCGGGCGGGGTCCAGATCGTGCAGGGTGACCTCGGTGACGCGGCCCTCCGCGTGATCGCCGAGCAGGGCCCCGTATACGAGCGGCACCCGGAATCCGCCGCCGCCGAGGATCGTGAGTTTCATATCCGTACCACTTCCACTCCGGCCTCCTCGAACGCGGCGCAGGCCGGCAGGTTCGAGGGGGCGTTGGTCACCACGGCGTCGAGGTCGCCGGGGTCGCACACCTTGGCCACCCCGGTGCCGGGGAACTTGGCCGCGTCGGCGAGGAGAACCACCCGGTCACAGGCGGCGATCATGGCCCGCTTGACCGGCACCTCGACGACCGTGGTGTCCATGACCTGGCCGCCGGGGCGGACACCGCTGGTGCCCAGGAACAGCCAGTCGGCGTGCAGCTGGCGCAGGTTGTCCTCGGTGAGGAAGCCGACGAGCGAGCGGTACTCGCGCCGGAGCACCCCGCCGAGCAGCACCAGTTCGATGGCGTCGTCGTCGGCCAGCTCCTCGTAGACCACCAGATTGCTGGTGATCACGGTCAGTCTGCGCCCGTGCAGCTGCCGGGCGAGGCGATAGGCGGTGGTGCCGATGTCCAGCAGCACGGTCTGCCCGTCCTCGATCAGCTCGGCGGCGCGGCCCGCTATGGCGTCCTTCTCCGCCACCCGCACCTCCGCGACCTCGGCGAAGGGCTGATCGCCGCCCTCCACGACCGCGCCGCCGTGGACCCGGGTGAGCAGTCCCTCCTCCTCCAGCTTCAGCAGATCGCGGCGGATTGTCGCGGCGCTCACGTTCAGCTGGGCGGACAGGTCCGCCACAGCGGCCGGTCCACCGGAACGCAGCGCCCGCAAGATCATCTGATGTCGTCGCTCAGCCAGCACGACGTGCACAGTACTCGTCATTCTCAATCATTTCTATGCTTGCTTCTGCTCAACTATTGCTCTTTCTGATCGGGGAGCGCACGATCCTGTGCCATATCTTGCACACTTTTGAAGGGTGGTGGGAGCGGTGTACCTCTCCCGGAGAGGGCTGCTGCGCGCGGGGCTGGCCACTACGGCGGTCGCGACGCTCGGTGGCACCACGGCGGGCTGCTCGGTACCGAGCGGTTCCACGGGCCGCGACATGACCCTCTGGTACTGGACCGGCGGGCTCAGCGACAAGGTCGTCGCCGACGCGAAGACGCGCTTCACGGACGTCTCGCTGAAGCCGGCCCAGATCGGCGGCTACTTCAAGTCCAAGCTGCTGACCACGATGGCCGGACGGTCGTACGTCCCCGACATCACCGGCCTCAAGGGCGAGGACATGGCCTCGTACCTGCCGAACGCCGGACAGTTCGTCGATCTGCGCACCCTCGGCGCGGAGAAGCTCAAGAGCCAGTACCTGCCCTGGAAATGGGCGGAGGGCTGCGCCCCCGACGGCCGCGTGGTCGGCTTCCCCATCGACACCGGCCCGGTCGCCCACTACTACATGCCCGCCGTCTTCGACCGGGCCGGACTCCCCACGGACCCCGCCGACGTCGCCCGGGAGATGAGCACCTGGGACGCCTACCTCGCGGCGGGCGAGCGGCTGAAGCGAAAGATCCGGGGCGCCTATCTGCTCATCGACGCGCTCACGGTCTACCAGTACATGGTCGCGCAGAGCACCATGCGGTACGTCGACAAGGAGCGGCACTTCATCGGCGACAAGGAGCATGTGCGCCGCGCCTGGGACACCGCCGTCGAGGCGTACCAGCGCGGGCTGTGCTCCAAGTACCAGTCCGGTACGCCGGACTCCAACGCGGCGATCGAGAAGGGCCTGCTGCCCAGCCAGCTCGGAGCCTCCTGGGCGGCCGGGGACCTCAAGCTGACCGTGCCGAAGACCAGCGGCAAGTGGCGGGTGGCGGCCATGCCCGGCGGCGCCGCCAACAACGGCGGCTCCTTCCTCGCCATCACCAAGTACTGCCGGGAACCCGAGCAGGCCTATCAGATCATCACCTGGCTGCTGAACCCCGCCAACCAGGCCCGCGGCTTCACGGACGCCACCCTCTTCCCGTCCACCCCCGCCTCGTACCGGCAGAAGGCGATGCGCGCACCGGACCCGTTCTTCGGCGGCCAGGTCACCATCGACGTCTTCGGCCCGGCGGCCCAGAAGATCCCGGTCGCCTACCACAGCCCCTATGACTACGCCCTGGACCAGGTCGTCTCCGATCAGCTGCGCGCCGTGAACGCGCTCGACAAGAACCCCGTCCGGGCCTGGAAGGACGCCATGAGCAAATGCCGACGCATAGCGGAGCACATGGGGGTGCTGGTATGACCGCCGTGCCCGGGCTCGGTGCCCCGCCCGCCGCCCGCGGCGGCGCGAAGGCCGCCCACGCGCGACACAAGCCCCGGTCCGTCTTCGGATACTGGCGGCTCTACCTCGCGATCTCCCCGTTCTATCTGCTCTTCCTCTGCTTCGGCCTGATCCCGGTGGGGTACTCCCTCTACCTCTCGTTCCACCGCTGGGACGGGCTGGGGACGATGGAGTACGCCGGGCTCTCGCAGTACCGCTATCTGCTCGGCGACGCCCAGTTCTGGCACTCCCTCACCAACACGCTGACCATCTGGGCCATGGCCACTCTGCCGATGCTCTTCATCGCGCTGGTGACCGCCGTGATGCTCAACTCCGCGGTGCGCTTCAAGAACTTCTACCGCTTCGCCTACTTCCTGCCGAACGTCACGTCCGTCGTGGCCGTCGCGATCATCTTCTCCTCGGTCTTCTCCACCAACTTCGGCCTCGCCAACGCCGTGCTGCAGGGTCTCGGACTGGACCAGGTGGCCTGGCTGAACTCCGCCTGGGGCATCAAGGTCGCCATCGCCGTGCTGATGACGTGGCAGTGGACCGGTTACAACGCGCTGATCTTCCTCGCCGGGCTGCAGACCATCCCGACCGAGCTGTACGAGGCCGCCCGCGTGGACGGCGCGGGGCCCGTGCAGACCTTCTTCCGGATCACCGTGCCGATGATGCGGCCGATCATCCTCTTCGCCCTCATCGTCTCGACCGTCACCGGCCTGCAGAGCTTCACCGAACCCCAGGTGCTGCTCTCCAACACCAACAACACCTCGACCTTCGCGGGCGGCCCCGGCAACTCAGGCCAGACGATGGTCCTCTACTTCTTCCAGCAGAGCTTCGACAACAACGACTTCGGTTACGGCGCCGCGATCGCCTGGGGCATCTTCCTCGTCGTCGCGCTCTTCTCGATCATCAACTGGCGCCTGGTGCAGCGCAAGGAAAACGCGTAGGGAGACCGTCATGCAGGGTATAAAAGGTGTGAAGGGCATGAAGGGCACACGTGCCCGTGGGCTGAGCCTCCATATCTCGCTCATCGCCGGGGTGCTGCTCTCGCTCTTCCCCTTCTACTGGACCATCGTCATGTCGACCCGCACGTCGACCGAGATCTTCCAGTTCCCGCCGAAGTTGCTGCCGGGCACCCATTTCCTGGAGAACGTCCGCCATCTCTTCCAGAACATCGACTTCTTCGGCTCGATGGCCAACACCCTGATCGTCGCGGCCTCCGTGACCTTCCTGGTGCTCTTCTTCGACTCACTCGCGGCCTTCGTGTTCGCCAAGTACGAATTCCCCGGCCGACGGCTGCTGTTCGTCCTGATGATGGGCATCTTCATGGTGCCCGCCCAGCTCCAGGCCATCCCGCAGTTCGTCATCATGGCGAAGCTGGGCTGGATCGGCTCCCTCACCTCCCTGGTGGTACCGGCCGCGGCCAACGCCTTCGGCATCTTCTGGATGCGCCAGTACATGAAGGGCGCCATCCACGACGAGCTGATGGACTCGTCCCGGCTGGACGGCTGTGGCTTCCTGCGGCAGTACTGGCACGTGGCGCTGCCCGTGGTCCGGCCGGGCCTCGCCTTCCTCGGCATCTTCACCTTCATGGGCCAGTGGAACGACTACGCCTGGCCGCTGATCGCGCTGATCAACCCGGACCATGTGACGCTCCAGGTCGCGCTGTCCCAGCTCAACAGCGTCCATGGCACCACCGACTACGGCATGGTGATGGCCGGGGCGCTGCTCGCGCTGCTCCCGCTGCTCGTGGTGTTCTTCATCGGCGCCCGGCAGATCATGGCGGACCTCGGCAAGGGGGCCATCCGCTGATGTCCGTACCCCCTTCCCTGTGGGGCGAGCTGCGGCCGTGGGATTCCCCCGAGCTGACCTCCTGGCGACGGCTGCCGATGCACGCGGTCGACCGCAGGCCCGGCAGCCTCTCCCTGGACGGCCCGTGGCGCTTCCAGCTGCTGCCAGGACCCGCCACTTTGCCGGGTGACACCTGGACCCGGCTGGAGGTCCCCGGGCCCTGGACCACCCAGGACATGGGCGACATCCCCCGGTACACCAACTGGCGCATGCCCTGGCCGGAGTACCCGCCGCACCCGCCCGCCGACAACCCCACCGGAGTGCATGAGCGGGAGTTCCACATCCCGGCCGCGTGGGCGGGCCGCCGCATCGTCCTCCAGGTCGGCGCCGCCGAGAGCGTGCTGCTCGCCGAGGTGGGCGGCCGCCCGGTGGGCATCGGCAAGGACTCCCACCTCGCGAGCGAGTTCGACATCAGCCACGCGGTACACCCCGGGGCGGCCGACACCCTCCGGCTGACCGTGGTGAAGTGGTCCGACGCCTCGCACATCGAGGACCAGGACCAGTGGTGGCACGGCGGCCTCACCCGGCCGGTCCTCGTCTACGCCACCGATCCGCTGCACCTGGCCGATGTGCGGATCACCGCCCCGGCGGACGGACGGCTGCGGGTCGACGTCCAGGCGCGCTCGGCGTACGGCGCGCTGCCCGCCGGGTGGCGGGTCTCGGCCCACCTCGACGGGGTCGGGGACCTGGCCGTGGACGAGGAGTACGCCGCGTGGTGCGCCGAGGAGGCGCGGGTCTCGGACTTCCTCGGCGAGGCACGGCTGCGGCTGGCCGTGCCCGGCGTCCGCACCTGGTCCGCCGAGACGCCCGAGCTGTACGGGCTCACCGTACGGCTGCACCGCCCCGACGGATCGGCCGCCGACACCTCGCACCACCGCGTGGGGTTCCGCACCGTCGCCGTCGAGGGCCGGGACCTGCTGGTCAACGGCGAGCGGGTGTTCATCCGCGGCGTCAACCGGCATGACTTCCACCCGCTCACCGGGCGCACGGTCACCCCCGCGGAGACGCGCGCTGACCTGGAGACCATCAAGCGCTTCGGCTTCAACGCCGTCCGCACCTCGCACTACCCCAACGATCCCGCGCTCCTCGACCTCGCCGACGAACTCGGCCTCTACCTGGTCGACGAGGCGGACATCGAGAGCCACGACCACGCCCACGAGATCGCCGACGATCCGCGCTACCTGGCCGCCTTCACCGACCGGGTCGCGCGCATGGCGCTCCGGGACAAGAACCACCCGAGTGTCATCATCTGGTCGCTGGGCAACGAGAGCGACTACGGCGCCAACCACGACGCGGCCGCCGGGTGGCTGCGCCGCTACGATCCGACCCGTCCGCTCCAGTACGAGGGCGCGGCCAAGACCGGCTGGGCCTCGCCCGATGTGGCGAGCGACATCGTCTGCCCGATGTACGCCTCGCTGGACGAGATCGTGGCGCACGCCACCTCCGGCGAGCAGATCAAACCGCTCATCCTGTGCGAGTACTCGCACGCCATGGGCAACAGCAACGGCACCCTCGCCGACCACTGGGCCGCCATCGAGGCCACCCCG
>NZ_JBVIZF010000017.1:0-85328 GCF_055591805.1 Streptomyces sp. NPDC041200 | reverse complement strand
TCCAGGGCGGTTTCATCTGGGAGTTCTGGGACCACGGACTGCTCCAGCGCACCACCGGCCGCGCCGCGGGCCGCCCGGCGGGCCGCCCGGCGGGCCGCGGTGGCGAGGGCGCGTACGCCCACGGCGTGGCCGCCGAGGGCTACCGCTGGGCGTACGGCGGCGACTTCGGCGACACCCCGAACGACGGCGCGTTCTGCGCGGACGGACTGGTCTTCCCCGACCGCACCCCGAAACCCGCCCTGTACGAACACCGCGAACTCGCCGCCCCCGTACGGCTGTCACGCGAACCGGACGGCTCGGTGCGCGTCACCAACGCGCAGCACTTCCGCGACCTGTCCTGGCTGACCGCCGAGTGGCGGCTGTCCCTGGAGGACACGGCGGAGGACGCGGGCACCCGCACCGCCCCGGCCGCACTGCCCGCAGCCCTCCCGCCCGGGGCGTCGGCGCGCCTCGCCCCGCCACCCGAGCTGGTGGACCGGCTGCCCGCGGACGGCGGCGAGGCATGGCTCACGCTCCGGGTCACCACCCGGCGAGACGAGCCCTGGGCGCCACGCGGCACCGAGGTGTGCGTCCCGCAGGTCCGGCTCCGCGAACGGCCCGCGCTCGCGCCCGCGACCGCCTCCGGCCCGGCCGTTTCCCTCGACGCGGACGGCCTGTTGCGCCATCCGCTGCTGACCTCCCCGCCCGTGCTCAGCCTGTGGCGCGCGCCCACTGACAACGATCTGCTGGGCGGCGCCGCCGACCACTGGCGAGCCCTGGGCCTCGACCGGCTGGAGCGCGACCCCCTCTCGGTCGACCACGACGGCGCCCGGACCCTGGTGCGCGGCGCGTATCCGACCGCCGCGGGCACCGTCGAACACCTCCAGGTCTTCACCCCGCTGCCGGACGGCGGCCTGCTGGTGGAGGAGACGGCCACCCTCCCCGAGGCGCTGACCGACGCCGCCCGCGTGGGCACGGTCTTCGAGACGGTGTGCGGCCTCGACCATCTGGAGTGGTACGGCCAGGGCCCCTGGGAGACGTACCCGGACCGCTGCGCGGGCGGGCCGGTCGGCCACCACAGCGTCCGCGTGGACCGGCTGTTCACCCCGTACCTCAGGCCGCAGGAGAGCGGCGGGCGGCACGGGGTGCGCCACTTCTCGCTGCTGTCGTCGGACGCGGGCGGCGGGCTGGCCGTACGGCTGGACGAGCCGCGGCAGGTGTCGGTCACCCGCCACCGGGCGGCCGACCTGGCCACCGCCACCCACCACGGTGAACTGGCGCCCAGGCCGCGGTGCGTGGTGCACCTCGACGCCGCCCACCGGGGCCTTGGCACCGCGTCCTGCGGACCGGACACCCTGCCCCGCTACCGGCTGGGCGCGGGAACGTACCGCTGGTCCTGGACCCTCCACCGGCGGTGAAAGGACCGTCAGGACTTGACGCTTCCGGCGGTGAGCCCGCCCACGATGAACCGCTGGAGCATCGCGAAGACACACACCACCGGCACGCTGACGATCGTGGCAGCAGCCATCAGCGGCCCCCAGGCGGTGCCGGTCTGGCCGACGAACGTGTTGAGCAGCACGGTGACCGGCTGGACCCCGGGGTCGCTGTTCACCGTGATGCCGAACACGAACTCGCCCCAGCCGAGCAGGAAGGAGAAGGCGCCGACCGCGATCAGCCCCGGCCGCATCACCGGCAGCACGATCCGCCACAGCACCCCCGGCAGTCCGCAGCCGTCCACCAGCGCCGCCTCCTCGATCTCGGCGGGCATGGCGCGCACCAGCGGCCGCAGCACGATCACCGCGAAGGGCAGGGTGAGGGTGGTGTCCGCGATCACCAGACCCAGCAGGGTGTTGTTCAGCCCGGCGTCCCGGAGCACGATGAACAGCGGAGCGGCCAGCACGATGCTCGGCAGCAGCTGCGCCACCAGCAGCGACAGCACCATGGCCGCCGAGCCGCGCATCCGGATGCGCGCCACCGCGTAGGTGAGCGGCACCGCGAGCACCAGGGTCAGCGCCACCACACCCAGCGAGATGGCGACGCTGTTGAACAGGGCCTGCCCGAGCATCGGCTTGTCCAGCGCCCGCGCGTAGCTCTCACCGCTCAGCGGCGAGGGAAACCACTGCGGCGGTGAGCTGAGCACCTCGTCGGGGCGTTTCAGCGAGGTGGCGATCATCCAGTACAGCGGCAGCAGGAAGAAGGCGGTGATGACGCCCGCGACCAGGGTCAGCAGCCAGGGGCGGCGGGGGCGGGTCATGCGGCGGCTCCTTCCTTGCGCAGCCTGCGGACGTACGCCACGGCCACCACCAGCGGTACGAGTAGCAGCAGGGTGCCCGCCGCCGCGCCCCGGCCGAGCTGGAAGAGCTTGAACGCCGACTCGTAGACGTAGAGGGGGAGGACGGTCGTGGAGTCGACGGGACCGCCGCCGGTCAGCACGAAGACCAGGTCGAAGACCTTGAAGGTGTACACCAGGCCGAGCAGCAGCACCGCCGCCGCCACCGGCCGCATCAGCGGCAGGGTGACGTGGCGCAGCCGCTGCCGGGGACCGGCGCCGTCGATGGCTGCCGCCTCGTAGAGGGTGGGGTCGATCGACTGGAGCCCGACCAGGAGCAGCAGCATGTTGAAGGGCACGCCCACCCACACATTGGCGGCGATGACACCGGGCAGCGCGGTGTCCGGGTCGGTCAGCCAGTTGTGGGCCAGCGCGTCCAGCCCGATGGTGTGCAGCAGTTCGTTGTACGCGCCCGAGTCGGCGTCCAGCATCCAGCGGAACAGGGTGCCGCTGACGATGGGCGGCAGCAGCCACGCCACCAGCATCAGCCCCCGGAACAGCCCGGCCAGCGGGAACTGCCGGACGAACAGCAGCGCCAGCGCGAAGCCGATGGTGAACTGGAAGACCAGCGAACCGGCCGTGAACAGCAGCGAGATCCGGGCGGCGTGCCAGAAGGCGCCCTCGGAGACCACCGCGTCGTAGTTGTCGGCGCCGTTGAACGCCCAGTCGCCGGTGACCAGATCGCCGATCTCCACCTGGTGGACCGAGGTCCAGAGGTTGTAGACGAGCGGGAAGAGCATGGTCGCGCCGAGGAAGAGCAGCGCGGGCGCCGACATCCCGTATCCGGCCCGGGTGCGGCGCGTCTGGAGGCTCCGAGTGGTCATCGCGGCCCCGCTACTTCGACAGCTGGGGCGTGATGGCGTCCGCCGCCTTCTTCGCGGCGGCTCCGGGGGAGGAGCTACCGGTCAGGGTGGCTTGCAGCGCCTCGGCCATGGCCTTCGACATCTGCGGATAGTGCTCGCCGTACGCGCGCGGCCGGGCGTTGGCGAACTCCCGCACGAACACCTTCAGGGTGGGGTCGGTGGCCCAGTCGCCGCTGTCCGCCATGTCGCTGCGCGCGGGCAGCAGCCCCACCGACCCCAGATAGGCGGCCAGCGGCTTCTTCCGCTGGCTGTGCTCGATGGCCCGCCACGCCTGGTCCGCCTGACCGCTGGTCTTCAGGATCACCCAGTTCTCCCCGCCGAGGCAGCTCGCGGGCTCCTTGTCCACCGGAAGGGGCACCACACCCCACTTCACCGAGGACTGCTGCTTGAGGCCGGGCAGTTGCCACGGCCCGTTGATCTGCATGGCCGCGCGGCCCGAGGTGAATTGGGTGTTGACGTCCTGCTGGGTCCAGCCCACGCACTGCTTGGAGAGCGCGCCCGCTCGTACCAGCTCCCCCAGATAGCCGAGCGCGGTGGCGCCACCGGTGGCGAAGGTGTCCAGGTCGGCGCCCGCCGACCACAGGAAGGGCAGGAGCTGGAAGACCCCCTCCTCCGTCTTGATGGCGCTCATCGCCAGCCCGAAGGTGCTGCCCCTGGTGAGCTTGCGGGCCGCCGCGGACAGCTCGTCCCAGGTCTTCGGCGGCTGGACGCCCGCCTTCTCCAGCAGCTCGGTGTTGTAGTAAAGGGCCAGGCAGTTGGCGTTGTTGGGGACCGAGTAGGTCTTGCCGTCGATGACCCCGCTGCTCCACGGGCCCTTGTAGTACGCGTCGGCCTGCCCCCACTTCTTCACCCGGTCGGTGAGGTCGGTGAGCAGCCCTTGCGGGGCGAGGGAGTTCATCGAGGTGTTGTCGACGATCGCCAGGTCCGGCAGATCGCCGGAGGCGGCGCCCTTGATGATGGCGGGCTCCAGCTCGGCGTACGGAAAGGTCCGGCGGGTGATCTTCAGCCCGGGGACGCTCTTCTCGATGTCGGCGATCAGGGCCTTGATGCCCGGCTGACGGGCGTCCTCGACGAGGTAGTCCCACCAGACGAGGTTCTTGCCCGACGATCCGCCGTCCCCGCCGCCGCAGGCGGTGAGGGGACCGGCCAGCCCCGCGGCGAGCAGCCCGGAGCCCGATATCCGCAGGAAGGAGCGGCGGGGGAGGGGGCTCCCGGCGGCAGCCGGGGGCCTGTTGGCTCGGTTGGCCATGTGCGTCTCCGAGGGGTGAGTCGGTCAGTTGCGATGCGGTGCCGGGCCCGTGCTGGCGCGCGGGGTGAGCGAAGGGGTGAGCAGATGCTGCCGGGGCGCCGCGGCCGGGGCCTCCAGCCGTTCCAGCAGCAGTTCCACGGCGAGCCGTCCCATCAGGTCGGAGGGCACGTCGGCGCCGGTCATCATCGGTGTGACGGCCTCCGCCCAGCGGGCCGCCGCCACTCCGGTCACCGAGAAGTCGCCGGGTACGGAACGCCCCGCGAGGCCGAGCCCCCGGTACAGGCCCACCAGCGCCGCCTCGTTGAGCGTGACGACCGCGGTGGTGCGCGGGTCCCGGTCCAGGAGCCGCGCCACCACGGCCTGGCCCGAGTCCGCGTCGTCGCCGCAGTGGTGGACCTCGCCGGTGAGCCCGAGTTCCGCGGTGGCCCGCAGAAACCCGGTCCGCCCCTGGAGCGCGGGCACGTATCCGGCGTCGAACAGCTCCCGGGGCCGGCCCACCAGCGCGAGATGGCGATGGCCGAGCCGCCCGAGATGGCGCACACAGGCGGCGGTCAGCTCCGCGAAGTCCAGATCGACCCAGGACAGCGTGGCCGTGTCCTCGGTGTGCCCCATCGACACGAACGGGAAGCCCGAGCGGACCAGCGGCTCCACCCGCGAGTCGGGCGCCCGGATCTCCATCAGCAGCGCGCCGTCGACCCGCCGTTCGCCGACCAGACGGCGGAAGGAGTCGTCGCCGTCGCCGTCGCTGCGCGAGAGCAGGATGTCGTGGTCGTGCGCGGCGGCGGCGTCGACCACGCTGTTGATGAAGTCCAGCTGCATGTCGGTGTAGCGGCGGCTGACAGTCGGAAACACCAGCCCGAGGGTGCGGGTGCGGCCGTGGGCCAGCGCGCGGGCGCTGGCGTTCGGCTGGAAGCCCTGGTCCTCGATGACCCGCTGGATGCGCTGCCGGGTGCGGTCGGAGATCGGCCGCTTGCCGCTGAGCGCGTACGAGACCGTGCTGCGCGACACGCCGGCGAGACGGGCGATCTCGCCGATGTTGACGGGCGGGGGCTGCTGGTCGAACCGGTTCGACACCACTGACGCATACCTCTCGGGAGATCCACGCGTTCGAAATATCGAAGGAGCGCCGGAGACCCGAACCGGCTTGCCCGAAGGTAGGAGTGGCTTACACCACATGTCAACGGTCGGGAACGCAGAAGTTGAATGGCACTATCGATCCACCACCGCTCTCGCACACCGCGCACCCGGGCCGGTGGTGCCCCGGAAATGAGGTTTCGCCATGTCATCCCCGCGTCAGCTCGCCGACCTGCCGTACGCGGGCCATCTGCGCCCGTTCGACGGCTCCTTGACCGTGGACGGGGACTACGACACCGTCCACTTCGACGGCGGGGAAATCGAGGGGGCCGACGCCGGACAGGCCCGCTTCCTCGAATCCGCCTTCTCCGCCGTGACGTTCACCGGAGGCCGCTACCGTGGGGCCCGCTTCAACGACGTCTGGCTGGACGGAGTGCGCTGGGTCGGCTCCGACCTCGCGGACGGCGACTGGCTGGACGGTGAGCTGATCGGCTGCGTACTCGCCGGACTGGAGATGTTCGGCACGTCGATGCACCGCGTGACCTTCCACCGCTGCAAGTTCGAATCGGTCAACTTGCGCACCGCCGACCTGCGGGAGGTCACCTTCGCGGACTGTCTCCTGCGGGACACCGACCTCGGCGGGGCGAAGCTGACGGACGTCGCGTTCCCGGGGTCGACACTGGACGGGGTGCGGTGCGGCAACGCGCGCATGACCCGCGTCGATCTGCGCGACGCCACCCGGCTGGACATCACCGAAGGGATCGACGCGCTGCGCGGCGCCACCATCACCGGCGCCCAACTCCTGGAGCTGGCACCGAGGTTCGCCCAGGCCCTCGGTGTCACGGTACGGGAGAGCGGGGACGCCCTCGGCGCACCGCGCACCGCCCGGCGGAAGCGTCAGGGGCGGTGAAGGCAGGGGCGGTCGCGGGACGGCGGCCGTTGTGGGCCAACCGTGATTTCACCGTCTTCTGGTGCGGGCAGACCTTCTCCGAACTGGGCAACGCCTTCGCCCTGGTGGCGCTGCCGCTGCTGGTGCTCAAGGCCACCGGGTCGGTCGTCCACATGGGGCTGCTGACGGCCGTCGCGGGCGTCGCGTCGATCGGCACCGGGCTGTTCGCGGGCATCCTGGTCGACCGGTTGCCCCGGCGCCAGCTGATGATCGTGTGCGATGGCGTCCGGGTGGTCCTCTTCGCCCTCATCCCCGCCAGTTGGGCCCTGGCCGGTCCCCAGGTCTGGCTGCTCTATGTGGTGATGGCGCTGGCCGCGGTCTTCGACATGGTCTTCAAGGTCACGTATGTCGCCGCCGTACCCAATCTGGTGGACACCGAGCGGATCATCGAGGCCAACGGGCGGCTGACCACGACGAACGCGATGGCCTTCATCGCGGGGCCGATGCTGGCGGGCGGGCTGTCCGGGCTGCTCGGGCCGACGGCGGCGATCGCGGTGAACGCGGCGAGCTTTGCCGCCTCGGCCCTCGCGCTCTCGCTGATCAGATTCCGGGAGGCGGCGGCCGAGGACGCCACGCCGCCCGCCGGGGTCACCACCGGGTGGCGCAGGGCGAAGCAGGAGTTCCTGGCCGGGTTCGTCTTCCTGTGGCGGGCGCCGGTCCTGCGCTGGCTCACCGTGCTGCTCACCGGCGTCTCGCTGCTCAGCCTGGGCATGACCGACGTCTTCATCTACCAGATACGCGAGGGGCTGGACGAGAGCGACCGCACGGTCGGCGTCGTGATGGGCGTGGCGGGCGCCGGGACCGTCCTGGCCGCCGTGCTCATCCCGGTGTTGCGGCGGGTGTGGGGGTTCGGCGTGTGCTGGCTGGGCTCGTACACGCTGTGCGCGCTGGCGCTGGGCCTGCTGTCCCGGTCCACCACCGTTTGGGGGACGACGGTGACGGTGCTGTGCTACCAGTTCGGCATGGCCCTCGCGGGTATCTCCTCGATGTCCTTGCGCCAGGCGGTGACCCCGGACCACCTGCTCGGCCGGGTCACTTCGGCCTTCTGGACGCTGCACAACTCGCTCGCCCCGCTGGGCGCCGCCGGACTCACCGCGCTGGTGGCGCGGTTCGGGGTGCGCGGCCCGCTGCTCGGGTCTGCCGCCCTGTTCCTGCTCATCGTGGCGGTGGGGGTGTGCACCCCGATCCGGCAGCGCGCCCCCGGGGTGGCCGCCGGGTGATGGCCGCCTCCGGGCGGTCGTCGCTCAGCGCCCCACTCGCCAGGGCTCGCGCGGCAGCGGGCTTCCGGTCTCCAGCAGGGACTTGAGGTTGGACAGCACCGCCGCCCAGCCACCGGCCGCCTGCTCGCGCTCGGCCTCGTCGGCCAGGTTCTCATGGGTGACGGTGAGCCGGACGATCTCCTCGTGCGGCTCGATCTCGAAGGTGACCCGGGACGGGCCGCCGGCGGGCTCCGTACCGGGGGCCGCCCAGGTGGTCACCAGGCGCTCGGGCGGCACGCTCTCCACGACGGTGCCCACGACGTCGGCGATGCCGCTGCCGTCCGTACGCCGGTGCTCCCAGGCCGAGCCGGGCTGCCAGTCGGACACATTGCTGTGGCCCCAGTACGCGGCCGTGAGGTCGGCGTCGGTCAGCGCGTGCCAGACCTTCTCCGGGGTGCTTTCGATGTAGATGACGTAGCTGTACGTCGGCCTCTCGGCCATGGCGTCCTCCGCTTGTCGTTTCACCGCGCCGAGCGCTCTCAGGCGGGGGCGCTCGAACTTGTCGATCCACCGTTCCTGCACCTCATGGAGGGGAACGGGGTTGAGGTAGTGCAGTTTTTCCCGCCCCCGACGCACCACGCTGACCAGATTGGCGGCCTCCAGGACCCCCAGGTGCTGGGTCGCCGACTGCCGTGTCATCGCCAGGCGCTCGCACAGCTCCCCGAGCGTCTGACCGCCCCGCTCGTGTAGGCGGTCCAGCAGATACCGCCGGGTCTGGTCGGCCAGCGCCTTGAAGACCTTGTCCATCTCCGAACTCACGCTTCACGTTATGCAGGCAAACACCTGCATGTCAATGACGGCAAAACCTGGCCGCGTGGTTCGCCGAATCGCTCAGCGTCTGCCGAGCGCGCCGCGGATGAACGCCGCCTGCCCCGCGTGCTGCAGGTCGTCATCGATGACGCTGACCAGCCGCACCCCGAGGGTCACCGGCGGGGTCCACGCCTCGTCCACCACCTCGTCCAGATCGGCGTTGCGCAGTTCGCGTACGTAGGCGACGGTCCGCTCGTGCACGGCGTCGTGGTACCCGGTGAGCAGATCGGACGTGGCCCGGACCCTGGCCACGTCCCGGCCGCGGTGGCCGTAGCCGGTGGCCGTCGGGGAGAACGGCAGCCCGAACCGCTCGTACCAGCCCTCGGCGGTCCAGGCCTGTTCGATACCGGCGGCGTCGCAGACGTGGTCGTCCTGGACGCGGGTCAGATGCCACACCAGCCAGGCGATGGAGTTCGCGCCGTCGTCGAGGCGCACGACCAGGTCGTCCGGGGTGAGCCCCCCGACCGCCTCGTGCACGGCCTCCCGCACCCGGCCGAAGGCGTCGGCCAGCAGATCTGCGCTCTTCACGCGTGGCTCCCTCGCTCGTCGTCCCCGCCCGCTCATGGTGGCATCCGCACACCGCGAGTACGGGTACGCGACCCGGCGGCGGCGCCCGGGAACCCGGCCGTCGTCACCTGGATGGACCGCTTCTATGCTCGGGGCGTGACAACAACAGGGAACCCGGTACTCGCCGACATACTCGACCGTCAGGCCGCCCGGACCGAAGGAGAACAACTGCTCAACGCCATCGTCGACTTCGGGGTGTTCGTGCCCGCGGACGCGAACGGCTCGGTGATGTTCGTCGGGATGGAGGGAAGCGGCCCGAGCCTGCCCGGATACACCAGCGAACAGTGCTGCCGGGAGCGGCTTCCGGAGGCCGCCGGGGCGGTGCACTGTGATGTGGCGCGGCTGCTGGACATCGAGCGGCAGACCAAGGTGGCGACCCTGTCGGTGTTCTCTCCCCAGGGCTATGCCGGGGTGCCCATGTCCCTGCTGCACCAGGTCCTCCAGCAGCGCGGCCAGCGGCTCCCCGAGGACCGTACGCTGACCCTCGCCCGGTCCACCCATCCGCGCGCGGTGGCCCTGCGCGACGCCCTGCGCGACC
This sequence comes from Streptomyces sp. NPDC041200, assembly GCF_055591805.1. NCBI lineage: Bacteria > Bacillati > Actinomycetota > Actinomycetes > Kitasatosporales > Streptomycetaceae > Streptomyces > Streptomyces sp. NPDC041200. Next base: position 75,711 of record NZ_JBVIZF010000017.1, on the reverse strand, counting down.
GGCTGCTGGACTTCCCCGGGGTGCACGCGGTGTGGATCGCGCACGCCCGGTGGAACGAGACCGGTGTGGAGCAGCTGATGGTGCACATGGCCGTCGGCGCGGAGGCACCCGAGGGCAGCTCCGACCGGCTGATGAAGTCACTGCTCGCGGGTCTGCCCGCGGACGGTGGCGAGGACCCGGCCATCGCCCTGCGGGTGCTGGACCCGGTGGCGGAGGCGGACGCGATCAGGCAGCTCGAATCCCTGGGGCTCGACACCGTACGCGTCGACCAGAGCACGCGGCGCGTCGAGGTCATCTCCCAGGAGTACGACCAGCGGCCGGAGTGAACCGGGTGGTCGCGCGGGCCGTCACACCGGCGGGACGAGGGTGAAGTAGCGGTCGGCCATCGCCCTCTCGCCCCGCACCCGAGCCAGCCGGTCGGCGGGGATCCGCTGCCAGAGGAAGAGCATCAAGTCCGAGGCGGATCCGGTCAGTTCGAGGTCGCACGGCCCGGCGGGGTCCCCGTCGAGCCGTACCTCGTCGCCCTCGAAGGACACCGTCCAGACGCCCGGTCCGTCCGTCTGCCGCAGCCGGAACCGCTCGCCCTCGCCCGGTGGCGCCTCCTTCCAGGCGCGCCGGGCCGGGGCCATGACCTCGAACGTCTGGGCGATGGCATCCGCCGCGAGTGCGGCCTCGACGGGCCCGGGCGCCCCGAGCGCACTCTCGGCGTCCCAGCGGTGCAGCGCCGCCTCGATGGTCTGCATCCGCCACCAGAATCCGGCAGTCTGCTCCCGCGACCAGGTCCACACCCGCTGCTCCGGATCGCCGTTACGGAAGTGCGCCTCCAGCGCCCGGGCCCCGTCGGCGAACCACTCGACCAGGCCCGGTGGCACCGGTTCGCGGTGCGGTCCGCCCTCCGGCGCGGGCCAGCCGGCGCGGTCCTCGGGGAGGGCGAAGACTGCCACGTCCGTGAGGTCCGGCGGCTCCGCCAGCCCGTCCTCGATGATCCGGGCGACGAAGCGGTGCACACCTCCCAGATGCAGCACCAGATCGGCCATCGACCAGCCGGGACACGACGGCACGAGTGGCGCCGTGTCCTCGTCGGCGGCCCGGCGGGCGACGGCCTCGAACGCCAGAATCTCGCGGTGGAAGGCGATGGCGAAGTCCATGCGATCACTGTGCCATCGGCGGGAGCCCCGGGCACCGGTGAAACGAGCCGTTCGGCGCGCCGGACGCGCCGGTGGCGTCAGCCCCGTCCCGCCAGGAACGGCAGCACCACGGCGGCGACCTCGTCCGGTACCTCCTCGGCGAGGTCGTGTCCGGCGTCGAAGACATGGCCCGTGACATCGCGGGCCATGAGCCGCATCTGGGCCTCGTTCCGGTCGCCGATGAACGCCGAGCCGCCGAGTGCCAGAACCGGGACGTCCAGCGCCTTCCGCGCCGCTCGCCGGTTCTGTTCGGCGTCGACGAGCATGGCGCGGTAGACGGCGAGCATGGCGCGGATGCCACCGGGCATGGAGTAGCAGCGCACGTATTCGTCGACCGCGTCGGGAGTGGCGGTGTCGGGAAGGCTGCGCTCGTTCTTGATCATGTAGGTGATCAGTTCGCGTTCATGCCCGACGATCAGCATCTCGGGCACGTCCGGCTGGAAATAGAAGCCCAGATGCCACAGGTGCATCCCGCTGGAGACGTTGTCCTCGGTGAGCGCGGTGTGGTCCTCGAAGCCGAACCCGGGGAACAACGCCTCGGCGAACACGAGGGCGTTGACGTGGTCGCGGTGCCGGGCGGCGAGCTGGTAGCCGATCACCGCTCCCCAGTCCTCGCCCATCACGCTGTAGGAGCCGTGTCCGAGGCGTGCCATGAGCGCGGCGATGTCGTCGGCCATCGTCGCGGAGTCGTAGCCGCCCGCGGGACGGGCGGAGTCGCCGAGGCCCCGCAGGTCGGGGACGACGACCGTGTGCCGCGGCGTCAGCTTCGGGACGAGGTGGCGCCAGTGGTAGCCCGTCTTGGGCACACCGTGCAGCAGCACCACCGCCGGACCGGATCCGCCCGTCCGGTAGTGGAGGCTCGTCCCGTTGACGGTGGCACGGTTCGTGCGGACGGAGTCTCCGTGATGGTCGAAAATCATCGCTGAACACCCTTTCCTGGCCAGGAGTGGCCGATCGCTCATGGCGACAGTCCACCCCGGCTGCCGGGCGTCATCCAGGGCCATATCTCACGACCGGCCCTCCGATACCCCCTCGATATCATCGCCCTGTGGAAGCACGACACCTGCGATACGCCCTGGCCCTGGCCGACCACCAGCACTTCGGCCGGGCGGCCGCTTCCCTCGGCATCGCCCAGCCCCCGCTGTCCCAGCAAATCGCAGCGCTGGAGCGGGAGTTGGGCGCCCGGCTCTTCGACCGTACGGCGCGCGGCGTATTCCCGACCGCTGCGGGAGAGGCGTTCCTGGCCAGGGCGCGGCGGGCACTGGCCGAGATGTCGGGCGCCGTGTCCGACGCGGGCCGGGCCGCCCGGGGCGAGACCGGCAGGCTGCGGCTCGGCTTCATCGGCTCGGCGCTGCTGGAACTGCTGCCGTCCCTGCTCGGCCGGTTCATCCGGGAGCGCCCCGAGGTGCGCTTGGGACTGCACGAGATGTCGACCTGCCAGTCCGCGACGGCCCTGCTCGACGGCGAGCTGGACATCAGCATCGGGCGCGGCGCGCCCCGGGGCGCCGGGGCCGAGGACCTGGTGTCGCTCACGGTCGGCCGGGACCATCTGGTCGCGGTCGTCGGGGGCGCCCATCCGCTGGCCGGGCAGCCGAGAGTGGGCGTCGAGCAGCTCAGAGGGCAGCATCTGATCGTGGCCCCCGAGGACGAGGAACCGGTGGTCGCCGGATGGCTCGACGCGCTGCTGGGCGACGGAACCGGGGCGGCCGCGCCGGGCGGCGGGGTCACCGACGCCCGCGACGTGCACACCATCATCGGACTGGCCTCGTGCGGCGTCGGGGTGGGGCTCGGCCCGGCGTGTCTGCGGGCGGCCCCACGGCCGGGCACCTGGGTGTGCGAGGTGAGCCCGCGCGTGGATTTGCCCGATCTGGTGATGTCCTTCCGCGCCCAGGACCGCTCGCCGGTCCTCGCGGCCTTCCTGGACACGGCCCGGGAACTGTGCCCCGGGGTGGACGAACGGCTGGAGCGCCTCGGCCGCCCTTGACGAACCGAGGCGCTCCAGCCGCGCTCATCGGATGGGTCAGCCGCGCAGCGTCAGCCAGTCGACCGCGGCCACCTTCCGCGCGCCCGTCGCGACGAGGTACACGTCATGCGTGCCCGTCACCCCGCGCGCGAGCCGCACCGACTTCTCCCGCCACTGGTCCGCGCCGCCCGTGTCCCGCACCGGCAGTGTCGCCACCACCCGGCCCTCGGGGCCGTCCAGCCGCAGCCGCAGCGCGCAGCGACTGCCGCAGCCCGCCGACGCCATCCGCACCGTCAGCCGCTCGGCGGCGTCCGCCCCGAACGCGACCTGTCGGAAGCCGACCAGACCGCCGGAGCCCAGCACGCCCGTCGCCGCGTCGCCGCGCGAGCCGCCGCGCAGCACCTCCGCCCGCTCGGCCTGCAGCGTACTGGCCGCGTCCGGCCCGTCCGCGTACAGCCGGATCTCGTTCACCGCCCACGGGACGTCACCGGTCGCGGTCAGCTCGATCCGTACATACCGCGCCGTGCGCTGCTCGAAGACCGCGTCCTGGGTGAAGGAGCGGCCCGCGACGCGGGCGACGGGGGCGCCCCAGTCCTGGCCGTCGCGGCTGACGGACACCGTGAAGCCGTACGGGTGGCCCGTGGCGTCCAGACCGGCGTCGACCGCCAGCCGGGAGAAGGACTTCGCCGCGCCCAGGTCGAGGGTCAGCGCCTGCCTGGCGGCCTGGGCGGTGCCCGCCTTCCACTGGGTGGTCTGCACACCGTCGACGGCGGCCGACGCGTCGCCGCCCCCGGAGAAGGCGGCCTTCCACCCGTCGTTGCGCACCCGCGACTCACACCCGGCCAGGTTGCACCCGGCCGACCAGATCGGCGCCCCGTACTCGTACGCGCCCTGGTCGGGCCCGGCGCCGCGTACCCCGGTGGTCACCCCGTCGACCTTCTCGCCCGCGTCGATGGCGGGAGATCCGGCCCGTGGCCACAGCTCGCCGTTGCGGGCGTCGGTGTACCGGGGGTCGGCCGGTGGCAGCAGGTTGTTGCGCACCACGGGGCCGGGATCGCCCGGCCCGGAGATCTCCATCGGGGCGAGCGCCACGTCGTTGCTGACGTACGTACCGGTGGCGTCCGTCGCGCCGCTCAGCCGCACGGCGGTGGAGACGCCCGCCCCGTACGTCGAGTTGTGGTCGCGGTTGCCGAGGCTGACCCCGCTGTGGCCGTTGAAGAAGGTGCCGCGGGTGCCGGTGTTGTACGCCACGTTGTGGTGCAGCAGGAACTGGCTGGAGGAGTTGTCGATGTAGTAGCCGACCTGGCCGTCCGCGTCATGGACGGTGTTGTGGTCGATGCTCGTACCGGTCGCGTCCAGGTTGCAGCAGACGTAGAAGGGGCTGCCGTCGCGGGAGGTGCGCATCGCCTCGGACAGGTCGTTGTAGGCGATGCGGTTGTCCTTGAAGGGCACCCCGTTGAGCTGCCAGGAGGTGTCGATGCTCGCTCGGCCGGTGCGCCGCACGGTGTTGTGGGTGACGGTCTGGCCGCTGCCGTTGATCTCGATGCCGGGGGTGTAGCTGCCCATCCAGCCCACGTCGTGGATGTAGTTGTTGGTGATGGTGTTGCCACTGCCGCGCAGCAGCACACCGGTCCCCGCGGAGTATCCGATGTCGCTGTCCCGCAGCGTGTTGCCGGTGCCGAGGATCTGGACGCCGGAGTCGAGCACCCGGGAGGCGACGATGTGTCCTTCGCCCGGCGGGATGGCCAGCTCGTCGTCGCGTGGCATGGGCAGCGTGGAGAACTCGGAGAGATAGCGGGCGCGCAGCCCCTCCACCAGCACACCGGTGCTCTTTTCCCCGGTGCGCAGCGAGGTGCCCCACACACCGAGCCCGCGGACGGTGACATGGGAGCTGCCGGAAAGGTCCAGGCCCCACTTCTCGTATTTCGCGGTCACCGTGTGGCCCGCCATGCCGCCCTTGGGCGGGACCAGGTAGAGCCGCTTCTCGCCCGTGTCGTAATACCACTCGCCGGGCTGGTCGAGCGTGGCCTTCGCACCCACCAGGTAATAGTTGCGGTAGGTCTGGTCGCCCATGCACAGCGGGGTGCAGCGGTAATTGCCGCCCTTGAAATCGAGGGCGCCGTCCGCGGTGGCGGTCACGGTGCCGGTCTGCTGGCTCCACGGGTTGGATCCGGCCCACAGATGGACGGTGGCGCCGTTGAAGTCACCGGCCGGCAGGTCGGGGTCGTTGATGTGCTGGTCGGTGGAGCTGCGCTCGGCGACCGCCCAGGACGGATTGAGCGGATCGGGGCCGGAGTTGGGCCAGCGGCCCTCCATGGCGCGGCCGCCGTCGAGGAACAGCGCGTTCTCGTCGCGGGCGAGCGGCAGGCTCACATCGGCGGCCACCAGACCGCCGCCCGCGTCCTTCCAGCCGGTCACGGTGCGCGTCCCGTCGACGGTGACCGGCCCGTCCCCGTACGCCGCGAGGGTGACCGGGGCCCCCGCGAGGCCCGAGGGCGGGGCGACCCGCTCGCGGTAGGTGCCGCGGTGGATCAGGCAGGTGTCCCCGGGCCGGACCAGGTCGGTGCAGCGGCTGATGGTGCGCAGGGGGTGGCTCCGGCTGCCGCTGTCCCGGTCGGAGCCCGAGGTGGCGACGTAGTACGTACGCCCCTGCCGCCCCTGCTCTCCCTGGGCCGTCGCGGTGCCCGGCAGTGCCGCGGTGAGAACGGCCATGGCCGCGACGGCGGCCATGGAAATGCGCCTGAGCGTGGATCTCATCTACCGCCTCCAGTGTTCAGGGTCGACCGAAACCTAGGAGAAACATCGGATGGGGTCAACGGATGGAGGCGAATTCGCGGCGGGGATCGCGGGAATCTCGAGCTACAGGTCCGATGTATTTGTCATTGAACCCAGTCCGTCAATGGATAAATCGACTTATTGACAAAAACCTCTTCGCTCGCCGAGCATGGCCCGGATATCACCCGAAAAATGGCATCACTCGAAACGGCGGGCGCTGATCTCCGCCGCGGTGTCGGCCACCAGCCGCCCCCACCGGTCCACCTCGTGCGGGTCGTAGCGGGAGTCGGGCATGGAGATGGCGACGGTGGCCACCGGGGTTCCGCTCCCCGCCACGACCGGCGCGGCGATGGCGCAGACGTCGGGCAGGTACTGGTTGCGATTGACGGCGTAGCCGTCCCGCCGGACCCGCTCCAGCTCCGCGCGCAGCTCCTGCGGATCGGTGATGGTGGCATCGCCGTAGCGGTCCAGGCCGTCCGTGATGACCTCGTCGACCTCGTCGGCGGGGAGAAGGGCGAGGACCGCGTGGCCGGTGGCCGTGGCGTGCATCGGCGAGGTGTCGCCGACCTGGTGGTAGGTGCGCACCGCCTGGGTGCAGTCGACCCGGTCGACCATGACCATGCAGCGCAGCCCGTCCGGGACGGACAGGTGGATGGTCTCGTTGACCGTGTCGCGCAGCCGGCACATCGGCTCGCGCGCCGCCGCGAACAGGCTCGACCCCTGGTGCGCCGCCGGGCGGACCGCGAGCACCCGGGCGCCGACCTCCCAGCGCGTGGTGTCGCCCCGGCTGGCGCGCAGCCAGCCCGCCTCGTTGAGCGTCACGAGGGTGCGCTGCACGGTCGACTTGGGCAGTCCGAAGATCTTCGTCAGCTCGCCGACGGTCACCGGCTGGTGCTGGGCGACCGCTTCGAGGATGCGAAGGCTGCGGATCACGCTCTTCATTTCCATCTGGTTTCCGCCATTAAGTTCTGGAGTTTCGCTGCACGAGCCCTTGACCGGTCCCTGGAGCGCTGCGACATTGATGCTGCAATCTAGCACGGCATGCCACATTGTGGAACAGGCCGTCTGGGAAATCTCGCCACTCCACCCCAGGAGGCATCCGTGGCAACGAGGAAGCGCGTAGCGGTGATCGGCACCGGGACCATGGGCAGCCAGGCCATGTGGCGGCTGGCCTCCCGGGGCGCGGAGGTGACCGGCTACGACCGGTACGCCCCCGGCCACGACCGGAGCGCGGCGGGCGGCGAGACCCGGATCTTCCGCAGCGCCCACTTCGAGGACTCCCGCTACGTGCCGCTGCTGCGCCACGCCGACGCGCTGTGGAACGAACTCCAGCGGGAGACCGGTCGTGAGCTGCGGCGGCTCACCGGATGTCTGCTCATGGGCCCCACCGAGCACCACCAGATGAGCACGGTCCTGGAGTCCATCGCCGAACACGGCCTCGACCACGAGGTGCTGGACGCGGACGCGCTGGAGAAACGTTTCCCCCAGTTCCGTATCGAGGACGGCGACGCCGCCGTACTGGACCGCAACGCCGGTTTTCTGCGCCCCGAGCTGAGCGTGCACACCGCGGCCGCCCGCGCCGAGCGGCTGGGCGCCCGGCTGTACCGCTACACACCGGTGCGGGAGGTGGTCCCCGCGGGCGGCGGCGTGGCCGTCCGTACGGACCGGGGCACCGAGACGTACGACGCCGCCGTGGTCACCGTCGGCCCGTGGGTCAATGAACTGCTGCCGGACCTGGAGTGGGAGGTGGACATCCGGCGGCTGGTCAACGCCTGGTTCCTGCCCACCGGCCACGACTGGCACGGCGCCGAGGCGCCCGCCTTCATCCGCACCGCGCCCACCCACTGCTACGGGCTGCCGTCACCCGACGGCATCTCGGTCAAGCTCGGCCTCTCCCGCGCCCTGCACCGCGCGGTGCCCGACCCGGAGCGGCTGGACCGCACCGTGGCACCGGAGGAACTGGCGGTCTTCACCGAGCTGACCCGCCGCTACATGCCCGATCTGCACCCCGACCCGGTGCGGCTCTCGGTCTTCATGGAGGGCTACACCGAGAGCAGCCGCCCGCTGGTCGGCCCGCTGCCCGGCTGCGAGGACATCGTGCTGCTGGCCGGGTTCTCCGGGCACGGCTTCAAGCTCTCGCCCGCCATGGGTGACATCGCGGCCGACCTCGCCCTGGACGGCGACACGCTCCAGCCCATCGACTTCCTGTCCACGCGCGACCGCGCCACGGCCTGACCCCTCGGGCAACCCCTCACGGAAGGTACGAGATGACACTGACCGTCGGTCCGCTGACCGCCGACACCGGCCGCAAGACCCGGGGCACCGTCCCCGTGGACCTCGGCCCGGTCACCGTCGGCCTCCCGGTCACGCTCGTCCACGGTGTCCGCCCCGGCCCCCGCGTCGTGCTCACCGGCGGAGTGCACGGTGGCGAGTTCGCCGGTGTCGACGCCGCCACGCGGCTGGCCGCTCTGCTGACCCCCGAGGAGGTGCGCGGACAGGTCGTGCTCTGCCCCGTCGCCAACCCTCCGGCCGTCTACCAGGGCCGCCTCGGCGTGTCCCCGCTGGACGGCGTCAACATCAACAGGGTCTTCCCCGGCGACCCGGGCGGTGGTCCCACCGAGCGGCTGGCCGACTGGCTCTTCGCCCATCTGCTGCCCGGCGCTGACGCCTACGCCGACCTGCACAGCGGGGGCATCGACGAGACCCTGACCGACTTCGTCGGCTACCGCCTCACCGGCGATGCCGCACTGGACGCCACGGCCCGCGGCATGGCCCACGCCGTCGGCTACCCGGATGTCATCCTCGGCACCGACGCCGCCGGCGGCAACAGCCACGCCGCCGCCGCCCGCCGGGGCGTGCCCGCCATCCTCATCGAGACCGGCCAGCTCGGGGACCGCGACCCCGACACCGTACGCACCCTGCTCGACGGCCTCTTCCGGCTGCTGCGCCACCTCGGCACCCTCGGCCCGCTGCCGGAAGCCGAACAGCGCCCGGCCACCCGGGAGTGGGTGTGGGCCGCGTCCGTGACCGCCCCGGCCACCGGGCTCTGGTACCCGGAGACCGACCGTGGCGGGGACGTGGCCGAAGGCCAGATCCTGGGCCGCCTCGTCGACCCCGCCGACGGCCGGGAACACAAGGTCACCGCGCCCGCCACCGGCCGCCTCTTCTACGGGATGGACGGCCTCACCGTCGCCACCGGCGCCGAACTCGCCGCCCTCGCGACCCCCTTTACCGCCAATCCGCTCGACCCGCCCGACCCGCACAACCCGGAGGTGCAGTGATGAGAGATCCCCTGATCGGCCGCAGAGCGCTGCTGCGCGGAGCCGGTGGCCTCGCCGCCGTCGCCGCCCTGCCGTCGCTGGCCGCCTGTGGCACCGGCACCAGCCGCGCCGCCAGCGGCGGCGGCAAGAAGACCCTGACCGTCCGCAACAGCGGTGGCACCTACGGGGACGCCAACCAGAAGGCGCTGTACGACGCCTTCACCAAGGAAACCGGCATCTCCATCCGGGTCGTCAACATCCAGTACGCCCAGATGCTCGCCCAGATCAAGCAGGGCAGGCCGCAGTTCGACGTCATCGACGACTCGATGGCCGACTTCATGAAACTCGGTGCGAAGGGCGCCCTGCAGAAGCTCGACCACGACCGGCTGAAGAACTTCAAGAAGGCCCGGATCGCGAGCACGCTCGTCACCGACTACTCGGTCGGCAAGAACTACTGGGCCAGCGTCATGGCCTACCGCACCGACACCTTCGGTGACCGCAAGCCCGCGTCCTGGGCGGACTTCTGGGACACGAAGAAGTTCCCCGGCAGCCGCTCCCTGCAGACCCAGGACGCCGACCTGCCCGAGCTGGAATTCGCCCTGCTCGCCGACGGCGTGTCCATGGACAAGCTCTACCCGCTCGACGTGGACCGCGCGTTCAAATCCATGGACCGGATCAAGGGCTCGGTGAAGAAGTACTGGGACACCGGTGCGCTCCCCGGAGTGCTGCTCGGCCGCAAGGAAGTGGTGATGACCAGCGTCTGGCAGGGGCGGCTGGACGCGCTGATCAAGGGCGGCAGCCCGATGGCGTACCAGTGGAACGGCGCCCGCAGGCAGTCCAACGGCTGGGGCATCCCCCGGGGCACCGACAAGACCGACGCCGCCTACCAGCTCATCGACTTCTCGCTGCGGCCCGACGTCCAGGCCGCCTTCGCCAAGATCTATCCGATGGGCCCGGTCGTCCCGTCCGCCTACGACCACCTCTCCGAGGACATCAAGGCCAATCTGCCCAGCTCGCCCGCCCACCTGGAATCCGGCTTCGACCTGGACGTGGCCTGGTGGATCAAGAACGAAGACACCATCAACAAGCGCTGGCTGGAGTGGTCCCGTGCCTGACCTCCACATCGCCGACCCCGCACCCGCCATGACCACCGCGTCCCCGCAGACGCAGGCCACCGGCAAGGCCCTGTCCATCGTGGGGCTCCACAAGACCTACGGCAGCGCCGTGGCCGTGGACTCCGCCTCGATGGAGATAGCGGCGGGGGAGTTCGTCACCTTCCTCGGCCCCTCCGGCTCCGGCAAGACCACCACCCTGATGATGGTCGCCGGATTCGTCGAACCCGACTCCGGCACCGTCACCGTCGGCGGCCGCGACGTCACCCGGCTCGCCCCGCAGAAGCGCGGCTTCGGCTTCGTCTTCCAGCAGTACCTGCTCTTCCCGCACATGACCGTCTTCGAGAACCTCGCCTTCCCGCTGCAACTGCGCGGCGTGGGCAAGTCCGAGATCCGGCGGCGGGTGCACGAGGCCCTGGAGATGGCGGGCATGGCCGGATTCGCCGGACGCCGCCCGCGTGAGCTGTCCGGCGGACAGCAGCAGCGCGTCGCCCTGTGCCGGGCGCTGATCTACCGCCCGCCGGTGATCCTCATGGACGAACCGCTCGGCGCGCTCGACAAGAAGCTCCGCGACCAGCTCCAGATCGAGATCAAGGCCATCCAGCGCGAACTCGGCCTCACTGTCATCTATGTGACGCACGATCAGGAAGAGGCGCTGGTCCTCTCCGACCGCATCGCGGTGATGCGGGACGGCGGCATCGACCAGTTCGACACCCCGCGCGAACTCTTCGAGCGGCCCCGGACCCCGTTCGTGGCCGACTTCCTCGGCGCCGCCAACTTCCTCCCCGGCCGGGTGATGAAGGGCGACGACAACGTCACCCTGGTCCGCCTCGACCACGGCGGACTGCTCACCGCGCGCCCCCACCCCCTCCGCCCCGGCCACCCGGTGCAGGCCGCTGTCCAGCCCGGACGGCTCCGTATCTGCGCCCCCGATCAGGGGTTCTGTACCGGCACCGTGGAAACCGTCACCTATGTGGGCACCCTCGTCCGCACCGACGTACGGATCGCCGAGGACACTCCGCCGCTCCGTCTCGAAGTGCCCGCCGGGCGCGCCCCTGTCACCGGCGAGCGGGTCGGACTGACCGCCGACGCCGAGGACATCAACGTCTACCCGGCAGACGGGGACGGCTGAGCCATGGCCGGATCCCTGGTACGCCCCGCCACGCCCGTACGCCCCCACAGCGCCCCCAAGCCGAGCCGCCCGCGCGGGCTGCGCCACCGGCTGGTGGGCACCCGAAGGGCCCGGATCGGCCTGCTCAACGCCTCGCCGATCGTCCTCTACCTGCTCGTCCTCTTCGTCTTCCCCATCCTCGGCACCCTGCTGCTCAGCCTGAAGAGCACCGACGGATCGCTCACCCTGCACTGGTACGCCGAGGCGCTGAGCGGCGCCAATCTCTCCGTCCTCTTCACCACCCTGCGGATCTCCGCGGAAACATCCCTGCTGAGCCTCGCCATCGGCTTCGTCCTCGCCAACGCGCTCTCCCGGCTGCGGCCGATGTGGGCCGGGCTCGTCATGCTGATCGTCGTCGTCCCGCACTTCATCAGCGCCCTGGTGCGCACCTACGGCTGGATCATCCTGCTCGGCGACCACGGCCTGGCCAACCAGTCCCTCACCGGCCTCAAGGTGCCCGGCGCCCCGTTCCGGATGCTCTACAACGAGACCGGCGTCGTCATCGGCACCACCGCCGTGATGCTCCCGTACACCGTCCTGCTGCTGTACGGCGTGATGCGCGGCGTCGACCGGCGGCTGCTCGCCGCCGCGGCCAGCATGGGCGCCGGACGCGTCCGCATCTTCGTCCGCGTCTATCTGCCGCTCGTCGCCCCCGGCCTGGCCAGCGCCGGACTGCTCAGCTTCATCCTGTGCCTCGGCTACTACATCACCCCGGCCCTGATGGGCGGCACCAAGCAGACCATGGTGGCCTCCCTCATCAACGACCAGGTGATGAAGCAGGACCAGTGGAACGGGGCGGCCGCCCAGGGCGTGGTCCTGCTGCTCATCACCTTCGCCGGACTGCTGCTGCTCAAGACCGCCCGGTCCATCGGCGAGGGCGCGAAGAAGAGGAGTACGTCATGATCGGACTGCGCGGCACCTGGACCGGACGGATCGCGCTCACCGCCGCCGCCACCCTCATCCTGCTCTTCCTGGCCATGCCGATCATCGTCATCGTCGTGACCTCCTTCGGCGGCGACGCCTTCGGCTCCTTCCCGCCCAGCACCTGGACCCTCGGCTGGTACCGGGCGCTCTTCGCCGACGGAAGCAAATGGCCCGCCGCGCTGTCGCTCAGCGTGCTGGTGGCCACCATCACCACCGTGTTCTCGGTGGTCCTCGGCATCACCGCGGCCACCGCGCTCACCCGCAGCGAACTGCCGCTGCGCTCCGCGGTGTACGCCCTCGTGCTCGGCCCGCTGCTGATCCCGCAGGTCGTCACCGCGCTCGGGCTGTTCCTGCTCTTCGAACCCGCCGCGATGCTCGGCAGCCCGATCGCCATCGCGCTCGGCCACACCGTCCTGGCGTCGCCCATCGCGGTGATGATCCTGGTGGCCACCCTGCGCGGCATCGACGAACGGCTGGAGGACGCCGCCGCCAGCATGGGCGCGGGCCGTCTCACCGTGGCCCGCCGGATCACCTTCCCGCTGGCCGCGCCCGGCATCGTCGCGGCCGCCATCTTCTCCTTCATCACCAGCTTCGACGAGTTCTTCATCTCCCAGTTCCTGTCCTCCGCGAACACCGTGACCCTGCCCGTGCAGGTGTTCAACGCCCTTTCCTACGACGTCGACCCGAGCGTGACCGCGGTCAGTGCCGTGCTCATCGCCTTCGCGGTGCTCGCGCTCGTCCTGGTGGGCCTGGTGCGCTGGATCGGCTCGGGACGTCAGCACTCACTGCTGTCGGTGGAGAACGCCGCCGGACTCGCCCCCGGAGGCGACGCCGTATGACCAGCACCGAAGCCCTCCCCACCACCGGTCCCGCCACCGCCGAGCGGCATCTGCTGCTCAACATGACCGCCAACGGATCCATCGGCGCCCCGGGCCGCGATCTGTTCGTCGTCACCCGCGGCGAGGGCCCGTACGTCTACGACGCCGACGGCCGCCGCTACATCGACGGACTGTCCGGGCTGTACTGCGCCCAGCTCGGCTACGGCTACGCCGCCGAGTTCGCCGACGCGGCCCGCCACCAGCTCGGCGAGCTGTGCTACAGCCCGCTGTGGTCCAGCTCCGCGCACCCCACCGCGCTCGCCCTCGCCGACCGGCTCGCCGGGCTGGCCCCCGACGGCATCACCCACACCTTCTTCAGCGGCGGGGGCTCCGAGGCTGTCGAAACCGCGTGGAAGGTCGCCCGCAAATACCACGCACTGCGCGGCGAACCGGGCCGCACCAAGGCCATCGCCCGCCACGGCGCCTACCACGGGCTGACGCTCGGCGCGCTGTCCTTCACCGACGACCCCGGACTCACCCAGCCGTACGGGCCCGCGGCCGTCACCACCCGGTTCATCGCCGACACCAACCGCGGCAGGCTGCCCGAACCGCTCGACGACGCCGCCTTCACCGAACTCCTCCTCGCCGACGCGGAAGCGGCGATCCTGGACGAGGGCCCGGAGACCGTCGCCATGCTCATCGCCGAGCCCGTACAGAACCGCGGCGGCTGCATCCCGCCGCCCGCCGGGTACTGGCAGGGGCTCAGACGCCTCGCCGACCGGTACGGTTTCCTGCTCGCCGCCGACGAGGTCATCACCGCCTTCGGACGGCTCGGGGAATGGTTCGGCGGCGACCGCTACGGTGCCCGCCCCGACCTCATCACCCTCGCCAAGGGGCTGACCGCGGGCTACGCGCCCATGGGCGCCACCATGATCAGCAACCGGGTCGCCGATGTCCTCAACCGCCCCGGCGAAGTCCTCAACCACGGCTATACCTTCGGCGGACACCCGCTGTGCGCGGCCATCGCCCTGCGCAGCATCGACATCATCGAACGTGACGGCATCCTGGCGGGCGTCCGCGACGGCCAGGACCACCTGGCCAAGCGGCTGGCCGAGCTGAGCGCGCTGCCGATCGTCGCCGACGTCCGCGGCGAGGGCTTCTTCTACGCCGTCGAACTCGCCGGGGACGGCGAACACGGCGCCTTCAGCGAACCCCTGCGCGCCGCGCTCGTGCGCGACCTCATCCCGCGGCGGCTCCGCGAGGCCGGACTGCTCGCCCGCGTCTACGACCGCGCCGCCCCGCTCGTGCAGATCGCGCCGCCGCTCATCAGCGACCGCGCGCTGCTGGACCGGATCACCGACATCATCGGCGCCACCCTCGGCGAGGCCGCCGCCCACCTCCCCACCGCCTGAAACGCCCGCTCACAGCGCTCACAGCGACTCACAGACGCTCACAGCAATTCACAGACACGAGGTTTCCGCCCATGACGATCACCGACGTCGCCCCCTACACCATCGGCCCCGTGACCTGCGCCCCCGGCGAGCGCGCCCAGGGTCTGATCCCGGTCGGCGCCCACTCCTACGGAGTCCAGCTCGGCATCCCGCTGCTCGTCGTCAACGGCACCGCCCCCGGCCCGGTGCTGTGCGTGGACGGTGGTGTCCACGGCGACGAGTACGAGGGCATGGAGGCCGTCCGCCGCGTCGTCGCCACCACCGACCCCACCACCCTGCGCGGCACCCTCGTCGGCATCCCGTGCGTGAACACCCCGGCCTTCGAAGCCGGAGCCCGCACCAGCGGCCTCGACCACGCCAACCTCAACCGCATCTTCCCCGGCGACGCGGACGGCTCGTACTCGCTGCGGCTCGCCGCCACCTTCGTCGACCAGGTCATCCCCGCCATCGACGCCCTCGTGGACCTGCACACCGGCGGCACCTTCGGGGAGATCGCCCCGCTGACCATCGTCCAGGGCGGTTACGAGGAGCTGGCCACCCCCATCGGCCTCGCCGCCGGACACGAGCTGATCTGGAAGGGCGGCTCCTGGGGCGGTACGGCCCGGCTGTCCACCCTGCAGGCGGGCAAGCCCGCCATCACCATCGAGGCGGGCGGCGGTACGTACCGCGAGGAGACCGTGGACCTCCACGTCGGCTCGGTCCGCAACATCATGCGCCAACTGGGCATGACCGAGGGCGAGTCCGAACGGCGCACCGGCTACACGGCGGTGAGCGGCACCTTCGCCCGCTCGGCGGACGGCGGCTTCTTCCTCGGCCACGCCGCGCCCGGCGAGCAGTGCAAGGAGGGCGATCTGATCGGCACCGTCACCGACCACTACGGCACCGTGCTGGAGGAGGTGCGCGCCCCGCAGGACGGCATCGTGCTGTGGGTGCGCCGGCTCCGTACCGTACGCCCCGGCGACGAGGTGGTCATCTTCGGCGCCGTGGAGGGGGAGATCCGGCCATGACGGCGGAGCCCGAAACGGGTCGCGCCACCGATGGGCCCATGAGCGATGAGCCCATCACCGGTGAGCCTGTCACCGAACTGCTCATCGACGGCAAGCCCGCGCTCGCCGCGGACGGCGCCAGCTTCACCGTCCTCGACCCGGCCCACGGCACCCCGATCGCCCAGGTGGCGAAGGCGGGTCCGGCCGATGTGGACCGTGCGGTGGCGGCCGCCCGGAGCGCCCTGGAGGCCGCCGACTGGGCGCGGCTGCGCCCCGCCGACCGGGGCAGGCTGCTGTTCCGCATCGCCTCCGAGATCCGGGCCCGGGCCGCCGCCCTGGCCCGGCTGGAATCGCTGGACGTGGGCAAGCCGCTGAGCCAGGCGCGGGCCGATGTGGAGGCCGCCGCCCGCTACTTCGAGTTCTACGCGGGCGTCGCCGACAAGCTGGGCGGTACGACCGTGCCGCTCGGACCGGGGCTGCTCGACTACACCGTGCGGGAGCCGATCGGGGTCTCCGGGCAGATCATCCCGTTCAACTACCCGCTCCAGAACACCGCCCGGGGCAGCGCCCCCGCCCTCGCGGCGGGCTGCACGGTGGTGCTCAAGCCGTCCCCGGAGGCGCCCCTGACGCCGTTGGAGATCGGTCGCATCGCCCTGGAGTGCGGGCTGCCGCCCGGGGTGCTCAATGTGGTGCCGGGGGACGGCGAGACGGGCGCGGCCCTCTCCGGACACCCCGGAATCGACCAGATCACCTTCACCGGCTCGGTGGCCACCGGGATCTCGGTGGCCCGGAGCGCGGCCGCCAATGTGGTGCCCTCGGTGGTCGAGCTGGGCGGCAAGTCCCCGAGCGTGGTGTTCGCCGACGCGGACGTGGACCTGGCGCTGGGCGCGGTGGCGGGCTCGGTGTTCGGCAACGCCGGGCAGACCTGTTCGGCCGGTACCCGGCTGCTGCTGCAGCGCGGCGACGGATTCGCCGAGGAGTTCACCGCCCGGCTCGTCGCCCACGCCGCGTCGCTGCGGCTGGGGCCGGGCCCGGCCGACCCGGACCTGGGGCCGCTGGTCTCCGCCCGGCAGCGCGACCGGGTCGAGGGCTATCTGCGGCTGGCCCGCGAGGAGGGCGCCGTGGTCCGTACCGGTGGCGGCCGCCCGGCCGATCCGGCGCTCGCCGACGGGTACTTCATCGAGCCGACCGTGCTCACCGGGCTCACCAATGACACCCGCACCGCCCAGGAGGAGATCTTCGGCCCGGTCATCACCGTCATCGAATTCGACGACGCGGCGGACGCGCTCGCCCTCGCCAACGACACCCCGTACGGCCTGTCCTCGTACGTATGGACCCGCGACATGAACACGGCGCTGCGGCTCGCCGACGGCATCCGGGCCGGGCAGGTCAACATCAACGCGGTGGGCGTGGGCACCGGAGTGGAGCTGCCCTTCGGCGGCTACAAACACAGCGGCTGGGGACGCGAGAAGGGCCTGGCCGCCCTGGACAGCTACACCCAGCTGAAGAACGTGTGCGTCGGCTTCGGCGCGGGCCCGGCGGCGGGGGAGGGCTGATGCGCTACCGGCAGCTTGGCGACACCGGGCCACGCGTCTCGGTGGTGGGCCTCGGCGGCAACAACTTCGGCTCACGGCTGGACGAGGACGCCACCCGGGCCGTCGTCGACGCCGCGCTGGACGCGGGCATCACCCTCTTCGACACCGCCGACACCTACGGCGGATACGGCGGGGGCGGCGGCCAGGCGGGCGACAGCGAACGGCTGCTCGGCGCGGCCCTCAAGGGCCGTCGCGAGCGCGTGGTGCTGGCCACCAAGTTCGGCATGGCCATGGGACCGGAGTACGACCGCTTCGGCCCGCGCGGCTCGCGGGCGTACATCCGGCACGCCGTGGAAAGGTCGATGCGGCGGCTCGGCACCGACTACATCGACCTGTACCAGTACCACGAGCCGGACGGCGTCACCCCGGTCGCCGAGACCGCCGCCGCGCTGGATGAGCTGGTGGCCGAGGGCGTGGTGCGCCACTACGGCTGTTCCAACATGACCGGGCCGCAGCTGGTGGCCGGGTTCGTCTCCACCCAGGTCCGCTACCACCTGCTGGACCGCACCGCCGAAACCGGGCTGGCCCCCGCCGCCGCCCGGCTGGGCACCGCGCTGCTGCCGTACTATCCGCTGGCCAACGGCCTGCTCAGCGGCAAGTACCGGCGCGGCGAACCACCGCCGCCGGGCAGCAGGCTGTCCTGGCGGGAGGGGTGGCTGACAGAGGCGGCCCTCGACCGGGTCGAGGCGCTGACGGCGTACGGCGCCGAGCGCGGCCAGCCGCTGCTGCGGGTGGCGGTCGGCGGGCTCGCCGCACTCCCCGGGGTGGGCTCCGTGATCTGCGGAGCGATGACCCCGGACCAGGCCACCGCCAACGCGGCGGCCGCCGAATGGATACCGGACGCGGCCGATCTGGCCGCCCTCGACGACATCGTGGCCCCCGGCGAGCGGGTGGTCTGACCCCCATGACAACCAGTGAGGTGGAGAACATGCGCCAGGTAGTGACCTTCGACGCCTATGGCACCCTCGTCGATTTCGAACTCGTCCCCGCGACCCTGAAGACGCTGCGGGACCGGCTCGATATGGACGGGCTCGATGTGGACGTCTTCCTCGACAACTTCCGGGTGATGCGCTTCCAGGCGGTCCTGGAGGCGTACCGCCCCTACGACGAGGTGCTGCACTCCAGCCTGGAGAAGGCGATGCGGCTGCACGGACTGGAGTTCCGCACCTCCGACGGCGACGCCCTGGTGGAGGCCGTGGCCGGGTTCGGGCCCTTCCCCGAGGTGCCGGAGGCGCTGCGGGCCCTGAAGTCCCGCTATGAGATCGCCATCATCTCCAACACCGACGACGATCTGATCGCCCAGAACATCGCGCGCGTCGGCGTGGACTTCGACCATGTGATCACGGCCCAGCAGGCCGGGGCGTACAAGCCGTCCCGGCAGACCTTCGAGTACGCGTACAAGACCATCGGCGTCGACCCGTCCCAGGTCATCCACACCGCCCAGGGCTGGGAGTACGACCTGATCCCCACCCGTGACCTGGGGCTGGCCCGCCGGGTGTGGATCAACCGGTTCGGCCGCCGGGGCAGCACCGCCTACCAGCCCTACGACGAGCTTTCCGACCTGTCCGGCCTGCCCGCCCTGCTGGGTTGCTAGGAGCACCACATGAAGCAGATCCCGTACTGGCTCGACACCGCCCCGCCGTTTCCGGACCGCTCGGGCAAGGAACTGCCGGACGCGGTGGACGTGGCGGTGATCGGCGGTGGCCTCACCGGGCTCTCCACCGCCCTGCACACCGCCCGCAAGGGCGCCGAGGTCCTGCTCGTGGAGAAGGACAAGATCGGCTCCGGCGCCTCGGGGCGCAACGGCAGCATGTGCACCCAGGGCATCACCATCTCCACCGGCGAGGCGCGCAAGCGCTACGGCCAGCCGCGCGCCCGCGAGCTGTACGACGCGTTCCGCGAGGCGGTCGACGTCGTCGAGGAGCTGACGGAGAAGGAGGGCATCGACTGCGACTTCAGCCGGTGCGGCCGCCTCGGGGTGGCGTACAAGCCCGAGCACTTCGAGCAGAAGAAGGCCCAACAGCGCGATCTGGCCGAGAACTTCGGCCATGACACGGTACTGCTGAGCCCGGGCGAGCTGCGCGCGGAACTCGGCTCGGACTACTACCACGGCGCGCTGCTGGATCCGCTCAGCGCGGGACTGCACGTCGGCAAATACGTGCACGGCCTCGCGGACGCCGCCGAGCGGGCCGGGGCGCGGATCCACGAGCGCAACGCCGCCACCGCCGTGACCCGCTCCCCGGACGGCACCTTCCTGGTGGAGACGTTGCACGGCACGGTCCGCGCCAAGCAGGTGATGGCCGCCACCGACGCGTACACCGACCGGTCGCTGCCGTGGTTCCGCAAGCGGCTGGTGTCCGTCGGCAGCTTCGTCATCGTCACCGAGCCACTGGGCGAGGAGCTGGCCCGGGAGGTCATCCCGAAGGCCCGGCTGGTGGTCGACTCCAAGAACATCGGCCACTACATCCGGCTCACCCCCGACCACCGCCTCGCCTTCGGCGGCCGGGCCCGCTTCGCCCCCTCCGACCCGGCCTCGGACCGCCGCAGCGGGGCGGTGCTGAAGCGCGAAATGGCGGAGATATTCCCGCAGTTGAGCAACGTGCGCATCGACTACGTGTGGGGCGGGAGCGTCGGTTTCTCCTACGACCGCATCCCGCACGCGGGCCAGGCCGGGGGCGTGTACTACTCCATGGGCTACTGCGGCCACGGCGTCCAGATGGCCACGTACATGGGCCGCGCCATGGCCGAGGTGATGGACGGCCACCCGGAGGCCAATCCGCTGCGCGGCATCGGCTTCCCGAAGATCCCGGTGCCCTTCTACAACGGGACGGCCTGGTTTCTGCCCTTCGCCGGGGCGTACTACAAGGCCAAGGACCGGCTCACGTAAGACCCCGGGCACCCCGCCGCAGCCGGGCACCCCGCCGGAGCCGTGCGCCCGGCGGGGTCAGCCGTCCTCGGGGAGGTACGGCCCGGCGAGGGTGACCTGGGCCCGCTCCAGGGCGAGGGCCAGTTCACCGCTGGGCGGCCCCTCGCTGACCAGCACGTCGATGCGGCTGAGCGGGCAGATCAGGGCCAGCGCCCGGCGCTCGAACTTGGCGGTGTCCGCCAGCACCACGACCCGGGACGCGGAGTCCATCATCTCCTGGATCATCTGGGCCTCCGGGATGTTGGACACCGATAGCCCGGACGCGCTGACCCCGCCCACCGCGATGAGGGCGGTGTCCGCGCTCACCCCGGCGGTGTCGGGGAAGCGGATCGGGCCGATGGTGACCAGCGCGGTGGTCCGGCAGCCGCCGCCGAGGACGAACAGATCGCGCAGGGCCTGCGCCGGGACCATCCCCGGGACCCGCAGATTGTTGGTGACGATCGTCAGCCCCCGGTGGCCGCCGAGCGCGGCCACCGCCGAGAGCACCGTGGTGCCGCCGTTGACGAGCAGGGTCTCGTCGTCCCGCACCAGCCGGGCGGCGGCAGCCCCGATGGCGTCCTTGGCCTCCCGGCGCTCGTTCATCCGGTCCGCCACCGGGCTGTCCGCCGTGGCCAGCTCGCCGCCCGGCACCGCCCCGCCGTGGGTGCGCGCCACCAGGCCGCGCGCCGCGAGATGGTCCAGGTCGCGCCGTACGGTGTCCACCGAGACGGCGAACTCCTTCGCCAGCTCCCCGATGGTGGCCTGGCCGCGCTGCTGGATGAAGGCGGTGAGGTCGGCCCGGCGGCGCGCGGGCAGGTTCGCCGCCCGGGTGCCCTCTGCTGACGTCATCGTGTGGTCCCCCTTCATCGGTGGTGCCCTTCCTCATGCTGCGCAACACCGCAGATTCTCGCACCTTACCGCAAGAAGCTGCAGCACGACCCTTGACCGGTGGAGATGGCCGCCGTAGCTTGCAGCAAAGAGCCGCATAAACCAGCGCTTCTTTGTACGTCTTTCTGCGTACCCCTCTGTGTGTCGCGTCAAGGGAGTCGCCGTGGAGCCACACCCACCCACCCGTCCCGAGCCACCGTGGACCCGCCGCCGGGCGCTCTCCACCGGCTCCGCAGCCCTCGGCGCGCTCGCCGCCACGCCCTTGCTCACCGCGTGCGGTGGCGGTGAGGCGGCCCGGCGGGTGGCCGGCGGTGGCGGACGGCGGACCGAACTCACCTTCGCCTGCGCGGCGTTCACCGGTGGCGCGGCCGGAATGCAGTCGTTCGCCGACCGCTACAACACCGCCCAGAGCCGGTACCGGGTGACCGTCCGCAACCTGCCACCGCCCAGCTCCAGCACCGAATGCCATCAGCAGCTCACCCAGCTGCTGGCCCGCAAGGACGGCACGGTCGACGTCTTCGCGCAGGACGTGGTGTGGATCGCCGAGCTGGCCGACGCGGGCTGGGTCCACCCCCTGGACCAGGATGTCTCCGCGGCCCTGCGCCGCTCCTTCTTCCCCGGTGTGGTCGACGCGTGCACCTATCAGGGCCGACTCGTCGCCCTGCCCTGGTACGTGGACGCGGGCGGTCTCTACTACCGCACCGACCTGATGCGCGCGCTCGGCCGCAAGCCGCCGACCGAATGGCACGAACTCGCCGACATCGCCGCCGAGATGCAGCACCGCCGGGTGCCCATGGGCTACCTGTGGCAGGCCAAGCAGGCCGAGATCCTGCTCTGCGACCTGGTCGAGTTCATCGCCTCCAACCGCGGCCACATCCTCGACCCCTCGGGCGCGGTCCGGGTGGACAGCCCCGCATGCGTCGAGGCCGTCCAGTTCATGCGCGACCTGGTGTACCGCTACAAGGTCAGCCCGTCCGAGGTGTTCTCGTGGGACGAGGAGCCCAGCCGCCGCCCCTTCACCGCGGGCCGGGTCGGGATGATGCGGCACTGGAGCTATGTCTACGGCGTCTCCCAGAACCCGGACCAGTCCAAGGTCGTCGGCAAGGTCGACGTCGCCCCGCTGCCCCGTTTCCCCGGCGGCACGTCCTCCTCCTGCCTCGGCGGCTACCAGCTCGGCGTCGCGGCGGGATCCCGCAACAAGGAAGGTGCCATGGACTTCCTGCACTGGCTCGCCGGCACCGAGGCACAGCTCGCCTTCGCGCTCGACTTCGGCAACGCCCCCTCCCGCGTCTCGGTCTACGACGAGAAGAAGCTGGCCAAGGGCCAGCCCGCGATGGTCAAGCTGAAGGAGGCGTTCGGCAACGGCGTGCCCCGCCCGGTCACCCCGCACTACTCCCGGGTCAGCCTCGCCCTCCAGTCCGCGGTCTCCCGCGCCCTGGTCTACGGCGATGTGCGCGGCACCCTACGCTCCGCCCGGCGCGACCTGGAGGCGATCGTCTGATGGGCCACCTCGCCTTCTTCCACAGAACGCCCGGACACACCCCGCTGCGCGGCAAGCACCGCGCGCCCTCCCTGGAGCAGCCGCAGCTCACGCCCGGCCCCGAGGACCCCGAAGGCCCGCGCCGCCGTGCCCCGGGCCGCGTCCCGCCGCGCGCGTCCTCGTCCGCGGGCCCGCGCCTGATGGGCATCGTCCTGCTGGCGCCCGCGCTCGCCGCCGTCCTGGCCGTCTCCCTCTACCCGGTGCTGCGCACCCTGTGGCTCTCCCTGCACGACGCCGGGTTCTCCAGCGGCTCGCACTTCACCGGCACCGCCAACCTCTCCCGGCTGCTCGGCGACGACCTGTTCTGGAACGCCTGGTGGCGCACGGTGGCCTTCGCCTTCGGCACCACCCTGGTCGAGACCGCGCTCGGCATCGGCTTCGCCCTCGTACTGCACCAGTCCTTCCGCGGCCGGGGCTGGGCCCGCGCCGCCGTCCTCATCCCGTGGGCCATCCCCACCGTCGTCACCTCGCGGATGTTCGGCTGGATCTTCGACGGGCAGTCCGGTGTCGCCAACTACCTGCTGACCCGCCTCCACCTGACCGACGGCTACGTCAACTTCCTCGGCGATCCGCACACCGCCCTGGCCACCATCGGGCTCGCCGACGTCTGGAAGACCACCCCGTTCATGGCCCTGCTGGTGCTCGCCGCGCTGCAGACCGTGCCGAAGGAACTGGGCGAGTCCGCGAAGATCGACGGCGCCTCGCCCTGGTGTACCTTCCGCTCCGTCACCCTGCCGGTGATCGCGCCCGCCCTGCTGATCGCCGCCCTCATCCGGATCCTCGACGCCTTCCGGGTCTTCGACCTGCCGTACGTCCTCACCGGCGGCGGACCGGCCGACTCCACCGAGACGCTGTCCACCTTCGGCTACAAGACCCTCTTCTCCGGCCTCGAACTGGGCTACGGCTCGATGATCGCCACCGCCGCCTTCCTCACCGAAGTGCTCATCGCCGCGGGCTTCGCCTACTGCCTGAGCCGGCGCTACCGCGCCCTGGAGGGCTGAGCCATGACCGCGATTCCCGCGCCCGTCCCCGCCGTGCCCGCCGCCCTCCGGGCCCGTCGCCGGGCGCTCACCCGCCGGATGCTGTTCCGGCTGGCCGTCACCGCCGTCGTCGTCTGGTCCCTGGCACCGTTCCTGTGGCAGCTCAGCACCTCGTTCCAGCGGGACCGCGACCTGTCCTCGGTCACCCCGCACTGGCTGCCCGTCCCCGGCACGCTGGAGCACTACCGGGCCGTCTTCACCGACTACGAGTTCGGCAAGTACCTGGTCAACAGCGTCATCGTCACGGTGACCGCGACCGCGATCGGGCTGCTGCTGGCGGCCCTGGCCACCTACGCGCTCGCCCGGCTGCCGGTGCCCGGCAAGGGCGTGGTGCTCGCCGTCGTCCTCGGCCTGTCGATGTTCCCGCAGATCTCGATCGTGGTTCCGCTCTACCTGGTGCTCAACGCGCTCGGGCTGCTCGACACCTATACGGGTCTGTCCGGTTCGTACGTGGGGCTCGCCCTGCCGCTGATGATCTTCGTTCTGTACGCGCACTTCCGGTCCCTGCCCACTCAGCTGGACGAGGCCGCGGCCATCGACGGCGCGGGACTGCTGCGCACCCTGCGCAGCGTGATCCTGCCGCTCGCGCTGCCCGGGATCGCGGCCGCCGGAATGCTCGGTTTCATCACCAACTGGAACGAGTTCATGCTCGCGCTGGCCTTCACGTCCTCGCCCGAGCACCAGACCGTGCCGGTCGGCATCGCGGGCTTCCAGTCCCAGTACTTCGTTCCCTGGGGCGACATGGCCGCCGCGTCCGTCGTGGTCACCCTGCCGCTGGTGCTGATCGTCATGGCCTTCCAGCGCCGCATCGTCGCGGGCATCACCTCCGGGGCGGTGAAGGAGTGACCGCCCGCACCGGCCTCTCCGTCCCGCGCGTCGTCGCCCGCGACGAGCTGTGGGCCGAGCGGTACCGCGCGCTGGCCGACCGGGTCCGCGCCCGGGCCCGGCAGGCCGCACCCGTGCTGGCCGGATTCAGTGCCTGTGTCGACCACGTCCGCCGGATGGACCCGGACCGGATGGCCGCCCTCGCCGCCCAGGCCACCGCGCCCGGACCCGCCGGTGAGGTCGCCACCGAGGTCATCGGCCGCATCCGTGACGGACGCGGCGGCGAGATCGCCGTACCGTGGCCCGGCGGCACCGACTGGGTGGGCACGCTGCTCGGCGCACCCGACCGGGTGCAGCTCGGCGGCACCGGGCCGCAGGCCGCCTGGGCACTCGCCGTGCTCGGCGCGCCCGGCGTCGTCCCGCTGGCCGACCGCAGCGCCGAGCAGCTCGCGGTGCTCCACCCCGACGTGACGCTGTGCACGGCCGAGGGAACCGCCCCGGCCGGGCGGCTGACCGGCGCGGAGGCGCCCGTGCCCCGGCCGGGCGGGGCGAAACAACCGCACAGCGTCCTGGAGTTCGCCGCGGGCACCCCCGCCCCCGGGCTGCCCGGCGGGCTGCCCCGCTCGTCCCGGATCATCCTGCGGTTCGCGGACGACGGGATCGAGCGCGACGAGTGGTTCGCAGCCCGCTCCGGCGAACTGGTCCGTACCGCCGCGGCCGGGCTGCTGTCCGGCATGAACGGGCTGCCCGAGGACGGCACCGGGCCCGCCGACCGGGCCTGGCTCACCGAGGTCGTCCGCACCTGGCGGGACGGCGGACTGCCGCTGCTCCACCTCGAACTCGCGGAGTTCACCAGCGTCCGGGCCCTGCGCGCGGGATGCGAGGAGTACGCCCCGCTGGCCGACTCCGTCGGCATGAGCCTGTCCGAACTCGCCGCGCTCGCCGGTCCCTCGGCCCGCACCTCACCCGCCACCGCGGCGGCCCACTTCGCCACCGCGTACCGCCTGGACCGGGTGTGCGTCCACGCGGACGGCTGGGTGCTCGCCGTCCACCGCGGCGACCCCACCGAACAGCGGACCGCGCTGATGACGGGCAGCCTGCTCGCCGCCGCGCGGGCCGCGCGCGGCGCCCCCGCCGCCGACCTGGAGCCGCCACCGGCGGCCGACTACACCGAGGACCGCCCGGCTGACGGGCCGCTGGGGGAGGGGCTGCGGGCGGATTGCGTCCCCGCGCCTCACCTCAGCCGCCCCGTGGCCACCATCGGCCTCGGTGACACGTTCGTGGGCGGGCTGCTGCTCGCCCGCTCGCTCCACTCCGGCTGTGACCCGACCCGTATCCGAAAGGACCCCGATGACCACGCCTGACCTGACCACCGACCCGGGCAAGCTGCGCGGACTGACCCGTGTGACCAGCGAGGACGGCTTCTTCCTGATCTGCGCCCTCGACCATCTCTCGGACTTCGCCGAACTGCTCGCCCCGGACCCCTCCACGGTGGGCTTCGCGGACGTGGTCCGGGCGAAGGACGCCGTCATCCGCGCGGTCGCGCCCAGCGTGACCGCCGTACTCCTCGACGCCCACTACGGCATCGGCCACCTCACCGCGAGCGGCGCCCTGCCGCGTGACGTCGGCCTGATGGCCAGCATCGAGGACGAGGACTACCGCATCCCCGAGGGTCCGCGCCGCACCCGGCACCGCGAGGGCTGGTCCACCCGGCAGATCAAGCTGGCCGGGACCGATGTGGCCAAACTGCTGTGGTGGTACCGCCCGGACGGCGACCCGGCCACCGCCGAACACCAGCGTCAGGTGGTACGCGACCTGGTGGCCGAGTGCGCGGAGCTGAGCCTGCCGCTGGTCGTCGAGCCCATCTGGTACCCGCTGCCCGGTGAGGACCCGTCCTCGGCGGAGTGGAAGGAGCGCCGCGTCGCGGGCATCATCCAGTCGGCCGTGGACGCGGACCGGCTCGGGGTCGACATGCTCAAGGTCGAGTTCCCCGGCTACGTCGACACCGAGCAGGGCCGCGCGGCGGCCACCACGGCGTGCAAGGAGTTGGACTCCTCGGTGCGCGTCCCGTGGGTGATCCTCTCGGCGGGCGTCGGCTACGAGGACTTCCGTACCCAGGTGCGGATCTCCGCGCAGGCCGGGGCGTGCGGCTATCTGGCGGGCCGGTCGATCTGGCGCGACGCCGTCTCCACCCACGACCCGGCCGAGCGCGCCCGGGGCATCGAGCAGGCCCGCGGGCGGCTGGACGAGCTGAACGCGGTCATCCGCGAACACGGCCGCCCGTTCCTGCCGGGCCGCTCCCTGGACCAGGCGCTGGACCGCCTGCCCGAGGGCTGGTTCCACACCTGGCACCCGGCCGTCTGACGCCCCGTCGTGCGCGCTTGAGGGGCCGCCTTCCGGCCGGTGCCCGGGCCCGCCGCCCGCCGGAAGGGGCCCCGCTCGCTGGGTTCCCGGGCTCGGTGCGGGAGGTGGCTCCCGTAAGGGCGTCCCGAATGCGCGCTGCCCGGCTTCCGGGCTCGGTCCGGGAGGGGCCCCGCGCGGGTGACCCGATCGCACGCAGCCCTGGCTACGGCCAAGAGGCGGCCCCGCTCGCCGCGTGGCCGGGCTCGTCCGGCGCTTTCCCGGGCCCCGGCGGGGCTCACCACGCTGCCCGGCGGCGTCCGGCTGGCCGAGGCCGTGGCCGCCGATCCGGTGGCCTGGCTGGGGTCGGAGCACGCGGCGGCGTACGGGGCCGACACCGGGCTGTTGGTCAAGCTGCTGGACGCCGGTCAGCGGCTGCCCCTGCACACCCACCCCGACCGCGCGTTCGCCCGTGCCCACCTCGGCAGCGCGCACGGCAAGACCGAGGCGTGGTACGTCCCGGACGCCGCCCCCGGCGCCGAGGTCCGGATGGGCTTCGCCCGCGACGTCACCGCCCGTGAACTGGCCGGATGGGTCGCGGCCGGTGACGCGGGCGCGATGCTGGACGCCGTCCACCGGGTGCCGGTCGCCCCCGGCGACGCGCTGCTGTGCCCGGCGGGGATGCCCCACGCGATCGGGGGCGGGGTGCTGCTGGTGGAACTCCAGGAGCCGACCGACTTCTCCGTGCTGCTGGAGTGGGAGGGGTTCGCGGTCGACGGCGCCGCCGAGGGTCATCTCGGCCTCGGCTTCGACCTGGCGCTCGGCGGAGTCGACCGCCGGGGTCTGTCCGCCGCCGCGCTGGACCGGCTGCGCGGACCGGGTGCGGCGGCCGGTACCGGGAGCGTGCTCCCGCCGGACGCCGACCCGTACTTCCGCGCCGAGCTGTGCCGGGGCGAACCGCCGACGACGCTGGACGCGGGCTTCTCGGTGCTGGTCTGCCTCACCGGCGCCGGGACGCTGACCTGCGCGTCCGGGCCCCCGCTTGAGGTGGCGGAGGGGCAGACCGTCCTCCTTCCGTACGCGGCCGGGCCCACCCGGCTGTCCGGCCCGCTGACCGCCCTGCGCTGCCGCCCACCCGCGCCCGGGCGCTGATTCCCCCGCTGATTCCCACCGGGGAAAACAGTCTCTTCAATCAGTTGCTTTATTTAATTCACGTGTTTTAACGTGGCCTCCACAGCTCAGCACGATCGAGTGAGGAGGCCCCCGTGGCCGGTGCCCAGGGCAGGACCGCGCACACAGACCGCGCCGCCGAGACGCGCGAGGCCATCATGGCCGCGGCGGAACGGCTCTACGCCGAACACGGGCTGGTCGCGGTGTCCAACCGGCAGATCAGTGAGGCGGCCGGGCAGGGAAACGTCGCCGCGGTCGGCTACCACTTCGGCACCCGGGCGGACCTGGTGCGCGCCATCATGCGCAAGCACTCCGCGGCCATCGACGCCATCCGGCAGCGGATGGTGGACGAGACCCGCGGCAGCAGCGAGGTACGGGACTGGGCCGCCTGCCTGGTGCGGCCCGCCCCCGAGCACCTGGCCACCCTGGGCGTCCCCTCCTGGCACGCCCGGTTCGCCGTCCAGGTGATGACCGACCCCGTGCTGCGCGCGATCGTCACCGAAGAGGCCCTCACCCGGCAGCCGCTGCGGGAAATCCTCCAGGGGCTGGGCGGCTGCCTCGGCTTCCTGTCCGCCGAGACACGGGCCGAACGCGGCGACATGGCCCGCCAGTTGATCACCCATACCTGCGCCGAGCGCGAGCGCGCCCTCGCCGACGGGACCAGTACGCGACAGCCGTCCTGGGAGGACACGGCCGCCGCGCTGACCGATGCCATCACCGGGCTGCTCCTGGCCCCCGTCACACCCCGTACGCCCCCTCGTTCCACCTCCAGAAAGAACCAGACATGAAGATCACCGTTGATGAAGCGAAGTGCTGCGCCGCAGGTCAGTGCGTGCTGATCGCGCCCGAGGTGTTCGACCAGCGCGACGAGGACGGCATCGTGGTCCTGCTCGACGCCGAGCCCGCCGAGGAGCACCACGCCGCGGTCCGCGAGGCCGCGGGCGTCTGCCCGACCCTCGCGATAGACCTGAGCGGCACCTCATGAACGAGCCCTCCGGCGTGCTGGTGGCCGGTGCCTCCGCCGCGGGGCTCGGCACCGCCGAGTCCCTGCGGCGCAAGGGCTACCGGGGAAGGGTCACGGTGCTGGGCGCCGAACCGCACGCGCCCTACGACCGGCCGCCGCTGTCCAAGCAGGTGCTCGCCGGTGACTGGGCGCCCGAGCGGGCCCGGCTGCGAGCCCCGGAAGCCCCGGACGCGCTGGACGCCGAGTTCCTTCTCGGCGCCCCGGCCGTCGCCCTGGACGCCACGGCGCGCACCGTCCGTACCGCGTCCGGGCGCGTCCTGACGGCGGACGCCGTGGTCATCGCCACCGGGGTGCGGCCCCGGACGCTGCCCGGGCAGGACGGCCTGGCCGGAGTCCATGTGCTGCGGTCGCTGGACGACGCGGCGGCGCTGCGGGCCGACCTGCTGACCGCGACCCGGGCCGTGGTCGTCGGCGACGGGGTGCTCGGCGCCGAGATCGCGGCCACCGCGCGCACCATGGGCGTGGACGTCACCTTGGCCGGGCCCCAACCGGCCCCGATGGCAGCCCAGTTGGGGCCCCGCATGGCGGAGTTGCTCGCCGCGGTCCACGCCGAACAGGGCGTGGCGCTGCGGCTCGGCACCGCGGTCTGTGGCCTCACGGGCCACGGGGGCAGGGTCAGTGGCGTACGGCTGGCCGGTGGCGAGGTGCTGCCCGCCGACGTGGCCGTGATCGCGGTCGGCGCCGTACCCGAGACCGGCTGGCTCACCGGCAGCGGCCTGACCCTGGACAACGGGGTGGTGTGCGACGCGTACTGCCGGGCCGCGGACGGGATCTACGCCGTGGGCGACGTGGCGCGCTGGCACCACACGGGTCTCGGAGCCCTGCTGCGGCTGGAGAACCGGACCAACGCCGTGGAGCAGGCGGCCGCCGTCGCCGGGAACATCCTCGGCGAGGAGAAGCCGTACACGCCCGTTCCGTACTTCTGGACCGACCAGTTCGACGCCAGGATCCATGTTCACGGGCGGCCGTCGCCCGACGCCGAGGTGACCGTCGTGGAGGGCGCGGTGGAGGACCGCCGGTTCGTCGCCCAGTACCGCCGTCAGGGCCGGGTCACCGGCGTCCTCGGCTGGAACATGCCCAAGCAGACCCGACTGCACCGTCAGGCCCTGCTGACCGAGCCGCCCGCGACGGCGCTCGCCGTCGGCGCCTGACCACCGTCCCTGAGTACGCCCCGGCCACCCCTGAACGCCCACCGGAGGAAGACCATGACCACCGCACCCGTGGCCGACGACGCGTCGGCCGAGATCCCCCGATTCCCCCAGCCGCGGGCCGCCGCCTGCCCCTTCGACCCGTCCCCGGAGTTGCGCGGCCTCGCCCAGTGGGGCCCGCTGACCCGCGTCCGGTCCTGGGGCGACAGCACCCCCTGGGTGGTGACCAGCCACGCCGAGCAGAGGGCGCTGCTCGCCGACCCCCGGCTGAGCGCGGACTTCTCACACCCCGGCTTCCCGAGCCCCGTCGACCACTCGGGCGGCGAACACGGCGCCACCGACCTGAGCTTCGTCGGCATGGACGATCCTGAGCACGCCCGGCTGCGCCGCATGGTCAGCGGCGCGTTCACCATCAAACGGGTCGAGGCGATGCGCCCGGTCGTGCAGGAGATGGTGGACGACTTCATCACCCGCATGCTGGCCGGGCCGAAACCCGCCGACCTGGTCCAGGCCCTCGCCCTGCCGGTCCCGTCCCTGGTCATCTCCGAACTGCTCGGCGTCCCCTACGAGGACCACGAGTTCTTCCAGGCCAACAGCAAGGTTCTCGTCTCCGCCGTGGCCACGCCCCAGGAGCGGCAGGCCGCCCACGGCAATCTGGGCGGCTATCTGGAACAGCTCGTGGACGCCAAGCTCGCCGAGTCCGGCGACGATCTGCTCTCCAGCCTCGGCAAACAGATCAAGGCCGGTGAGCTGACCCGCCGCGAAGCGGTCGCGATGGGCGTGCTGCTGCTCCTCGGCGGGCACGAGACCACCGCCAACATGATCACCATGGGCACACTGCTGCTGCTCGAACACCCCGATCAGCTCGCCCGGGTCCGTGACACCGACGACCCCAAGGTGATCGCCGCCGCGGTGGAGGAACTGCTGCGCTACCTCAGCGTCGTCCACCTCGGACGCCGCCGGACGGCACTGGAGGACATCAAGGTCGCGGGCAAGACCATCCGGGCCGGTGAGGGTGTGATCCTGCTCGGCGAACTCGCCAACCGGGACCCGTCCGTGTTCCCCGACCCGGACCGGCTGGACATCGCCCGTGACGCCCGCAGCCACCAGGCCTTCGGGGCGGGCACCCACCACTGCCTCGGCCAGCCGCTGGCCCGCATGGAACTCCAGGTGGTCTACCCGGCCCTGCTGCGCCGCATCCCCACGCTGCGCCTGGCGACGGAGCTGGAGAAGGTGCCCTTCAAGTACGACGCGGTGATCTACGGAGTCCATCAACTCCCCGTCACCTGGTAGCTGTTCAGCCGTTCAGATTCAGGCTCCGGGGGTGCGCAGCGGCGGCACGGCCGGAACCTCCGGCGCGGCGCTGATGTCCTCCGGCGTCATCATGAACGCCTCGGGGTAGGCGTCGCGCCGGGTGCGGCGGGCGGGTTCGCTGGTGCGCCACATGTAGAGGCACCGCCCGCACCGCAGCACCTCCCAGACGCCGGGGACGGGCGAGCTGAAGATGTGCTCGATCGTCTCGTGGGCGCAGCGCGGGCACAGGGGAGTCTGGCGCGGGGGAGTGGTGTCGGACATTTCGGTCCTTCCATGAGGTGGGTGGCGGTGGTGGTTCAGCGGGCGGCGGCGAGCTTCTGCAGCCGGGTCAGCCACTCGGCGGCCTCCGGCAGATCGCGCACCTGCGTGCCGTAGTTGCCGCGGTTGTCGGGGGAGACAGGGGTGGTGGCGTCGATGACGAGCTTGTCCGTGATGCCGGGCGTACGGGCCTGCGGGGCCAGTTCGAGCACCGGGAGGCCCGGCACCTGGACCAGGTCGCCGTCCGGGTTCATCTTGGTGGACAGCGCCCACATCACCTGCGGCAGGTTGAACGGGTCGACGTCTTCGTCCACCACGATCACGGTGGCGGCGTAGCCGAGCCCGTGCGGGGTGGTCAGCACCCGCATGCCGACGGCCTTGGCGAAACCGCCGTACCGCTTCTTGGTGGACACGATGACGACCAGCCCATGGGTGTACATCGCGTTGACCGCCTGGACCTCCGGGAAGTCCCGGGTGAGCTGCTTGTACAGCGGCACACAGGTGTTGGCGGCGATCAGGTAGTCCACCTCGGTCCACGGTATGCCGAGGTAGAGGTGTTCGAAGACCGGGTTCGTCCGGTACGAGATCCGGTCGATGCGGATGACCGGCATGCTGCGGCCGCCGGAGTAGTGTCCGGTGAACTCGCCGAACGGGCCCTCGATCTCCCGCTTGCGGCCCTCGATGACCCCTTCGATGACCACTTCGCTGCCCCACGGCACGGGCAGCCCGGTGAGCGGGGCCGTCGCGAGCGGGGCGGGGGCGCCGCGCAGGGCACCGGCCAGCTCGTACTCGTTCTGGTCGTACTCCATGGGGGTGGAGGCGACGATGGAGATGACCGGTTCGTTGCCGAGCGTGATGGCCACAGGCAGGTCTTCACCGCGCTCTTCGGCGGTGTTCAGGTGCTGTGCGATGTCGTGCATCGGCACCGGCTGGATCGCGAGCGACCGCTTGCCCTTGACCTCGATGCGGTAGATGCCGACGTTCTGCTTGCCGCTGTGCTCGGGGTCGGCGGGATCCTTGGAGACGACCGCGGCCTTGTCGATGTAGAAGCCGCCGTCCCCGTCGTTGAGCCGGATCAGCGGCAGCACCCGGAAGATGTCGGCGTCCTCGCCCTCCAGGGTGTTCTCGGCCCACAGCGGGTCCGCGCGCCACTCCGGGGCGACCGGGAAGGTGTCCCACCGGCGGATGAACTCCTCGACCTGCTCCTTGGTGCTGGTCTCCTTGGGCAGGCCGAGGGCGAGCGCGTGATTGGCCCAGGAGCCGTGCACATTGAGCGCGATGCGCGCGTCGGTGAAGCCGGTGACGTTGTCGAAGTACAGCGCGGGGGCGTGGTCGCCCAGCCGCGGTGCGGCGTTGGCGGCGGCGGCGATGTCCGGCTCCGGCATCACCTCGTCGGGGACGCGCAGCAGCTGGCCCTCCTTTTCGAGGGCGTTCAGGAAGCCGCGGAGGTCGTCGTAGGCCATGGGAACTCCTTTCGGGACGGTGCGCGGGGATTCAGCGCGCGGCGCGCATGCCCGCCCAGCGCTTGGCGGCGGGCGCGGGCAGGTCGAACTGGTCGAGCAGCCGGGCGGTGATGTGGTCGACGATGTCGTCCACCGACCGCGGATGGTTGTAGAAGGCGGGCATGGGCGGCACCATCCGCACCCCCATCCGGGACAGCGCGAGCATGTTCTCCAGGTGGATGTCGCTGAGCGGGGTCTCGCGCGGCAGCAGGACGAGCCTGCGCCGCTCCTTGAGGACCACATCGGCGGCCCGGGCGACCAGCCCTTCGGCGTAGCCCGCGCGGATCCCGGCGAGTGTCTTCATCGAGCAGGGCGCGATGATCATGCCGTCGGTCCGGAAGGAACCGGAGGAGATCGTGGCGCCCTGGTTCTCGGGGGAGTGCGTCTCGTCGGCGAGCGCGGCCACCTCACGGGCGGACCGGCCGGTCTCCAGCTCGATCGTGGTCCGGGCCCAGCGGCTGAGCACCAGGTGGGTTTCCACGTCGGGCAGTTCGGCCAGCGCCTCCAGCAGCCGGATGCCGAACACGGCACCCGTTGCTCCTGTCATGCCCACGATCAGTCGCACGGTGGCACGCTCCCTCGATTCGTCCGGTGGCGGGAATGAGACGGATGACTCTTTCGGTCAGCGGCCGTCGGTGAGTCATCGTGTCCGCACTCCACGCTAGATTCGGAGCAGGCCACTCCAGCCGTACAGCGAGGACGCGCTATGGACAGAAACGGACACACTGAGGTCACCGAGGTTCCGTTCCGGGCCTCCGTGGGCGCACCGCCGGGAGCGGCGGTGCTGGACTTTCCCGGCCTGCTGGCCCGCGCCCGCAGCCATGACCTCGATGTCTCCGCGCCGATGCGGCTCACCTTCCACCAGCTGATCACCGTGCGCTCCGGGGTGCTCCGCTGCTCGGTGGACTTCACCGAGCACGAGCTGACCGAGGGCAGCTGGATGTGGGTGCGGCCCGGGCAGATCCACCAGTTCCACACCGGTCTCACCGCCGCCGAGGGCGCCGTCGTGCTCTTCCCGCCCGGCTATCTGGACGCCGCCACTGCCACGGCCGCCCGGCTGGACCGGCACACCCGGCAGCTCCCGCTGGTCCCCGAGGGCCCCGCCGCCCACGCCGTACGCGGCGTCCTGGACCTGCTGGAGAGCGAGTACCGGGCGATGGCCGGCCCCCTGGAGGCGCACATCGAGGCGGTGCGCCATCTGGTGGCCGTGCTCGTGCTGCGGCTGGCCCATCTGCCGGGCGCGGACGGTGGCGGCGACGCGGGCAGCGAGGCGTTCCGGCGGTTCCGGCGGGCGGTGGAGCGCGACTTCGCTCATGCGCACCGGGTGGAGGACTACGCCGCGCAGCTCGGCTACAGCGTCCGCACCCTGACCCGGGCCACCCGCGCCGCCGCCGGATGCGGGGCCAAGCGGTTCATCGACGACCGGGTGCTGCTGGAGGCGAAGCGGCTGCTGGTGCACACCGACCTGTCCGCCACCGCCATCGGGGAGCGGCTCGGCTTCCCGGACGCCACCGTCTTCACCAAGTTCTTCCGCCGCCGGGCGGGCGAGACCCCGGCGGGCTTCCGGGTCCGTGCCTCGGGCGCCGGAGGCACGAATGCCTCCCATCGATATACTTGACGGTAATAACCGCGTCCGGGGGTCCTTTCTCGATGAGAAGGGAGATCACTTCCCATGGACCTCACCACCATCTCCGAAGTGATACGGCGACCGTCCTCCCGACCAGGCGCCGAATGGCGCCGCTTCGACTCCATCGCCCATCTGCAAGCGTGGATGAACGGCGCGACCCGGCAGAGCTTCCTCAACAGCGGTCGCGAGTACTTCGACGGTCCCGGAACCCAGCAGGTCATCAGCGGCGGCACCCGGCCCGCCGATCCGCTGGTGACCGTGGTGGTCACCCACCGCGTCCACCCGGACCACGTCGACGGCTTTCTCGACTGGCAGCGCCATCTGAACCAGGAGGAAAGCAAGTTCGAAGGATTTCGCGGCACCGAACTCTTCCGCCCCATCGAGGGGCTTCAGGACGAATGGATCACGCTGTACCGGTTCGACAACGCCGAGCACCTCGATGCCTGGCTGACGTCGGCGAAGCGGCGTGAAGTCCTCGCGGAGGGCGAGAAGTTCCAGGACTTCGAACTGCGCACGATCGACAACTCGTTCGGCAGCTGGTTCGCCTTCGAGGAGAACGGCAAGGAAGCGCCGCCGCCCTCCGAGACCAAAACCTCCATCGCGGTGTGGGTCGGCCTGTACCCGACCGTGGTGCTGCTGACCCTCGCCCTGTCCCCGCTGCACCTGCCGCTCTGGCTCGGGCTGCTGGTGGGGAACCTGCTGTCGAGCTTCATCATGAGCTTCCTCACGATGCCCTACTACGTGAACCGGCTGCTCAAGCGGTGGCTGCGACCGTCGCCGGACCAGCCGGAGGCGAAGACCAACCTCATCGGCCTCGGCATCGTCACCGCGGTGACCGTGTTCTGGGCCGTGGTGTTCTACGTCGTGACGACCCAGATCTGGACCCTGCCCTGCCCCGGCGCTCCGGGCTCACCGCCGTGAGCCCGGAGCGGGGGGATGGTTCAGCCGGGGTTCAGCCTGTGGCGAGGGCGGGGTCGCTCAGCCCCGCGCGTCCCGTCTCGACATGGCCCGCGAGCTGGCGTACGAAGGTGCGGTCGTGGTCGGACACCACCGTCAGGTCGTACCACTGGTGGCTGCGGCGCAGATCCGCGGTGTGCGTCACCCGCGCGCCCGGACGCAGCCGGTAGGTGTCCGCCTGCCCATCTCGAAGGCCGTCCCGGACGGTGAGCCGCACCGTGGTGCGGCCCGGGTTGCTGAGGGTCAGCCTGAGCTGGCCGGTTCGGCCGTCGTGCCGCGCGCTCACCTGCGGTCCCACGCCGCCCAGCTGCCCCGCGAACCGGCGCAGGAAGCCGTCCGGACCGTGCACCTCCAGGTCGTAGCCGTCCTTGCCCGGCGCCGCGCTCCACTCACCGGACAGCCGCTTGCCCGCCTCGACGGTGTAGCCCCACGGGCCGCCCGGGTGGCTGCGGGAGGTGACGTGGAAATGTGCGCCCGCGCGGCCGTGGCTGGCGAAGTCGATCCGCAGGGCGCCGTCGGCCGCGGTGGCGTCGGCGGCCAGGTCGTACGGCAGCGGCCGGGTGGGGCGCCGCCCGGACTCCTGCCGGGGCAGGGCGGGCTCGGCGGGGACCGTGGGCACGTAGTCGGGGTGCCGGTTGTGGTCCTTCGGCAGGTAGCCGCTGGTGTCCGGCATGGACGGCATGCTCGGGTCGGTGCGTCCGAAGTCGAACGCCGCGGTCAGATCGCCGCACACCGCGCGCCGCCACGGCGAGATGTGGGGCTCCTTGACCCCGAACCGCCGCTCGATGAACCGCAGGATCGAGGTGTGGTCCAGGGTCTGCGAGCACACGTAGCCGCCCTTGCTCCACGGCGACACCACGAGCATCGGGACCCGCTGCCCCAGCCCGTACGCCCCGGCCACCTGCGCGGACGAGCCGGGGAACAGCTCGCCGGAGGTGGTCACGGTCGACGCGCCGCGCCCGGTGGAGGGGGCGTACGGCGGCACGATGTGGTCGAAGAAGCCGTCGTTCTCGTCGTAGGTGATGAGCAGCGCGGTGCGGCTCCACACCTCGGGGTTCGAGGTCAGCGCGTCCAGCACCTGGGCCACGTACCAGGCGCCGAAGTTCGCGGGCCAGTTGGGGTGCTCGGTGAACGCCTCGGGCGCCGCGATCCAGGACACCTGGGGCAGCGTCCCGGCCTTCACATCGGCCTTCAGCTGGTCGAAGTAGCCCTCGCCCTTCCGGGTGTCGGTGCCGGTGCGGGCCTTGTCGTAGAGCGGGTTGCCGGGCGAGGCGTTCCGGTACTGGTTGAAGTACAGCAGCGAGTTGTCGCCGTAGTTGCCCCGGAAGGCGTCGTCGATCCAGCCCCAGCCGCCCTTGGCGTCCAGCCCGTCGCCGATGTCCTGGTAGATCTTCCAGGAGACCCCGGCCTTCTCCAGCCGCTCGGGATACGTCGTCCAGCCGTATCCGGCCTCCGCGTTGTCGAGTACCGGGCCGCCGCCCGTCCCGTCGTTGCCGGTGTAACCGGTCCACATGTAGTAGCGGTTGGGGTCGGTGGAGCCCATGAACGAGCAGTGGTAGGCGTCGCAGATGGTGAACGCGTCGGCCAGCGCGTAGTGGAACGGGATGTCCTCGCGGGTGAGGTACGCCATCGTCGTGGCCGACTTGGCGGGCACCCACTTGTCGTACGCGCCGTCGTTGAGGGCGGCGTGGGTGTCGCCCCAGCCGTGCGGGAGGTCCTGGAGGAACTGCAGGCCCAGGTCGTCCGCGTCGGGCCGGAACGGCAGGATGTCCTTCGTGCCGTCGGACTGGTGCCACACCGTCTTGCCGCTGGGCAGGCTCACCGGCCGCGGATCGCCGAATCCCCGCACCCCGCGCAGGGTGCCGAAGTAGTGGTCGAAGGAGCGGTTCTCCTGCATCAGGACGACGATGTGCTCCACGTCCCGCAGGCTGCCGGTGCGGCGGTTCGCCGGTATCTCCGCGGCGCGGGCGATGCTCGTGGACAGCAGGGGCAGGGCGGTGGTGGCACCGGCCAGTTGCATGAATCTTCGACGGTCCATCGCTGTCATGGGAATCCGGTCTCCTGTGGCGTCCGAAGTGGCGCGGGCAACCGGGGCAGTGTCGTCCGCCCGGCTGACGTGTACAACGGCGCCCGGAAGAAACGGCGGAAAAGCCTAGTTGAACTGTGGCCGCGACATTCAGGACGGGCGGCGCATTAACGTGGAGGTATGCGCGGCGACGCGGTGACGCTGGCCCTCTGCGGCGATGTGATGCTCGGCCGCGGTGTCGACCAGATCCTGCCCCACCCCGGCGATCCGGCGCTGCGGGAGCCGTACATCCGTGACTCCCGGGCCTATGTCGGGCTGGTGGAGGCGGCGAGCGGCCCCATCCCGCGGCCGGTCGGCTTCTCCTGGCCGTGGGGAGAGGCGCTGCCGGTGCTGGACCGGGCGGCGCCCGACGTCCGGGTGGTGAACCTGGAGACGAGCGTCACCCACGGCGGCACGTTCGCACCCGGCAAGGAGATCCACTACCGGATGAGTCCCGCCAACCTCCCCGGTCTGGCCGTGGTCCGGCCCGATGTCTGCGTCCTGGCGAACAACCATGTGCTGGACCGCGGGCGGCCCGGCCTCGACGACACCCTCGACTCCCTGGCCGCCGCCGGGATCCGGGTGGCGGGCGCGGGCCGGGACCTGCGGGAGGCACGCCGCCCCGCGGCCGTCCCGGCAGGTGACCACCGCCGCGTCCTGGTCTTCGCCTGCGGGACCGCCTCCAGCGGCATCCCGCCCGGCTGGGCGGCCAGCGGCGAGAGGTCCGGCGTCGACCTGGTGTCCGAGCACACGGCCGGTGACGCCGCCACGCTCGCCCACCGGGTACGGCAGCTCAAGCGGCCCGGCGACCTCGCGGTGGTCTCGATCCACTGGGGCACCAACTGGGGGTATGACGTCCCCGAGGACCAGATCCGCTTCGCCCACGCCCTGATCGACGACGGCGTGGACCTCGTTCACGGCCACTCCTCCCACCACCCCCGCCCCCTGGAGATCTACCGGGACAAGCTGGTCCTCTACGGCTGCGGCGACCTCATCGACGACTACGAGGGCATCGGCGGCTACGAGCGGTACCGGGACGATCTGCGGCTGCTGTACTTCGCCACGCTGCGGCCGGACACCGGTGCGCTCCTGGACCTGCGCATGGTGGTCTTCCAGGCCCGCCGGATGCGGCTGCGCCGGGCCCCGCACGAGGACGCCGCATGGCTCGCCCGCACCCTCGGCCGTACCGGCTCCGCCCTCGGCACCCGTATCGCCCTCGGCCGCGACGATGTGCTCACGGCGCACCGCGCCGGTCCCTGAGCTATCAGAGAACCTTGGAACGGACCAGGGCGCCCAGCACCAGCGCGCCCGGCACCAGCGGAAGCCACAGGGTGATGAAGCGGTAGGCGAGCACCGTGGAGGTGGCGGCCTCGACGGGGGCGCCCGCCGCGACCAGCGCGATGACCAGCGCCGCGTCGACCGATCCGATGCCACCGGGGGACGGCACCAGGGCGGCCACCGCCGAGGCGGCCAGATAGGCGAGCATCACATGCGGTGGCCATACGTCCAGCTCCAGCGCGAGCGCCACCGCCACCAGACCGGCCGCCTGCAGCAGCGGGAACGCCAGCGAACCGCCCCACAGGGCCAGCACCCGGGACGGCCGCAGATGCAGCGAGCGGGCGTCGGCCAGCGCGGTGCGCAGGAAGGCACGGACCCCCCGGCGCACCCGGCCGATCAGCAGCAGCCCCGCCACCAGGACGACCGCCCCCGCCCCCGCCGCCCACACCACAAGACCGGCGGTGCGCTCCGGCAGCACCGGCCCGATGCGCAGCGCCTCCGGGAAGGCGGCGAGCAGCACGAGCAACAGCAGGATCCGGGTGACGGCCTCCGCGAGGAAGTACAGGGCGAGCGCGGCCGATGAACGGGCGGGGGTCAGTCCGCAGCCCGTCATGAAGCGGATGTTGACCGCGCTCGCCCCGATGCCCGAGGGCAGCAGATGGTTGGCGGCGCCCGCGGCGAACTGGGTGGCGAACAGCCGCCGGGCCGGAAGCCGTTCCAGCACCGTGCCCTGCCGGGCGAACGACACAGCGACCCAGCCAAGACCCGTCGTCGCGACCGCCGTCAGCAGCCACCACGGGTCGGCGGTGAACATCTGACGGGCACCGGAACCGATCAGCGACCGGTGCTGGGCCACCCAGACGGCGACCGCGACCAGCGGCACCAGGCACAGCACCTGGCGCAGCGGAAGCCGCCGGGGGCGGGGCGCGGTGGGCTGGATGGGCGCCGTCTGCGGCATGGGCGCTGTTGGCCGCATCGTTCGTCCCCTACCCCGTCGCCGGGCGCCCGGTCGGGGCCGACCGCGGTGCCGGGGCGGGCGCCGGGGCCGTACCGGGCGCCGCCTCCCGCAGCGGCAGCGCCAGCAGCAGCCCGAGACAGATCCACACGTACGCGTTGCTGCCGAGGAAGCCGGTCACGCCGGTCGCGTCGAACCGCCACAGCCACACCAGGCTGCTGCAGAGGATCACATAGACCACCGCGGCCACCCGCAGCAGCGTCCGCCGCCGCCGCGGTGGCGTATCCGGCCGCAGTCCCGATTCGGCGAGCACGATGAGCGCCGGGATCAGCCACACCAGATGGTGCACCCAGGTGATCGGGCTGACCAGGCAGGCGGCGATCCCGGTCAGGGCGTAGCCCGCCGGTTCGTCGCCCACGGCGGCCGTCTGCCGCACCCGGTACGCCCACACCGCCAGCAGGGCCACCACCCCGGCCGCCCAGATGGCGCCACTGGGCTCCAGCGGGGCCACGAGCCGGGCCAGCACGCCCTCCCACGACTGGTTCGAGACGTACGACAGCACCCCGATGCGGTCGGTGTCCCACAGTGCCTCGGTCCAGTAGACCCGGGAGGCGCCGGGCGCGGCCCCCGCGGCGAGCAGGGTGGCGCCCACGGCGGTGGTCGTGGCGACGGCGGCGGCCCGCCACCGCCGGGTGACCACGAGATAGACGATGAAGATCGCCGGGGTGAGCTTGATGGCGGCGGCGAGACCGGTCCCGAAACCGGCGAAGCTGCCGTTCCCCGTGGCCAGCAGCCGGGCGTCCAGCAATACCAGGACCAGCAGCAGCAGATTGACCTGCCCGAAGCTGAAGGTGTCCCGCACCGGCTCCAGCAGCGAGAACAGCGCGCCCGCCACGGTGAACGCGAACCACATGTTCCAGCCCTGGCGGCGCACGACCGGCCCGATCAGCCAGGTCAGGATGACCGCCGAGGCGGCCACGTTGAGCAGCATGCTGACGCTGACCGCCTCCGGCCAGCTCAGCAGCGCCATCGGCAGCATGCACACGGCCGCGAACGGCGGATAGGTGAAGCCGTAGTCCGCCCCGTCCGCCCCGGGCGTGGTGAAGTCATAGATGTGGCCGTCGTGCAGCCACTGGCCGACGGCCCCGTAGTAGACGCCCAGGTCGAACCAGTCCCGGTGCAGGGGTACGAAGGCCAGGAAGAGCGCCGCGGCCGTGGTGAGCCCGGTCGCCAGCAGCAGCCGTCCGCGGGTCGTGGTGGGCCCCGTCACGCCGAACGCTCCGGCCAGTGCGCGCCCTTCGCGGAGGCCAGCCCCGGCCCGGCGGGGAACCCCGGCGCCCAGCGCGTGCACCACAGCACGCACAGGGCCAGCGCGCCACCGCACACCGCGAACGTGAGCTGCCGGGAATCCGGGGCGAAGCCGCTGGGCAGTACGGCCAGTGCGAGCACCCCGCTCACCCCGGCCACCGCCCGGCGCACCCAGCCGCTGGGCGCGGCCGCGGCGATCAGGAACAGCCCCCACAGCAGGTACCACGGCCGGATCGCCGGGCCGAGCACGGCCACCGCCGTCAGGCTCAGCCCCAGTGCGTACAGCGGGCCGCGGCGTGGTGGCCGCAGCCAGACGACCCCCACCGCCACCGCGGTCGCGAGCAGCCCGAGCGCGTGCCACGCCGGGGTGGCGAGCGGCGCCAGCCCGCTGCCGACCGCCTGCAGCAGGGCGCCGGTGGCCCGGCCGAGTGCGCTGGTCAGCGCCCAGTTGTCGGCGGAGGCGGGGGTGGAAAGGGCTCCGATCCAGCCGTAGCCGGTGCCGGTGACGGCCGTGGCCACGCCCGTGGTGACGAGCGCCAGCGCGGCCGTGGCGAGGAACACGCCGACGTGGCGCCTCCGGCCCGTCATCCGGCGTGCCCACAGCGAGGCCACCGCCAGCAGCCCCAGCGCGGCGGGCGCCTTGACCAGGGCGGCGAGCGTGACCAGGACGGCACCGCAGGCGGGCCACCGGCCGGTCGCGGCCACCAGCCCGGCGCCGAGCAGCCCCAGCATCACCGCGTCGTTGTGCGCCCCGCCCACCAAGTGCAGCAGCAACAGCGGGTTCAGCCCGCCCAGCCACAACGCCGCGCCCGGGTCGGTGCCGCAGCGCCGGGCCAGCACGGGCAGGGCGAGCACCATCAGGGCCACCCCGAGCAGCGCCATCAGCCGCAACCCGAAGACGCCCAGGGGCAGTTCGGCGCGCGAGGCGTGCGCGATCGCGCTCTCGAAGGCCAGCGAGACCGGGCCGTACGGGGTGGGCGTGTGCTGCCACACCGGCGCCACTTCGGCCGCGATCGGCCCGCCGAGCCGGACCGGGCCGTGGGTGTAGACGTCGATGTTCGCGTGCACCATCGCGCCCTGGGCGAGATAGCTGTACACGTCCCGGCTGAACAGCGGGGGAGTGGGCAGCAGCGGGGCCGCCCAGGTGGCGAGCGTCACCAGCAGGCCGCGGACGCCGGGCGGCCGCGGACCACGCACCTCGCGCCCCAGCCACCACCAGGCGGCCACCAGCAGCACCAGTCCGAAGTAGGTACTGACCAGGCCGAGCGCGGCTCTTCCGGAATCCGGCGTGAGG
Source organism: Streptomyces sp. NPDC041200 (assembly GCF_055591805.1). NCBI lineage: Bacteria > Bacillati > Actinomycetota > Actinomycetes > Kitasatosporales > Streptomycetaceae > Streptomyces > Streptomyces sp. NPDC041200. The sequence continues at coordinate 33,031 of NZ_JBVIZF010000017.1, read as the reverse complement.
GCATCCCCCACGGGCAGCGCTCCGGCTGTCGCGCCACCCGCGGCGAGGGCGACCGAGCCCGCGAACCCGAGAAGCCGACAGTGATGCGGAGCGATGGCGACACCTTGGACGAGAACACGACGGACCAGCACCCGCCCCACACTTGCCGTGACGTATGGCCGAAACGTGACGCCGCGGTCACCGGTTGCTGACCGGGAGGTGTCGGCCGGGGCACCCGCCCGAGCCGGTCACTGCCCGAGCCGGTCACCCGCCCGGGCCGAAGGCCCCCACGAGCGCTCCCACCGGGGGCGCGCTGCCCTCGATCGACGACCAGGGCGCCTTGTCGGCCACCAGCTGGCGGAGTTTGAGCACTTCCCGGGGGCTGTTCCAGCCCAGCACCCCTACTACCCGCCCCCGGTGCCCGTAGGCGACCACGAAGTGGCGGTCGTCCAGTTCGCCGTGGAGCACGGCGAGTTCGGCTTCGGCCGGAAAGATGCCGTACGCCTGGATGTGGGCGTCGTACTGGTCGGTCCAGAAATACGGTACGGGGGCGAACGGCACATCGTCGCCGAGCAGGTTACGGGCGACGGCCTGGGCCTGCTCGGTCGCGTTCAGCCGGTGCTCCAGCCGCATGCGGGCGCCGAAGTGTTCGTTGTACCAGGACGCGACGTCACCGGCCGCGTAGACACCCGGTGCCGCCCGGCAGGCGGCGTCGCACTCCACGCCGTTGCTCAGGCACAGCCCGGACCCGGTCAGCCAGCCGACCGCCGGGACAGCGCCGATGGCGACCACGACGAGATCGGCGCGGAGCACCGTCCCGTCGGTCAGTTCGAGCCCGGTGACATGGCCACCGGCCGACAGGAACCGGGTCACCCCGGTGCCGCAGCGCATGGACACGCCGTTGTCCCGGTGCAGCTGTCCGACGAGCCCCGCGATCCGGTCGCCGAACTGGCGGCGCATCGGCACCGGCCGTGGATCGATCATGGTGACGTCCAGTCCCATCCGGCGGGCGGCCGCGGCGGCCTCGGCGCCCAGGAACCCCGCCCCGACCACCGCCACCGTGGGCCTGCGCTGGAGATCGGCGCGCAGGGCGAGCGCGTCGTCGAGGGTGCGCAGCAGATGCACCCCGGCCAGGTGGTGGGCGTCGGGCAGGCCGCGCGAGGTGACGCCGGTGGCGATGACCAGGCTGTCGTACGGGACGCTGTCGCCGCCGTCCAGCAGCACCCGCTCCGCGACGGTGTCGAGCCCGGTGGCGGACCTGCCGAACAGCAGCTCCGCGTCGAGCGCGTCCAGTTCCTCGTCCGTACGGAGCTTGATCCGGTCGTGCTCCCAGGTGCCCGCGAGGATCTGCTTGGACAGCGGCGGCCGGTTGTAGGGGGTGTGCGGCTCGTCGCCGATCAGGGTGAGCCGCCCGCCGTAGCCCAGTGAGCGCAGGGTGACGGCGGTGGTGAGCCCTGCCACCGAGGCGCCCACGATGACCACGTTTCCCGGGGTGCTCACGACTCGGCCAGGGCGATCGCCAGGCCGGGGCAGACGGCAGCCGCCCGGCGTACCTCGCCGTGCAGTCCGCTCGGCGGAAGGTCGTCGAGCAGGACGGCCAGACCGCTGTCGTCGCGCTGGTCGAACACCTCCGGCGCGGCGAGCACGCACTGGCCCGAGGCCACGCATCTGTCCTGATCTAACGTCACGTGCACGGAGTTCTCCACGCTTGGGGTGTCGGGCCGGGCGATGCGGGGCTGCCGGAGCAGCGGGCAACGGGCTCACCAGGTGGGCCGGTTGGTAAACGATCGTTCTGGAAGCGGCGACACGGAGGCTAGTTGGCCTTGCGTGCACAGCACAACACGCTGAGTTCAAAGATGGCCAATGAGGGACACATATGAGCCTGGCATGTGCACAAGCGGGTAAGCGCTCCGAACAAACCCGGTCAAAACTTAAAAGCGGCAGGTCATCAGTGAGCGTCGGCGCCGCGGTCCCGGCCTGCGCCGCCCGGCCTGCCGCCACATGCCCCGGCATCGGCGGTTGTCAACCGTCCACGGCTCACATGGCGGAAACGTACAGGTTACGAAAGCCGCGCCCGGTTCACGTACCGTCGAGGACCGTACCGATCACACGGACCTGACCCGACCCGGAATACGGAGGATCCTTGCGCGCGCTTTCCGCCCTGCCCGACTGGCTGGCGCACCCCCTGCGCGGGGTGCGGGCCCTGCGGGGCCCCGTGCCCTGGCCGGCGGTGCTGCGCGGAGCGCTCGGCGTGGGCCCCGTGGTGGCGGCGGGAGTGGCCACCGGCAACACACCGGCCGGCGTGACCGCGGGCCTCGGCGCGATGTTCGCGCACATCAACGACCGCCCGGCCACCCGTCGCACCCGCACCGTACGCATCGGACTCCCGGCTCTCGCGGGAGCCGTCGGCCTCTTCACCGGGGCCTCGTTCAGCACGCTCGGGCTCGGCCCGTGGATCGCCCTGGCGCTGGCCACCGTCGGGCTCGTCTCCGGCGCCCTCAGCGCCATCGGGCCGGTGTGCTCGGCGGCCGGAGTGCAGCTGATGGTGCTCGCCGTGGTGGGTGCCGGGATGCCGCTGCCCGAGCCCCCGCCGGTGCGCGCGGGCATGCTGCTCGTCGGCGCCACCTGGGTCATCGTGATGGCCTCGCTGCTGCCCAAGGCCCTCCGGTTCCGCCCGGCGGCCGCCCCCGGGCCCGACGAGCGCGGCGCGGTGGCCGCCGTGTACGACGCGCTCGGCGACCTGATGACGGTCGTCGGCACCGAGGGCGCCCAGTCCGCGCGGCGCCGCCTGACCTCCGCGTACGACGCCGCGTACGAAGCCCTCTACGGCCACCGCCTCCCGTGGCAGCGCCCCGACGAGGAGGAACGGCGGCTGCGGGACCGGCTCGCGGTGGCCGGAGGGCTGAGCGAAGCGGCGCTGACCCTGCTGTGGGAGAACGAACCCCTGCCCGACCGGGTCGCCCGCACACCCGCCCAGCTCGCCCGCTCGGTACGCACCGGACTGCCCCCGGGCCGCCTCCCCGCCCCCGTCCCCAGCACTGCGGGCAGCATCGCCGTCCACCGCGCGATCGTGCTCGCCGCCCGTGTCTTCGACGGCGAACCCGCGCCCCCGGTCGGCGCCGTCGGGCCCGGCCCCCGGCAGCGGCTGCGCCGGATGCTGGGCGCCGCCGGACGGGAGTACGCGGCCCGGGTCGCCCTCTGCGTCGGCGTGTCCACCCTGCTCGCGCGCTCCCTGCCGGGCGACCACTGGTACTGGCTCCCCGCCACCGCCACCTTCCTGGTCAAGCCCGACATGGGCCCGCTGGTCTCGCGCGCCCTCTCCCGCGCCTTCGGCACGGCGCTGGGCGTGGCCGTCTTCGGTGTGCTCGCCACGCTGCTCGGCCACACGACCGGGGTGGCCGGGCTGTGGCCGGTCGCGGTGGCGGCGGTGTGCGCCGCGCTCATCCCCGTCTCCGTACGCCACTTCGCGCTCCAGACGGCGGTCCTCACCCCGCTGCTGCTGTCCCTCGTCTACCTCGGCGGCGACACCGACCCCGGCTACACCCGGCTCACGGACACCCTGCTCGCCTGCGTGGTGGTGCTCGCCGCGGGCGCCCTGCCCGGACTCGGCGGCCCGCGCGCCCAGGTGTCCGTCCGGCTCTCCCTCGCCGTCCGCGCCACCCGCGACCACCTGGACCGGGTACTGACCGCCGAAGCGCCCTACGCGGAGCGGCTGCGGCTGCGCCGCGAGGCCTACCGCGCGCTGGCCGACGCACGCCGCGCGGTGGAGGTGGCGAGCGCCGAACACCCGCCGTTCGGCCGGGACTTGGCCGCCTGGGCGCCGGTGGTCTCGGCGCTGGAGGAGATCGTCGACGCCGCCACCGCGTGCGGTGTCCGGCTCGACCAGGGCGCGCCGTACCCCGACGCGGAGCTGATCGCCCGGCTGCGCGCCGGTCTGTCCGACCTCGCCGACGCCGTCGCCGCCCGCAGGCCCCCGACGGACCTGGTCCTGCCCGCCGGGGCGGCGGTGACGGACTGCGCGACCCTCGCGGACGTCACCGCCGGCCTGCGCAGGGCCCGCCGCCTGGCCTCGAACTAGGGGGCCCTCGCGGGCGCCCCGTGACGGCGCCGGGTCTCCGCGCCCGTGACTGTACCTACTAGTATGTACAGTCACTTGCCGGACCTGACCGAAGGAGAGCCGCTGCCATGCCATTCGTCCGTATCGACGCGCTGAGGGCCGACGCCGACCGGCTCGACGCGCTCGGCCGTGCCGTGCACGATGCCCTGACCGAGACGATCGGCTTCCCGCCCGACGACCGGTTCCAGGTACTGAACAGCCACGACGGCATCAGCAGCACTCTGCGCTACGACGACTACCTCGGTGTGCCCCGCGACGAGGGCATCGTGTACATCGCGATCACCATGCGCTCCGGACGCAGCCCCGCCCAGAAGCAGGCCCTGTACCGGCGGATCGCCGAACTCGCGGAGGAGTACGCGGGGACCGAGCCGCGCAACGTGTTCATCACCGTGACCGAGAACGCGTCGATCGACTGGTCCTTCGGCTACGGGGCGGCTCAGTACGCGGCCTCTTCCTGATCAGGCGCCGGAGCCCGCGGCCAGGCCCGTCACCCGCAGGGTGATGTTCAGCCGTCCCGTCGCGAGCCCCGTCGCCGGGTCGCCCGTGCCCGGGTGGACCTTGGGCACCCCGTGGTACGCGTAACGGGACGGGCCACCGAAGACGAACAGATCGCCGGAGGCGAGTCCGACATCGGTGTACGGCCTCGTACGGGTCTCGGTGTTGCCGAACCGGAAGACACAGCTGTCGCCGATGGTGAGCGAGACGACGGGCGCGCTGGACCGCTCGTCCTTGTCCTGGTGCATGCCCATCCTGGCCTGGCCGTCATAGAAGTTGATCAGCGCGGTGTCGGGGGTGTAGCCGTCCCCGGCCGCCTCGTCCTCGTAGGCGTCGCCCAGCGCGCGGCGGCCCAGCGCCACCAGCCAGTCCGGGAACGGGGCCACGGGCGCGCCGTTCACATCGTCCGCGGTGCGGGTGTAGCGGTAGGGCTGCCAGTGCCAGCCAACGCACACGGTCCGCACGGACATCACCCCGCCATTCGGCAGCCTGGTGTGCCGGATGGGCACCGGGCCGGTGGCCCAGGCGCGGCAGGCCACCACGAGTTCGCGCTGCTCGTCGAGGGTGAGCCAGCCGGGGACGTGGACCGCTCCGGGCGCTACGCGCAGCCGGGGCCGGGGGATCAGCGCGTCCATCGGTTCCCGGCCGTGGCGCCCTCCAGGTGCAGCAGCCGCTCCTTGCGCTCCAGGCCGCCCGCGTACCCCGCCAGTGAGCCGTTCGCGCCGATGACGCGGTGGCAGGGCCGTACGACCAGCAGCGGGTTGCGCCCGATGGCGGTGCCCACGGCGCGGACGGCGGCGCGCGAGGCACCGGCCTGCTCGGCGATCTGGCCGTAACTGACCGTCGTGCCGTACGGAATAGCCTCCAGCGCCTGCCACACCCGCTGCTGGAACTCCGTGCCGCCGGGGACGAATTCGAGGTCGAAGCGGGTGAGCGTGCCCGCGAAGTACGACCGCAGCTGGTCCACGATCCCGGCGAACGCCGCCTCGTCGCGCCGCCAGCCGTCTTGCACGGTGGCCCCGCGGGTCTGCTGGGGCACCGACAGGGACGCCAGCGCGGTGCCGCCGCCCGCGGTGGCGGACGGGGCGCCCACCAGCAGCAGTTCGCCCAGGGGGCTGTCGATCGTCGTGTACGTCGTGTGCGTGGTGCTGAGGGCCATGGCCCTGTCCTTTCCTTGCGTGGTCATCATGCGAGGGCGGCCGGGGTGGTGTCCTGCGCGGTCTCCGGCAGGGTCTTCGGGGCGTTCCAGAAGTGGTGCATGGCGTACGAGCGCCACGGCCGCCAGCGCTCGGAGTCCTCCAGGAACGCCCCGGCGCGGCGCGCCCCGGCCCGCACGGCCACGTCGCCCTCCAGCAGGACGTCCGGGTCGTCCAGCGCCCGCATCCGGATGTAACCGGCCGTCCACGGGCCGATGCCGCGCAGCGCCAGCAGCTCCTTCTCGGTCCGGTCGCGGTCGGCGCCGGTGTCGAGCCGTACCGCGCCGGTGGCGAGCGCGGTGGCCAGCGTGCGCAGGGTCGCGCGCCTGCTCTCCGGCATGCCGAGATCGGTGAGCGGGCTGTCGGCGAGGTCGTCGGCGCCCGGGAAGAGATGGGTGAGCCCGCCGCTGGGCTCCGTGAGGGGGGTGCCGTACGCGGCGACCAGGGCGTTGCCCAGCCGCTGCCCCGCGGCGACCGACACCTGCTGGCCGAGCACGGCGCGTACGGCCAGCTCATGCGCGTCGGCGGCGCCCGGCGAGCGCAGCCCGGGCCGCGCCGCCACCAGGGGCGCCAGCGCGGGGTCGGCGCCCAGCCGCTCGGCGACCGCGTACGGATCGGCGTCCAGGTCGAACAGGCGGCGGATCCGCTGGCTCGCGGTGGTCAGATCGCGCAGCTCGGTCAGGTGCAGCCGGCACTCCAGCCACCCGTCGCCGGGGCGCTCGTCGACCTCCACGACACCGCAGCCGTGCGGCAGCCGCAGGGTGCGGCGGTAGGTGCGGTCGCCGGGCTCGCCCACGACCTCCTCCACGCCGGTGAGGGCGCGGCGGGTGAGATAGCCGAACACCTCCGCGGTGGCGTACGGACCGCGGTAGGCGAGCCGCAGCGGCACCCCGGCCGAGGCCGCCCCCGGCACCCGCCGCCCCACCGCCCCGAACCGGGCGGTCCTGCCCGGTCCGGCGGCGCGCAGCTCGGTCGGGGTGGCGGCGTAGATCTCCCGGATGGTGTCGTTGAACTGCCGCACGCTGGCGAACCCCGCCGCGAACGCGATCTCGGCCGCCTGCAAGCCGGTCGTCTGCAGCAGGATCCGCGCGGTGTGGGCGCGCTGGGCGCGGGCCAGCGCGACGGGCCCGGCCCCCAGCTCCGCCCCCAGCTGCCGCTGCACCTGACGCGCGCTGTAGCCCAGCCGCGCGGCCAGCCCGGCCACGCCCTCCCGGTCGACGACCCCGTCCCCGATCATCCGCATCGCCCGCCCGACGGCGTCCGCCCGCGCGTTCCACTCGGCGGAGCCGGGCACCGCGTCGGGACGGCAGCGACGGCAAGCCCGGAAGCCCCCGCCCTGCGCCGCGGCCGCGGTCGGGAAGAAGCGCACGTTCTTGCGGTGGGGCGTGGTCGCCGGGCAGCTCGGACGGCAGTAGATCCCGGTGGTGGCGACGGCGAAGAAGAACTCGCCGTCGAAGCGCGCATCACGGCTGCACACAGCTTCGTACATGGTGTCTTCGCTCATCACATCCCTACTGTGCGCCATCCCGGGGCGGGGTGCTGGCGGAAATCGGACACGACGCTCCCTCGCTCCGGAGTTCGCACACCCGTGCCGCACACTGTTGTCCCATGGAGCTCCAGATCACCGCGACCTCGCCCGAGCAGCCCGCGTCCCTCCTCGATCTGCCGTGGAACATGCCGCTGGAGGAGTGGCCGGAGGAGTATCTGGTCTCCCTGCCGCGCGGTATCTCCCGCCACGTCGTGCGATTCGCGCAGGCGGGCGGCGAGGTGGTCGCCGTCAAGGAGGTCGGGGAGTGGGCGGCGGTGCGCGAGTACGGGCTGCTGCGCGACCTGGACCGGCTCGCCATCCCGGCCGTGGACGCGCTCGCGGTGGTCACGGGGCGGACCGACGGCGACGGGGAACCGCTGGAGCCGGTGCTGGTCACCCGCCATCTGGTGGGGTCGCTGCCGTACCGGTCGATGTTCGAGACGACCATGCGGCCCAGCACCATCAAGCGGCTGCTCGACGCGCTGGCCGTGCTGCTGGTGCGGCTGCATCTGGCCGGTTTCGCCTGGGGGGACTGCTCGCTGTCGAACACCCTCTTCCGGCGCGACGCGGGCGCGTACGCCGCGTATCTGGTGGACGCCGAGACCGGGCAGATCCAGCCGAAGCTCAGCAGCGGGCAGCGGGAGTACGACGTGGAGGTGGCCCGGGTGAACATCGCCGGGGAGCTGATGGACCTGGAGGCCAGCGGCTCGCTGCACCCCTCGGTCGACCCGGTGCAGTTCGGCCAGGCCATCGAGGAGCGGTACACCGCGCTGTGGCACGAGCTGACCCGGCAGTCCGTCTATCCGGTGGCCAAGCGCCGCTACATCGACCGGCGGGTGCGGCGGCTGAACGACCTGGGCTTCGACGTGGCCGAAATGCAGATCGAGCGTTCGCCCGACGGGGACACCGTCACCTTCCTGCCCAAGGTCGTGGACGCGGGCCATCACCAGCGCCAGCTGCTGCGGCTGACCGGCCTCGACGCGGAGGAGAACCAGGCCCGCAGCCTGCTGAACGACCTGGAGGCGTGGATGGCCACCCAGGACGACTACGCCCCCGGCGATCCGCTCGGCGCCCGCCCGGAGGTGCTGGCCCACCGCTGGGTGCGCGACAAGTTCCGGCCGACGGTGCGCGCCGTACCCCTGGAGCTGCGGGGCTCCGCCGACATCGCGCAGATCTACTACGAGGTGCTGGAACACCGCTGGCTGCTGTCCGAACGGTGCCAGGGCGACGTGGGCCTGAAAGCCGCTGCCGAGGACTACACCCGCAACGTCCTCGGCAACCGCCCGCCGGGGTGACCGGCGGGCGGCGCGGCCCGCGTCATGCCTCGTGCCTCGTGCCCCGTGCGGACGCCGTGCGGGTCAGGGCCGCAGCGCGGACAGCGTCTGCGAGATGGACGCGATGACCCGCGGTGCCTCGTTGTTGAGGTAGAAGTGGCCACCGGCGTACGTGTGCATCTCGAACCCGCCGCTGGTGTGCTCGCTCCACTTGCGGGCCTCGTCGACCGTCGCCTTGGGGTCGTTGTCGCCCACGTGGACGTGGATGGGAGCGGCGAGCGGCGGGCCCGGCGTGTACCGGTAGGTCTCCGCCGCCTTGTAGTCACTGCGGATCGCCGGGAGCACCATCCGCAGCAGCTCCTCGTCCCCGAGGACCTGCGAGTCGGTGCCGCTGAGCGCCTGCATCTCGGCGATCAGGCCGTCGTCGTCGCGCAGATGGACCGACTCGTCGCGGTGCGCGGACGGCGCGCGCCGCCCCGACGCGAACAGCGCCACGGGATTCACGCCCTTCTGCTCCAGGCGCAGCGCCACCTCGAAGCCGAGCGTCGCGCCCATGCTGTGCCCGAAGAGCGCGAGCGGCTTGTCCGTGTACGGCAGCAGCTCGGGCACCAGCGCGTCGGCCAGTTCGCCGATGGTGCCGACGCACTCCTCGTTACGGCGGTCCTGGCGGCCCGGGTACTGGATGGCGAGTACGTCCACGCCCGGCGCGAGCGCCTTCGACACGGGGAAGTAGTAGGAGGCCGATCCGCCGGCGTGCGGCAGGCAGACGAGTCGCGTCGTCGCGTCCGGCGCGGGATGGAACTGCCTGATCCACAGACTGGTGCCGGTGGGGTTTGCGGTCACCTGACGTCCTTTCGTGCCGCTGGTCCAACGGCGTGCGCTCGCGCGCACGCACACGGATCCAAGCCTGCCGCCTCGGCCCGAACGGCTACAACCCCTATTTTTCGGACGGGTTGCCCCTAGGTCCCCTGGCGCCCCTAGAGCCTCTGGAGCGGCACCTGTACGGGCCCACGGGCGGCCGCGCGCACCGTCAGGGCGGCCAGCGCCTCCGGCGCGCCCGCCTGCCCCCGTACCCCCGGGAACGCGTTGATGTCCACGATCACCGGGCCGTCCGGTCCGCGCAGCACATCCACCCCGTACACCTCCAGCGCGAACACCGAGCCGACCCGGCGCACCAGATCCAGCCATCCGGGCGGCAGTTCGTCCAAGGGGAGCGGCAGGGTGAGGCGGCCCTCCTTGCCGACGGTCAGCTCGGAGGTCCGCAGCGCCGCGAACACCGTGTCCCCGACGGCCCACAGCTTGTGGTCCCAGCCGTCGTTGGCGGTGAAGTCCTGGACCACCACGGGCTCGTCGGGCCACGCGGCGGCAAGCTCCGCCAGGCGTGCGGGGGTGTCCACCCGGGCCACCAGATCGTGGCGGCGGCTGTGGCGGCTCTTGACCACCACGGGGTACGCGAGCCGCGCCGCGTCGAGCCGCGCGAGCGCGGACACCGTACGGGTCTCCGCGAACGGCAGACCCGCCCGCCGCGCGAGCGACGCCATCGCCGTCCGGTCCTGGCACAGTTCCGTGGCCGCCGCGGAGTTCACCACCGGCGCGCCGCGCTCCTCCAGGGACCGGGCCAGTGCCAGCGCCCCCGGTGTACGGGCCTTCAGCAGATAGACGTCGGCAAGCTCACCCGGCACGGACACGGCTTCCGGGTTCAGCGCGACCAGCTCATGGCGTGGCGTCAGCAGGGCCGCCGTACCGGCGAGGAGCTGATGGTCCGGGTCGGCGGTGAGGAGACCGACCCTCATCCGGTACCCCCCACCGTCGCGGGCATCTGCACCGGCACCCGCACCGGTCCGGGCAGGGCGCCGAGCACCGCGCCGGGTCCGCTCCCGCCGCGCCGGGCCAGCTCCAGGACCGCGCGCCCCACCCGGGAGGCGGCGTCCGGCACCTCCTTGAAGCTGGGGAAATCGTTCACGTCGACGACCACCGGGCCGTCCGGCCCGAGCACGATGTCGACTCCGTACAGGTCGAGCCCGTACACGGCGCCGACCTCGGCGGCGATCGCGGCCACTTCGGGGGACAGCGCGACCCGGCGGCCCCGGACCTCCGGGTCCGGGCCGAGCGGCGAGCCGCGCTCGGTCGCGTACAACTCGCCGTCGACGCAGTACACCTTGAGGTCGATGCCCGAGTTCGGTACGTAGGGCTGGGCGATCAGCATGCCCTCCTGGGCCAGTTCGGGGCCGAGCGCCGCCAGCCGGTCCGGCGACGGCACCAGCCGCACCGCCCGCCCCGAACTGCCGTCCGCGGGCTTGACCACCAGCGGGAACTCCGTGTCCGGTATCTCCGCCAGCGCTTCGGGGGCGGCCGCCGCGTAGGTGTCCGGCACCGGCAGGCCACGGCTGCGGCCGATCGCCGCCGCCAGCGCCTTGTCCCGCACCCCGCGGATGGACCGCGCGTCGTTGACGGTCGTGAGCCCCACCGCGGCCGCGGCCTCCAGCAGCGTCAGACCGGGCCCGCCGGACACGGTCTTGAGTACCCAGGCGTCATGGCTTCCCGCCTGGACGGCGTCGGATATCCGCATCAGGGAGCGGCCGGGCCGCAGGATGTCCACCTGATGGCCCCAGGCGGTGAGCCGACGGATCACCTCTTGCGGCATGCCGTCGTGGCGATACCGCTCCTCCACCAGAAAGCAGAGTCTCATCGGCCTTCTTCCTCATTACCGGACACATCCCCCGGGCTGCCGCCGAGCGGGTCCGGCAAGCCGTGGACCCACAGGATGTCATCACCTGTTCTCCCGTCATTTCCTGCCCCACCCGGTTGGTCCGCGGCCGGGGTCTGTTTATTGGGCTAAGTTTCCTTTATCGTCCTGAACATGATGCTGACGCGACGGGAGCGGGAAGTTCTCGCGCTGCTGCGCCGGGACCCGCTCGCCGGGGCCCAGGCCATCGCCGACGCCCTCGGCACCACCCGGGCGGCGGTCAACGTCCATCTCTCCAACCTGGGCAAGAAGGGTGCCATCCTCGGGCGCGGCTACATCCTCCGCCAGGAGCACGCGGTGGTGGTCGTCGGCGGCGCCAACGTCGACGTCAAGGTGCGCAGCCTGGCGCCGCTCGCGTACCGCACCAGCAATCCGGGCCACGCCCACACCAGCCCCGGCGGCGTGGCCCGCAACGTGGCGGAGAACCTGGCCCGGCTGGGCACCCCGACCCATCTCATCGCCGCCGTCGGGCAGGACCCGGCGGGGGAGCGGCTGCTGACCGAGACCCAGGCCACCGGGGTACGGACCGACCACGTCCACCGCGGTACGCACCCCACCGGCACCTATACGGCGGTGCTGGACGCCGACGGCGAACTGGCCGTGGCCATCGCCGACATGGCCGCCACGGACGGGCTCGGCCCCGAGCACCTGCAGCCCGCGCGCGAACTCATCGGCAACGCGAGCATGCTGGTCCTCGACGGCAATCTTTCCTCCGCGGCGCTGGCCTACGCGCTGGACATCGCGAGCGCCGCCGGGGTGCGCACGGTCATCGACCCGGTGAGCGTGCCCAAGGCGGCGCTGCTCGCCCCGCTGCTCGCCGCCGGGCACCCGGTCTTCGCCGTCACCCCGAACGTGGCCGAGCTGGGCGCCCTCACCGGCCACGACACCTTTGACGGCACCGGCGACGACCGCCGGCTGATCGAGGCATCGGCCACGCTGCACGAGCGCGGCGTCCAGTACGTATGGGTGCGGCTCGGTGAGCGCGGCTCGCTGCTCAGCGGCGCCGAGGAGGGCGTCACCGTCCTGGACGCGCCTTTGGCCGAGGTCCAGGACGTGACCGGAGCCGGTGACGCGATGCTCGGCGCGTTCGTCCACGCCCTGCTCACCGGCGAGGACCCCGTGGCCGCTGCCCGCTACGGCCACGCCGCCGCCGCGCTGACGGTGGCGACCACCGCCACCGTACGGCCCGATCTGACCCCGCGCCTCGTCGAGGACGCGCTCACCCCGCGTCTCGTCGAGGACGCGCGACACGCCCCACCGCGGAGGACGACATGACCACCCCCCACCCCCGGCTGACCCTCACCCAGGAAGTCCGGGAGGCGCTGCGCGACGGACGGCCCGTGGTCGCGCTGGAGTCCACGATCATCAGCCACGGCATGCCGTATCCGCAGAACGTCGAGATGGCCACCGAGGTCGAGGCCATCATCCGCGCCGAGGGCGCGGTCCCGGCCACCATCGCCGTGCTCCACGGCATCCCGCGCGTCGGACTGGACCGCGCCGGTCTGGAACTGCTCGCCACCGACCCGAACGTGGGCAAGGTCAGTGTGCGCGACCTCGCCCACGTCATGGCGCGCGGCGGCCACGGCGCGACCACCGTGGCGAGCACGATGCGGCTCGCCGCGCTCGCCGGGATCCGTACCTTCGTCACCGGTGGCATCGGCGGGGTGCACCGAGGGGCGCAGCAGTCCTTCGACATCAGCGCGGACCTCACCGAGCTGTCCACCACCCCGGTGGCGGTCATCAGCGCCGGGGTGAAGAGCATCCTCGACATCGGTCTCACCCTGGAGACCCTGGAAACCCTGGGCGTGCCGGTGCTCACCCACGGCACCGACGACTTCCCCGCGTTCTACTCCCGGGTGAGCGGCTTCACCTCCCCGCTGCGGGCCGACTCCCCGGAGGAGATCGCCGCCGTGATGCGCGCCCAGTGGGACCTGGGGCTGACGGCCGGGCTGAGCATCGCCAACCCGGTCCCGGAGGCGAACGAGATCCCCGCCGAGCGGATCGACGGCATCATCGACCAGGCCCTCGCCGAAATGGCGGAGGCGGGCATCGGCGGCAAGGACGCCACGCCCTATCTGCTGGGCCGCATCGTGGAGCTGACGAAGGGCGAGAGCCTGCGGACGAACATCGCGCTCGTCAAGAACAACGCCCGGCTCGGCGCGCGGATCGCCATCAGCTACGCTGCGGTCAACGAGGCCGCGGGGGCGGCGGATTGACCGCGACAGCCTTGAAGAAGGTGTAGTGGAAGGTGCCCTCCGCGGCCGCCGCCCGGTGCAGATCGGCGATGCCCCGGTCCCAGTCGGCGGCCGTGGACACCCCGGCGGCCAGTGCGTCCTCACGGACGGACGCCACCATGGCGATGAAAGTGTCGCGGGTGAACGCCTCGACCAGGCCGGGCCGGGTCCCGTCGGTGTAGACGGTCCGCGGCCGGACCGTGACGTCGTGGAACCCGGCATGGGTCAGCAGCGGTTGCAACTCCCGCCCGATCAGGGCGTTTCCACCCGCTTCGGCCTGCAGCCGGTTCAGTCCGCCGATCGCCGCGTGGGCGTAGGCGCTGTGCGGGTGGAAGAACGCCGAGCCGTGGTCCCCCTCGATGACCGTGACGGTCCCTCCCGGTCGCAGCACCCGCCGCAGCGCGGCCAGCGCCTTCTCGGGGTCCGTGAGGTGTTCCAGCACGAAGCACACGAAGAGATGGTCGAAGGCGGCGTCGGGGAACGGCAGATCGAACAGATCGGCCCGGTGCCACTCGACATCGGCCCCGGGCGCCTCGTCCGCCACTCGCTCCCGGGCCTGGGCGAGCGACGTCTCGGACACGTCGACCGCCACCAGCCGCGCCCCCGGGCTGTTCGCCGCCAGACGCACCGTTTGGGCACCGACCCCGCACCCCACCTCCAGCACCCGGCTCCCCGGCGGATAAGCCGTGCCGGTGTGCAGCAACTCCGCCAGGACATCAGCCTGATCGCACAGCCGCCGGGCCTCCTGATCCGAATAGCCGTGGACATATCCGATCGGTGTCATCCCGTGCCCCTCACCCATGCTCATACGGCGATCGTGGCGGCACAATGGTCCGATGGACAGGTCCAATGAAGGTACTGTCAACAGGTCCATAGCGCCCGGCGCCGACTTTCTGCAGCTGGACCTCGGCGACGCGCCACCCGGCGGGCTCGCCGACTGGCTGGCCCGGCGGCTCCGGCGCGCGATAGCCGACGGACGGCTGCCGGTCGGGTGCAGGCTTCCGGCCTCCCGAGTGCTGGCGGCCGAACTGCGTGTCTCCCGGGGCGTGGTGACCGAGGCGTACCGGCGGCTCACCGAGGACGGGCAGGTCGCCGGGCGCGGGCGCGGCGGCACCGTCGTCGTCGCCGCTCCCGTTTCGGTACGTCCGCCCGTACCGGCGCCGCGGCCCGAGCCCGCGACGGCGGGCGGCGTGTTCGCCGCCGAGCCGGGCGCGGAGGTGTTCGACGCGCTGCGCGCGGTCCCTGAGCGGATCGATCTGTCGCCCGGTGTCCCCGACCTCACCGCGTTCCCGCGCACCGCGTGGCTGCGCGCCGAACGCACCGTCCTCGCCGCCCTCACCGCCTCCGACTTCGGTTACGGCGACCCGCGCGGCACCCCGGCGCTCCGCCTCGCCATCGCCCACTGGCTGGCCCGCAACCGGGGGATCAGGGCCGAGCCCGACGAGATCGTGGTCGTCGCGGGCACCACCCAGGCGCTCGGGCTGCTCGGCCGGGTGCTCGGCGACGACGGAATCCGCGAGGTCGCCGTGGAGGACCCCGGATCGCTCGGGGTCCGGCAGCATCTGCGCCACACGAGGCTGGACACCCCGCCGGTCCCCGTCGACGCCGAGGGGATCAGGGTCGACGCGCTGCGCGCCCAGGGCGCCCCCGCCGTCCTGGTCACCCCGGCCCACCAGTTCCCCACCGGCGTGGTGCTCGGCGGTCGGCGGCGCCGTGAGCTGACGCGCTGGGCGGAGGCGGGCGGGCTCGTCGTCGAGGACGACTACGACGCCGAGCACCGCTACGACCGGCCCCCGGTCCCGGCCCTGCGCTCGATGCTGCCGGAACGGGTCGCGTACGTCGGAAGCGTGTCCAAACTGCTGGCCCCCGCGCTGCGCACCGGCTGGCTGATCCCGCCGGCCCGGTACCGTGACGCCCTCGTCGAGGCCAAGCGCTACGCCGACCTCGGCAATGCCGCGCTGCCCCAGCTGGTATTGGCGCACCTGATGGAGTCGGGAGCGATGGAGCGTCAGCTACGGCTGCTGCGCACCCGCCACCGCCGCCGCCGGGACGCGATGATCGACGCCATCGCCGCCCGGCTGCCCGGCGCGGTGGTGCACGGCGCCGCGGCGGGACTGCATCTGATGGTCACCTTCGACGCCGGGTTCGCCGACACCGACCTCGCCGCCGCCGCGCTCGCTCGCGGGGTGAAGGCACAGCCGCTGTCCTGGCACAGCCAGCGCCGCCCGCACCGGCCCGGCCTGGTGCTGGGCTACGCCGCGCGCACGGCCACGGAGATCGCCGAAGGTGTTGCCCTGCTCGGTGACGCGCTGCGCGCCGTGCGCTGAGCCGGGCCGCCCGACGCGGCAGTTCCTGGGGCGGCGCCCTGCCATGCCCTCAGATCACAGCGAGCGGACCTCGGCGAGGGCGACCCGGCCGCCGATCTCGATGGAACCGTCCGGCTGGGGGCTGGTGAGGATCTGGGAGCCCTCGCCCTGCGTGATGTTGAGGGCCCGCCCCAGTTGACCGGAGAGGATCAGCGCGGCGGCGCCGGTGGCCTCGTCCTCCACGATCCCGTCGCCGCGGCGCGGGAAGGCGCGGGCGCGCACCCGGCCCGCCGGCTCGTCCTGCCAGGCCCACGCGTACAACCAGCCCTCGCCCTCCGGAGGGGAGGGCAGGGCGTCGACCTCGGCGGGGGAGGCGTACTGCTGGGTGCGCCGCCCGGACGCCCAGGCGGGGTGGCCGCCGATCCACGTGAACTCGCCGTCCTGGCGGGCCGGGACCCCGCCGACGGGCGGAAGCAGCTCGGGGAGGTCCAGCAGCCAGGCGACGCCCACCAGCGGATGGCCCGCGAAGGGCAGCCGGACGCTCGGGGTGTAGATGTCGACGACGCCGCGTTCCGGATCGTCGACGAAGACGGTCTCGCTGAAGCCCAGCCGGGCGGCCAGCTCCTGCCGTGCCCGCTCACCGGGCACGGCGCGGCCGTCGCGCACCACGCCGAGTGCGTTGCCGCCGTGGCCGCGGGGACCGCAGAACACTCTGAGGACGTCGAGATCCGTCATGGCCGCAGGATCAGACATTCAGCTCGTGCTCGATGCGCTTCAGCCCGTGCCGGGCGAGCGCCAGATTGGCCCGGGAGCGGTCCAGGGCCAGGTAGAGAAAGAGCGACCCATGGCTGACGGAGATCAGCCGGATGAGGTGGTACTGCGAGCCCAGCGTGATCAGGATGTCCTCGATGGCGTCCGTGATGCCGAGCGTGGCGAGCGTACGGACCTTGGCGCGGACGACCTCGGTGTTGCCCGCCGCGGCGATCTCGAGGTCGAGTTCCTGGCCCCCGCCGACCGACCCGAGCGACATGCCGCTCTCGTAGTCCACGAGCGCGGCCCCCAGGGCCCCGTCGATGGCCATCGCTTCTTTGAGGGCGCTCTCGATGTTCATGTGCTTCCTTCGCGTGGCTGCTAGCCCGGTCCCGGTTGTTACCAAAGCTGTCGCCAGACGATAGCGCGGGAACCATAACTAGTAGCCGAGTGGTCCAAGTTGTGCAAGATGATGCTTAAACTAACGTGCCTGATGGTACGCAGCGAAAGGTCACAGGTGAACGCAGCAGAAGCGGCGCTCTCCGGAGCGCTCGCGTCTCCGGGAGTGGTGGGCGTCCGTCTGGTGGACGCGGTCACCGGGCTCCACTACGCCACGGTGGGGGACGCCGATGCCGTCGGCCAGGGCGAGGAACTCGCCGAGGCGGTCAGTCTGATCAGCGACCGGCTGAACCAGGCCGGTGCGGCGGGCGAGTTGGAGAGCGTGGTCGTCACCAGCGCGCGCTTCCACCACATCACCCAGGTGGTGCCGCGCGGCCAGGATCCCCTGCTGCTGTGCGCCTCGGCCGACCGTGACCGCACCAATCTCGCCCTCGCCATGCGGCACATGGCCGATCAGGCGAAGGCCGTGCTGACATGAGCGACGGCACGCAGAGTGACGGCACGCAGAGCCACGGCGCCCCGAGTGACGGCGCCCCGAGTGACGCTCCCCGGAGCGACGGCACACAGCGGCACCGCACTTCGCCGCGCAACGTCCCCGGCCTGCTGCTCTCGCTCCAGCAGGATCGTTTCAGCGGAGCCGTGACCATCTCCGGTTCGATCGGCGGAACGATTCATCTGCACCGAGGGGCGATCCGCGCGATCGAGACCCCCGGAGCGCCCACCGCGGAGGCGCTCCTGCTGAAGTCCCGGCGGATCGGCGAACCGGAGTGGGACGCCGCCTGCACCGTGGCCGGTCCCGGCGGACGGCTCGACGCGACGCTCGTCGAACGGGGCCACATCGGCGCCGCCGAACTCGAAGTCCTGTGCGTGGGCGCCCTCTACGACGCCGCCTTCGCGATGGCGCTCAGCACCCCCGACAGCTGGCAGGTGGACGGGGACGCCCCGGGCCCCCGGCTCAGTCACCGGGAGGGCACCGACCCCCGGCGGCTCACCGAGGAGACCATCCGCCGGGTGCGGCTGCTGGCCCAGTCCCTCGGGTCGGCACGGGAATTCGGCCAGCAGCGGGTCCGGCCGTCCGCCCGGGCCGCCGCCGGGATCGGGCGGCTCTCCACCCGCTACCGCGACATCCTGCTCAGCGCCGACGGGCGCCGTACGCCCCGGGACATCGCGTTCGCGCTGGGCCGTGGCGTCTACGCGGTGATGCTCGACCTCTCCCGTATGAAGGCGCTCCAGCTCATCCAGCCGGAGCCGCCGCGGCCCCCGGCCACCGCGCCCCGCGTCGCGCCCCGCGATCCCACCGCGGAACCGCCGCCCGCCTCGGCGGCCCCCACCGGCGGCGGACTGCCCAGACGCACCCCGGCCGACCGGCGGCCGCAGAGCGCCGGCTGATCCCGCGACGGACAGCAACTCCCACGGGCGCGGGCGTCCGTGGGTCCCCTTCCCCGTGGGATCACCGCGGGTTTCAGGAGTTCCACCGGAGTCCGAGGAGGACCCTCCCATGACCAACCCCCCACCCGCCGCCGGTGCGCCGTCCGGCGACCTCGTCAAGGAGCTGACCGGTCTGCGCGGGCAGGTCCTGGGCATCTCCGAGAGCATCATCGCCACCACCGACGGGCTGCTGGTGGCCGCCGACACCGCCGATGTGCAGCCGGAGTCCCTGGCCGCCCTCTCCGCGGCCTCGCTCGCGCTGGGCAAGCGCTCCGCCGCCGAAGTGGGGCTGGGCAGCCTGCGCGAGGTGGTCACCCGGTGCAACGGCGGCTACAGCGTCGTCCTGGCCGTCGGCGAACAGGC
Source organism: Streptomyces sp. NPDC041200 (assembly GCF_055591805.1). Lineage (NCBI taxonomy): Bacteria > Bacillati > Actinomycetota > Actinomycetes > Kitasatosporales > Streptomycetaceae > Streptomyces > Streptomyces sp. NPDC041200. The sequence goes on along the minus strand of NZ_JBVIZF010000017.1, from coordinate 14,216 downwards.
CCTGCTGGTGATCCTCGGCGACGAGGGCCTGGACCTGGCCGCGCTGCGCCGCGAAGCCCCGGCCGTCGTGGAACGGCTCGGCGGTCTCCTCTCCTGATGCCACAAGGCCATTCGGCGGCCAAGTGGCCCAGTCGGTAATTCAGTTGCCGGGACCGGGGCGCCGGTGTTGGGTGACCGGATGGACCTTGAGGCGATACGGGAACTGTTCGACCGGCAGCTGAGACAGGGGGCACGGACCGACGAGCCCGGGACTCGGATCGAGCGCGTGAACGGGGTGGTACGGCAGACTGGCGCCGCCGACGACTGGAACGGCGTCCGCTGGTCGGATCTGGACGCGTCCACGGCGGACGCGGCCATCGCGGCGCAGATACGGCACTTCACCGCCCGGCAGCGCGCCTTCGAGTGGAAGCTGTACGCCCATGACCGCCCCGGCGACCTCGGCGGGCGGCTCACGGCCGCCGGTTTCGCCGCCGAGCCCGAGGAGACGGTGATGGTCGCGCCGGTGCGGGAGCTGCCCACCGCCGACGCTCTCCCCGAGGGCATCCGGCTGCTCCAGGTCACCGACGCGGCGGGGGTGGACCTCATGGTGGACGTCCACGCGCGGGCGTTCGGCACCGACAGCGGTCACCTCAGGCACCGGCTGCTCACCCGGCTGCGCGAGGCACCGGACACGGTCGTCCCGGTCGTCGCCCTGGCCGGTGACCGGCCGGTGAGCGCCGCGCGGATGGAACTGCCCCCGGGAACGGACTTCGCCGGACTGTGGGGCGGCGGCACCGTGGCGGACTGGCGCGGCCGGGGCCTGTACCGGGCCCTGATCGCCTTCCGTGCCCGGATCGCCGCCGAGCGCGGCTACCGCTATCTCCAGGTCGACGCGTCCGACCAGAGCCGCCCGATCCTGACGCGGCTCGGCTTCGTACCGCTGACCACCACCACACCGTACGTGTACGGAAGCTAGGGTTCCGCCCGCCCCGGCGCCGTTGTCGGTGGTGTGCTCTACCGTCATCGTCATGATCACGTCTGACGATGTCCGCCGGATCGCGCTGTCGCTGCCGCAGACGACCGAGAAGATCGCCTGGTCCATGCCCACCTTCCGGGTCGCCGGGAAGATGTTCGCCACGCTCCCCGAGGAAGAGACCTCGATGGCAGTCCGGTGCCCCAAGGTGGAGCGGGACGAACTGGTGCTCGCCGAGCCGGAGAAGTTCTGGATCGCCGACCACGAAGCGAGTTTCGCTTGGGTGCGGGTGCGGCTCACCGCTCTGGAGGACCTCGATGAGCTGCGGGACATCCTCGTCGACTCCTGGCGGCAGGCCGCGCCGACCGCGCTGCTCGACGCGCTGCCGGAGCCCGGCGCGGCGACCACGGACTGAGGCCTCCCCGGTGCGCGCCTCCTCAGCACACCTCACCGAAAGGTGCTGGTATGTGCGTTCGAGGAGGTAACCGACACGGGTGAAATGCCCGACTCTTTCGGGCTATCGGAGTGCTGCCTTCCGCTCTTCGCGGTTCTCTGGAAGGAGACCACCGAGGGAGGCCGCATGGTGCACGGCCGCGAGACGAACCGCCGCGCTGCTCCCGGTCGGCCGTGCACCGTCCTGATGGTCGCGCTGCTGGCGATCACCCTGCTGCACGGTCTGCTCTCCCTCGGCGCCGTCCATCCGCCGCCGCCCTCCGTGAACCACTGCGGGCCCGGCGTCCTGTCACCGGCCGCGTCGCCGGAGGAGGGCGATCCGTCCGACCCGCGCCCGGCCGCCCGCGCCGCCCATGAACTGGGCCGCCACCCGGCCGGTCATCCCGGCAGCGCCTGCGCCACCGCGGTCGGCTCCCACCGCTCCCTTCCCACGGCGCCCCTGCACTTCGCCGTCGCCGTCGTCCGTGCCCGCCCCGCGGACCGCACGACGGGCCCCGCCGTGTCCGGCTCCGCCGTCGAGGCCGCTCCCCGTAGGCTCCCCGCGCGGGACGTCGTCCTGCGCTGCTGAGCGGGCCCCGGGCCGTACCGCATCCCCCGAACCCTCCCGCATCCCCCGCATCTCCCGCATGTGCCGCCGCACGGGCGGAGCGCGGGTGCGGTACGGCCTGCCCCGGATCAGCCAGTCGCCGTCCGACACCGCAGGAGCCCCCGCATGCCCATCGACGTCTACGCCGCCATGAGTGCACTGGTGCGCGCCGAAGCCGCGCGCCCGTCCACCGTCCCCGCCCAGTCCGACGCCACCGCACCCCCGGTCGAGCCGCCCGAGGCCGTCCCCGTGTCCACACCCCACGACCCCGCCCCGCCCCGCGCCGCGCTGTCGTCCCGTACGGCCGCGCCCGGCCCGGTGCGGCGCCGCACCGGGTTCCTGGAGGCCCTGCGCATGGCATGGCGCACTGTGTGGGGGGCCTGCCGCTGACGGTCGCGGTCCCCGCCGGTCCGGCGCCCTGGCCATCGGTCAGGGCGCTTTGGCCCGCATCGACATGGGCGCTGTGGCTCAGCCGGTTGATGACGTCCGGGGGTTATTGCGTACGATCTGCAGGTGCATGAAATCAGCATCAGGACCGCGACAGCCGACGACCTCGACGCCGCCCGCGGGGTGATGCTCGACACCGTCTACCGCGACTTCGGAACGGGATACGTGCCGCGCTGGCACGCCGACATCATCGACCCCGGCGCCGCCTATCTGGGCTCGCCGCGGCACACGCTGCTGGTCGCGGTGGACGAGGAGGGCGGGACGGTGGCCGGGACCGCGGCCCTCGACTCCCGGGGGCCGGCCCATCCTCCCAACCCCGTGTGGCTGGCGGAGCGGTATCCCTCGGGGGAGACCGCCCAGCTGCGCCGGGTGTACGTGCGGCCCGAGTACCGCCGCCAGGGGCTGGCCCGCCGGATGGTGCGCGCGCTGCTCGACTTCGCCGCGGCCGAGGGCGGATACCGCGCCGTCTATCTGCACACCGACCCGGGCGTGCCCGGCGCCGAGCCGTTCTGGCGGTCGCTGGGGAAGGCCGTGTGCGACGAGCGGGAGGAGCCCGGGGGCAGCCGGGTCCTGCACTTCGAGGTCCCCATGGCCTGACCTCGGGGCCAGTCTGACCCTCGCGGCCCGCCCCCAGGGCGCGGGCTCGCCGGGCTGCTGGAAATGATTATCATGTAACCTCTCTTCGTCCTCCCTGTGCAGCACCTGGAGCTGACCCATGCCCCCTGTCCGCCGCCGGACGGCCGCCGCCCTGCTGCTCGTCCCGTTGCTCACCGGCTGCTTCGCCTCCCCGGGCGGCGCGGCCTACGACGCGACGGGCGGCTCAGGCGCCGGAGGCGGCGGACGGCTGCGGGTCGCGATGGCCTTCCCGCCCGCCGAGCGCTTTTCCCCGTACGGTGCCGACGCCACCCTGCTCAGCAGGCTCGGCGTCACCGAGGGGCTGACCCGTCTGGACGGCAACGGCTCCGCGGCCCCCGCGCTCGCCGAGTCCTGGACCCAGGAGGGCCGCCGCAGCTGGCTGTTCACCCTGCGCGAGGCCCAGTTCCAGGACGGGACCGACGTCACCCCCAGGGCTGTCGTGAACGCCCTGAACCGCGCGGCGCACGCCGACCCGGTGCCCGCCGCGCTCTCCGGGGTCACACTCACCGCCGAGCCCGCGGGGAACCGGCGGGTCCGGTTCACCACCACGACCGACTACCCCGCGCTGCCGCTCACGCTCTCCAGCCCGAGCCTGGCCGTCCTGTCCCCGAAGGCGTACGGCGAGAAGGGCAGCCCCGACCCGGCGGGCACCGCCACCGGACCCTTCACCCTCGCCCGGTCCACCGGCGCCAGCCGGGCCACCCTGCAGCGCTTCGACGACTACTGGGGCGGCCTCGCCCACGCCTCCGGGCTCGACGTCCGCTTCATCGCCGACGGCACCGCCCGCACCAACGCCCTGCGCACCGGCGAGGCCGACATCGCCGAGGCCGTTCCGGTCTCCCAGGCGGCCACCCTCGACAAACCCACCGTCCGGGAAGTCCCCACCGCCCGCACCACCGGCCTCTTCCTCAACACCCGGTCCGGCCCCTTCGCCGACCCGAAGGTCCGCGCCGCCGTCCGCGAGGCCATCCAGCCCGGCGTGTTCGCGCGGGGCGTGTACGAGGGTCACGCCGACCCCGGGCAGGGCGTGTTCGGCCCCGCCCTCTCCTGGGCCACCGGCCAACACTCCGCGCCCGCGGGCCGCGCCTCGGCCGCGGGCGTCAAGGACACCTCGATCACCCTCGGCACCTACGACAACCGGCCCGAGCTGCCCGAGGCCGCCCAGGTGGTGCAACAGCAGCTGAAGAAGGCCGGATTCACGGTGAAGCTGCAGGTCCGCGAGTATTCCCGGCTGGAGGCCGACGCCCTCGCGGGCAAGTTCGACGCCGTCGTCGCCGCGCGCAACACCATGCTCGACACCGGCGACCCCGTCTCCTACCTCGCCAGCGACTTCACCTGTAAGGGCAGCTACAACCTGGCCGGGCTGTGCGACAAGGCCGTGGACCGGGCCGTCGCCAAGGCCGACTCCCGCGCCGACATCGCCGAGCGGCACACCGCCTCGCTCGCCGCCCAGACCGCCATCATGCGCACCGACGCCGTCGTACCCCTGGTACACCAGCGCATCATCCACGGCGTCGCCGCCTCGGTACGGGGAGTGGAACTCGACCCGTACGAGCGCACCCTTGTCGGCCCCGGTACGCGCCGTTGACCGGCATACGCCGCACCGCGGCCACCATCCCGGGCGGACGGTCCACCGCGCTGAGCGCGCTGTGGCGCGCCGCCCTCGCACTCGTACTGCTGTGCGGCATCGGCCTGCTGCCCTGGCTGTCCCGCACCGACCCCGCCCGCACGGTGCTCAAGGCACGCGGCGCCGAACGCGATCCCACTCCCGAGTTGCTGGACGCCATCCGCCGCGACATCGGCCTGGACGCCGGACCGCTGCACCTCCTCGGCCGGTGGCTCGGCGGCCTGACCCACGGCGACGCGGGGACGTCCTGGCTCTCCGGCACGGACGTGGCCCCCATGGTCGCCCAGGCCCTCGGCTGCTCCCTGCTGCTGATGGCCGGGTCCCTGGTAGTCGCGCTGGCCACGGCCGGGGCGGTGTGCGCGCGCACCCTGTGGCTCGGCTCGCGGCGCCTGCCGCTGCCGCGCGGCGCGGGGAGCGGCGGCGCGTTCCTCGCCGCGCTGCCCGAGTTCCTGACCGCCTCCGTCCTGGCCGCCGTCATCGGGGTGCGGCTCGGCTGGCTGCCCGCCGTCGGCTGGTACGGATGGCCCTGGCTGCCGCTGCCCGCGCTCGCGCTCGGGCTGCCCGTCGGCGCCGCGATCGGCCGCATCCTGGACGACGTCCTGCCCGGCGCCTTCGCGGAGCCCTGGGTGCGGGCCGCCGCCGCGCGCGGCATGCCCGCCGGGCGCATCGCCCGGCAGACGCTGCGCCGGGCCGTCCCCGGTGTCCTGCCCAACCTGGGCCTGTTCGTGGTCGGCTTCACCGGCGGCGCGGTCGCCGTCGAGCAGGTCTTCGACATCCCCGGGCTCGGGCGGCTCACCCTCCAGGCCGCCCTCGCCCAGGACCTGCCGGTCCTCCAGACCGGAACCCTCGTGCTCATCCTGTTCGCCACCGCCGTCGGCGGCGTGGCCCGGCTCGTGGCCCGGCTGCTGCTCGGCCCCGCGCTGCGCGACGGTGAACTGCCCTCCCTCCACCGGCCGTTCGGGCGACCCGCCCGCTCGCTCCCGCTGCTGTACGGGGCCGTCCTGCTGGCCGTCGTCGCCGTCGGCGCGCTCCGCGACCCGATGGCCCTGGACCCCATGGCCCGCCTCGACGCCCCGTCCTGGCAGCACCCGTTCGGTACGGACGCGCTCGGCCGCGATCTGCTGGCCCGGGTGGGACACGGCGCGCTCACCACCCTCGCCCTCGCCGCCGCGGTGAGCGCCTGCGCGCTGGCCGTAGGACTGCTGCTCGGCATGGTGCCCCGGCTGTCCGGCGGACTTGTCGAGACCGCCAACGCCGTCCCGCCCGTGCTCGCCGGGCTGCTGGTCGCGGGTACGGCCGGGGCCGGTCCGTACACCCCCGCGCTCGCCGTCGCCGCCGTCGCCTGGGCGCCGCTGGCCGCGCACACCGCGGCCCTGCTGAGCCAGGAGCGCGCCGCCACCCATCTCGCCGCGACGCGTGCTCTCGGCGCGGGCCGCCGCCATCTGCTCCGCCGCCATCTGCTGCCCGCCGTGCTGCCGCCCGTGGCGCGTCACGCGCTGCTGCGGCTGCCCGCCGTGGCCCTGGCCCTGGCCTCGCTCGGCTTCCTGGGCCTCGGAGCCCAGCCGCCGTCCCCCGAGTGGGGCCGCCTCCTCGCCGAGAACCACCCCTACGCCGAACGCGCGCCCTGGGCCGTGCTCACCCCGGCCGCCGCGCTCGCCCTGCTCGGGGTGGTGGCGGTCACCTCGGCCGGGGGAGTGCGGTGGCCGGGACGGCGGAAACGGCGGTCGGCCGTGCCCGAGTGACACAGCTCGCGATTGACACATCTCGAAACGGCGGCGGAGACTGGCGCGCACACCCGCGATGAACTCAAGTTCACTGTGCGCACAGGCAGTTCGGTACGCGACCACGAAGGACACCGGAATGACCATCACCCGCGACCTGCTGATCGGCGGCAAGGACACTCCGGCCGCCTCGGGCCGCACCGCCGACGACCTCAACCCCTACACCGGCGAGGTGTACGCCACCGTGGCGGCCGGCGGGCCGGAGGACGTGGCGCGCGCGGTGGCCGCGGCCGACGCGGCCTTCCCGGAATGGGCCGCGATGGCCCCGTTCGAACGCCGGAAGATCTTCCTCACCGCGGCGGACCTGCTGGAGTCCCGCGCCGCGCAGGCCGCGGAGTTCATGCGCCACGAGGCGGGCGGCACCGCGCCCTGGGCCCACTTCAACGTGGCGCTGGCCGCCAACATCCTGCGCGAGGCCGCCGCCGCCATCACCGCGCCGCGCGGCGAGGTGCTCAGCGCCCAGGAGGCCGGGGCGCTGGGCCTCGCCGTGCGGGAACCGATGGGTGTCGTCGCCGCCTTCGCCCCGTGGAACGCGCCGGTCATCCTCGGCGTCCGCTCGGTGGCGGCCCCGCTCGCGGCGGGCAACACCGTGGTGATGAAGCCGAGCGAGGACGCGCCGCTCGCCTGCGGGCTCTTCGTGGCCGACGTCCTGCGCGACGCCGGGCTGCCCGACGGTGTGCTCAACGTGGTCACCAACGCCCCCGAGGACGCCGCCGAGGTGGCCGAGGCCCTGATCGCCGACGAGCGGGTACGGATGGTGAACTTCACCGGATCCACCGGCGTCGGCCGCGTCATCGGCGCCCACGCCGCACGCCATCTCAAGCCCGCTGTCCTGGAGTTGGGCGGCAAGAACGCCATCATCGTGCTGGACGACGCCGACGTGGACTACGCGGTGGACGCCGCCGCCTTCGGCGTGTTCATGAACTCCGGCCAGATCTGTATGTCCGGCGACCGCATCCTCGTCCACGAAAGCCTCGCCGAGGAGTTCACCGCGAAGTTCACCGCCAAGGTCGCCGCGCTGCCCTGCGGCGACCCCGCCGATCCGACGACCGTGGTCGGCCCGCTGGTCCGCCCCGAGGCGGCGCGGCGGGTGGCGGCGCTCGTCCAGGACGCGGTGGCCAAGGGCGCGGCCGTGCTCACGGGCGGCGGAGCCCCCGAGGGCTCCGTCCATCCGGCCACGGTGCTGAGCGGGGTCACCGAGGACATGGACCTCTACCACGCCGAGGCGTTCGGCCCGGTGTGCGTGGTCGCCACCTTCGCGGACGACGACCAGGCCATCGCCCTAGCCAACGCCACCGACCACGGGCTGACCTGCGGAATCATCACCGAGAACGGCACGCACGGGCTGCGGGTGGCGCGCCGTATCCGTACCGGCATCGTGCACATCAACGACCAGTCGGTCGCGGACGAGCCACAGGTTCCGTTCGGCGGCATCAAGCAGTCCGGGTACGGGCGCTTCGGCGGCCGCTGGGGCATCGAGGCCTTCTCCGACACCCGCTGGATCACCCTGGCCACCCAGCACGCCCACTACCCGTTTTAATCGGGGCTCGGTTCGCCTCCGGGGCGCAAAAGCCGGTGCCGGCGGTCGACGTGCTCGGTCGTCGCGTCTCCCTTTCAACACCGGCGCGCCCCTTCGGCTCACTCGCCGGCATGACGGGGTTGCCGGAGCGCGGAGGCTCAACCCATGCCCGGGATGTGCCCGATGGCGTCCGGGCGGCGGGCCGCCAGGCGCAGGACGCGGAGGGTCGAGCGCACGATCTGCTCCTTGACGCGGGCGGCGGTGGCACCCCGCAGGACAAGATCACGCGGGGTGTCGTCCGCGCGCACGAACTGGACCAGCCCGTCCCGGCGGCCCAGACTGACGCACTGGAGCAGATAGCGGAAGGCCAGTGGCTTCGGCTGCCGGCCCCGCGCTTCGGTGATGATCGCGGAGGCGGCGTGCGAGGCGGTCGGCAGGGCGGTGGCGCAGGCCATCCGCAGCGGTCCGGCGAGCGGTGAGGTGACCGCGGCGGCGTCCCCGACGGCGTAGATCCCGGGGCAGGACACGGAGCGCAGGTCGGCGTCCACGAGAATGCGCCCGGCGGGGTCGAGGGCGAGCCCCGCGTCCTCGGCGAGTGCGGTGTTCGCCGTCATCGAAGCGGTCCATACGACCGTGTCGGTGTCGATGTCCGCGGGGTCCGCCACGCGCTGGCCCTCCTCGATCCGCACCCCCAGCGCGGTGAGGACCGTACGGACATGGGCGCGGCCCTTGGGGGAGAGTCCGCCGCCGATCTCACCGGTGGTGAGCAGCCGTACCCGCCAGTCGCGGTGGCTCTCGGCGAGTTCGGCGGCCAGCTCGATACCGGTGAGCCCGCCGCCGACGACGGCGAGTTCGCCGGGCCCGTCCAGCAGCCGCTTGTGCAGTTCGGCCGCCGTTTCCATGGTGAAGGCGCGTTCGCCGATGTCGGCGGTGCGGCTGCCGAGCGCGTACACCAGACGGTCGTAGGGAAGCCGGCGGCCGTCGTCGGTGTCCACCCGGCGGGCATGAGGGTCGATGCGGGTGGCGAGGGCGGCGATGTGGGTGACGCCGGTGCCCCGCAGCAGCGCCGTCAGTGGGTGCGTCACCTCGGGCCGCCCGGCGGCCCGTTCGTGCAGCCTGACCCGCTCGGTGAAGCGGTCACTCGGGTCGACGAGGGTGACGTGGGCGTAGGGGGCGAGGCGCAGGGCGGCCAGCAGCCCGCCGTAGCCCGCGCCGAGCACCAGAACCTGTTGCTTGTCCATGTCGATGGCCTCCTCATGTGGCGTTCACCCAAGAGACGACACAGTCTGCCGGGGTGTGACAGTGATGCCGGTCACAGGTTCGGGAGGTCGAGGTGGCGGAGCTTGTCGGGGTTGACGACAGCGTCGATGGCGGTGATCTGCCCGTGGTGCACGGTGAACGCGAAGACCACGGACCGTTCGCTCTCCGCGTCCACGACGACCAGGCCGGGGGAGCCGTTGACGTCCCGCCGCAGGACGGACATCGTCAGCTCGTCGAAGCCGCGGCCGAGACGCTGGGCGAACCGGGCCACCTGCTCGTTCCCGAGGATCGGCAGCCGGGAGGCCACGACCTTCCCGCCGCCGTCCGAGCGCCACACCACCTCCGGGTCGAGGATTTCCAGCAGCCCGTCCAGATCGCCGCCCATCACCGCCTCCAGGAAGGCGTCCACCGCGCGCCGGTGTTCGCCGCGGTCCACGGAGCGGCGCGGGGACTCGGCCCGCACCCGCTTGCGGGCGCGCGAGGCCAGCTGGCGCACCGCCTCGGGGGACCGTCCCACCACCTCGGCGATCTCGGGGAACGGCACCGAGAACACATCGTGCAGGATGAACGCGGTGCGCTCCGCCGGGGTGAGCCGCTCCAGCACCGTGAGCAGGGCCAGCCCCACGGACTCGTCCAGTGTCACCCGGTCCTCCGGCCCGTCGCCCGCCACCACCGGCTCCGGCAGCCACGGCCCGACGTACGCCTCGCGGCGGACACGGGCGGAGCCGAGCAGGTCGTAGCAGATCCGGCTGACCACCGTGGTCAGATACGCGCGCGGGTCGGCCGCCTCGTCCCCGGGCAGCGCCTGCCAGCGCAGCCAGGTCTCCTGCACGGCGTCATCGGCGTCGGCGACCGACCCGGTGATGCGATAGGCGACGGCCCACAGCCGATCGCGCTGCTTCTCGAACTCCGCCAGCTCTGCCATGCCCGATCCTCTCGCGTCCGCTTCCGGACCCCGCACACAACGGGCCCGCGAGAAGAGACGCCGCGGCGGCCCGGAGTGTGACATCACCCCGTCTCCAGCCGCCCGATCAGATGGTCGAGGAAGGCGGAGACGGCGGCGGGCAGGGTGCGGCGGGCCATGGACTGGATCTGCACGCTGCGCCGTGACAGCTCGGGGTTGACGAGCGGCACCGCGGCCAGTCCGTCGGCCTCCAGCCTGCCCCGGTAGGTCAGATATCCGGCGAGCGTCACACCGCCGTTCTTGCGGACGAATCCATCGAGCGCCCCGGAGTAATTGCTGATGAAGGCGGGCTCGAATTCCAGGCCTTCTGCGGCGACACAGATATCGAAGAGCTGCCGGACCGTCGTGCCCTGTTCCATGAGCGCCAGTGGATAGGGCAGCAGATCGGCGAGCGCGATCTCGTCCCGTTCTGCCAGCGGATGACCGGCGGGCATCAGGGCGTGGATCGGATGGGTTTGCGCGTATTCCACCCTGATTCCCTCCTCGGGGCCCAGCGAATACGTCAGGGCGAGATCGGCGGCCCCGTCCCGGACCTCCTGGGTGGCGCCCGACGGCGAGGTGACCCGAAGCCGGAACCGCACCCCGGGATGGCTTTCGCGGAACGTGACGACCGCTTCCGGCAGGACGTCCCGGCCGAAGCCCTCGGACCCGGCCAGCCGGATGGTGCTGCGGTACGGCCCGCCGAGTCCGCGCAGGTCGGCGACGATCTGCTCGGACTCCAGACGGCTGCGCCGGGCGTACGCGGCGAGCAGCTCACCGGCCTCGCTGAGCACCATGCCGCGGGGCTGCCGCTCGAACAGCGGGACCCCGATGTCGTGTTCCAGCCGGGCGATCCGGCGGCTGATGGCGGAGGCCGCCACATGCAGCCGCGCCGACGCCTGGCTGATGGAACCGGTGTGCGCGACCTCCAGGAAACAGCGCAGCGAGGTCCCGGACAGGTGCATGCCGGGTGACCCTACCCGCCCGGCCGCGCACCGGCGAGGTCAGGGGCCGCCTTGCCGCGCGGGCAACGCTGCCTTCTCGGACCGACAATTGTGCGCCGGAAGCGGCCTCACTAGCCTTCTGTCGTCATAGCGGTTCCCTGCCGTAATTCATTTCCCCGTCAGGTGAACCCCATCACGCCAACCCGCGACAGGAAGGCCCTCGGTGACGCGTTCCGCGGCAATTCGGCACGCCTGCGACTATTTCGACTCCGGTACGTTTCTCGCGGATGTGTCACGACGGGTCGCCCTCCCCACCGAAAGCGGCGATCCGGCGTCACTCCGCCCTTTGCGGACGTATCTCGAAGAGGAAATCGTCCCGGCCGTCGAACGATTGGGCGCCACCGCCCGCATCGTCGACAACCCGTCCCCCGGACACGGCCCCTTCCTGGTGGCCGAACGCCATGAGGGCGAGGGCCTGCCGACCGTCCTCACCTACGGACACGCCGACGTCGTCCCCGCCGAGGCGGACCGGTGGCGCACCGGCCTCCACCCGTGGCGTCTGGTGGCGGAGGGCGAGCGCTGGTACGGCCGCGGCGCCGCCGACAACAAAGGGCAGCACACCGTCAACCTGGCGGCCCTGGAACACGTCCTGCGCGCCCGCGGCGGCCACCTGGGCTTCAACCTCAAGGTGCTCATCGAAACCGGTGAGGAGTGCGGCTCCCCGGGGCTGCGCGCCCTGTGCGCGGACCTGCGCGACGACCTCGCCGCCGATCTGCTGATCGCCTCCGACGGCCCCCGGGTCCAGGCGGAGCGTCCGACGCTGTTCCTCGGCTCACGCGGCGGCGCCAACCTCACCCTGCGGGTGAACCTGCGCGAGGGAGCCCACCACTCCGGCAACTGGGGCGGGCTGCTGCGCAACCCCGCCACCGTCCTCGCGGGCGCGCTGGCCACCATCGTGGACGGCCGCGGCCGCATCCTGGTCCCCGCGCTGCTGCCGCCCGCCATCCCGGACGCCGTGCGCCGGGCGCTGGCCGACATCCCGGTCGGCGGTGGCGCCGAGGACCCGGCCATCGACGAGGGCTGGGGCGAGCCCGGGCTGACCCCGGCCGAGCGGCTCGTCGGCTGGAACACCTTCGAGGTGCTGTCCCTCGGCGCCGGAAACCCGGACGCTCCCGTGGGCGCCATCCCCGGGACCGCCGTCGCCCACTGCCAGCTGCGGTTCGTGGTCGGCACCGACGTGGCGGACCTCGGCAAGGCCCTGCGCGACCACCTCGACCAGCACGGCTACCCCATGGTCGACGTCGAGGTGGGCCGCACGATGGCCGCCACCCGCACCGACCCCGAGCACCCCTGGGTGCGCTGGGCCGCGGACTCGGTGGAACGCACCACCGGCGCCCCGCCCGCCATCCTGCCCAACCTCGGCGGCACCATCCCGAACGACGCGTTCGCCGACGAGCTGGGCCTGTGCACCGTATGGGTGCCGCACTCCTACCCCGCCTGCGCCCAGCACGCGCCCGACGAGCACCTGCTCGCGCCGCTCGCCCGCGAAGCGCTCCAGATCATGGCAGGCCTGTTCTGGGACCTCGGGGACACGGCCCAGATCTGACACCCCCGGACCTGACGCTTCTGGCCTGCCCCCCCCCCGAGCCCGATACCGCCCGGACCTGACACCGCCGCCACCCACCCCTCCCCGGCCCCGCGCGCACACCCCTGGAGCCCGCCTTGGACGCGACGAACCCCGGCACCACCACAGCCTCCGAGGCGACACCTCCCGCTGGCCCCGCCGGCCCCGACACCCCGTTCAGGCCGCACCGCGTCATCATCGCCGCGTCGGTCGGCAACGCCCTCGAATGGTTCGACGTCGCGATCTACGGATTCTTCGCCGCCACCATCGCCAAGCTGTTCTTCCCGTCCACGGACGACACCGTCTCGCTGCTGCTGGCGTTCGGCACCTTCGGCATCTCGTACCTGGTACGCCCGCTCGGTGCCGTCGTCCTCGGCCGGTACGCGGACCGGGTCGGGCGCAAGGCCGCGCTGATGCTGTCGATCAAGCTGATGATGCTGGGCACCCTGCTCATCGCGGTCATGCCCACGTACGCGGCCATCGGCCTGACCGCACCGCTCGGCATCCTGCTCGCCAGGCTCATCCAGGGCTTCTCGGCGGGTGGCGAATTCGGCAGCGCCACCGCGTTCCTGGTCGAGCACGCGCCCCGGATGCGCGGCTTCATGTCCAGCTGGCAGTTCGCCAGCCAGGGCGTCAGCACCCTGCTCGCCGCCACCTTCGGCACCGTGCTCTCCAGCACCCTCACCCCCGGGCAGCTGGAGTCCTGGGGCTGGCGGGTGCCGTTCTTCTTCGGCCTGCTCATCGGGCCCGTCGGCTACGCCATCCGGCGCTACGTGGACGAAGCCCCCGCCCCCGCCGAGGACACCGTCACCGGACACGGCCCGGTGACGGAGGTGCTGCGCCACCACAAGGGGCGGGTCCTGCTGGCCGTCGCCGCCCTCGCCGTCTCCACCGCCATCACCTACCTGATCACCTACATGCCGGTCTTCGCCGTCAAGGAACTCGACCTGCCCGCCTCCACCGGATTCGCCGCCACCATGGTCACCGGCGCCGTCCTCACCGTCGTGACACCCCTGGTCGGCCACCTCTCCGACAAGACCGGGCGGATCCGCGTCATGGCCACCTCCGCCGTGCTGATCCTGCTGCTGATCCGCCCCGTGTTCGCCTTCCTGGTGGCACACCCCGGATTCGGCGTGATGCTCACCGTGATGTTCCTGATCGGCCTGCTGAAGGCCGGATACTTCGGGGCGCTGCCCGCGCTGCTGGCCGACCTGTTTCCCCGCTCCAGCCGCGCCACCGGGATGTCGATCAGCTACAACCTCGGTGTGATGCTCTTCGGTGGCACCACCCCGGTAGTGATCGTCTGGCTCGTCGATGTCACCGGCGACAAGCTCGCCGTCACCTGGTATTTGACCGCTCTCGCCGCCCTCAGCCTGGCCGCCGTGGCCATCGCGCGCCGCCGCCTGGGCATCCGGTGACCCAGGGCCGTGTGACGAAACGGGGG
>NZ_JBVIZF010000016.1:0-141120 GCF_055591805.1 Streptomyces sp. NPDC041200 | reverse complement strand
AGCAACCCGGCGCGGGCGGGGACGGAGACGGGAACGGCGCCGGGGGCGGCGGCGGGGGCGACAAGCCCAAGCCGAAGCCGGTCGACCCGTTCGCCAAGGTCCTGCTGCGCAACGGGACCACGCAGAAGTGCGCCGCCCCGAAGGAGGAGGGCGGCAAGGCGGGGGGCAGAGCCGCCCAGTTCCCCTGCGACGGCGGCAACAGCGGGCAGCTGTGGGATCTGGAGACGGTGTTCGCGGGCAAGGGACCGAACAGCGCCAACCTGGTCCAGATCCGCAACACCATGGACGGACTCTGCCTGGACCTGCCCGAGACGGGCGCGGCCCCCGCCACCGCGCCGATCACGGAGGCGCCCTGCACCCGCAAGATGGACGACAACCAGCTGTGGTGGGTGGACAAGCGGCCGAACACCAACGGGCTCCACTGGATCCGCAACTACGCCAGCAACCAGCTCTGCCTTGACGTCGCGGGCTACGCCTCCAAGGGCGAGGACAGGGCGGACGGCACCAACCTCACCCTCTTCGACTGCTCGGACGACGACGACCAGACGTGGTTCATCGTCAAGCCGGACGCGGCGCCCCAGGGCTGAGCCCCGCCGAAGGGTACGCCGCCGAAGGATGGGGGGCCGCTCACCATCTGATGTCGTCCAGCACCAGGCGGCCCGCCTTCCGGTACTCCCGCCGCGCCCCGGCCAGCAGATCGGCGCTGGTCACGGGCTCGCCACGGCCCGCCGCCGCGTACGCCGCGGTCACCACCGCGCTGCGGATGGAGCCGCCCGCCAGCTCGAAGTCGCGGGCGCACG
Organism: Streptomyces sp. NPDC041200; assembly: GCF_055591805.1. NCBI lineage: Bacteria > Bacillati > Actinomycetota > Actinomycetes > Kitasatosporales > Streptomycetaceae > Streptomyces > Streptomyces sp. NPDC041200. The sequence goes on along the minus strand of NZ_JBVIZF010000016.1, from coordinate 140,320 downwards.
GGCCCGGGTCGATGCCGTCCTCGCACGGCACATGGGCCAGGCTGTGCCGCCACAGGGCGAGCCGCTGCCCGGGGTCGGGGAACGGGAAGTCGACCACCGTGTCCAGCCGCCGGGTGAAGGCGTCGTCGATATTGGCCCGCAGGTTGGTGGTGAGCAGGGCGATGCCGTCGAACGCCTCCAGCCGCTGGAGGAGGTAGGCGCTCTCCAGGTTGGCGTAGCGGTCGTGGGAGTCGTTGACCTCGGAGCGCTTGCCGAAGACCGCGTCCGCCTCGTCGAAGAGCAGGACCGCGTCGGTGCGGTCGGCCTCGGTGAAGATGCGCTCCAGGTTCTTCTCGGTCTCGCCGACGTACTTGTCGACGACCGAGGACAGCTGGACGACGTACAGATCCAGGCCCAGGTCGGCGGCGACCACCTCGGCGGACATCGTCTTGCCGGTGCCGGACTCCCCGGCGAACAGCGCCAGGACGCCACGGCCCCGTCCGCCGCCCGCGCTCAGCCGCCAGTCGCCCAGCACCCGTTCGCGGTAGCGGGCGCGCAGCGACAGCTCGTGCAGCTGGCCCAGCGGCTCGGCGGGCAGCACCAGATCGTCCCAGCCGACATCGGGCCGGATGCGGCGGGCGTGGTTCTCAAGACCGGAGGCGGAGTGCTGACGCGCCGCGCGCCGCAGATGGTCCGGGGTCAGCGGGGTGCCCTCGAAGGCGGCCAGCTTCCGCGCGGACCGGGCGGCCCGGCGGATGCGCTCACCGCCGAGCCGGTACGGGGCGACGGTCACCGCCAGGTCGAACCCGGGGTCGTCCCTCCCGCCGAGGCCGAGCGCGGCCGACCAGGCGTCCACGCCGCCCGAGGGCAGCCGGTCCACCTCCAGCAGCAGCGGATCGCGGTCGCACCACTGCGGGTCGTACGGCCGCGCCCCGATGAACAGCACCGGTACGTCGGGTACGGACAGCGCCTGGATCAGCGGGCCCGGCCGGTCGGGCAGTTCGGACACGACGATGCCGCAGCCGCGCAGCCGCGCCTCGCGCAGCAGCTCCCGCACCGGGCCCTGGGGGGTGGCGCGATCCCGCTCGGCGGCGTGGTCGTCCGGCCCTTCCCCGGCGCCCGCGTGCCCGGCGGGCCCCGGGGTGTAGTGCAACGCGCCGTATCCGGCGGCCCGCAGCGCGGTGGTGGCGCACGACACCCCGTCGCCCTCCCGCTGTTCGCGCAGGTAGACGGTGAGGGGTGCCGTGCCGAGGTGTTCGGCGAGCCGCTGGGCGAGCGGCCCGCCGTCGTCTTCACCGCCGCCCTCGTGGGCCGCTGACGCGTCTGCGGAGCGGAGGTGTCCGTCGAGCGCGGGGGCCGGGGTCTCGTCGCCCAGCAGATGGGCGATCAGCCGGTCCGGGACGCGCAACGAGCGGCTGAGGAAGGGGCGCTCTGGCTCCTCGACGACCAGCAGGCCGAGTTCGGCCAGCGGCGCCGTGGGATGGAAACGGGCCCGGGCCGTGGGATGGGCCGCGGGCAGACCGCAGACGTCGAGCACCAGCCCCACCGTGGCGCGCCGACGGCTGACGTCGTCGTTGAGGTACCCGTACAGCGGCTCGAATCCCCGGTCGAGGTCGGGGGCGAGGGCGATGAGCAGGGCGGCGGTGTCCAGCTCAGTGAGGCCGAGGCGGAGGGCGAGCCGGTGCAGCCGGTCGCCGTCGAGCGGCGCCTCGTCACCGGAGCCGTCGCCATATCCGTCGACGGGGCCCGCCGGTGCGGCGCCGTTTTCCGGCCCGCTGGCGGACCGCAGCAGATGGTGGCGTACGGCGTCGTCGGACAGGTAGAGGCCGCGCAGCGGGTCGGCCGCGGTGGGGTCGCCCGCGCTGCGCCGCTCGACCAGGGCGGCGGTCCGCTCCCGCAGCCGGGCGAGCCGGGCGAGCAGCGCGCCCGCCGGGTCGTCGGACGGGGTCTCGTACGGCGGCGTGGCGCTGTCGGTCACCGGCCGCGTGCTCCCGTGGTCGTCGCGTCGAGGTGGCGCGGCTGGGTCATCCGCTCGCCGTCCTCGGCGCCGTCGATCTCGCGGGCGCGCACCAGCGTGCCCTCGGTGACGGGCGGCCCGGCGTCGTAGTCGGGGTAGGCCGGGAACGGCACGGTGACCACGAGATCGATCGAGGGCTTGAGCGTGCCGCCGAGCGCGGACCAGATCTCGGCCAGCGACCGGGCCTCGGTCTGCACCCCGGCGACCGTGAGCGGCACGCTCAGGCCCAGTTCCGCGAGCGGCCCCGGCAGAATGCTCGGTGGCAGCAGCTCCTGGGGCATCAGCGTGGCCAGCGCGGCGGACAGCAGCCGGTGTTCGTCCTCGGGCCGCTTCGTCCACGCGGTGAGCAGGTACGAGAGCCGGAACCAGCGCGGCGGACGGCGGCGGCGCACCACGATCCCCTGTCCGTCGCGGACGGCGGCCGCGCCGCGTTCGCGCCGTTTGACGTCCTCCCGGATGTCGTACAGATAACAGTCCAGGGCCGGGGCGTTGCGCCGGGCCGACCATTCCTTGGTCGGCGCGTCGAAGGCGATCTCGATATCACTTCCGGCTAGTGCGCCGCCCCGCAGCAGCGTCCGCAGCAGTGCGTCGACTTCGTGAATCACGAGATGTACCCCTCGCGCAGAGCATAGGCCACGGCGTGTGCGCGATTGCGCAGATCCAGTCGGGTGGTCAGACCTTGCATGATGTTCTTGACGGTCCGTTCCGAATAGGACAACTTACTAGCAATTTCCCCAGTCCCCATTCCGTCCGCGACCAGCCGCAGGACGTCGATCTCGCGCGGGGCGAGGCCGGAGGGGGGCTGGGCGGCGGGGTGGCCCGAGGTGCCCGGTCGTAAGCTTCCGACCTGGCTGATCAGCCGCCCCAGCAGGTCGGAGGGCAGGTCACCGTCGCCGTGAAAGGCCGCGGTCACGGCCCGGAGCAGCCGCCCGCCGGTGGCCTCGTGCCGCCAGACGATGGCGCCGACGCCGCATTCGATGACGTCCAGCAGCTCCGCCTCCCGGATCAGGCTCACCACCAGCACGGGGTGCAGCCCCTCGCTCCGGACGAGCCTGCGCAGCTGGGAGAGGAGGGCCTGATCGGGGGACTCGGCGAGCAGCACGGCCACGCCGTCGCCGTTCGCGGCCACCTCGTCGACGAGGTCGACTTCCGGGTGCTGCCGCAGCTGGCTGATCGCTCCTTCCCGTGAGATCGGATCCGGCGCGTGCACCACGACCGGAATCTTTTTCTCGGGTTTCGCGATCACCGATTGGAAAGTTCCGCGCACTTTTCCTCCCCTGCCGCCCCGATGGTACGACAGCTCCCGATAACAGCCGCACGGGCGGAATCCTTTCTACCACTTTCATATTGGTCACCCCCGGCCGCGACGCGGGCGAAATTGTGCCCAGAAAAGTGTCCTGAAAAGTGCCCGGTTTATTGCTCACTTGGTGCTCACCACAGGATGAGCACCTGGGGCGGCGACCCATGAAGCGCCGCTACTCTCCTCACCCGGGCAAGTGTTCGGAGTGCGCTGGAGCACGTCGGCCAGGGAGGGTCATGACTCACCGTGACAGCAACTCACCCGGAAGCCTGGGTGAGCACTTACGCGCGGCACGGCAGCGTGCCTTCGTCGGGCGCGACCGCGAATTGGCCCGATTCCGCTCCGCGCTCGACGGCCCCGCGGACGCGTTCACTGTGCTCTTCCTCACCGGCCCCGGCGGTATCGGCAAGTCGTCGCTGCTGCGGCGCTTCGCCGACGAGGGACATGCCACCGGGCTGACGGTGGTCGAGCTGGACGGGCGCGACGGCGAATGCAGCCCCTCGGCGTTCGAGGCGGACGCGGCCGGGGTGTTCACCGCCGACCGGCCGGTGCTGCTGGTGGACACGTTCGAGGAATACCGGTCGCTCGAGGGCTGGTTACGGGACCGCTTCCTGCCCCGGCTGCCACTGGGCTCGGTGGTGGTCCTCGCCGGACGGCAGCCGCCCTCGGACCACTGGCGGACCGACCCCGGCTGGGCCGGGATCCTGCGGGTCGTCAGCCTGCCGGAGCTGCCCCGGGACGAGGCCGTCGCCCTGCTCTCGGCGCGCGGGGTGCCGCCGGAGCGGCAGTCCGGTGTCCTCTCCTTCGCGGGCGGCAATCCCCTGGCCCTGTCGCTGGCCGCCGAGGTGGCCCGTGGCGGCGACGACGAGAACGACGGCGGAGGTGCCTGGTCACCGGCCCAGGACGTGATCGGCACGCTGGTGTCCCGGCTGGTCGGCGAGGTGCCCTCGGCGGCCCACCGGCACGCCCTGGAGATCTGCGCCCACGCGCACATGACCACCGAGGAGTTGCTGCGGGCCACTCTGCCCGAGGCCGACGCGGGGGACCTGCCCGAGGCCGACGCGGGAGCCCTGTTCGCCTGGCTGCGCGGGCTGCCGTTCATCGAGGCCGGGCCCTGCGGGATCTTCCCGCACGATGTGGTGCGCGAGACCCTGGACGCCGATCTGCGCTGGCGTGACCCGCGGCGCTACCGGGAGATGCACGGCCGGATCCTCAGCCATCTCGTCGCGCAGGTGCGGCGGGCCCGCGATGGCTCCGGCCCCACTGACGGTTCCGGCTCCGTGGCGGGCCCGGCCCTGCGCGGTCTGTCGGCCGCGGTGCTCTACCTCCAGCGCGACGGCTTCGGCAGCAACTGGTTCGGCAGCGCCCGGCCGCACGAGGTGTACGAGGACGCCCTGCGGCCCGGCGACCGCGACGCCGTGCTGGAACTGGCCGCCAAGGAAGGCCCCGAGGAGAACGTGGCCATCGTCCGCCACTGGCTCGACCGGCAGCCCGGGTCCTTCCACGTCTACCGGCGCGCGGTCACCGGCGAGACGGTCGGCTTCATGTCCTGGCTGCGGCTCACCGAGGCCACGGCGGCAGACCAGGACGCCGATCCCGTCGTCGCGGCGGCCTGGGCGCATGCGCGCCGGACGGCCCCGCCGGGGGCCGGAGAGCACCTGGGAATCGCCCGGTTCACGGTGCGCGCCGACCCCAATCCCTCCCCCGCCGGGGACCTCATGAGCGCGCGGATCATGGCCGAGGTCCTCACCGGTGAGGGGCTGACCTGGGCGCTCGTGGTGATGGACGACTTCGAGACGTACCAGCGGTCCTCATTCGTGGCCAATTTGGACGCGCCGCCCCTGGTCCGGGTCGGCGGCCGGCTCTACGGGCTCTTCGGCCACGACCACCGAAAGGTGTCACCCGACGCCTTCCTCCAGCAGACGATGCGGCTGGACCCCGCCCCCGGCGACGCGCCCGCGCCACCTGCCGCCGAGGCCCCGGCGGGCGTCCGGGAGCCGCTGCCCCGGGCCGAGTTCGACGCGGCCGTACGGAGCGCGCTGCGCTCCTGGCACCGGCCCGACGCGCTGGCGGCCAGCCCCCTCCTGCGCACCGGGCTGGTGGCCGCCGACGCGGCCGACCCCGTCGAGGAGCTGCGGGACGTCCTGGCGGAGGCGGCCGGGAAACTGCGCGCGGACCGGCTGGGCGAAAAGCTCCACCGGGCGGTCGCCATGACGTTCTTCGAAGGCGCCCCGACCCAGGAGGCCGCGGCGATACGGCTCGGCGTGCCGTTCAGTACGTACCGCCGCCACCTCACCCGCGGCCTCGCCCGGGTCTGCGAACTGCTCTGGCACCGCTAGGGCATCTTTCCTCAGCGCATGGCCACTCAGCGGGTGACCAGCACGCTCACCCCCAGGGTGCCCTGGTTGTCGTCCAGGCAGGTGTCGCCGTCGTTGATGCGCAGCTCCAGGGTGCCCGCGCGGGCGGCCCGGAAGCTCCACTCGCGCTCGACGCGACGGCTCGGCCGCGTCTTGGGGTTGCCGGAGAAGCGGCCCAGGAGGGCGCCGAAGGGGGCGGCGGAGTCGACCTTGCAGCCCCAGGCGCCCCGCAGCGATTCGTCCTCGGCGGTGCTGTGGCCGGACGGCCCGGCCCCGGACAGCAGGTTGGAGTCCACCGTCCAGACGCCGGTGGCGTAGCGCACCGTCACCGTGTCGCCGCGACGGATCGGGGTCCGGGTCGCGCGCTGCCAGCCCTCGGCCGCCTGGACGCTCGCCTTCGTCGTCGTGGTGACGGGAGCGGCCGGGGTGGGGGTCCGGGCGGCCGCCGGGGCGTCGTCCCCGCCGAACGGGGGCGCGCCCGTCACGACCAGGAAGACGCCGGTGACCAGGGCGGACACGGCCCCCGCCGCAACCGGCCACCACCACTTCACCGTGCGACGCCGGGGCGGTGGGGCGGCCGCGCCGTCCACCATGGTCGGCTCCGCGCCGACGAGGGTCGGCGCGGCGCCCGGGGTGCGTATGCCCGTCATCGTCGCCGTGTCCGGCTGGGACTGGGGCACCCATACCGTCGCGGGGTGGGCCTCCCCGGAGGACACCGGGGCGCTCGCGGCGGGCGTCAGAACACCCGCGCCGGGCGCGGCGCCGTCCGCGACCCGCCGCAGCGCGTCGCGCACGGCGTCCGCCGAGGGGCGCCGCTCCGGGGACTTGTCCAGCAGGGCCTCGACGACGGGGCGCAGCGGGCCGACCCGGTCCGGGATGTTCGGGTCCGCGAAGGTGACGGCGTGCAGCGCGGCGGCCTGGGTGGTGCGGTGGAACGGCGCCACCCCGGAGGCGAGGGCGGACAGGGTCGCGCCCAGCGCCCACAGGTCGGACGGCGGGCCGACCTCGTCGGCGGTCAGCCGCTCGGGCGCCATGTAGCCGATGGAGCCGAGGAGTTCACCGGCCGAGGTCAGCGAATCGTCGCCCTCCAGGGCGGCGATGCCGAAGTCGGTGAGGACGGCGCTGCCGTCCGGGCGCAGCAGGATGTTGGCGGGCTTGATGTCGCGGTGCAGCGCCCCGACGGCGTGCACGGCCTCCAGGGCGCTCAGCAGCTGGAGGCCGAGGGCGGCGGTGCGGGGCGGCGACAGGGGCCCGGTGGCCGCGAGGTGGCGGTCGAGGGAGGGGCCGTCGACCAGCTCCATCGTGATCCACAACCGGCCCTCGTACTCGATCAGATCGTGGACGCCGACCACATGCGGGTGGTGCACCCGGGCGATCGTACGAGCCTCCCGCACCGCCCTGCGCAGCCGCCTGTCGTGCTCGTCGCCATCGCTGATGACATGCAACTCCTTGACGGCGACCTCGCGCTCCAGCACCCGGTCCCGGGCACGCCAGACCGTGCCCATACCGCCCCGGCCGAGCCGGTCCAGGAGCAGATAGCGTTCGGCGATCAGCCGTCCTTCTCCGGCGGATCTCACTCGGTCTCCCCTGCTCTCTCCCCCGGCCCCCGCCATCGCGCGGGGAACGATGCGGGCGAGCATAGCCGGACGCCAGGACAGGCCGGGCGGAGCGCATGCGGCAGGTGTTCAATGGACGGCATGGCGGACGACAACGGGTGGCGCGTCGAGCTGAGCGGGGTCCCCGAGACCCTGCTGTGGAACCTGTACATGCGCGCGTACGAGGCGCGCGGACCGCGTCCGGTGCTGGCGGACCCCAAGGCCGTCGAGCTGGCCGACCGCGTCGACTACCCCTTCGAGGAGACCTTCGGCCCGCCGAGCCCGCTGCTCGCGCAGGGGCACGCGCTGCGGGTCCGTACCTTCGACGACGCCGTACGGGACTTCCTCGCCACCCACCCGGACGGCACCGTCGTCGCGCTCGCCGAGGGGCTGGAGACCCAGTACTGGCGGGTGGACAACGGACGGGCCCGCTGGCTGTGCGTCGAGCTGCCGGAGACCGCCGCCGTGCGGCGCGCCCTGCTGCCGGACGGCGAGCGGCGGCGCACCCTCGCCCGGTCGGCGCTCGACCTGTCGTGGCGCGAGGAGGTCGACACCTCGCGCGGGGTGCTGATCACCGCGCAGGGGCTGCTGATGTATCTGCGGCCCACCGAGGTACGGGACGTGATCGCCGGGTGCGCGGAGGGGTTTCCGGGCGGGGCGCTGGTCTTCGACGCGGTGCCGCGCTGGTTCAGCGCGCGCACGCTGCGCGGCGAGCTGCGCACCGCGCGGGGGTACCGGCCGCCGCCCATGCCGTGGGGCATGGACGCGGGTGAGCTGGCGAAGGTCCGTACCGCCCACCCGCGGATCTCCGAGGTGCGGGAGCTGCCGCCGCCGCGCGGGCGGGGGCTGTACCACGGGGCGTTGGTGCCGGTGCTGCGGCGGCTTCCCGGCGTACGGAATCTGCGGCCCACGATGACCGCGATCGCACGCTTCGGCTGAGTGGCTGGATTCCTACCGATCTCTACTGATCACCGAGTCAGTCCATCGCGCATCACCCGGATGAAATTCCCGTGCGTAGTAGCCCATAAGGGGTCATTCCCCACTGGCGTTCGTTGCGCTTATCTCAACACCTCCGTACGGTGTCGGCCATGCGGCAAAAGTTCGACGTCGCGGCACGTGTCCGTCAGGTGATCGACGAAGCGGGCTGCAGCCAGCGGGAGTTCGCGCGGCGCGTGGTGATGGACCCCTCCAAGCTGTCCCGCTCGCTCGGCGGCACCCGCCGTTTCACCGTGGCCGAACTGGCCCGGATCGCCGACGCGGGCCGCGTCGACGCCGGGTGGCTGCTCGGCACCACCGGCCCCGGCGAACCCGCCGCCGACACCCCTGAACCGGCCGCCCGCACCTCTCCCCCCGAGGGCGGGCGGCCCCTCCAGATCGTCCGGGAGACGGTCCGGCTCATCGCCGAGCACGGCTTCCACTCCGTACGCGTCGCCGACATCGCCGCCGCCTGCGACACCAGCACCGCCGCCATCCACTACCACTTCCCCGGCCGCGCCGAATTACTGGAAGCCGCCGTGCGGTGGTGCATGGACGAGGACACCGTGCGCCGTGCCACCCGCCTCGCCGAGGCCGACGACGCCCTGGAGGAGTTGCGCCAGCTCATCGACCTCCAGGTGCCGGACAGCACCCAGCAGCGCGACCAGTGGCTGGTGTGGATGGACCTGTGGTCCGAGGCCGCGCGCTCGACCGCCATCGGGCGGCTGCACGCCGAGTTCTACCGGGAGTGGCGGCGGACGATCGCCGAGGTGATCCGCCGCGGCATTACCCAGGGCGTCTTCCGCGACGTCGACCCCGAGTTCAGCGCGCTGCGGCTCACCGCGCTGATCGACGGATTCGCCACCCAGGTGGTGGCCACCGCGCCCGGCGAGGGCGGTACGAGCGCGGAGCACATGCGCGCCGCCTGCCTCGCGCACCTCGACGCGGAGCTGTTCGCACAGCCCCCTCACCGTCCCGACGAAACCCGTTCATCCCCGTTCCCGTAGCTACGGAGCAGTCGCAGAAGACGGAGAAACGCCATGCCCATGAACGACAGCGTCATCATCACCTGCGCCCTCACCGGGGCCGGTGACACCGTGGGCCGCAGCCCCCACGTCCCCGTCACCCCCGAGCAGATAGCCCGTTCCGCGGTCGAGGCCGCGGAGGCCGGGGCGGCCGTGGTCCACATCCACGTGCGCGACCCCGAGACCGGCGCCCCCTCCCGCGATCCGCGGCTCTACCGCGAGGTCGTGGAGCGGGTGAAGGAGACCGGGACCGACGTCGTCATCAACCTCACCGCGGGCATGGGCGGCGACCTCGTCATCGACCCCGAGGCACCGCTGACCCACCTCCCCGGCACCGACCTGGTCAGCGGCCTGGACCGGCTCCCGCACGTCGAGGACCTGCTGCCCGACATCTGCACCCTGGACTGCGGCTCGCTCAACTTCGGCGACGGCAGCAACCTCTACGTCTCCACCCCCGACATGCTGCGCACCGGCGCGGCGCGCATCCAGGAGCTGGGCGTCCGCCCCGAGCTGGAGATCTTCGACACCGGGCAGCTGTGGTTCGCCAAGCAGCTGCTGGCCGAAGGGCTGCTGGACGACCCGACCGTCTTCCAGCTGTGCATGGGCATCCCGTGGGGCGCCCCCGCCGAGCCGGGCGTCCTCAAGGCGATGGTCGACATCCTGCCCGAGGGCGCGCAGTGGGCCAGCTTCGCGCTGGGCCGCATGCAGATGCCGTGGGTCGCCCAGTCCATCCTGCTCGGCGGCAACGTGCGGGTCGGGCTCGAGGACAACCTCTACCTCAGCCGGGGCGTCAAGGCCACCAACGGCCAGCTGGTCGAGCGCGCCGTCCAGATCACCGAGCTGCTGGGCGCCACCGTCGCCACGCCGGACGAGGCCCGCCAGCGCCTCGGCCTCAAGCCCCGCTCGTAACGCCCTCTCCCCCCCTCTGACGCCTCAGGCCCCTCCTCCCCTAGGACCCCCATGCCCTCACCCCCCTGCGCACCCGACCGTGTCCGCCGCGTCGCCTGTATCGGCGCGGGCGTCATCGGCGGCGGCTGGGTCGCCCACTTCCTCGCCCGCGGCTACGACGTCACCGCCTGGGACCCGGCGCCGGACGCCGAGACCAAGCTGCGCCGCCTCGTCGACGCCGCCTGGCCCGCCCTGGAGCAGATCGGCCTGGCCGAGGGCGCCTCACCGGACCGGCTCACCCTCGCCCCGACCCTCGAAGAGGCCGTCGCCGAGGCGGAGTTCGTCCAGGAGAGCGCCCCCGAGAAGCTGGAGCTGAAGCGGAGCCTGCTGGCCCAGCTGGACACGGCCGCCCCGGCGGGCGTCGTCATCGCGTCCTCCACCTCCGGCTACCCGATGACCGACATGCAGACCGAGGCCACCGACCCCGGCCGCCTCCTCGTCGGCCACCCGTTCAACCCGCCGTACCTGATCCCCCTGGTCGAGGTCGTCGGCGGCGAGAAGACCGACCCGGCCGCCGTGGAATGGGCCTCCGCCTTCTACAAGGCGGCCGCCAAGTCCGTCATCACCATGGACCGCGAACTGCCCGGCTTCATCGCCAACCGCCTCCAGGAGGCGCTGTGGCGCGAGGCCCTGCACATGGTGGCCAGCGGTGAGGCCACCGTGCGGGAGATCGACGACTCGATCACCGAAGGACCCGGCCTGCGCTGGGCCTTCATGGGCCCGTGCCTGACGTTCGCCCTCGCGGGAGGCGAGGGCGGCATGGGGCATATGCTCGATCACTTCGGACCGTCACTGAAATCGCCATGGACGCGTCTCGAAGCCCCTGAGCTGGACGACTCGTTGCGTACGGCCATGGTCGACGGATGTGACGAGGCGGCGGGCGGGCGGAGTATCGCCCAGCTCGTCGCGGAAAGGGACCAGGGCGTGATCAACGTCCTGCGGGCGACCGGCCGGTTGCCCGAGCAGCGCAACGAGGGAGGCGACAAGTGAGCGACCAGCTCCCCCACTACCACCAGACCGTCCGACCGGAATGGATCGACTACAACGGTCATATGAGCGAGGCGTTCTACGTCCTCGTTTTCGGACACAGCACGGACGAGATGATGGTCGAGACCGGTCTCGACTCCGGATACCGGGTGAAGACCGGCTGCTCCCTCTACACCGTCGAGACGCACCTCCGCTATCTCCACGAAGTCGAGGAAGGCGCCGAGCTGACCATCCGCACCCGGGTGCTGGGTGTGGACGAGAAGAAGGTGCGGTTCTCCCACGAGATGTACGTGGGCGACCCGGAGGGCGGCGATCCGGTGGCCACCACCGAACTCCTCGCCCTCCACATCGACCAGAAGGCGGGCGGCTCGGCACCGTTCCCCGAGGAGATCCGCGAGCGGCTCACCTCCCTGGTCGAGAAGGCGCCCGACTGGGCGGGCCGCTCCATAGGCGCCGTCCCCACGGCCGCCTAGGCGCGGCGCACGCAGAGACGAGGGGGTCACCGGCCGTTCGCGGCCCGGTGACCCCCTCGACGCGTCCGGAGCGCGCCGCGCTCGCAGCGACCACGGCGTTCCACGGCATTCCACGGCCAAGCGAGGCAGCGGTCAGAATGGACGGGTGAAGCCCCCGATAGACCCCGCCGACCCGTTGCACCGGGCGCCGTCGCCCGTGCAGGACCTGCACGACGAGTGGTTCGCCAGCCGGGGGCTGGAGTCGCGGCTGAAGCGGGACGATCTCATCCACCCCACCGTCCCCGGCAACAAGTGGCGCAAGCTCACCCCCAATCTGCGCGCCGCCGCCGAGCAGGGCCACACCCGGCTGCTCACCTTCGGCGGGGCCTACTCCCACCACATCCGCGCCGTCGCCGCGGCCGGGGCGGCGTGGGGGTTGTCCACGGTGGGGATCATCCGGGGCGACGAACTCGCCGACGCCCCGCGCAACTGGTCGCTCACCCTCGCCGAGTCGTACGGCATGGAGCTGTCCTTCCTCGACCGGTCCGGCTACCGCCGCACCCTGCGCTCCCTCGACGACCCGCGGACGCTGCGTGAGCTGGAGGCGCGGTGGGGGCGGGCTTACGTCCTGCCGGAGGGCGGTACGAACGTGCTCGCCGCGCGCGGGAGCGCCCGGCTCGTCACGGAACTGCCCGACCTGGGTCCGCGCGACATCGTGTGCTGCGCCGTCGGCACCGGCGGCACCCTCTCCGGTATCGCCGCCGCTCTGCCGGAGGGCGCGCGGGCGGTCGGGTTCGCCGTGCTGAAGGGGGCGGAGGGTTACCTGGAGGACGAGGTGACGGCGCTGCACGGCAGCGGCTGGGGACGGACCTTCCCCAACTGGCACATCGAGCACCGCTGGCACGGCGGCGGATACGGACGGGTCCCGGCCGAGCTGGAGGCGTTCGCGGCCGGGTTCGAGGAGCGGCACGGGGTGCGGGTGGAGCGGCGGTACGTGGCGAAGATGCTGTGGGGCGTCTACGGCCTGGCCGAGGCCGGTGCGCTGCCCCGGGGCAGCCGGGTGACGGCCGTGGTCACCGGCCCGCCGGACCCCGCGGACGCCGGGTAGTGCCCCGCACGTGAGTCGGGGTACGGGACCCGACAGGCGCGCGGTCATTCCTGGGATCTCAGCCGGATGACCGCCACCGCCGCGTGGCGGACCGTGCTCTCCTGGCGCACCTCCACCGTCAGCTCCGGCGCGATCGGCTGGTAGGTGATCCACGCCCCGACCGTGTCGATCGCCGTGGGCGGGTCGGCGGGCGCGGGCTCGGGGGGAAGCTCCCGCAGAGCCGTGGTGAGCTGGGCCCGGACCGCCGGGGAGAGCGGGCCGGAGACGACCGGGGTGTCGTCACCCGGGAGCACCAGCGCCAGCGCGCGGGGGCGGAGGCGGGGGCCGACGACGCCGACGACCATGGCGTCCCGGGTCTCCGAGTGCCGCAGTTTCCGCCAGTGCCGCCCGGACCGGTACGGCTGGTCGGGGCTCTTGATGACCAGCCCCTCGACGCCGATGGCCGGGAACGCCTCGTACCAGGTGGCGGCCAGCTCCGGGTCCATGGTCATCGGGACGGCCTGGAGGGGCGGGCCGTGCGGTTCGAGGAGCGTCGTCAACAGCGCGCGTCGCCGCTCGTACGGCTGGGGGCGCAGGTCGTCCGTACCGCTCGCGAGGAGGTCGAACGCGGCGTAGGAGGCGGGCAGTTGGCGGGCCATCCGCTCCGCGCGGGCCTCGCTCGCGGCGGTGGCGCGCTTCTGGACGGCGGCGAAGTCGGTGCGGCCGCCGACCCACACCACCACCTCCCCGTCGAGCACCGTGCCCACCGGGAGCCGTCGCGCGGCGGCCGCGAGGTCCGGGAACGCGCGGGTCACGATGCGTCCGGAGCGGGCCTGCATCTGCACCTCGTCCGCCAGCCGGAAGATCAGCAGCCGGTGGCCGTCGAACTTCGGCTCGTACGCCAGGCGCCGTCCCGGCGCGGCGACCGGCAGGGTCTGGATGGGCCGGGCCAGCGCCACCGGCACGGGTGGCAGCAGCACGGTCATGAGAGGGCGGGCAGCGGGTGGGCCCGCCCCGGATCGAGGAGCGGGGCGAGCAGGTCGCCGTGGCGGTCGAGACGTTCGGGCAGGTCGTCGATCCGGAAGACCAGCCGCGCGGGGTCGTCGCACGCCTCCACCTCGTCCCAGGTCACGGGCGTGGAGACGGTCGGCTCCCGGCGGGCCCGGGGCGTATAGGGCGCGGCGGTGGTCTTCGCGGCGGCGTTCTGGCTGAAGTCGACGAACACCTTCCCGGGCCGCAGCGAGCGCGTCATCTTCTGGATCGCCAGCCCCGGCAGCGCGGCGGCGGCCTCCGCCGCGAGCCGCCGGGCGTAGTGGGTGACCTGCCGGGACGGGGCCGGTTCCAGCGGGGTCAGCAGATGCAGCCCCTTGGACCCGCTGGTCTTGGCGTACGCGGCCAGCCCGTCCGTACGCAGCCGCTCCCGCAGCCATACGGCGACGGCGCAGCAGTCCACGATCGTGGCGGGCGGGCCGGGGTCGAGGTCGAACACCAGCCGGTCGGCGAGGCCCGCCCCCTCGTCGATCCGCCACATGGGCGCGTGGAACTCCACCACCAGGTTCGCCGCCCACATCAGCGAGGCCAGGTCCTGCACCAGCACCTGCCGCGCGGTCTCCCCCTCATGGCGGCTGACCTCGGCGGTCGTCACCCAGGAGGGGGTGCCGGGCGGCGGATTCTTGGTGAAGAACAGCTGGCCGTCCGGGCCGTCCGGATACCGCAGGAACGCGAGCGGCCGCCCCCGCAGATGGCCCAGCAGGGCGTCCGCCGCGGACGCCAGATAGTGCAGCAGCTCGCCCTTGGTGGTGCCGGTGGCCGGATGGATGACCTTGTCGAGGTTCCTGAGCGCGATCCGTCGCCCCTCCACCTCCGTGATCGGGGACATACGATAAGAATCTCACGAAAGGGATCAAGCATGCGATCTATCTGGAATGGGAACATTTCGTTCGGACTGGTGAGCATCCCGATCAAGATGTATCCGGCGACCGAGGACCACTCGGTGTCCTTCCGGCAGATCCACACCTCCGACGGCGGCCGCATCCGTTACCGCAAGGTCTGCGAGCTGGAGGACAAGCAGGTCGACTCGGAGGAGATCGGCAAGGCGTACGAGGATGCCGACGGTGCCCTGATCCCGATCACCGACGAGGACCTGGCCGCCCTCCCCCTGCCGACCACCCGCGCCCTGGAGATCGAGGCGTTCGTGAACGCCTCGGACATCGATCCACTGCAGATGGGCGACGCCTACTACCTCGGCGCCAACGGTACGGCCGCCGCCAAGCCGTACGCCCTCCTCCGCGAGGCCCTCAAGCGCAGCGAGAAGGTCGCCATCACGAAGTACGCCCACCGCGGGCGCGAGCGGCTCGGGATGCTGCGCGTCGTCGGCGACGCCATCGCCATGCACCGGCTGCTGTGGCCGGACGAGGTCCGTGAACCGGCGGGCGTGGCGCCCAAGGAGAAGGTCACGGTGAAACCGGCCGAGCTGGACCTCGCCGACACCCTCATGGCCACGCTCGGCGAGGTGAACCTGAGCGAGCTGCACGACGAGTACCACGAGGCCCTGGAGGCCCTGGTGGCCGCGAAGGTCTCCGGCGCCACCCCCACCGCCGAACCGGGCGAGCGGCCCACCGGCGCCCAGGTGGTGGACCTGATGGCCGCCCTGAAGGACAGCGTCCGCAGCGCGAAGGAGGCCCGCGGCGAGCCGGCCGAGGAGAAGGCCACGGTCACCGAGCTGAGCGACCGGACACCCGCCAAGAAGACCGCGGCGAAGAAGACCACCGCGAGGAAGACGGCCGAGAAGAAGACGGCGAAGAAGACGACCGCCAAGAAGGCCGCGGCAGCGAAGAAGGCGACCCCCAAGAAGCATCCCGGCAAGCGCGGCGCGTGAACGCCTGACGCTGGGCGAACCACAACGGCGCCTGCCCGGTCGGGCTTCGCCGCCGGGTGCGGCCCGGCGGGCGGCTCGTGCCCACCGAAACCGGGATCACCGGCAGGAAGCGAGGGCGCCCCCACACCGGGCCAACCGGAGCCGGACCGGGGCCCGGGCCACCGGCGGGAGGGGGCAGGGGCGCCAGCGATCAGCTGAAGGCGCCCGCGTGGTCCGCGACCCACGACGCGAACGAACGCGCCGGGCGGCCCGTGATGCGCTCCACCTCGGGGGAGATCGTCTGCGGCCGGTCCACGGTCCCCTCGAAGACCCGCAGCAGCGAGTCCGCGACCTCCGGCGTCATGAAGCCGCCGACCATCTTCTCGCGTGCCACCTCGGCCGGGATCTCCTCGTACCGCAGCGGCCGGCCGATGACCTCGCCGATGACGCGCACCTGGTCGGCGAAGGTCAGCGACTCCGGGCCGGTCAGCTCGGGCGTCTGGCCGAGCAGGTCGTCGGTGAGGAGGGCGCGGGCGGCGACGGCGCCCATGTCGGCCTCGTGGATGGGGGCCATGTGCGCTCCGGCGTGCGCGCCGTACACCACGTCCCCGGCCTTGATCTGGTCCGCCCAGCCCAGGGCGTTCGCGGCGAAGGCGCCCGGCCGGATATGGGTCCACTCCAGGCCCGACTGCCGGACCTGCTCCTCCAGGCCGCGGTGGAGGGCGCCGATCGGGTTGGCCTGCGGGTCGACGTCATCGAGGACGGAGGACGAGGAGAGCATCACGATGCGCCGCAGCCCGCTTTCCTTGGCCCGTTCCAGCAGCTTGTCGGCGCCCAGCTGCCACACCACGGCCGGGTTGAGGAACAGCGCGGAGGCGCCCTCCAGCGGCATGTCCTCGGTGCTGGCCGCCTCGACGCCGTCGGGGAAGCGCGCGGTGCGGGGGTCGCGGGTGAGGGCGCGGACGTCCGCGCCCGCGTCGACCAGCTCCTTCACCACGTGCGCGCCGACGTTTCCGGTGGCTCCGGTTACCACGATCATGACGAATCTCCCCTGACTGTCCTGTGCGGTCAGCTCCAGGTTCATCCAGTCAGATGAAGTTGTCAAACACATAGATGGGTGAGGAAGGACGGTAGTCTGGTGCGGTCGAGCACGGAGGAGTTGACGACATGGAGGGGACGCCGAAGAGGCCCCGCCGCGCCCCCGCGCCCGAGGAGCGCAAGCTGTACCCGGAGCGCTCCCGGCGGCTGCTGCTGGAGGCGGCCCGGGACGAGTTCGCTCAGAAGGGGTTCGCGGGCGCCCGGGTGCAGGACATCGCGGACCGGGCGGGCGTCAACAAGCAGCTGATCGCGTACCACTTCGGTGGCAAGGAAGGGCTGTACCGGGAACTGGGCCGCGAGTGGCTGAAGCGCGAGGAGAGCTTCAACGACCCCGCGATCCCGCTGGACGAGCTGGTGATCCGCTATCTCCGGGAGGCGTTCGCCGACCCGCGGGCGACCCGGTTCAACGCCTGGTGCGGCCTCGACGACGCCGCTCCGGAGGGGGACCCGGAAGACCTGTCCGACCTGCGGCGCCGCCAGGCGGAAGGCGAGATCGCGGAGGACATCGACCCCGCCATGGCGATGCTGCTGTACGTCAGCCTGGTGACGGCGCCGATCGCGCTGCCGCACGCCGTGCGCCAGTTCTTCGACACCGACCCGGAGTCGCCGGAGTTCCGTGAGCATTACGCGGAGCAGGTGCGGAGGGTGGTCCGCCACCTGGCGACGTGAGCGCCGCGCCTCATTCTTGAACACCTTGCTCTTGTATTCGGCGATTTCCTTGGCCTCCGCCAGCCTGTCCGCCCCCTGGAATTTCTGCATATGGGCCGCGATTGATTTGGCGGCCTCGAGCAGATACTCGGCCATTTCCTCCTTATTGACCGCTTCGCGCAGCTCCTCCTCGGCCAGCAGGGTGACATTGCCGTCGATCGTGTTCTTTTGCTCAACACAGGCGATCTCATAGGGCGTGCCCTGCTTCGTGATCCAGCCACTCTCGGAGCCCTTAGCACCCTTGGCCAGGTATTTTTTCTTGATCTTGATCGTAAGGATGTATCCGAACTTGGATTCAGACGCGAACTGTTCGGCTATTTTGCCGTCCGTAGAAAATTCGATCAGACTTGCGGTCCCCTCCCTTTCGCGATTTTGATTCACATATCCTGTGACGTCGTCTTCATCGGGCCTTGTAGCGTGCTCGTCAGGTTCCTGGAGCATCTTCGGGAGGCCGACGAAAGAGCCGCGAATGATCTCTTACTGCATATGTATCCGCTGCGTGGGCGTCACACCGCGCTTGAGAATGACTTCCTGTTCGCTGTCCTCGTCCAGCCCCTTGACGTGATCTTCGCCGCTCAGCTCCGGAGCTTCATCCGCCAGAGCGACCCGCCCCGCCATCCGCTGGACCGTGCCGTGTGAGCCGTTCGCCACCGCGCGCTGGGCGGTGACGGAGGGGGCGGTCGCCTGGCCCGCGGCGTAGGCGTGGCCGTCCTGCTCGGCTGTCTGCTCGGAGCCCTGCCGCGGGTTGGTGACGGTGACTCCGGCGCCGTTGCTGTGGCCGGTCTCGGGTACGCCCTTGAGGTTCTTGTCGACGTGGCTCAGCTCGTGGCCGATCAGCTTCTCGTCGGCGGTCCCGGCGGAGAGGAAGATGTGGTTGCCGATGGTCATGGCCTCGGCGCCCATCGCCGCCGTGGCACGCTGGGCCACCGCGTCGCGGTGGAGGCGGGTGGAGGAGAGCTGGTCGTTCTGGTAGAACGCCCCGGCCTTGGCCACGACCGACGAGGGCAGCGACTCGCCCGACGAGTTCATCGCGGCGGCCACGAGGGCGCTCTGCCCTTGCGGACTGGTGTCCCGTACCCCGTCGTGGACGTGCCCGTCCTCCTCTTCGGCGCGCGCGACGGTGGCGCCGTCCGAGGAACGCTGAACCGGGGGTTCCTGCGCCTGGTGCCCGCATCCGGCACCGTGCTGGTGCTGGTCCCGCGCGCCCGGGTGCCCGGCCCGCCGCAGCATCTCGACCACTGCCTGGTTCCCGGCCTGGCTCTGCTGAGCGAGCATCCGCTGCACGGCCGTTCCGGCGGAGGCGGCCGTCACTCGCGGCCGCCGAGGGGCTCGCCCTTCACCCTTCATGGTGTTCTCGTCACGGGCCAGTCCCATAGGTCTTCCTCCGGGCGATCAAAGGCAAGCCAACCCGCCTCACGCTCGCAGAATGGTGGGCGCCTTCCCAGAGGCGCGGGGGCAGACCCGCGGCCCTATGGGGCAGCGGCACCCACCACGCGCCGCTACTCCGTTACGCCGTCGATCTGGAACGTCTGCACCGACTGCGCGGCGAACGGCACGCTCAGCCGCTTGCCGTCCAGCACGGTGTCCCGGCGCGCCGCGTACAGGTCGCCGCCGCCCGCCGTCTGCGTCGACCAGCGCGGTACGAGCCCGCCCGTACCGCCGCTGACCCGGCCGAACCGCGACAGGTCGAAGGTGAGGGTCTGCGCGGCGCCGGGGTTGACGGCGACGAGCACGAGGCGGCGGGCGCCCGGGTCGTACGCCGCGACCGCGTGGTCCGAGCCGGTGGCCAGGATGCGCATACCGGGGCGGATGTGCCGGGTGAACTGGGCCAGGACGTAGTACTTGGTCTGGACGGCACCCGGCTGCGCGGTGTTCGGGTCGTAGTGGATGAGCGCCCAGCCCGCGCTGGGGTCCATGACCTGCCAATAGCACCACGCGGTGGGGTGCAGCCAGCGGAAGTCCAGGCAGAGGTTGGTGGCGAGGGAGAGGCCGGTGCCGTCCTTGTCGCCGGTCTCGGAGTTCCACAGCTTCTTGCCCGCGGCGCGCACGTCCGCGTACAGCAGGTCGCGGCGGCCGCCGGAGCCCTGGTAGCCGTGCACATTGACCTGGTCGACGAGGGCGCGGGTGGGCGCGTCGAAGGAGCCCCAGGTGGTGCGGGCCAGGTCGTAGCTGGTCTCGTCGGAGGCCGAGATGCGGGCGGCGGTAAGGCCCCGGCGGTCCAGCTCGGTGCGGAGGTGGCCGAGGACGGTGCGCTGCACGCCCGCGTCCATGTGGCAGCCCTCCTGTGTGCCGTCCGCTTTCCACCAGGTGGAGGAGGGTTCGTTGAACGGCTCGACGGTGGCGAACCGGACGCCCCAGTGGTCCTGGGCGTAACGGGCGGTGGTGGCGAGGTAGACGGCGAACTGCCGGTAGTTCCAGGACTGGAGGTTGTTGCCGCCGTCCGCCGCGCCGGAGGGGTTGTGGTTGAGGCACATCCACCACATGGGCGCGTTGGAGAAGAGTTCGGTGACGGCACCGCGCTGGACGGCCTTGGTGAGCGCCGCGCGCTGGGGCGCGTCGGCGGTCCAGCGCCAGGCGGCGGAGGCCGGGTCCTCGCTGGACCAGTCGTGCCAGAAGCCCTCGATCTGCTTGAAGCGCGGGATGTTGGGCGAGACGGCCATGGACTGGCCGCCCACGCTGGTCCAGGCGCAGCCGCCGACGTTGTAGCGGGCGATGTTCAGGCCGAGCCCGGGGAGGGTGGTACCGCCGTACGCGGTGTTCTTGGTGGTGAAGAAGACGTCGGCGAAGTCGTCCCGCTGTCCGAAGAGGTTGGCCCACCAGGCGAGCGAGGTGCCCCAGCCCTCCCAGCCGCCGTAATCGGTGCCCGGGTCGACGGTCACCGCTTCGTCGGCGTGGGCCGTGCCGGTGGTCAGTGCGCTGCCGAGCAGGGTAGCGCTTGCTGCGGTGAGGAGCGTTCTTCGTCGCACCATGTGTCCCTTCTGCCGCTTGGGCCCCCGTGGTGTGAAGCGTCGGGCGCGGAGGGGGAGTTGTCGAGAGGTGTGACAGCGCTTTCTGCCAGGGGGTAGACCGCGCGTAAATCGGTTGCTCCCGGCCCCCCGCCGCACTCAGGATGTCCGCGACATTCCGCCGACACCGCCGCCACGACAGGAGCATGCGATGCGCCGATTCCTCGGAACGACTCAGCGCCCCCACCGGACGACCGTCTTCGAGGACATCACCACGCATGCACCAGACCATCAACATCGGCGTACTCGCCCATGTCGACGCCGGTAAGACCAGCCTCACCGAGCGGCTGCTGTTCGACGCGGGCGTCATCGACCGCCTCGGCAGCGTCGACGCCGGGGACACCCAGACCGACACCGGCGCCATCGAGCGGGAGCGCGGCATCACCGTACGGTCGGCTGTCGCGTCCTTCCGCGCGGGCAACACCCAGGTCAATCTGATCGACACCCCCGGCCACTCCGACTTCATCGCCGAGGTCGAGCGGGCGCTCGGCGTACTGGACGGGGCCGTGCTCGTGCTGTCCGCCGTCGAGGGCGTGCAGGCGCAGACCCGGGTGCTGATGAAGACGCTGCGGCGGCTGCGGCTGCCGGTGCTGCTCTTCGTCAACAAGATCGACCGGGCGGGCGCCCGGCACCCGGAGCTGCTGGCGGACATCCGGCGGCTGCTGGCGCCGCACATCGTGGCCATGACGGACGTAGCGGACCTGGGCACCCGGACCGCGCGCTCCCGGCCGCGGTCGCTCGACGACGTCGGCGTACGCACCGAGATCGCCGAGGCGCTGGCCGAGACCGACGACGCGCTGCTCGCCCGGCTCGTGGACGGCCCGCTCCCCTCCCCCGCCGAGGTGCGCGCGGCGCTGGCCTCGGGGACGGCGGAGGGGCGGGCGCACCCGGTGTACTGCGGTTCGGCGCTGAGCGGGGAGGGCGTCGCGGCCCTCGTCGAGGGCGTCGTACGGTACGTCCCGCCCGCCCCGGCCGACCAGGGCGATACAGCGGCACCCCGGGGAACCGTCTTCGCCGTCGAGCGGACGGCGGGCTCCGCCACGAAGACCGCGTATCTGCGGCTGTTCTCCGGCGAGCTGACCGTACGGCAGCACCTCACCCTGCACCGGCCCGGCGCCCGGCACAGCGGGCAGATCACCGCGCTGGAGGTGGTGGGCCGGGCCAGGGCGCGGGCGCTGACCGCCGGGGAGATCGCGCGGATCAAGGGGCTGCCCGAGGTCCGCGTCGGCGACCGGCTGGGGGATTTCACAAACGACGACAGCCAGCCGCACTTCGCCGCGCCCACCCTCCACACCCTCGTGCGCGCCCGCGAACCCGGCCCCGCGGCCGCCACCCGGCTGCACACCGCGCTGCTCGCCCTCGCCGACCAGGATCCGCTGATCCACGCCCGGGCGATGCCCGGCGGCGCCACGTCGGTGCTGCTGTACGGGGAGGTGCAGAAGCAGATCATCGCGGCGACGCTCGCGCGGGACTACGGCATCGAGGCCGACTTCGAGCCGAGCCGCCCGGTCCTGGTGGAGCGGCCGCTGGGGGTCGGCGAGGCGTGCTACGAGATGGCGCGGCGCGGCCATACGGGGCCGTGGGCGACGGTCGGGCTGCGCGTCGAGCCCGCCGCGACCGGGTCCGGGGCCGGGTTCGGCTACGAGACCGAACTGGGCGCCCTGCCGCGGGCGTTCCACACCGCGATCGAGCAGACCGTGTACGACGCGCTGCGGCAGGGCCCGCGCGGGCGCGCGGTCACGGACTGCCGGGTCACCCTGATCCGCTCGGGGTTCGACGCCCCGATCAGCACCGCCGCCGACTTCCGGGGCGTCACCCCGGGGGTGCTGTGGGAGGCCCTGGAGCGGGCGGGGTGGCGGGTGTACGAGCCGTATCACGCCTTCGAGCTGGAGATTCCGGCCGATGTGCTGGCACCCGTCACCGCCCGGCTCGCCGCGGTCGGGGCGGACATCGCGGAGAGCGCGGGCGGTGGGTCGGGGTGGCTGCTCACCGGGGAGATCCCGGTGCGGTCGGTGCACGAGTTCGAGCACGCGCTGCCGGGCCTGTCGCGGGGCGAGGGGGTGTGGCTCTCCCGCCCCTCCGGCGACCGGCCGCTGCCCGGCGACGCGATTGTCCGGTCAGGGCCCTGATGTGCTGTCCCGGCACACCTAGATGCCGGGCCCGGCGACACGGGCGTACGTCACGGCGTTGCTCGTGCCGCCTACGGTCGTCACGGTGACGTTGACCGCCCCGGCCGACCCAGCCGGGGCGGTCGCCGTCACCCAGCTGTCCGACACGACCGTGAACGCGGCGAGCGTGGAACCGAAGTGGACCGCGCTCGCCGTGGTCAGGCCGCTGCCGAACAGGGTGACCGTGTTGCCGCCGCCCAGCGGGCCCTGACCGGGGACCGCGCTGGTGAGGACGGGGACGGCGGCGTAGACATAGGTGACGCCGTTGCTGGTGCCGCCGGGCGTGGTCACCGTCACCTGCACCGCCCCGGCGGCCCCCGGCGGCGCCACCGCGGTGATCTGGATGGCGGAGACGACCGTGAAGGACGTGGCGGGGACGCCGCCGAAGGTGACGGCCGTCGCGCCCAGCAGGTTCGTCCCCGTCAGGGTGACGGCCGTGCCGCCGGAGGCCGGTCCGGAGGCGGGGGTGATGTCGCTGAGGGTGGGGACGCCGACGTAGAAGTAGGTGACGCCGTTGCTCACACCGCCCGGACCGGTCACCGTGATCTGCACCGGACCGGCGGTCCCCGGCGGGGCCACCGCCGTGATCTGGGTGGCCGAGACCACCGTGAACGACACCGCGGGCACGGAGCCGAAGTGCACGGCCGTGGCGCCGGTGAAGCCGCTGCCGGTCAGCGTCACCGTATTGCCGCCGCCGACCGGGCCCTGGCCCGGCGAGACCGCGCTCAGCACCGGACCGGCCGCGTACGTATAGGTGACGCCGTTGCTCGTACCGCCCGGGCCGGTCACCGTGATCTGCACCGGACCGGCGCTGCCCGGCGGGACGACCGCCGAGATCTGGGTGTTCGACACCACCGTGAACGACGACGCGTTCACCGCGCCGAAGCGGACGGCCGTGGCGCCGGTGAAGCCGCTGCCGGTCAGCGTCACCGTGTTGCCCCCGGCGGCCGGGCCCTGGTTCGGCGAGACGCCGCCCAGCACCGGGCTCGCCACATACGTATAGGTGACGCCGTTGCTCGTACCGCCCGGGCCGGTCACCGTGATCTGCACCGGACCGGCGCTCCCGGGCGGCGCGACCGCGGTGATCTGCGACGGCGAGACCACGGTGAACGACGCGACCACCGAACCGAACCGCACCGCCGTGGCCCCGGCGAGACCGCTGCCGGTCAGCGTCACCGTATTGCCCCCGGCGGCCGGGCCCTGGTTCGGCGAGGCCCCGCTCAGCACGGGGGCGGGGGTGGACGCGTAGGAGAACGCCACCCCGTTGCTCGTGCCGCCCGGGGTCGTCACCGTGACCAGGACGTTCCCGGATCCCGCCGGGGAGGTGGCGGTGATCTGGGTGGCGGACACGACGGTGAAGGCCGGGGCGAGGGTGGTGCCGAAGCGGACCGCCGTCGCCTGGTTGAAGTTGCTGCCGGTGATGGTCACGGCGGTCCCGCCTCCGGGTGATCCGGAGGCGGGACTGACGGAACTGATCACCGGAGGGGACGCCGCCGTTGCCGCGGGCGTGGCGAGCGCCGTGGAACCTGTCTCCTGGCCTGCGGCGTGAGGGATGCTCAACGTACTGCTCCTTCCGGCGGAACGTCCCAGAGGTGATCAGATACCGGGCGACGCGAGGTACTGGAACGGCGTCGCGGCCGTCGCGCTGCCCGCCGGGTTGGTGACGGTGATGTCGGCGGGGCCGGGCTGTCCGTCCGCCGTGGGCGGCGAGACCGCGGACACGGTGGTGGCGTTGACGACGCTGAACGGCGCCGCGATGCCGCCGAAGGTGACGGACTGCGTGGTGTCGAGGTTGGTGCCGGTGATGGTCACCGCGGTGCCGCCGGAGGCCGGGCCGGACGTGGGGGCGAAGCTGGTCACGGTGGGCACGTCCACATAGGTGTAGGACAGGCCGTTGTTGGTGCCGCCCGCGGTGGTGACGCTGACCCCGACGGACCCGGCCGCCGCGCCCGGGGGCACGGTGGCGGTGATGACGCTGTCGGAGACGACCGTGGGCGTCGCGTTGTTGGCGCCGAAGGCCACACCGGTGGCGGTCGAGAGCCCGGTGCCGGTGATGGTGACGGTGTTGCCGCCCGCGAGCGGCCCGGACGTGGCGCTGAGGCCGGACTTGAAGGGCGCGCCGACGTAGAAGAACGTCAGCGGGTTGCTGGTGCCGCCCGGCGTGGTCACGGTCACGGGGACCGCGCCGGTACCGGACGGCGAGGTCACCGTGACCGAGGTGGGTGTGTTGGCGGTGATGGTGGCGTTCTTGCTGCCGAACTTCACCGCGGAGGCGTTGGCGAGGTTCGTACCGGTGATGGTGACGGTCGTACCGCCGCCGGTCGACCCCTGGTTCGGAGAGATGGGCATGGCGTGTGCTCCCTGCTGAAGACTGAGCGGGCCGAAGCCCGAAGGTGGTTCAGAGGACGGAGGGGTGGAGGGACGGGCCGGACGGGTCGGGCCCGCTCGCGCTCGCAGGAGAAGTGCGATGTGCGCCGACCGGGTCGTTGGGGACGCCCGCCCGGCCCCCTCGCTCGGTACGCCTGGCGCCCGGGACCGACGAGGGTGCGGGGGCCGTTTCGCCGGGGACACCGGCGGAGGCCGTACCGCACATTTTCAGTAATCCATCGGAATGAGTCCGTCCACAAGAAGTGTGACGTCGCATCACTCGAATGGCGGGGCGTGCGACCGCCGCAGGTCGTCGCGGCCCTCGCGCCGGGCCCGCGAGGGCCGCGCGGGAGCGCGGCGAGCGGGCCTTTCGCAGCGCGGCGAGCGGGCCTTCCGGCGGCCACTCACCCGATCCCGTGACCCATCGGACGAAGGGGTCACTTCCGCACCCGGCGGGCGTATCCTCTTGCCGCATGGGGGAGGACACGGGCATTCCCGTCAAGGGGTGCCCCGCCGGGGGGCGTTGGCGGGTGCGCATCCGTAGCACGACCGGCGAGATCCTGGGCGCCGGAATCCTGCTGGGCGGCGACACCGTGCTGACGTGCGCCCATGTCATCCCGGACGACGGGCGCCCGGTGCCCGCCTCGCCGGTCCTCGTCGACCTGGTGCAGGTCCCCGACGCCGCCCCCGTGACCGCGCGGGTCGCCGCGGGCTGCTGGGTGCCCCGGCGCTCCGACGGATGCGGTGACATCGCGCTGCTGACGCTGGACCGGCCCCAGCCCGCCGAGCACGCCGCGCCCCTGTACCGGCTCTCGCCCGAGCCGCTGGGGCAGGTCCGGAATCTGGGCTTCCCGCTCCACAACGACGACGGCACCTGGTTCTACGCGAAGATCGCGGGCACCGTCGGCCCGCGCGCGGAGTGGCTGGAGCTGATCCCGGACTCCCCCGGGGACGTGGTGCGCCGCGGATGCAGCGGCGCCGGGGTGGAGGACGTGAAGACCGGCCATGTCATCGGGATGATCGTCAACCGCTACGACGACGCCCCCGACATCCCCGCCGACGAGCGCCGGCTGCGGTCGAACATGATCCACATCGAGACGATCCTGCGTCACCTCCCGCTCGTCCACCGCTTCGTGGGCGGCGACCCGGTGGTCGACGCCCGGCTCGTCTCCCGGCTCACCTCCGGTGTCCAGGACATCCCGTTCGCCCAGCGGCTCGCCCTGTGGCTGCGCCGCGCGTCCCTGGCCGGGCGGGCGGGCGGCATCGCGGACGTGGAGACGGTCGTCATCGCGCACGACGACAGCGGCCGCTACGAGGCGCTCAGCCGCGCCGTCACCCTCGCCGACCGCGAGCTGTCCGGGGGCGGCGACGACGAGGCGGTGTCCGCCGCCCCGCACGGCACCGTGCCGCCGCTGGGCAGCGTGGACCTGGCCCTCGACGTCACCGGCCGCACCGACACCGAGGTGGCCCGCCGGGTCGCCGACCGCATGGACCTGCGCTCCCCCGGCGACACCTCCCCGCTCAGCCGCGTCCGGGCCAACGCCGTCCCGCTGACCGTCGTGGCCGTCGGGCTCGACCGCGCGAGCGAACCGGAAGCGCTGATCCGCTTCATGAAGCTCCTCGCCGACCAGGGCGCCCGGCTGATGCTGGTCTTCCGCGACCCGCACGCCCCCGGACTACGGCTGGCCGAGCGGCTGTTCTGCCCCGACCCGGAACGCATCGACGCCTGGCTCGACGCACTGGCCGCCCAGGTCGCGGAGGCCACCGGCCTGGAGCGGGAGGCCACCGAATCCGGGGCCCGCGCCGCGTCGGACCCGGCGGAGGCCCCGGCCCTGCGCATCAACCTGACCCGGCTGCGCGACGACCCCGAGCTGCGCACCCACCACATCGTGGCCAAGCTGGCCGCGTTCGAGCACGCGGTCCTGGCGGTACGGGACCACGCCGAGACGGCCCTGCGCCGGGCCGACGCCCAGCGCGACGAGGTCAAGGAGCTGAAGGGCCTGCTGAACGCGTACGCGGCGCTGCTCGGCGCGAAGGCCGCGTCGGAGCGCCGCGAACTGTTCCCCCTCCAACGCGCCGCCCACCGCGAGTTGACCGCGGTGCCCTGCGACGTAGTGGCGGCGCGCCGCGCCGTAGACCGCTTCGTCCGGGCGGTGCACACGCCCCCGGGCGCGGAGGAGCCGCACGCGCCACCGCACCCGTCGCTGGGCGCCTCGCCGGGCGCCTCGCCGGAGGGAGACGCCCCATGACGGCCGCCGCGACGTGCCCGCGCCCCGACTGCCCCGGCGGCGGCCACGCCCCGATCAACGCCCGCGGCTTCTGCGCGGAATGCGGCCGCAGGCCCCGTACCGTCGTGCCGAGCCCGACCCCGCCCGGCACAGCCACCGGAACGGGCGCAGGGCCCACCACCGGCCCCGGCACGGCCGCAGGCGCAGGCGCCGACCCCAGCACGGGCACCAGCCGCGGTCCGAGCATCGGCACGAGCACAGGCGCAGGCACCGGCGCAGACCCCCGCACCCGCACGGGCCGACGCATCCGCTCCGGCGCGACCGCGGCCACCGATCGGGTCCGCCGTCGCGACGCCGCGCGGAAGTTCACGCTGGGGGCCGCCGGGGACGGGCTGCTGGATCTGCCCTGGGTCGAGCTGCCCTCGCTCACCGACCTCGTGCTCGACGATCCGCGGCCGCCGTCCCGGGGTCAGATCTGCGGGCGGCCGGGGTGCGAGGAGACCGTGGGCGCGCCGTACAACGGGGAGCCCGCGCTGGCCGCGGGGGTCTGTCCGCGGTGCCGCCACCCGTTCGACTTCACCCCTCGGCTGCGCCCCGGCGATCTGCTGGGCGACCAGTACAGGGTGATCGGCTGCGTCGCGTACGGCGGGCTCGGCTGGGTGTATCTCGCCGAGGACACCCAGCTCGACCGGCAGCCCGTCGCCATCAAGGGCCTGATCAACAACGAGGACGAGGCGGCGCTGCGGGCGGCGGTCGAGGAGCGCCGCTATCTGACGATGCTCGACCACCCCGGCATCGTCCGCATCATCAACTACGTCACCCAGCCGGAAGAGCCCGGCAGCGACCGGCTCACCGGCTACATCGTGATGGAGTTCGTCGGCGGCATGACGCTCGCCCAGATACGGGACGCCATCGCGGACGCGATGCCGCCGTACGACGGGCCCCGGCTGTACGAGCACATCCTGGCGTACGGCTGTCTGGTGCTGCGCGCGGTCGGCTATCTGCACGGCGAGCGGCTGCTGTACTGCGACCTCAAGCCGAGCAACGTGATGCACTACGAGAGCCGGGTCAAGGTCATCGACCTGGGCGCGGTCCGCCGCCTCGGGCAGCGGGGCGGCGATCCGCCCGTGATCACCGAGGGGTTCGCCTCCCCCGAGTCGCTGCGGGGCGGCCCGCTGACCGAGCGCCATGACCTGTACGGCGTCGGCGCGACGCTGCGGTCGCTGTCCGACAAGGCGCGGCGGCCCGCGCAGGCGCCGCCGGGGCTGGGCGCCGAGTCGTACCGGCGGGTGCTGGCCCGCGCCACCGCCCGCGATCCGCGGCGCCGGTTCGGGTCGGCGGCCGAGATGTCCGAGCAGCTGTGGGGCGTGCTGCGGGAGATCCACGCGCTGCGGCTGCGGGAGGAGCAGCCCGCGCCGTCCACGCTGTTCGCCCCGACCGCCGCGCTGCTGGACGCGGGGCTCGGCCGGATCCCGGGGCTCGAACACTGGCTGGACGGCGATCCGCGCCGGCCCCTCGCCCACGGGCTGCCGTCCCCTCGGCAGGTGCCGCCGGGGCTGCCGGTGCCGTTCCCGGACGCGTCGGACCCGGGCGCCGCCCTGCTCAACACCCCGACGGACAGCAGCCCGAGGCGGCTGATCGAGCAGCTGGGCGCGTTCCCGTACGCGTCGGCGGAGATCCGCTTCCGCAGCTGCCGCGCCTACCTCGACCTGGGGATGCGGGGCCGCGCGGACGCGGAGCTGACGGCCGCCGAGGAGATCATCGGCAGTGGCGCCGCGTACGACTGGCGGCCCGCCTGGCACCGCGCGCTGCTCCGGCTCGCGGGCGGCGCGGTGGCCGAGGCGCGACGCGCGTTCGACGCGGTGTACAGCGCGCTGCCCGGTGAGTACGCGCCCAAGCTGGCGCTGGGCTACTGCGCCGAGCACCTGGGCGACCACGAGGCGGCCAAGCGGTTCTACGAGGCGGTGTGGGAGCGCAACCGCTCCCAGGGCAGCGCCGCCTTCGGCCTGGCCCGGCTGCGGCTCGCCGCGGGCGACCGGGGCGGGGCGGCCGCCGTCCTCGGCGGGGTCCCGAAGGTCTCGCGCCACTACGACGCCGCCCGGATCGCGACCGTACGGGTGCTGGCGGGGCGGCTCGGCGAGCACCCGCGCGACCGGCCCACCGGCGAGGACCTGGTGGAGGTGCTGACCCGGCTGCCGCGGCTGTACCTCGACGACGGCCGCGCCCAGGGGCAGGCCCGGGACCGGCTCACCGCGGAGGTGCTGGAGGCCGCGCTCGACTGGGCGCCGCGACGGGACGCCGCGGGCGGTCCAGCCGACCCCGGGCTGCTGTTCGGCGAGGGGGACGACGAGCTGTCGGCGCGGTCCCGGCTCGAAGCGGTGCTGCGGCGGCTGGCCCGGCAGGCCGACAGCCCGGAGGCGCTGGGGGTGCTGGTCGACCGCGCCAACGCCATCCGGCCCATGACCGGCGTCTGACAGGCCAGGGGGACGAGGGGATCACATGAGCCAGGACCATCCGCGGCGGGAAGAGCGGGAAGAGCGGGAAGACGGCCCCGCCATCACGCTGCGCGTGCACCAGAACAAATACCTCCCGGCCGCCGCGGGCCCCGCCGAGATGCACGCCGTCATCGGCGTCGAGACCCGGGGACTTGGCCCGGCGGCGGCCCGTACCGCCGCCTCCGAGGTCATCGTCATCGACTGCTCCGGCTCGATGAGCTGGCCCCCGACGAAGATCGCGGCGGCCCGCCGGGCGACCGCGACCGCCGTCGGGATACTGCGCGACGGCACCCACTTCGCGATCATCGAGGGCACCGAACAGGCCCAGGTCGTCTACCCGTATCAGGGCGGCATGGCCGTCGCGGGCCCCGACACCCGGGCCGCCGCCGCCCGCGTCGCGGCCCGGCTGCCCGCGATCGGCGGCACGGCCATCGGCGCCTGGCTGGACCTCGCCCGCCGCCTCCACCTCAGCCGTTGCGCCACGATCCGGCACACCCTGCTGCTCACCGACGGCCGCAACGAGCACGACGCCGCCGGGTACCTTGACAAGGTGCTGGACGGCTGCGCCCCGCACTTCACCTGCGACGCGCGCGGCATCGGCGACGGCTGGGACGCCACCGAGCTGAAGGAGATCACGCGGCGGCTGCACGGCCGCGCCGACGCGGTGCTGGACGACGCGGCGCTGGCCGCCGAGTTCGAGGAGATGACGCGCGCCTCCATGGCCAAGGCCCTTTCCGGGGTGCGGATCCGGATCCGTACCCGGGCGGGCGGCCGGATCGCGTTCGTCAAGCAGGTGCACCCCACCCGGGCCGACCTCACCGCCGAGGGCACCCGGCCCGACGACCGCACGTGGGAGTGCCGCACCGGCGCGTGGGGCGACGAGTCCCGCGAATTCCATCTGTGCGTCCTCGCCGACCCCGGGGGCGATCCGATGGGCGAGGACGTCGAACTGGCCGCCGTCGACCTCGCCCTGGACGGCGATACGGACCTTCCGCCGCCGCCCGCCCAGTCCGTACTCGTCCAGTGGACCGACGACGTCCTGCTGTCCTCCCGCGTCGACCCCCGGCTGGCGCACTACGGGGCCGACTCCGACCTCGGGCACGCCATCACCGCGGGCTGCGACGCCTACGAGGCGGGCGACCGCGAGGAGGCCCGGCGGCAGTGGGGGCTCGCCGTGCGGCTCGCGCACGGGCTGGGCAGCGCCAAGATGCTGGAGCGGCTGGGCGGGCTGGTCCACATCACCGACGCGGCCACCGGCGAGGTGCGGATCAGGGAGCCCATCCGGCCGCTGGACCTCAACTCGGCGATGATCGTGACCGAGGAGAGCGTCCGCTTCACCGGCGCCCACGGCACCGGCGTCCCCGGCACCGCCCCCGCCGCGGCTCCCCCCGGCCCCGACCGGGTCTGCCCGTCCTGCCGCCGCACCGCGCCCGCCACCGCCGCGTACTGCCAAAAGTGCGACACCCCGCTGCGCCCGGAGGGCGTCTCATGAGCGTGGCCCGGCGCGCCGCGCGGGCTGGGCTGAGGAGCCGCGCAGCGACGAGGGAAGCCCGTGCGTCAGGGCGCGCCGGGGCTGAGCGGGCAAGAGAGGGCGGTACCCGCGCCTTCCTGGTGCGGCGGTTGACCGCGCTGCTCGTCGTCACGGCGGCGGCGGTGACCGCGCTGTTCGCCGCGTACTACGGCGTCAGCCGCAACACCACGGCGGTCAGCGACCGGTCGACCCCCGCGATCCTCCAGGTGGCCGCCGCGATCGACGCCCTCCACGTCGCCAACGCCAGGGCCGAGCTGAGCCTCGACGGTCCCACCACGGACGTCGAGGGGCTCGGCGAGGACTACCGCAACGAACTGTCCACGGCCAACCAGAGCCTGGCCCAGGCCGTCAAGAGCACCACCGGCGGCAAGGCGGCCCGGCAGTCGCTGCTCACCATCGCCGGGCTGGTCTCCTCGTACAGCGACATCATCGAGCAGGCGTATGTGAACCGCGGCAACGAGGATCTGCGCGACGCCTATCTGAGCTACGCCACGACCATGCTCATCCGGGACCACGACGGCATCCTGGCCCGGCTGGACACCGTGCAGGACGGGCAGCGGCGGGTGCTGCGCGCGCAGACCTCGTTCGGCTGGCTGCTGACGTTCGCCTGGTGGGTGCTGGTGCCCGCGCTGTTCCTCGCCCTCGGGGCGCTGCTGTGGCGCACCCAGCGCTATCTGCGGCACCGCTTCCGCAGGCTGGTCAACCCGTGGCTGGCCGCGGCGACCGTGCTGCTGATCGCGGTGATACCGCTGGGCTTCTTCACGGCGCAGACCCAGCAGCGGCTGGGCGAGGCGGGCGGCATCCTGCACCGCACGAACATCGGCTCCAGCGGCGGCGAGACCGCCGACAAGGTGGCGGAGACCATGCGGGGCACCCACTGGAGGGCCGGGGCGGTCGGCTGGATCCCGCTGGGCGGCGCGGTCCTCGCGGCGCTGATCCTCATCGGACTCCAGCCGCGCATCGACGAGTACCGGTTCCAGCCGCGATGAGCGCCCACACCCGCTCCTTCAACGTGACCGCGGCCGTCCTCGGGCTGTGGCTGCTGGTGCTGACCGCGGTCGGCGCGGGCGACACCGGCGGGCAGCGGTCACGCGGCAGCGTCAGCGTGCTGGCCACCTGGACCGGCGACGAGGCCGCGGCCTTCCGCGATCTGCTCACGTCGTTCACCGACGAGTCCGGCATCCGGGTCGACTACCAGGGCACCACCGCGCTGCGCGAGGTGCTGTCCTCGGAAGTGAAAGCGGGCACCCCGCCCGACATCGCCGTCCTGCCGAGCCCCGGCGAACTCGCCACCTACGCGGACGCCCCGCTGGTTCCGCTGCAGGAGGTGCTGCCCGCGCGCACCCTCGCCGCCTACGGCCCGCTGTGGAAACCCGCACCGCGCGGGGACGGCGCGGTCTACGGCATCGCGGTCAAGGCCGACCTGAAGAGCATCGTCTGGTACGACAAGAGCCGCCACGACGAGGAGGAGCTGCCCGCCCTCGCCGCACGGGGCGGCCAGTGGTGCGCCGGGATGGGCGGCGACGCGACCTCCGGCTGGCCGGGCACCGACTGGATCGAGGACATCCTGCTCCAGCAGCAGGGCAAGGCCGTCTACCAGGCGTGGGCGACCGGCGGCCTGGAGTGGACGGACCCCCGGATCGGGCGGGCGTGGCGGACCTGGGGCTCCCTGTTCGGGAAGGGCGCGGCGCGCACCGCGCTGCTCACGGACTTCCGGGACGCGGGCGGGAAGCTGTTCGCCGCGCGGCCCCCGTGCGCGCTGGAGCACCAGGGTTCGTTCATCCGCGGCGGCTACCCGCCGAAGGACCGCGCCCGGGCCTCGTTCGCGTTCTCCACCGGGCTGATCCCCGGGGCCGACCCGGACTCCACCGTCCGGGAGGTGTCCGCGGACTTCGCCACGATGTTCCACGAGACCCCGCAGTCGCGCCGCCTGCTGGCGTACCTCGCCTCGGCCGGGGCCCAGACCGCCTGGGCGAGCAACACCCCGGGCGGCCGCACCCGCCCCTTCTTCGCCAACAGCGAGGTCCCCGTCGAGGCGCAGCCCGACGACGGTGTGGCCCGGCCGATCGCCGAAGCGCTGGGGGACTCCCGCTCGCTGTGCCTGGACGCGTCCGACGCCATGCCGACCCGGATGCGGCTGGCCTTCCAGCGCGCCGCCCTCGCCTACCTCAGCGATGTCGCCAAGGGCCCGGGCTCGCTGCTGACCAGCCTGGAGAAGGTCCGCACCGAGCTGCACCAGGAGCGCGGAAGGCCCTGGCTGTCCACCGTGTGCGGGTGACAGCCAGGGCCCGGCCGGTCGTTACGGAGCCATCGCCTTCGGGCGGGGCCCGGGTCCTACGGAGCCATCTCCTCCGGGCAGGGCGTGCCGCGCGGCAGCTTGTACTTGCCCGCTATCCGGTAGGTGCCGGGGTGCGGGGCGTGCAGCACGGTCCACTCGTCCTCCGGCTCGCCCTCCTGGGTGTCCTCGACCCGCGTGGTCAGACAGCCCTGGCGGTTGACCGGCAGCCCCTGGCCCGGGTTCGCCTTCGGCGCCTTGATGCTGCGCCCCTTGGAGTCCACCAGGCCCAGCCACGGCGAGTACGGGATGCGGATCAGGACCGGCCCGCGCTCCCGCACCTTCAGGACCAGCTGGTCGGCGCCCGCCCGCT
Organism: Streptomyces sp. NPDC041200; assembly: GCF_055591805.1. Taxonomy (NCBI): domain Bacteria; kingdom Bacillati; phylum Actinomycetota; class Actinomycetes; order Kitasatosporales; family Streptomycetaceae; genus Streptomyces; species Streptomyces sp. NPDC041200. The sequence goes on along the minus strand of NZ_JBVIZF010000016.1, from coordinate 106,493 downwards.
CCACGGTGGCGGGCGGGTCGGCGACCTGCGTCGGGTTCTTGACCTCGTACAGCTTCCAGTTGTCGTCCGACCACACCTGCCGCAGATACGGCAACTTGGCGTCCTCCAGCAGCCGGACTTCCTTCTCGGCCCCCTTGTCCGGGTCGTCGGCGGGCAGCACGACGAAGTGCACCGCCCAACGCTTGAGCCACGCGTGGTAGGTCGTGGGGGTGAGGGTGTCCTCGCCGTAGAAGATCGGGTTCCGGTCCAGGTCCCGCTGCCGGTTCCAGCCGCGCGCCAGGTTGACGTACGGAACGAACGCGGAGGACTCGCGGTGGCTGCGCACCGGCACCACCTCGACCCGGCCCTGGTCGACGTTCCCCCGCTTCAGCCGGTCCACCAGCGGCGCCAACTCACGGGCCCAGGACGCCGAGGGGGTGGTGTGGATGACGTCGTCGGCGGTCTTGGCGATCTGCCACACCGTGATCGTCGCGAGGGACAGCACCAGCGCGAGCCACCGCTGTCCGGCCCGCGTGGTGCGCAGCTCGGCGCGGGCGGGCCGGATGCGCGGCGCGGTCAGCGCGGCGATCACCACCACACCGCCGAAGATCATGCCCAGCCGGGAGATGTTGGTGCCGATCTGCGAGGGGATCAGCCAGGTGAGCACCACACCGAGCGAGTACAGCGCCGCGCCGACCCGCACCGTGCGCCACTCCGGCGGGGACAGCAGCCAGCCCGCGAGCCCGGCGGTCAGCGGCAGGATCACCGAGCCGATCGACATCGGCTGCTCACCGGAGAACGGGAACAGCCACGCGGACAGCGCGACCACCAGCACCGGCGTGACGCCGAGCGCGTACGCGGCCGGGCGACGCTTGGTCAGCCACAGCGCGGCCGCCACGATCCCCACGAACAGGCCCGCCACCGGGCTGGCCATGGTCGCCACCGCGGACAGCAGCGCGGCCAGCAGGAACCGCCCGGTCCGGTGATGCCAGTGCCGGGACCGCCAGCGCACCGGCCACGCGAAGATCACCGCCACCGCGGCGAGGCCGAACATCGCGCCGAGCCCGAAGGTCACCCGGCCCGAGATCGCGTTGCAGACCAGCGCGAACGCGCCGTACAGGGCGGGCCACATCGGCCGCGCCACCGAGCGGCTGCGGACCAGCAGCAGGGCGAGCAGCCCCGCGGACAGCGTCCCGGCGATCACCATGGTCGACCGCACGCCGAGGACCGCCATCAAATATGGCGAGATGACGCTGTACGACACCGGATGCATGCCGCCGTACCACGCCAGGTTGTACGCGGAGTCGGGGTGCTGGAGCGCGAACTCCGCCCAGGCGTCCTGCGCGGCCAGGTCGCCGCCGCTGTTCGCGAGCAGCGCCACCCACAGCAGGTGCAGCACCGCGGCGGCGGCCAGCGCGGCGGGCACCGGGCGGCGCAGAACGTCCCAGGCGCGCTGGAACACCCCGGTCCGGGCGGCGGTCTCACCCCCGCGTGTCGCCGCTCGATCGTCCGGCTCGGTGGGGTGGCGCTGCGCGGGCAGGCGTATTCGCGCCGCGGTGCTCTCCTCCGAGCTGCCGTTCTTGTCGGCCCGTGTCGGATCCACGGTGGTCACTGTGGCTCTCCCCGTCTTCCCCCGAGGTCTGCCCCTGTCATCTTCTCAACCTCGTACCGGTTCCCCACGGTTCGCCTCGGGTTCACCTCGGCGAGTCAGGTCAAGGGACATTCAGGCGACGCTAGCACGCGAGGTGGTTCGTCAGCGGTTACGGACACGGGCACCGGCGCGACCTCGCGCCGGTGCCCCTGGGGGGGTCTGGCCCCCCTGGTGCGTCAGGAGATACGGGTCAGCTTCGACCCGAACGACGGCTCGGACAAGTCATTTTCCAGCGCCACCGGCGCCTTGACCTGACCGGGCCCGGTGCCCACGGTCACCTCACCCACGACCGTGCCCGCCTTAGCGGTGTGCGGAATGGTTTTGCCACCGTCGCCGATCTTGATGTCGACGTTCAGCCCCGCCCAGCCGACCGCCTTCAGGTCCTTGGTGGCGACGACCGGCACCGTACCGCCGAGACCGTCGTCCACCTGCCCGACGACATCGCCCTTCTTGATGACGGTCGCCGAGGTCAGCGCGTCCTGCGCGGCGGTGATCAGCTTGTAGCTCTCCGTCTGCGCCAGCTGGAGGCTGGCGTCCAGCGTGGTGGGCGCGCGCTGTTCCAGCACGACCCCGAGGATCCGCTGCTTCTTGCCCTCGATCGTCCGCACCGCGCCCCACATCAGGGCGCCGCCGGCCGGGGTGGAGGACCCGGTCTTGATGCCGATCACACCGGGCTTCACCAGCAGGTTGTTGTTGTTGTAGATCTTGCCGTCGAGACCGGGGACCTCGGTGTTGGGCGTCGCCACGACCTCCCGGAACGCCTCGGACTCCATCGCCGCCTTCGCCAGCTTGAGCTGGTCGGCCGCGGTGGACTTGGTGGACTCCTTGAGCCCACTGGGGTCCGTGTAGGTGGTGTTCTTCATGCCCAGGCTCTTGGCCGCGTCGTTCATCTTCTTCGTGAACGCGTCCAGCGAACCCGCGTCCCAGCGGGCCAGCAGCCGGGCGATGTTGTTGCTGGAGTTGATCAGGAGCAGCTGGAGCAGCTGGTGCTGGGTGAAGCTCTGCCCCTCCTTGACCGACGCCCGCGACTCGTCGGCGGACCCCGACTCCTCGGCCGCCGTCGCGTCGATCTTGATGCGCGGGCCCTCCGCACCGGCCTTCAGCGGATGGTCCTTGAGCACCACGTAGGCCGTCATCACCTTGGTGACACTCGCGATCGGCACCGCCTTCTGCGCCCCCGACGTCCCCAGGCTGCCCACGCCCTGGACCTCGGCCGCGGACTGGCCCTCACCGGACCACGGCATGGCCAGCTTCTCGCCCTTGAACGTGTACGACGCGTCGGCCGTCAGCTTCAGCTCCGGCTCGGGCAGCGGCCGCACCGCCTGGGCGACCCCCAGGAGCACCACGAGCAGGATGGCCAGCGGCGTCCAGATCTTGACCCGCCGCACCGCCGTCCGGATCGGCGTCTCGGGCTTGGGCGGCCTGTTCGTCAGCTCCGCCAGCAGATCGAGCGGCGCGGGCTGTTTCCCGTCCGGCGTCTGCGGCGGCAGCGGCTGCTGCCGGGTGCGCTCGGTCTCGGGTACGTCGTCCGGCTTGGCCGGAGCCTTCGCGGACGCCTTCGCCGGTGCCTTCGGCTGTGCCTTCTGCGGCGCGGGGGCGTCGGAGGAGCGCAGGGGTACGAACTTGCTGGTGCGCTCGTTCTCGCCCTCGGACGGCTTGGTGCCCTTGCCGTCCTTGGCACCCTTGCCGCCCTTGTCCGCGTCGCTGGGGAGCGCCTTGATGGCGGTGGTCGGCTGGTCGACGTCCTTCTTCTTCTCCGGGAGCACGCCGAACGCGGCGGTGGGCCGGTCGACGGGCTTGTCGCCCTTGTCCCCCTTGTCGTCCACCTTGGGCGCGCGGAAGACGGCGGTCTTCTGGTCGACGGACGGCCGCGACGGCTTGTCGTCACCGTCACCGTCGTCCCCCGCCCAAGCAGGCCGCCGCCCACCGGACGCCCGCTTCTCATCACCGGACGCGGTGGCCTTGCCACGGTCGTCGGCGCCGGAGCCCGCCTTCCCGGAACCCTCGCCCTCGTCGCCCGACGCGCCCGCGTCGGGGGCGGCGTCCTCGCCGTCGGACGGCACCTTCGGCGCGCGGAACACCGCGGTCTTCTGGTCGACCGGCGCGTCCGACGCGGCGGCCTCGTCGTCGGAGTCGGCGTCACCCTTGGCGTCGGCGCCCGCCTTCCCCGGACGAGACGCCCCCGAGCCCTCGTCACCGGACGCGTCCGCGCCGTCCTTGGCGGCTGAGTCGTCGGCGTCGCCCTTGGTTACGGCCTTGCCCTTGGCAGCCGACGCGCCCGCGTCGCCCTTAGCACCCTTGGCGCCCTTGGTGCCCTTGGTGCCCTTGGTGCCCTTCGGGCCAGAGGCAGTCTTCTCAGAAGCTTCGGCGTCCGACGCGCCCGCGTCGGAGCCAGCCTTCGCCGTACGAGACGCCTCCGAATCCTCGCCCCCGGAAGCGTCCGCGCCACCCTTGGCCTTCCCTGAAGCCTCGCTCTCGTCGCCCGACACGTCCTCGCCGGAGGCGGCGTCCTCGCCGTCGGACGGCACCTTCGACGTGCGGAACACCGCGGTCTTCTGATCGACCGGCGCCTCCGAGGCGGCGTCCTCATCGCCCTCGCCCTTGGCGTCGGAATCGGCGCCGCCCTTGGCGCCCGCCTTCGACGGACGAGACGTGCCCGACCCCTCGCCGCTCGACGCGTCCGCGTCGTCCTTGGTCGCGGCGTCGTCCGACGCGTCCGCGTCGGAGGCGCCCGGCGCGTCCGACGACTCGCCCTCGGCCGCCGCCTCCGCATCCGCATCCGGTTCGTCCGACGCGACCCAGGCCGCGACAGCTTCCCGCAGCCGGGCGTCGCCCCCCTCCGGCTTGGCCGTTTCGCCGGATTCACCGGATTCGCCCGATTCATCCGTCACGTCCGACGAGGACGAATCCCCCTCAGACGCCACCCCAGGGCGGACCGGTAGCCCCGACTCGGTTTCCGTGCCACCGGATTCACTGTCTTCGCTTTCGCGAACACCAGACTCCGGACGCTCCGATTCCGGTTCCGTGGACGCCGTACCGGTCTCATCGGGAGCCGACTCGGACGCCTCCTCGGCGACGGCGATCGCCGAGCGCCCGCCCTCGGCCTCCCCCTCACGGGAGGCCGTGAGCCGCGGATCGCGTGCTCCCCTAGCCGTCTCCCCCGACGACTTCTGCTGATCCGACTTGCCGGGGGACTCGCCCGCCACCGATGCCTCCTCGATACGTCACACGGGACGCCGGGCGCCTCCTGGCGCCGCGTCCCGCATTACAACCATCAACCAGTGTCCTGTGTGCCCGGCGTACGGACGCGCAACGCCACCGCCGGAGAGCGCCTCAAGGTGATCGCTCACCCGCTAGACGAGAAAGACATACCTACCGGTTCCCACCCAAATCCCCCAGGCACTCTCGACAGACCAATGTGGCAGGGGTCACCCTGTCATTCATCCACGCGGGGAGGCATGGATGGGCAGGAGCCGCAGAACAATTCCGGAGGAGCTTCTGTTGCTCGCCCTGGACCCGACCACGGGTACCACGGCGCAGCCGCAGTCGCTCGACCTCGGTCTTGCCGGGGCACAGCTAGTAGAGCTGGCCTTGGCCGGACGGATAGCCCCTGACGGGGATCGTATCGCCGTGGTGCTGCCACGGCCGACTGGAGATCCAACTCTGGACTCCGCACTGGAGCTGCTGCGCCGTCGCGGCAGTCCGGTTCGGGCTGTCCACTGGATCGGCGGGCCCCGGCTGGGGCTGCGCCAGACGTATCTCACGCACCTGGAGCGGTGCGGCATGGTGCATGCCGTGGCGGGCCAGATGTGCGGGGTACTGCCGACGACTCGCTACCAGGCGACGGACACGGCGATCAGCCGGGAGATCAGGAACCGGCTGGACAGTGCGATCCGTACCGGCGTACCGCCGGACCCGCGGACCGCCGCGCTCGCCGCCCTGGCCCACGCGGTCGGGCTCGGCAAGCACTTGTATCCCGGGAACGAGGGGCGCTCGTCGCGCTCCAGGCTCCGGGATCTGATCAGGCACGACCCGATGGGCGGTCTGGTGGCGCACGCCGTGATGGACGTGCAGAACGGTGTCGCGGCGCAGCCACGACGCGCACCGGCCCCGGGCCGACAGCCGGGAGCACGCGCCGCGGAGCCCGCGGCCGGGGTTCCGGCCCAGCCGTCCCGCCGCGGGAGCATGGCCCGCGTCGGAGCGCGCTGACCCGTCACCAGGAGGCCCCCAGGGGGCCTCAGGAGGCCACGGGACCCCCGTGACGACTCCCGCTCCACCCAGCGGACCAAAGAAGCACCACAGGGCACCACAGGGCATTCACAGGGCACCAAGCGGGCTCGCCAGAGCCCGCAGAACCGATACGGCACCACCGAGCACCATTCCGCTCCACCGACCGCACCGCAGCCCCCACCGACCCGGTACGGGAGCCGCTGAAGCGCGGGGTGGTGGGACGGCCGTTCCGGACGACCGGCCGTCCCGCCGCCCCGCGCGTGCGTTCGATCGCCCTTTGTACGGTCTTTGTCGGGCCATTTCCCAGCGCGGCCGGGTCCGGTAGTGGGAGGCTGCTGAACAGCAGGTATCAGCAGTACGAAGCCGGAGGTGCACGTCCCGTGACATCGAACGTCGGCCCCACTGTCCGGCGACGCCGGTTGGGCCAGGAACTGCGCAGGCTCCGCCAGGAGAAGGGCATGACGGCGGAGGAGGTGGCGGAGGAGCTGATGGTCTCCCAGTCGAAGATCAGCAGACTGGAGAACGGCCGTCGCAGCATCAGCCAGCGCGATGTGCGCGACCTCTGCCGGACCTACAAGGTCGAAGACAAGGCGCTGGTAGATTCCCTGATGCAAATGGCGAAGGAGTCCCGCCAGCAGGGCTGGTGGAACGCCTTCGGCGACGTCCCCTACAGCGTCTACATCGGCTTCGAGACGGACGCGGCGTCGCTGCGGGTCTACGAACCCCAGGTGATGCCGGGCCTGTTGCAGACCCCGGAGTACGCCGAGGCGGTCATCAGCGGGGCGCTGCCCGAGGTCGCCGCGGACCAGATCGGCCAGCGGGTGCAGGTGCGTCTGCGGCGGCAGGAGCGGATCACCGATCCGCTGGCCCCGCTGCGGCTGTGGGCCGTGGTGGACGAGGCCGCGATGCGGCGCGTGGTCGGCGACCACAAGATCATGAGCGATCAGCTGGAGTATCTGGTCCGCATGAGCCACGAGCCCCACGTGACGGTGCAGGCGCTGCCGTTCGGCATGGGCTCGCACCCGGGCATGAGCGGGCAGTTCACCATCCTGGAGTTCTCGGATGAGTCGGACACGAGCGTCGTCTATCTGGAGGGCGTGACGAGCGACCTCTATCTGGAGAAGCTCACCGATGTGCAGAGCTACAGCATGATGTACGAGCATCTGCGGGCCCAGGCGCTCAACGTGGACCAGAGCCGCCAGTTCATCACCGAGGTCGCTCAGGACCACGCGCGTCGGCACGGGGAGGGCTGACGACGCCGGTCGAGAGCGAGGGCGGAGCGTACACCTCCGACCCCTGCCGTGGAAGGGGCCGGTGGAATATGCCACCCGGTCGAGTGAATGGCCACCTTTCCTGACGATGTTGACGAGTAACGTCGGCCTCACCTCCAAACGGGGGTGCATCTCCTCAACACACCGCATCGGAGCAATTGTGTCCATTCAGCAGGGAAAGACGAGTACGTGGGTGAAATCCTCGTACTCCGCAGGAAACGGCGCTTGCGTAGAGGTCGCCTCCCCGGTCGTCGATGAGATCGCCGTGCGCGACTCCAAGGACCCGCAGGGACCGACGCTCAGCTTCGCCCCCGCCTCCTGGTCGGCCTTTGTCGCCGATGTCCACGGCGGAGCCTTCGACCTCGGCTGATCCTGCTGTTCGACCGGCCGCGGCAGCGCGGTCCGGCTCCGCAGAACCGCAGTTTCGCGGCATTTCGCCGCATCGCCACCGAGCCCTCTCGACCGGCCGCCGTCCCTGCCGAGAGGGCTCGTCGCATTTCTGCTTCGCTCGCCTTTCGCCAGCCGTCATCGGAGTTCCGCGACATAGCGGTCCGTACCGGGAATCGTCGGAATGAAAGGCGCGACGAATTCCACCCGGCCCAGCCCGGACCGCTCCACATCGGTGTCGAGACCCGTGAAGAATTCCTCCCAGCATTCACGTGGATCGCCCTGCAGGAACCAGAGCAGGGTCAGCCTGGTGTCGACGCCCTCCACCTGCTTGACGTACGCCATCCGGTCCGACGGCAGCGGGGTCGGACGGAAGACGGTCACCATCGCGGCGGGCGAACCGGACAGGCGGCGGGGCAGATGACGGGCCGTGAGCCAGTCGAGCAGCTTGTCGCGCCGCCCGGGGCTCTCGCTCTCGACGACCTCCAGGACCAGCCCGGCGTACGGGTGGTCGAGGGCATGGTGGTCGCGCGGCCCGGCCGCCCCGTCCCGGTAGACGGTCGCCTCGCGGTCGTGGAAGGCCGTCAGGACGTGCGTACGCTCCTGGAAGACCCGGCCGTCCCGGTTCAGCCGCTTGTTGATGCCGACCGTCCACCGCATGTGCTCCGCGTAGCGATCCTCGGTGAGCCAGTAGACGGTGAGGTAACAGCCCGCGGTGACCGGCTGGGCGACCGCCGACTTCTCCGGGTAGCGCAGCAGTTGGAGGTCGCGGGTGGCGACCCAGCGGCGGCCCGCGTAGATCCAGGGCATGGCCATGGCGCCCGCGATGAAGTGATCGTCCTCGTACCAGCGGTTGTACGCGTACTCCTGGCCCGGATGCGGCTCGACCATCGTGATCAGGGCGTGCCCCGGGCGCACCCCGTAGGGGCCCACGGAGGCCAGTTCCCCATACCGCGCGGCGAACGTGTCCTCCAGGCCGCCGCGTGTGCCCTCGCTCGCGTCGCTCGTCGTCATGCCCATCAGGTGTAGCTGACGCGGCGTCAGCTGTGGAGGGGTGGTGCGGCAGAATGCGCCACCCTCCGGCGGATGGGCCCGCGGTATGGCCATATCCACTCCGCGCGCCTAGCCTGACGCCGCGTCAGCCCCGACGAGACCGAGGAGGCCCCATGCTCAGCGGCAGAACGGTCATCGTCTCCGGCGTCGGCCCCGGCCTCGGCCACCGCGTCGCCGCCGCGTGCCTGCGCGAGGGCGCCAACGTGGCGCTCGGGGCGCGCACCGGGGAGCGGCTGGCCCAGGCCGCGGGGGAACTCGACCCGGACGGCACGCGCACCGCCCACCGGGCCACCGACATCGCGGACGAGGCCCAGTGCGAGGCGCTCGCCGCGCTCGCCCTGGACCGCTTCGGCCGGATCGACGCCGTGGTCAACGTGGCAGCACTGGACAGCCACTTCGGCGGCCTGGAGGACGCCGACTTCGCGTCCTGGGGGCGCGTGGTGGACGTCAACCTGTTCGGGACGCTGCGGATGACCCGGGCCTGCCTCCCCGCCCTCAAACGGAACGGCGGCGCGGTGGTGCTCATCGGCACCCAGTCGTCGGTCGCCGCCCCCTCCGAGGTGCGGCAGGCGGCGTACGCGGCGTCCAAAGGGGCGCTCACCTCGGCGATGTACTCGCTCGCGCGCGAGCTGGGCCCGCACCGGATCCGGGTCAACACCGTGCAGCCCGGCTGGATGTGGGGTCCGCCGGTGCGGGCGTACGTCCAGTTCGCCGCGCACACGGAAGGGCTGCCCGAGGCCGAGATAGAGCAGCGGCTGGCGGGCCGGATGGCGTTGCCCGATCTGGCGACGGACGGCGATGTGGCGGAGGCCGCGGTGTTCCTGGCCTCCGACCGGGCCCGGGCGATCACCGGGCAGTCGCTGCTGGTGAACGCCGGTGAAGTGATGCGTTAGCGCGACTCCTGTCCGGCCTTTCGGGATCCCGCTCCCGTACCGACCCATCGATGCGTGGGTGTGCGTCTGACGAAGTGCCCGCTCATGGTGGATTCGCGGACGCGTGCACGACAACGCCCCGTCAGGTCAAGAAAGCGTAAAATCGTTCTTCTTTCTGATTTCTGTTCACACTCGTGACCTCTCGAACCCTTGACCGGCCGCCCGAACAAGCGGTTCAATCCCGGAAGTACCCCGCTCCCGCTCGGGGGAACCGCCCCAAGAGAACGTCGCGGCGAAGTGCGCTCCCGTTCACAAGGCGGACCCCTGGGAGGGGACATGAACAGTCTGGACTGGGCTGTACTCATCGCATACTTCGGCGTCATGGTCGGCATCGGCGTCTGGTCCCACAAACGCGTGGACAACGTCAGCGACTTCTTCACCGCGGGCGGCAAGATGCCCTGGTGGCTGTCGGGCATCTCGCACCACATGTCCGGCTACAGCGCCGTGATGTTCACCGGTTACGCGGCCATCGCCTACCAATACGGCATCACCTCCTATGTCACCTGGTCCTTCCCCATCGCCATCGGCATCGCGATCGGCGCGAACCTCTTCGCGCCGCGCCTGAACCGGGTGCGCAGCAAATTGCGCGTCGCCTCGCCCCTCGAATACCTCAAGAACCGCTACAACCTGCCCACCCAGCAGGCGCTGGCCTGGTCCGGGGTGCTGCTGAAGATCGTGGACGTGGGCGCCAAGTGGGCGGCCATCGCCACCCTGCTCTCCATCTTCACCGGCGTCTCGCTCAACCAGGGCATCCTGATCACGGGCGCGGTCACCGCCGTCTACTGCACCGTCGGCGGGCTGTGGGCCGACGCGCTCACCGAACTCGGCCAGTTCGTCATCCAGTTCGTGGCGGGCATCGCGATGCTGATCGCCGTGCTGAACGAACTGGACGGCTTCAGCACCTTCTGGACCGTCTGGGACGACCTGCCCGACACCCACACCGAGCCGACCGTGGGCCCGTACACGCTGATCTTCCTGCTCTCCTACCTCTTCATCAAGACGTTCGAGTACAACGGCGGCATGTGGAACCAGGCGCAGCGCTACATGGCCACCGACAGCGCCCACTCCGCCAAGCGCTCGGCCCGGCTGTCGGCCGTCCTGTGGTTCGTCTGGCCGCTGGTGCTGTTCTTCCCGATGTGGGTCGCGCCGCTGATCATCAAGACGGACAAGCCCGCCGACTCGTACGCGCAGATGGCCGAACACCTGCTGCCGCACGGTCTGCTGGGCCTGGTCATCGTCGGCTTCTTCTCGCACACCATGGCGATGTGCTCCTCGGACGCCAACGCGATCGCCGCGGTGGTGACCCGCGACATCATGCCCGCGATCTTCAAGTCCGTGCGGCAGTGGAGCACCCGCACCGGGCTGCTCGCCGCCCGCTACACCACGCTGCTCTTCCTCGCCTTGTCCATGGCCATCGCCACCCAGGTGAACTCGGACTTCTTCGGCGACATCATCACCGTGGTCATCAAATGGGTCGCCGGTCTGATGGGGCCGATCGCGATCCCGCTGATGCTCGGCATGCTGCGGGCCTTCCGCAAGTCCGGGCCGACGGCGGCGCTCACCAGCTGGGCGCTGGGCCTGATCGCCTTCTACCTGGTCAACTACCCGATCAACGACGCGGTCGAAGGCGGCGTCAACCTGGAGTACCAGGTCGCCGTCCCGCTCGCGGTCTCGCTCGTGCTCTTCATCGTCATCGGCTACGTGAAGCCGGAGGACACCCCAGAGCGCGACGCCATCCTCGCCTCGCTCAACTCGGATGACGACGGACCGGGTTCGGCGGGTGCCGCGCGGACCGTTCCGGCGCAGGGCACCGAGGGTCGTAAGACGGTCGCCGGCGCGTCCGACTGACAACTCTCCCCGGGCCCCGGTCACCCGCTCGCTCACGGGTGGCCGGGGCCCGCTGCTGTCCGCTGAGCCGGATCCGCAGCGGAAGCGATCTTGAGGTTCCGTAGCGCAGCTTTACGAGACGTACAGGCAACCATCGCCCCAGCTGGGGCCATCATCCGGAACGTACTATCGTCGGCTGCCTGTGCCGTCTGCCGCCTCATGCACCTCTGGAGCGACCTCCGTGACCGCGACACAGATGATCACCCGGCGTCCCACCCTGTGCGCGGCGGTGTTCTGTCTGCTGTCCTTCACGGGCTTCTGGATCGCGCAGCGCGCCGCCCAGGTCTCCATGGCCGACCTGCTGGTCTACCAGGCCGAGGGGTGGACCGTACGGAACGCGGCGGATCTGTATGACATGCGGGCGACCGCGCACCATCTGCCCAATACCTATCCGCCGTTCGCGGCCATGCTGTTCACCCCGCTGACCGTCATGGGCACGGGCGTCCTGCGCACCTTCGGCACCGCCGTCAACCTGGTCCTGATGGTCGGCCTGGCCCATCTGTCGCTGCGGCTCGTGGGCCGCCCGCGCCGGGCGCCGCGCGCCGCCGCCGTCCTGTCCCTGGCCGGGGTCGCGGTGTGGTGCGAACCGGTGTGGACGACCCTGCGCTACGGCCAGATCAACCTGGCTGTCGCCGTCCTGGTGCTGTGGGACCTGACCCGCCGGGAGGGCCACCGCTGGGCCGGGTTCGGCACCGGCATCGCAACCGGGATCAAGCTGACCCCCGGGCTCTTCGTGGTCTTCCTCGCGGCCGCCGGGCTGATCGACGCCATCCGGCGGCAGCGGGCCGGGCACGGCCCGCGGAGCGACCACCTGCGGCGGGCGGGCGTCGCCACCGGCGCCTTCGTCTGGACGGTCGTCCTGTCGGTGGTGGCGCTGCCGTACGACTCGCACCGCTTCTGGACCCAGGTGCTGTTCGCCACCGACCGGCCCGGCGACGTCGAGGGCGCGGGCAACCAGAACCTGCGCGGCGCCCTCGCCCGCCTCCTGCACACCCCCGACCCCGGCCTGTGGTGGCTCGCCGCCGCCGCGCTGATCGGCTGCGTCGGCCTGGCCACCGCCGTCGCCGCCCAGCTCGCCGACGACCGCGCCCTCCCCCACGCCCGCGCCTGGGCCGCCGTGACCTGCGCCGTCACCGCCCTGCTGGTCAGTCCGGTCTCCTGGTCCCACCACTGGGTGTGGGCGGTCCCGATGGTGCTGCTGCTCGCCGTCGAGACGTTCCGCCGGGCGTCCCGGGCCTGGGCGGGCTGCACGGCCCTGACCGGGCTGCTCTTCTGCTCCTTCATGATCTGGTACGCCCCGCACAGCGTGAAACAGCGGGTCGAACTGCACCAGACGCCCCCACAGATGCTGATGACCGCCGTCTACCCGATCATCGGCACCGCCTTCCTGGCGACGGCGGCCTGGGTCATCTACCGCGCCCCGCGCGGCAGCGGCGATACCCCCGCTCAGCCCGTGGAGCCCCGTCGTCCCACGGCGCGAACGCTCACGCGCGCGGGTAGCGGCTGAGCCAGGCGGGGGCCGAGTTCTCGGGGCTGTGCAGGGCGGGGCCCTGGGTCATCTCCATCGCGAAGTCGTCCGCCAGCTCCAGGATCGTGCCGCGCCCCTCCACCTCGGCGAGCCACCCGGGCGGCAGCGCCGTCTCGCCGTGCAGCACGCCCAGCAGATTGCCGCAGACCGCCGCCGTGGAGTCGCTGTCCCCGCCGTGGTTGACGGCGAGCAGCAGACCGTGCCGTACGTCCTCGGCGACCAGGGCGCAGTACAGCCCCATGGCCAGCGCCTCCTCGCCGGTCCAGCCCTCGCCGAGCGATTCGACGCGCTCGGGCGTCGGCAGCCCCTGGCGTACGGCGCCGAGCGCGCGCCGCAGCGCGTCCGTGGTCTCCTCGTGGCCGGGGCGGCCCGCCAAGTGGGCCAGGGCGCGCTGGACGGCGCCGTCCAGCGCCTCGCCGCGCGCCAGCCCGTGAACGATGAGGGAAAACGCGCCCGCCGCGAGGTAGCCGGTGGGGTGGCCGTGGGTCTGGGCCGCGCACTCGATGGCCAGCTGGAACACCAGCTGCGGCTCCCAGCCCACGAGCAGCCCGAACGGCGCGGAGCGCATGACGGCGCCGCAGCCCTTGGAATCGGGGTTCTTGGGCGCCTCCAGGGTGCCCATGGTCGCGTCCCCGAGCCCGGTCAGACAGGCCCGCCCCGGGGCGCGCTGGGCGTACAGCCACTCCTCGCGGGCCAGCCAGCCGTCGTCCGCGCGGCGCTCGTCGGGGCCCCAGTCGCGCTGGGTGGCGTACCAGCGGCGGTGCGCGGAGTGGACGTCGGTGGGCGGGTGCCAGGCGCCGGTGTCGCGGCGCACCTGGGCGCGTATCAGGCCGTCCACGGTGAACAGCGTCATCTGGGTGTCGTCGGTGACCGCGCCGCGCCGCCCGTACGCGGGCAGGAAGTCCGTCACGCCCTGCGGGCCGTGATTCGCCCGGATGTCGGCCAGCGAGGAGAACTCCACGGCCGCCCCCAGGGCGTCCCCGATCGCTCCGCCGAGCAGACAGCCGCGTACCCGGCTGCGGAAGTCCTGCTGTTCGGCGCGACCCCATACGCCGGTCGCTGCGCTGGCGATTGCGGTCACGACCTTTCCCCTTTTCTTCGACACGTGTATGGCCCGGGAGTGCCTTTGAACTGTAAGGGACACTCTTTGATCGCTTCCGGATGCCGTCAATGGCGCGACCCCTTGTGAAGGCGTCGTCACGAATGATGCGGCGGACCGCCTCATTCCGAAATGGCGCACCGGATAACGGACAGTGGACTCAGTTCTTCCGACCGTCGAATGCGGACGGACGAGGGCCCCGACCGGTGTGGTCGGGGCCCTCGTCGTGCAACCGTGTCGATCGTCCCGGGCTTACGCGGCCGAGCCGAAATTGGACCGCCGCTGCGGGGCCCCCGACCCCGTCCGGGCCGATCCGGCGGCGCGACGGGCCTGCGACGGGCGGCTACGTCGTCCCCGCGAGGAGGAGCCGCCGCGCTTGGCGCGTTCGACGACCGGCCTGGCGATGGTGACGGGGATACCGGACGGGGCCTGGGCGCCGGTGATGCGACTCAGTTCGGCCTCACCGGAGCGGACCTTGGTGGTGTGCGGGGTGATGCCGGCCGCGCTCATGAGGCGGGCCATGTCGCGGCGCTGGCCCGGCAGGACGAGGGTGACGACGCTGCCGGACTCGCCGGCCCGGGCCGTGCGACCGCCGCGGTGCAGGTAGTCCTTGTGGTCGCTGGGCGGGTCCACATTGACGACCAGGTCGAGGTTGTCCACGTGGATGCCGCGGGCCGCGACGTTGGTGGCCACCAGTACCGTCACGTCGCCGGACTTGAACTGGGCGAGCGTGCGGGTGCGCTGGGGCTGGGACTTGCCGCCGTGCAGCGCGGCGGCGCGGACGCCGCTGTTCAGCAGGTGCTGGGTGAGCTTGTCCACCGCGTGCTTGGTGTCGAGGAACATGATCACTCGGCCGTCGCGGGCGCCGATCTCCGTGGTGGTGGCGTGCTTGTCGGCGCCGTCGACGTGCAGCAGGTGGTGTTCCATCGTGGTGACGGCGCCCGCCGAGGGGTCGACGGAGTGGACCACCGGGTCGGTCAGGTAGCGCCGGACCAGAAGGTCGACGTTACGGTCCAAAGTGGCCGAGAAGAGCATCCGCTGCCCTTCGGGCCGCACCTGGTCCAGCAGGGCGGTGACCTGGGGCATGAAGCCCATGTCGGCCATCTGGTCCGCCTCGTCCAGCACGGTGATGCCGACCTGGTTCAGGCGGCAGTCGCCACGGTCGATGAGGTCCTTGAGCCGCCCGGGGGTCGCGACCACGACTTCGGCTCCGCCGCGCAGAGCGCTGACCTGTCGGCCGATCGCCATACCGCCGACGACGGTGGCCAGCCGCAGCTTCAGCGACCGGGCGTAGGGGGCGAGCGCGTCCGTGACCTGCTGGGCCAGCTCCCGGGTGGGGACCAGGACCAGCCCCAGGGGCAGACGGGGCTCGGCGCGCTGTCCGGCGGTGCGGGCCAGCAGGGCCAGGCCGAAGGCGAGGGTCTTGCCCGAGCCGGTGCGCCCACGGCCCAGGACGTCGCGGCCCGCGAGGGAGTTCGGCAGCGTGGCGCCCTGGATCGGGAACGGCACGGCCATGCCTTCCGCGGCCAGGGCCGCCAGCAGCGCGGGCGGCATGTCCAGCTCGGCGAACGTCTCGGCCGGAGGCAGGGCGGGAGTACGGGTGACGGGCAGGGCGAATTCTCCCTGCGGCGCGACGGGACGACGGCCGTTCCCCCCGGAGCGGGGACGGCCGGAGCGGGGGTGGCCGGAGTGGTTGTTCGTGCGGGCAGTGCGTTTCATACGGACCTTCCTCGATGCGGCACGTCGAGGAATTCCCGGCAGCAGCAGGCCGCGCATAAAAGAATCGCAAGAACGAACCGAACAGATAAACGAAGCGAAGCGGGGCGGAACAGGTGCGCCCATCGCGTCGAAAGATGACCGGCATACGCCACGAAGACGGACGCTCAAGATGCCGGATCACCGGGAAAACGAGCGGGGGCCCGCACCCAAGGTGCGGGCCCCCACGTCGCTGTACGCGTCAGCGTCAGGCGGGAACGATGTTCTCAGCCTGCGGGCCCTTCTGGCCCTGCGTGAGGTCGAAGCTCACCTTCTGGCCCTCCTGCAGCTCGCGGAAGCCCTGGGCGGCGATGTTCGAGTAGTGGGCGAAGACGTCGGGGCCGCCACCGTCCTGCTCGATGAAGCCGAAGCCCTTTTCCGAGTTGAACCACTTCACGGTGCCAGTAGCCATGTCATATCTCCTTCGGGCGCAGTGCCCGGAGCCCGCACTTTGCGGACCCCGCGTCGCCGCGATGATTGCCCCTCCGGAAATGCACCGGAAAATACAAAAGCATTCCCGCCATATACGACGGCGAGGACACTTGAAGTCTGGGAACCACAACTGCAACCGCCAACGACAGTAGCACGGCACGCCGGGCCACGCACGGAAACGACAGTCGCCCTCGGCGAGGTAAAAACTCCCCACCAATTCAGAAGCTATTTCTGCAGTCGCGGCATTACATATTGAGCATCGGCGGGGAGAACGCCACCGAGGACCGAGGGACCGCCGGGAAGACGGCCGGGGGTGGACGGCGGAGGCGACGCCGGCGGACCCGCCGAAGACCCCATGGCGGCCGAACGGGCGAGGCGGGCGACGGGGAGCTCGGGCCCGCGCGCCACCCGCGCCCGCGTCGCAGCAGGAGACCACCGTGATGACCAGGACCACCGCCACCGCACCCGCACCTTCGCTCCCCCACCTCCCCGCCCCCGGGCCACCCTGGGCCTGTTCCGGCATAGAGGTAAACCTGCATCGGCCGCAGTAGACATGCGGCGCTCCTGCGGTTAGTGTTTCTCGCGTAGCCAACGACGTCAGTCAGGCGCGGCAGAGACGAACTGCCGCGAGCGGAACACGGCACGACAGCGGAGTGGCGGGGCCAGGAAGTGCAGGAAGGTCCCGCCACTGGCTGCCGGGCCGGGTGGCTCCCAGGGCCACCACGCATGACGCACGACAGCAATGCCAGCAAGAGCAGCGAGAGAAGAGGAGAGGCGGAGACACCATCAGGATCGCCCGAGCACGGACCTGGTCCGCTCGGGTACCGCAGGCCCCGGATTGGAAGGTGGTCCCCGGTCACGCAGCCGCGATCCCCGCATCCCGCCCTCCCGGCGGGCAGCGGAAACAGAAGGCCGGTGCACAGCGCCGGTAGATGGTGATGAACCCTCGGGGCCCTGGTGCCATATGGCACCAGGGCCCCTCGACGCGTCCTACAGAGAGGTGCGATGAATTCGAAGCCCCGAGAGCGAGCCACCGACAAGTTCGATGACGACGACTATCCCGCGTACACCATGGGCCGTGCCGCGGAGATGATCGGCGCCACCCCCGCCTTCCTGCGGGCCGTCGGCGAAGCCCGCCTCATCGTCCCCCTGCGCTCCGAAGGGGGCCACCGCCGCTACTCCCGCTACCAGCTGCGCATCGCGGCACGCGTGCGCGAACTCGTCGACCAGGGCACTCCGATCGATGCCGCCTGCCGCATCGTCATACTCGAAGATCAGCTGGAAGAAGCCCAGCGGCTCAACGAAGAGCTGCGGACGCCCGCCGCCGAGGCGAACCAGTCCGACGCTTCCTGACCACACCCCCGCCCCCGAGGCGGCCACGCCACCGTCCCACCACCCGCCCCGCCTGCCGAACCCCCGGGATCACCCGCTTTTCCGATGTATCGTCACCCACATGGGAGCTGGGGTGCTGCGATGCGGGGTATGTGGATCCAGTCGGCTGAGCCCGGTCGGGCAGCTCAGGACGGTCGAAGGCCAGAATGACCGCCTCAGGCTCAAGTTCCCCCGCCCGCGCCTCTACAAGCTCCGCCCGGCGTTCGAGGTCGACTTCGCCCGCGCCTGCCTCGACTGCGGCGCCGTGCTCCCGTTCCTCAGCGACGTGGACCTCAAGCGGCTCAACGAGGACGCCGACGACCTGACCGGCTACGACACCTGAAGTGTCGCCCGCAGGGCGGTGAGCGGTGCGCGCAGGGCCGCGATCCGGGCGCGGTCGGCGCCGGGAGCGTCGGCGAGGTCGTCCAGGGCGCGTACGGCGTCGTCCACGACCTCCCAGTACGGCCGGGCCTCGGCCAGCTCCGTCAGAAGCCGCTCCGCCCCGGCCCAGTCGCCGAGGGCGGCTCGGCTGATGACCGGGGCGGCCGTCCGGGTCTGCGCGCAGCGCCTCTTCCGGAGAGGCGCACAGCCGGTGGTAGGTCTCCTCCAGCCGGCAGTCCAGCCACCGCTCGTGCTCCCACCACCGCTCCTCCGGAAGCGTCTCCTCGATCTCCCCTTGCCATCGCGCGAAGGCGTCGGCGAGACGGAGGTGACGCGCCCGCCACCGCTGGGGTGACTGGTTGCGCTGGAGCCGCAACATGGCAGTACGGACGACGTCGTGATACCCACAGCGGCCGGAGCGGTCGCTGACGAACGGGAGCGAGCGCAGCCAGCCGTAGAGCCCGGCGGCCTCGTCCTCGACCGCGGCCCGGTAGATGTCCTCGTCCAACCGCCGGGGCAAGGCCGCGGCCAGCGCTGCCGAGCGGTGCACCTCGTCGCTCACCCACTTCAGGAAGCGCTCGACGGCGGTGCCGCTCGGATCGCCCACGGCATCGGCGGTGGCGGGCTGGGCCTCGGCCAGCATCGACACCAGAACAGGCAGCCCTCCGGTGAGGCGGAGCGCGACTTCCACCACCTGCTCATCGACCACTCCCCTGGCCGAGAGGAGCTGCCGGGCCTCGGCCTCCGTGAACGGGGTCAGTGGGATGTCCGCGATGAGGTCGGCGTAGTCGGCCCAGCAGTGGGGAGCGAGCGTGCCCTGCCCCGCGAGGGTCACCACCGCGTTGGCCGGGAGCGACCCGTAGCGGCCCTCGATCATCATGTCGCGCAGCCACGTGTCGAGCAGCGGGCCGGTGCGTTCGTACGTATCGAAGAACCAGGTCATCCAGGGCACGGAGGCAGCCACCTCGGCCACGTCGTTCAGGAACGCCGGGGTCAGCACGTCCAGGGGCGAGATCACCAGGTCCACATCGTCGTGGCTGCGGAAGCGGGAGCTGAGTTTGGCCCGCGCCCGATCGGCCGCCTGCGCGATCCGCTCCGGCTCCGCCGCCCCGGCGAAGGCCCCGACGCCCGGCACCATCCCCAGCCCCACCAGCCCGGCACGGGCGACGAACGCACTCGACGCCGAGGCCGGGTCTTCGCCCGTCGCGCCCTCCCCCTCCGACGGCGTCGCGCCTGCCGCCGAGTCGGCCTCGTGCCGTCGCTGCCGGTAGGTCGCCAGCAGCTTGTCGAACGACTTCAACGGATGCCCCTGCCGGGCGAACTGGGCGCTGATGGCCGCCATGACCTCGGGGACGCTGTTCACGGACTCGTCCACATAGGCGATGAGCGCCCGGTGCTCGCGTGCGGTGTTCTCCCACTGCCGCACCAGCGTCGTCTTGCCGACACCGGCGTCCCCGCGCACATGGAACACAAAGCGGTGCGCCTCGTCCTCGGGCGGTACCGCGAAGTTCTCCCGGTACGCGGCCATCTCCTGGCGCCGCCCCACGAACCGGCGCCGCTGCCGGATCAGGTCCCGCATCGTCGGCCGCTGCGCTGCCACGGCTCCCCCTTCCCCCGCATGCAGCGTAGCCGTGGCTGACGACACCGGGTCCGGAACAGGCGCACGTGGCCCCGGCGGCGCAGCGGGAGTTGGGCGCCGCCCCTACTGTTCGCCGGTCAGCGACTTGAACAGGTGCACGTCCGCGTGGCCTCCGGGGATGCCGAGCGTCCTGCCGGTCTCGGCATAGCCGTGGCGCTCGTAGAAGCCGGGTCCCGCACCCCGGCCATCCACCAGCCGGATCGGGCCCGGTGGGGGTCACGTTGATTACTCCTGTCCCGAGGACGCCCGCCGCTTCGTGCGGCCGCCGGACCCCATCGCCGAGATCGACGCCCTGCGCCGCGCGCGGCCGACAGGCGGCCGGGTCAGTCGGTGACGCCCAGGCGGAGGTGTTCGACGTGATGGAGGGCCTGGTCGAGGAGTTCTGCCACGTGGTTGTCGTGGAGGGTGTAGACGACGGAGCGGCCCTGGCGGGTGCCGGTGACCAGGCCGAGGTTGCGGAGCAGGCGGAGCTGGTGGGAGCAGGCGGACTGCTGCATGCCGACGGCTTCGGCGAGTTCGGTGGCGGGGCAGGGGCCTTCGCGGAGGCGGGCCAGGATCAGCAGGCGGGACGGGGTGGCGAGGGCCTGGAGGGTGGCGGCGACCGTCGGGGCGTTCTCGGGGGTGAGGCGGGCGCGCGGGGCGGCGGCGTCGCCTGCGGGGGTTTGTGCTCCATGGCCCATGGGCTCATCCTACGGACCACCAGATGCATGAATAATTGTTCAATTGTTGGTGGTACGGTGTGCGGCCATGACCTCCACGCTCACCACCCGGTCCACACCGACGGCGGCCCGGCCGTCGGCCGTGCCCCGCCGCCGTACCCGTGTGCTCGCCCTGCCGGAGGCCCGCTGGGCGCTGTCGGCGCTGGTGCTGTTCCTGGTCGCGCTGGCGGCGCAGCTCGGCGGCGCGCCCGATTGGGTGTGGGAGCCGCTGTACATCGCCGTGTATGTCACCGGGGGCTGGGAGCCGGGGCTGGAGGGGCTGAAGGCCCTCAAGGACAAGACCCTGGACGTGGATCTGCTGATGGTGGTCGCGGCGATCGGCGCGGCGGCCATCGGGCAGGTGCTGGACGGCGCGCTGCTGATCGTCATCTTCGCGACCTCCGGCGCCCTGGAGGCGCTCGCCACCGCGCGGACGGCCGACTCGGTGCGCGGGCTGCTGGACCTCGCGCCCGCGACCGCCACCCGGCTGCTGCCCGGCGGCGGTGAGGAGACCGTGGCCGCCGACGCGCTCGCGGTCGGGGACACGGTGCTGGTCCGGCCCGGGGAGCGGGTCGGTGCCGACGGGCGGGTGGTGGACGGGGAGAGCGAGGTCGACCAGGCCACCATCACGGGCGAGCCGCTGCCCGCCGCCAAGGCGGCCGGGGACGAGGTGTTCGCCGGGTCCGTCAACGGCACCGGCGCGCTGCGGGTCCGGGTCGAGCGCGACCCGTCGGACTCGGTGATCGCCCGGATCGTGCGGATGGTCGAGGAGGCGTCGGAGACCAAGGCGCCCACCCAGCTGTTCATCGAGCGGGTCGAACAGCGGTACTCGCTGGTGATGGTGGCCGCCACCGTCGCCCTGTTCGCGGTCCCGCTCGCGCTCGGCGCGGCGCTGCAGCCGACGCTGCTGCGCGCGATGACCTTCATGATCGTCGCGTCCCCGTGCGCGGTGGTGCTGGCCACCATGCCGCCGCTGCTGTCAGCGATCGCCAACGCCGGACGCCACGGCGTGCTGGTGAAGTCCGCCGTCGTCATGGAGCGCCTGGGGCAGGTGAACGCCGTCGCGCTGGACAAGACCGGCACCCTCACCGAGGGCACGCCCCGGGTGACCGAGGTGCGCCCGCTGCCCGGTGCGGGGCTGGACGAGGACGCGCTGCTGCGGTTGGCGGCCGCGGCGGAGCGGCCGAGTGAACATCCCCTGGCCCGGGCCGTCGTGGAGGCGGCCCAGGCCAGGGGACTGTCACTGCCGGATGCTGAGGGGTTCAGCTCCGCGCCCGGGCTCGGCGTCCGCGCGACCGTGGACGGACGCGAGGTGCGGGTCGGGGCGCCCGCCCGGCTGCTGCCGACCGGTTCCCTCGCGTACGAGGAGGTCGCAGCGGTGGAGGCGTCCGGCCGTACCGCCGTCGCCGTCCTCGCGGACGGCACGCCGGTCGGCGTCCTCGGCCTCGCCGACCGGCTCCGTCCCGGCGCGGCGGAGGCGGTCGGCGGCCTCACGGCGCTGACCGGCACCGCGCCGGTGCTGCTCACCGGTGACAACCGGCGCGCCGCCGACCACCTCGCCGCCGAGACCGGCATCCACGACGTACGCGCCGGGCTGCTGCCGCAGGACAAGGTGGCCGCCGTACGGGAGTGGGCCGACGCGGGGCGCCACGTCATGGTCGTCGGGGACGGCGTCAACGACGCCCCCGCCCTGGCGGCCGCCCACACCGGCGTCGCCATGGGCCGGGCGGGCTCCGACCTGGCGCTGGAGACGGCCGACGCGGTCGTCGTACGGGACGAACTGGCCGCCCTCCCCGCCGTCGTACGGCTCTCCCGCACCGCCCGGCGCCTGGTCGTCCAGAACCTGGTCATCGCCGGTGTCTGCATCACCGCGCTGGTCGTCTGGGACCTGGCCGGGCAGCTGCCGCTGCCGCTCGGCGTCGCCGGGCACGAGGGCTCCACCGTCCTCGTCGGCCTCAACGGGCTGCGGCTGCTGCGCGAATCGGTTTGGCAGCAGCGCTGAGGCTCAGTCGCCGAGCACCGGCAGCAGCTCCGGAAGGTGTCCGTCCGAGGCGAGGGCCGCCGTCTGCCGCTCCTCCGGGACGTCCGCGTACGTCGTCGTCCGGGCGCGGGCCGGGCGGCCCGCCAGGTCGGCGATGCCGATGAGGTCCTGGATGGAGCGGTAGGAACCGTACGAGGAGCCCGCCATGCGGGAGATGGTCTCCTCCATGAGCGTGCCGCCCAGGTCGTTCGCGCCGGAGCGCAGCATCTCGGCCGCGCCCTCCGTCCCGAGCTTGACCCAGCTCGTCTGGATGTTGGGGATGTGCGGGTGGAGGAGGACGCGCGCCATGGCCGTCACCGCGCGGTTGTCGCGGGTGGTGGGGCCGGGGCGGGCGATTCCGGCGAGGTAGACGGGGGCGTTGGTGTGGATGAAGGGGAGGGTGACGAACTCGGTGAAGCCGCCCGTCTCCTGCTGGATCTCCGCCAGCAGCCGCAGATGGCCCAGCCAGTGGCGCGGCTGGTCGACATGGCCGTACATCATCGTCGAGGACGAGCGGATGCCCAGCTCGTGCGCGGTCTTGATGACCTCCACCCAGGTCGCGGTCGGCAGCTTGCCCTTGGTGAGGATCCAGCGCACCTCGTCGTCGAGGATCTCGGCCGCGGTGCCGGGGATGGTGTCGAGGCCCGCCTCGCGCGCCGCCGTCAGCCATTCGCGGATGGACATCCCGGTGCGGGAGGCGCCGTTGACGACCTCCATCGGGGAGAACGCGTGGACGTGCATCCCGGGGACGCGTTCCTTCACGGCGCGGGCGACGTCGAAGTACGCCGTACCGGGCAGGTCCGGGTGGATGCCGCCCTGCATGCACACCTCCACCGCGCCCACGTCCCACGCCTGCTGGGCGCGGTCGGCGACCTGGCTGAGGGAGAGGGTGTACGCGTCGGCGTCGGTGCGGCGCTGCGCGAAGGCGCAGAAGCGGCAGCCGGTGTAGCAGACGTTGGTGAAGTTGATGTTCCGCGTGACGATGTACGTGACGTCGTCGCCGACCGCCGCGCGCCGCAGGTCGTCGGCGATACCACACAGGGCGTCCAGCGCGGGCCCGTCGGCGTGCAGGAGGGCCAGCGCCTCGGGGTCGGTGAGCTTCGTCGGGTCGTCGGCGGCCTGCGACAGCGCGGCCTTCACGTCCGCGTCGATACGGGACGGCCGCATGCCGGGCGCGGCGGCCTCGCGCAGCGCCTCCCAGTCGCCGTACACCTCGTCGAAGTCGTCACGCCGGTCGCCGGTGCGGCCCTCGGTGTCGATCGTGCGGTGCAGATCGGTGCGGCCCGAACTGGAGGCCGTGAACTCCTCGTCCGGCTCCTGCCAGGGCAGCCCGGCGGGCAGCGCGTCCGGGCGGGCGAGACCGGTCTCCGGGTCGGCCAGCGCGCGCACGTGCGGCAGCAGCCGCGGGTCCAGCCACGGCTCACCGCGCTGGATGAACTCGGGGTAGACCGCGAGCCGTTCGCGCAGTTCGAACCCGGCGGCGGCGGACCGCTCGGCCAGTTCGTCCACCTGGGGCCAGGGGCGCTCGGGGTTGACGTGGTCCGGGGTGAGCGGGGAGACGCCGCCCCAGTCGTCGATCCCGGCGCCGATGAGCCGCTCGTACTCCGCGTCGACCAGGTTCGGCGGCGCCTGGATGCAGCCGGAGGGGCCCAGGATGTGCCGGGCGACCGCGACCGTGGCGAGCAGGTCCTCCAGCTCCGCGTCCGGCATTCCGCGCATCGCCGTGTCCGGCTTGGCACGGAAGTTCTGCACGATGACTTCCTGGACGCCGTGGTACGAGCGGGACACGCGGCGCAGCGCGAACAGCGAATCGGCGCGCTCCTCGTACGTCTCCCCGATGCCGATCAGCAGCCCGCTGGTGAACGGGACGGAGCTGCGGCCCGCGTCCTCCAGGACGCGCAGCCGGACGGCCGGTTCCTTGTCCGGCGAGCCGTAGTGCGGGCCGCCGGGCTCGCTCCACAGCCGCTCCGACGTGGTCTCCAGCATCATGCCCATGGAGGGCGCGACGGGCTTCAGCCGCTGGAAGTCCGTCCAGCTCATGACGCCGGGGTTGAGGTGCGGCAGCAGCCCGGTCTCCTCCAGGATGCGGATCGCCATGGCCCGTACGTACGCGATGGTGTCGTCGTACCCCTCGGCCTCCAGCCACTCGCGCGCCTCGGGCCACCGGTCCTCGGGGCGGTCGCCGAGCGTGATCAGCGCTTCCTTGCAGCCCATCTCGGCGCCGCGGCGGGCGATGTCCAGCACCTCGTCCGGAGACATGAACATGCCGTGGCCCTCGCGGCGCAGCTTGCCGGGGACGGTGGCGAACGTGCAGTAGTGACACTTGTCGCGGCACAGCCGGGTGAGCGGGATGAAGACGCTGCGCGAGTAGGTGATGATCCCGGGACGGCCCGCGGCCTCCAGACCGGCGTCGCGCACGCGCGCGGCGGAGGCGGCCAGATCCTTCAGGTCGTCCCCGCGCGCCTGGAGCAGCACCGCCGCCTCGGCGGTGTCCAGCGCCACGCCCTCGCGGGCCCGCTTGAGCGCACGGCGCATCGCGTTGGCGGTGGGGGCACTCGGTTCATTTCCCTGCGCGCTCGTGGTCATCCTCCGAGCATACGAGTGGTGTCCGACACCGCCAGACTGGCCGGGCCTGCGGTTTTGTGGGTCTGATCACGACAATTCGGCGTGGACGCCGGGAATACGAATGCGGCCTACAGATACTGCGCGTACGCGTCCAGGGCGTGCAGGATCTCCGTCTCGTCCCCGGACGGGAGCTGGACGACAACGTCCTCGATGCCGAGCCCGGCGTAGTGCGCGAGCTTGCCGGGCGAGGGACGCACCGCGTACGGCACCACCTCCAGCGCCGCCGGGTCCCGCCCGGCCTCCGCCCAGACGCGGCGCAGCTCCGGGATGGTCTCCGTGAGCCCGCCGCCGCCGATCGGCAGCCAGCCGTCGGCGTACGCGGCGATGTGCGCGAACAGGCGCGGTCCGGCCGCCCCGCCGATCAGGGTGCGCGGCCCGGTGAGCGGGTCGCCGGGCGGGCGCTCCCGGATCACCGGTTTGGGGTACGCGAGGCTCGCCCGTACTGACGCGTGCGGGCCCTGATGGGCCGTGGGCTCCTCCGCCCACAGCGCGCGCATCAGCGCCATCCGGTCGCGGACCAGCTCGCGGCGCTCGGACCAGACGGTGCCGTGGTCGGCGGCCTCCTCGACGTTCCAGCCGTAGCCGATGCCGAGGGTGAAGCGCCCGCCGGACAGGAAGTCGAGGGTGGCGACGCTCTTCGCGAGGACGACCGGATCGTGCTGGGCGACCAGGCAGATGCCGGTGCCCAGCGCCAGCCGCTCGGTGACGGCGGCCGCCTGGCCGAGGGCCACGAACGGGTCGAGGGTGCGGCCGTAGGGGCGCGGCAGCGGCTCGCCCATGGGGGCGGGGGTGTCGCGGCTGACCGGGATGTGGGTGTGCTCGGGCAGATACAGCCCGGCGAAGCCGCGCTGCTCCAGCTCGCGCGCGAGCCAGGCGGGGCGGACGGTCTCGTCGGTGAGGAACACGGTGGTGGCGATGCGCATGAAGGGGCCGCTCCTGCCGTAGTGAACGCCTGGGGCTCATGGGATGGGTGAGGAACGTGTGGGGGACGTATGTTCCCTCTCCGCCATGGAGTTATCCACAGGCCTTTCCGCGGATGTCACCGACACGTACAACGGTGTGACGCGGGTGACACGAATCCGACTGTGGGGGCAGGGCATGCAGCGACGGGACGTACTCAGACTCTCCGCTCTCGCGGGCGCGGCGGGGGTGGTCACGCTCGACCCGGTGAGCTTCGCGCAGGCCGACGACGCGGACCTCGGGGAGGAGAAGTCCCGCACGATCACCGGCCATCTGCCCACCGGCTCCCCGGACTTCGTCTACCTGCCGGTGGAGGTCCCGCCCGGGGTGCGCGAGATCGCGGTCTCCTACTCGTACGACAAGCCCACCGTGCCCTCCGGCACGCAGGGGAACGCGTGTGACATCGGCGTCTTCGACGAGCGCGGTACGGAGCTGGGCGGGCGCGGCTTCCGCGGCTGGTCGGGCGGTGCCCGTACGGAGTGCGCGATCAGCGCCGCGGAGGCGACCCCCGGCTATCTGGCGGGCCCGGTCCGGCCCGGCACCTGGCATGTCGTCCTCGGCCCCTACACGGTCGCCCCGCAGGGCCTGGACTACAAGGTCACCGTCACCCTGCGGTTCGGCGCCCCCGGCACCACGCCGAAGCCGGTCTATCCCCCGCAGCGGGCCAAGGGGCGTGGCCGGGACTGGTACCGGGGTGACTCCCATCTGCACACCGTGCACTCCGACGGCAAGCGCACCCCGGCCGAACTGGCCGCCGCCGCCCGCGCCGCCGGCCTCGACTTCATCACCACCACCGAGCACAACACCACCTCCGCCCACGGCGCGTTCGAGGGCCTGTGGGGCGACGACCTGCTGATCATCACCGGTGAGGAGATCACCACCCGGAACGGCCATGTGGTCGCCCTCGGCATCGCCCCCGGCACCTTCATCGACTGGCGCTACCGCGCCCGGGACAACCGCTTCGGCCAGTTCGCCCGCAAGATCCGCCAGGCGGGCGGCCTGGTCATTCCGGCCCACCCGCACGGCACCTGCGTCGGCTGCAACTGGAAGTTCGGCTTCAACGGGGCCGACGCGGTGGAGGTGTGGAACGCCGACTTCGGCCCGGACGACGAGGCGACCGTCCTGGAATGGGACAACACCCTGGTCGCCGCCGCCCGGGGCGACGGCCGCTGGCTCCCCGCCGTCGGCAACAGCGACTCCCACCGCGAACCCCAGCCCGTGGGCCTGCCCCAGACCGTCGTCCTCGCCGACGACCTGTCACGCACCGCCCTCCAGGACGGCATCCGCTCCGGCCACTGCTGGATCGCCGAGTCCTCAGAGGTCGACCTCACCTTCGAGGCCGTCGACGGCCGCGGCCGCCACGCGGGCATCGCCGACCGCCTCCCCGCCGCCCCCGACGCCGAGGTGACGGTCCGCCTCAAGGTGTCCGGCGCGGGCCCCGGCCGCCAGGTCCGCTTCATCACCGACCAGGGCCCCCTCTACACCACCACCCTGCCCGCCACCGGCTCCGCCACCGTGGAGTGGAAGACCACCCCCTCCTACGCGGCCTACGTCCGCGCCGAGGTCCGCCATCCGGCGGCGGACGGCGGCGCGTCGGGCATACCGGGCCCGATGGTCGCCCTGACGAACCCGATCTGGCTCGGCGAGCGCGAGGGCTGACGGGGCGTTCCGCTCACGGGCTCAGGAGTCTTCGGCGAACTGGTTGGTGTCGAAGAGCTGGTTGATGTGTCCGCCGAGGGCGGACCAGTGTTGGCCGGAGAGTTCGGCGGCGGCTCGGGCGTCGCCGGTGGCGCAGACATCGATGAGCTGTTCGTGATGGTCGATGGTGTTACGGCCGCCGAGCAGCGTGGAGAACTTGCGGTAGAGGATGCGGTGGATCTGGGGGTGGACCTGTTCGACGATCCGACTGAGCACGGGGTTGTCCGCAGCCGTGATGGGGACGGCGTGGAAGCGGTCGTCGGCGGCGAGGGCGGCCGTGGTGTCGTTGCCCGCGACGGCGCGTTCGAAGTCCCGGTTGGCTTCACGCATGCGCCGCAGGTCCTGCTCGGTCATGACCGGCACGGCGGTCTCTATGGCGAGCTGGTCGAGGGAGCGCAGGACGGCGAGGGTCTTTTCGACGTCGCGGCGGTTGAGGGTGGTGATGCGGGTGTAGACGCCCGGCTTGGCCTCGACGAGTCCGATGTCCGCGAGCCTGGCGAGCGCCTCGCGGACCGGGGTGCGGCTGAGTCCGAGGCGTTCGGCGAGTTCGCTGTCCTTGACCTTCTCCCCCGGGACCAGTTCGCCGCGGACGATGGAGTCGCGCAGGCGGTGGAACACCTCGTCACTGAGGAGGCGGCGGGAGACAGGGCTGTCGAGTGACATATTGCGTACAATACATTGCCCTCGCGAACGTTCACCCGCCTTCTCCGTCACGCCGCTTCTCCGTCACGCCGCGCGGGCCCGGCGGACGAGGCTCCGGGCCAGGATGGCGGCCGGATCGATGAGGGGGACATCCACGGTGTCGGCGTCGGCGGGAAGCCCGAGGGGGATCTCGGTGCACCCTGCGATGATCGCCTGCGCGCCCCGTTCGGTCAGCCGCCGTGCGGCGCGGGCCAGAGACGCGGTCGCCTCACCGCGGGCGCCTGCTTTCACGGCGCGGATGGCGGCCATGACCTCGCTGTGCTGGTCGGCCTCGTCGGGGAGTACGAGGCGAATGCCGTAGCGGTCGAGCCATTCCTGGTACAGGCCCGCCCGGACGGTGCCGGTGGTGGCCAGCAGCCCCGCGGTGCGGACGGCCGGCTGCAGGGTGGTGAGGTGGCGGGCCACTTCGCCGATCATATGGATGATCGGCAGGCCGACGTGGTCGGCGATGCGGGGTACGAAGGCGTGGGCGGTGTTGCAGGGGATGGCGATGACGGTGGCTCCGGCCTCGCGCAGGACGCGGCTGCCGTTGAGCAGCCAGGGGGTGGGGTCGGGGCCGTTGCCGAGGAGCGCCTCGGTGCGGTCGGGGATGGTGGGGTCGGACCAGATGACCGTCGTGAGGTGGTCCTGGTCGCTGCGGCCCGGAGTCATCGACACCAGCTTGGCGTAGAAGTCGGCGGTGGCCGCCGGTCCCATGCCGCCGAGGATGCCGATGATCTCCGTTGTGCCGACCGGGCTGGTCACCGTGCGTTGTCCTTCTGGAGAGCCTGCGCGAACCGCGGTTCCGGGCTGGTGTCGCTGGTGTCGCCCTCGTACGTGGCCTCGCCGGCGGTGGTCCCGCCCGTGCCGTCCCCCTTGGCTTCCCGGCGCTTCTCGGAGCCGTCCACGACGGCGGCGGCGAGCGCGTTGCCGACGACGTTCACGCCAGTACGGGCCATGTCGACGATGAAGTCCACGCCGAGGAGCAGGGCGATGCCCTCGGCGGGCAGTCCGACGGTGTTGCCCGCGGCGATGAGGACGACGACACCGGCGGAGGCCACGCCCGCCATGCCCTTGGAAAGGAGCACCAGCACGCCGACCATGAGGAGCAGGGCGGGCAGGGAGGTGTCGGCGCCGTAGGCGTTGGCGATGAAGACCAGACCGGCGGCCTGGTAGAGGACCGAGCCGTCGGTGTTGAAGGAGTAGCCGAGGGGCACGACGAACGAGGTCGTCGACCGGCTGAGACCGAAATCCTCCAACTTGCCCATGAGGGGAGCCAGCACGGCTTCGGAGCTGCGGGTGACGAACGCGATCCCGGCCAGATTGGCGATCGACTTCAGGAGCTCGAGGTAGCGGATGCGGTAGATCGCGGCGATGAGGGGGAAGAGCACGCCGATCACGATGGCCAGACCCGCGTAGACGACGGCGATGAAGCCCATGAGGCTGCGCAGGTTGCCGAAGCCGTAGTGGGCGACGTCGTAGGAGATGAAACCGAGGACGCCGAGGGGTGCGACGCGGATGACGTAGCCGACGACCTTGAACATCACCGTGGCGATGGAGTCCAGCACCGAGGCGAACGGCTCGGCCTTCTCCCCGATGGAGGCCATGGCCACGCCCACCAGCAGGGCGAAGACGATCGCGCCGAGCAGGTTGCCCTCGCTGAAGGCGGCGAAGATGTTCTTCGGCACGGCGTGCAGGATCAGCTCGTGGAAGTCGATTCCCTGGTCCAGGCTGTCCAGGTCCTTGGCGTCGGCTGCGCCGACAGGGGCGCCCTTGCCGATCCCGGTGAGCTTGGCCAGACCCACCGCGATCACCAGGATGACGGTGGTGACGATCTCGAAGTAGAGGATGGCCTTTCCGGCGATCCGGCCGACCTTCTTGACCGACTCCATGCGGGCGATGCCCAGCACGATGAGCGGGAAGACCAGGGGCAGGACGACGATCTGCACCAGGTTGAGGAAGAGATCACCGAAGATCTTCATCTGCTCGCCGGCACCCGGCGCGAAAACCCCGATAAGGGCTCCGAGCCCGACGGCGATGATCGACTGCACGCCGATCGGCATCCGCAGACATCGCCGCAGAATCCCCGGCCGGGGGCCGGGAGGTGCGTCTGTGCTGGTGGCCTGGGGAGGTGGTGGGCTCATACCGGCTCCAATATATTGCGCTCTGCGTATTGGGCGGTAAGACTGCGCCCCGGGGCGGCGCCCTGTCAAGGGATCCCGCACCGGCCGCGACAGGGAGCACGATCTGGTGGGAGACGAGGAGCGCCCACCTCACACAGATCGGCGACACTCGCGGGCGAACCGCCCTCGGGCCGGGACCGTTCCCGGCCGTGTCCATTCATGCGCCCGGACACCCATCCACCACTATGGGCGGAAACATCCGTTTCACCTGGAGGCCTTGCATGCGCAGCGACGGTTTTCCTGCCCCGGATTCCGGGCTCCTCCTCACGCACTTTCTGACGGTGGCCGACGTCGCCCGATCTCGCGCCTTCTACACCGACGTTCTCGGCGGTGAGGTGGTACTGGAGGAGAACCCCTGCACCATCAAGCTCGCCAACGGATGGATCATCATGAACCCCGGCGGCGGCCCCACCCCGGACAAGCCGGACGTCACCCTGCGCCCGCCCACCGACCCGAGCACGGTCAGCAGCTTCCTCAACCTCCGCGTCGCCGACATCGAGGCATGTCACCGGGAGTGGAGCGCGAAGGGCGCCGAATTCCTCACGCCACCCATCGATCGCAAGGCCGAGGTGCGGTGCTACTTGCGTGACCCGGACGGCTACCTCATCGAAGTCGGGCAGGCCACCGGCATGATGCGCGGCGTCTACGCCGATCGGCCCACCGGTACGAGCTAGAGCTGTTGGCGGAGGCTGATCGACGTGGGCCGGGTCAGTATCCGATGACCCCTCGGAGGAGCAGCACGGTGCCACGCCCTGGGCGGGGTTCCGCGTTGAGGATGAGCGGGCGGTTGACGGCGCCGGGCATCCCGTACACCGCGCGGGCGGTGAGCGGATCGCCCGCGCCTACGCCAAGATCGCGCGTTTGTCGGGCGACCGCACGAGGTTCGCGCAGTACACGGTCAACGGCCTGCCCGGCTTGGTGGCGCGGCAGGACGGCGGCACCGTGACCGTGTTCGCGTTCGAGATCGCGGGCGCCCGGATCAGGCATATCTGGGGGGTGCGAAACCCCGAGAAGCTTCGACCCTGGTCACGGCGCTGCCGCGGAGCCGCCGAGCGGCTCAGACGGGCAGCCTCGCGTCGACGACGAAGCTGATCTCAATGACCTGGCCGGGGAAGGTCAGTTCGGTGACACCCAGGACCGTGCTGGCCGGGCGGTGGTCGCCGAAGTACGCCAGGTTGCCCTCCGCCGTCGCCGCGGCGTTCTGCCGCAGGTCCACCACGTACAGCGTCTGCGAGACGATCTGGTTCCGGGTGACGCCGTAGTGGTCCAGGACCTTGTCCATGTTGGCGTAGGTCTGCCTGAGCTGGGCGGCGAAGTCGCCCGCGGAGCGGAACTCGCCCGCCGCGTCGAGCGAGAGCTGTCCGGAGACGTGGATCAGCTCGCCGGACTTGATCGCCTGCGAGTAGCCGAATTCGCTTTCGGCCGGGACGTTGTAATGGAAGGCATCGATGGTGGCCACGGTGATCGCCCTTCTGCTGTGCTCTCCTGTAGTTACTCGGGAACTGTAGGAGAGCATCAGCTGACCTGGAAGAACGCACTTTTCGGTGACCGAGGAACCTGCTGGTGACCCAGCAGGTCGGCGCGACCGGACCATGGTCGTCAGGGGCTCGCGCCCGCTACCCGTGGGGGTGGTGGATCGAACGGACCCGCGCGAAGGTCGGATCGTAAGCCTCCGCGATCGCCGCCGCCTCGGCGATGTGCTCGCGGACGTCGGGGCGCCGCATCGCTTCCTTGTACTGCTGCTCACTGGCCCACTGCGCGTAGTTGACGACGCGGTGGCCGTCCAGGCTCACGTGCAGGTTCGCGGAGACGAAGCCGGGCACGGCCCGGAAGACGTCGCTGGTCGCCCGGTCGAGAGCGTCGGCCAGCTCGATCTGCCGCTCCGGGGCGACGGTGAAGACGTTCACCAAGGTGATCACGTCGGAGTCGACGGAGATCGTCGTCGTGGGGTTGCTCATGACCAGTTCCTCCGGTGGCTAGGCCCTTGATGTCAGGACTTTGACATCAAGAACGTAAGCACGGCCCACGCCTATGTCAAACTCCTGACATGGAAGCCCAGACGCCCACCCCGCCACCCCACCCCGCCGACAACGTCACGGAGCACGTCGGATACCGCCTCAAACGCGCCGCCGCGGCCCTGCGCGGCGCCATGGACGCGGCGCTGCGCGCGCACCAGCTGACCGTGCCGCAGTACGCCTGCCTCGAACTCCTGGACCAGCGGCCCGGCCTGTCCAACGCCGAACTCGCCCGCGCCACGTTCGTCACCCGGCAGTCCGTGAACGTCGTCCTGCGCAACCTCCAGGACGCGGGCCTGGTCTCCCGGCCCACCACCACCGACCACGGCCGCGCCCTGCCCACCCACCTCACCCCCGACGGCCGCGCCCGGCTCGACGCGGTCCGGTCCGCCGTGTACGCCATCGAACGACAGATGATCGACACCATCCCCGAAAAGCGCCTGGCCGCCCTCCTCACCGACCTCGACCGCATGGCCGCCGCCCTCGGCGGCTGATCCGCCCATCCCTTTTGGTCCTGCCAACGCTGCCGCGCCCCTGCACCGGGCGCCGGGTCGCGGCAGGTCAGGGCGGGTTGGCCGGTTCTACGCGCGGGCTGCCAGCAGGGCCGCGCGGAGGGCCTTTTTGTCGGTCTTGCCGACGCTGGTCCGGGGGAGGGAGTCGGCGGTCGAGTAGGAAGCCGGTGTGTAGAGGTCTCCCAGAGCGTCGACGATCTCGCGCGTCAGCCGGGCAAGATCTGGGGCGTCGTCAGGGTCCTGGGGCACCAGGACGACGTGCACGGTCTCTTTGTCGTCGTCGCCGGGCAGACCGACAGTGGCGGCGTCCTTGACGGCGGGGTGCGCGATGAGGAAGTCGTCGAGGAGACGAGAGTAGACATTGTCGGCCGTGCCGCCCGTCACGATGACGTCCCGTGCCCGGTCGACCAGGTACAGGTAGCCGTCTTCGTCCTGCCGAGCGATGTCTCCGCTGCGGAACCAGCCCTCCCCGTCGAGCACCTCGGCGGTACGCTCCGGGTCGTTCCAGTAGCCCTCCATGACCGCAGGACTGCGCATATACAGCTCACCGAGTTCGCCCACCGGCACCGGCTTGCCGTCATCGTCGCGCAGCTCTACTTCGACTCCGGACGCTGGGCGTCCGCAACTGGTCAAGGACGCGGGCCGGTTCAGGTCGTGCTCCTGTGGGGTGAGCTCGGCGACGAGCCCGTTCTCGGACGCTCCGTACATCTGGTGCAGTACCGGACCGAAGCGTTCGATCGCTTGCCTCACACGGGCGGGGGAAGCTGCCGCACCGGTGTAGTGGAGAGTCGTCAGCGCGGGAAAACGGCCGGGGAGGCAGTCCGGATGATCAAGCAGCTCGTACAGCATGGGAGACACCAGCATCACCCTGGTCACGCGCTCGCTGTCCATCGCTGACAGGGCCGTGCCCGCGTCGAAAGTCCTCAGCAGCACGATGGTGTAGCCGCTCAGGACGCCCAGCAGGAAGGCGCCGTGACCGCTGGAATGCGTCACCAGCGTGCAGATCAGCCACGCGTCGTCAGCAGACACGTCGTCGGCGTTCTCGCTCGCGACCCGCACATAGCTGTCGTAGTAGCTGCTGCGGTGGACGACCAACTTGGGCAGACCGGTCGTACCGCCGGTGTAGAGAAGCGTCGCGATGTGGCGGCCATCGGCAGCCTCACCGAGCGAGGCGGCGCTGCCGGAGGCCACCGCCAGGAAGTCGGCCGCGATCGAGGACGCGCCGATACTGAAGACATGCGGAATGTCGACCCGGCCAGCGATCCGTGCGGTCCGCTCCTCGAAGACCGGGTCGAACAAGAGCATCTTGACGTCAGCGCGCTGGATCAACGCTTCGAGTTCGCCGTTGCCAGGCTCCGGCGGAACGAAAACCATTCGACAGCCTACGAAATGAACGGCCAGCTGGAGCTGCAGCGCCTCCGGAGAGTTCTCCACGAACAGCGCCACTCCGTCCCCTTCCACCACCCCGCTGCCCCGCAGAGCGGCGGCAAAGCGCAGGACCGCGCTGACGGCCTCGGTGCCGCTGATCCGCCGCTCCCCTGCGACGATCGCGTCTCGATCACCCTTCTCCGCAAGCCGTTCCAAGGCCGCGACGGTGTAGTTCTCGCTGGCAGTGACCGTGTTCATGATCCTTCTTCGTGCTTGAGCGTGCCGCGCGGGGTACGACCCCAGGCGTTGTGTGACTAACCATCACCAACGCTACGGGAGCCCCAAAAAGTCCTCGCTCTTTGGCAATGACGGCAAGGAACCCGGCCGACCCGCCCTCCGCTTCACCCGCGAGGGGTGGCAGGCATTCGTCCACGGCGTCGAGAACGGAACCTTCGACGCTCAGGGCAACGGGGCCTACCCCCAGGTGAGCGGGTCGAGGTGGAGGTAGAACCGCTCCCGGTCGCGGTCCAGGACGGTGCCGTAACGGGTGGCGAACAGGGTCTCCGCCGCGGTCGCCTGCCGCTCGTCGGGCCAGGTTTCGCGGGCGGTGGCCAGGAGGAGGGCGATGTCGGCGTAGGGGTCGGCTCGGCCCAGGCGGCCCAGGTCGATGAAGCCCGTCACGGTCAGGGTCACCGGGTCGAGGACGATGTTGGGCAGGCACAAGTCCCCGTGGCAGACGACCGTTTCGGCGGCTTCCTGGGCGAGACGGGCTTCGAGCTGCGGGGCGAGGCGGGCGAGCAGCGCGTCGGGCGGGGTGTGCTGCTGGTCGACGGGGAGGAAGTCCGGGTTGACCGCGCCCCGCGCCACGGCCTCGCACGCGGTGGCGTACATCTGGCGGAGGTCGCGGCTGAAGGGGCAGTCCTGGGGCGGCAGATCGTGCAGTCGCCGCACGGCGTCGGCGATCGGCTCCCACGCCGCGCAGAGCGTGGCGGCCGGGACCCGGTCCGCCGGGACGCCCGGCACGGCGCTGGTCACCAGGCAGCCGCCCGCCGCGGTGACGCGCCAGTCGAGCGCCCGGGCGCCGGGCACGCCCCGCGCGTGCAGCCACTCGACCCGGTCCCGCTCCGCCTCCAGCGAGGCCACCTGGTGCCCGGGTACGCACTTCGCGTACCGCGCGCCGTCATCGGAGCGAAAGACCGCGGCCCCGGACTCACCGGCGGTGACGGGCTCCCACCCGCCGCCATCACCGCCCGTGGACAGCAAGGTTCGCAGCGCCTCGGAACTGATCACGGCCCCAGCCTACGAGCGAGGCCGGGGCCGCTCACGGAGTTGGCGTGGTGCGCGCTCGCCGGTAGGCCGAGGGCGGCATGCCGATGGTCCGCCGGAACGCGGTGCTGAACGAGTTCGGCGAGGCGTAGCCGAGTCGCGCGGCGAGCGCGCTGATCGTCGTGCGCCAGGGCCGAAGAGGTCCACCCGCAACACCCTCGCGGCCGTGTCCAGGCCGGCGCCCGTCACCGCCTCGGTCCGGCCGGGTCCCGCGCTCCGACCAGGACGTCGATACCGCGCCGAGCGAGCTGCCTGGCGACCTCTGGGCCCAGTCCGTGCGCCGCACCGGTCACCGGGGCGACCGTCCCGTCGCCGAAGGCCGGCGCGCCGCTTGGGGTGTCCGCATGCTGATGTTCCGTCATGGCCTCAGAGTGATGCCGGAACCCCGGAATCACCATCGCTTCGCGTCCGGACTTCCTTCGCCTCCGTACAGTGGCGCCGGAGCGCCGGAAGAGGAGTAGGCCATGACGACGCCAGTGACCGTGGACTTCTGGTTCGACCCCGCCTGCCCCTACAGCTGGCTCACCTCGCGGTGGGTGGTGGAGGCGGCCAGGGTCCGGCCCCTGGACGTGCGGTGGCGCGTCATGAGCTTGGCGGTGCTCAACGAGGGGCGCGATGACGATCCTGAGGGTGATCCCGAGGGCTACCTGTGGATGCCCGTACGCATCTGCGCCGCCGTACTGCGGCAGTACGGTCAGGAAGCGCTGGGCGCGTTCTACGCCGGTCTCTGGGCCGATCGCGGCGGCGGCGCCCGGCAGTGGATCAATGATCCCCGGGTGGCGCTGGCCCACGCCGGGCTGCCTCCGGAGCTTGCCGAGGCCGGGTCCCGTAGCGACCTGGACGACGCGGTGCGCGCCTCGCACGCCGAGGGCGTCGCTCTCCTCGGGCCTCATGTCGGCACGCCGACCGTCGCCGTCCCAGCCCCGGGGATCGCCTTCTTCGGACCGGTGATGTCCCAGGTCCCCCGCGGCGAGGACGCCGGTCGGCTCTGGGACGCCACCTTGCTGGTCGCGGGCGCCCCTGGTTTCCACGAACTCAAGGGCGCACCGGCCGCCCCGTCCCCCGACGTGAGCGGCTGGGCCGTGCGGCCGTGAGGCGGCCGCCGTCCACCGCGTGGTCACCCCGCCCGCGTGATCCACTCGGTGCCGCCCAGCGGGTAGTCGTAGCCGGGGCGGCCGGTGTTGGCGCTGGTGCGGAAGGGGGTGCCGTTGTTGTCGATGTGCACGGTGCCGTGGCGGGTGCCGCTGGACCATTTCAGGGCGAGGTCCCAGCGGACGTCGTGCGCCGTGGTGCGGGCGGTGACGTAGAAGACCTCCGGGTCGGACTCGCTGACCTTGTACGGGAAGTCGCGCTGGCCGTTCTTGACGGTGACGGTGGGGCTGCCGTTGTCGAGGTCGACGTCGAACGACTTGGTGCCGACGCCGCCACCGCAGCCGACGCCCATCGAGTAGTCGTTCCAGGCCAGCGGGGCGC
Source organism: Streptomyces sp. NPDC041200 (assembly GCF_055591805.1). NCBI lineage: Bacteria > Bacillati > Actinomycetota > Actinomycetes > Kitasatosporales > Streptomycetaceae > Streptomyces > Streptomyces sp. NPDC041200. The sequence continues at coordinate 69,339 of NZ_JBVIZF010000016.1, read as the reverse complement.
CCTTCGCGACGACGCGTATGTGCAGCGCCTCCAGGACGACGGTGTCCTTCCCGGTGCCCTGCACGGTGAGCGCGACGCGCTGCTGGCCCGAGGAGACCGCGTCGTTCGCGGCCGCCCAGCGGGGGGCGTCCTGCTCAGGGACGGGCGGGCCGACCTGTTCGGGCTCGGCGTTGACGAGGAAGGTCTGGCTGCACGGGCTCTCGTAGGTGTACGGGCGGATGGCGACGTTGAGCGGTACGCCGCCGGTGCGCTCGGCGGCGCCCCCGCCCCCACCGGAGCGGGCGTCCCCGTCGCCGGGGGCGGCGGGCTTCGACGCCGGGGCGGTGGGTTCGCCGGGCTTCCCGCTCCGGGACGGGGCTGAGGAGGAGGGTGAGGAGGCCGACGCGGACGGGCGCTTTTCGTTCGCCCGGTCGGTGGTTTCGGGTGCGGTGGTCGGGACGCTGACATCACCGGCCCTCCGGTCTTCGCCGTCGTCCCCGGAGAACGGCGGATTCACGGCCAGTACGAGGGCTCCCAGCACGGCGGCCGTCGCGACGGAGGCGATGAGCGCGGCGCGGCGCCGACCGAGCCGCACGGGGGCGGGCGGGGCGGTGTCGCCGACGACCGGGTCATCGCTCACCGGTTCGCTTCCGCCGGGTTCGGCGCGTGCGGCGGGCTCATCGCCTGCGGCGGGTTCGGCAGGTTCGGCGCGTTCGGCGGATGCATCGCCTGCGGCGGGTTCGGCGCGTTCGCCGTCCCCGGACGACGGCTCGGGCGGGCTGTCGTCCGGGGCGGCGGCGGGCGCCGGTTCATCGGGCCCCGCGCTCTTACGCCTCCGCGCGGCGTCCGCCAGAATCCACCGCCGGTGCAGCTCGACCAGTTCCTCGGGCGTTGCCCGGCACACCCGGGCGATCCGTTCGGCCGGTGCGTAATCGGGCGGTACCGCGCTGCCGTTGCAGTAACGATGCAGCGTGGACGTGCTCATGTGTAACCGCTTGGCGAGCGCCCCGTAGCTCAGACCCGAGCGTTCCTTGAGCCCCCGCAGCAGCTCCGCGAACGCCTCGGCGTCCGTCCCCGTGGCCCCTGTTGCCCCTGACACCCGTTCCCTCCCCATCCCTGTGCGGCCCGGCGCGTCCCATTCCCGCGTCCCAAGCCCCTGACGTTCCCCCTGGTCACAGCCCGTTTTCGCGTTCCACTGTCCCCAACTGCCCGGATTTCGTTGCGGCTGGGACGGATCACCCCACAAGCTCCGGTCATCCAAGCACCACACGCACCGCACCGCCGAAAGGGCTCACCCACATGTCGAGCATCCGCACCTCCCGCACGCGTCTCCTGACGGCCGCCGCGACCGTCGCGGTCGCCGCGCTGTCCCTGACCGCGTACAGCAACACGGCGACCGCCCACGCCGAGGGCGCGCGGGCCGCGGGGGCGGCGAAGGCCAAGGCAGCCGTCACCTGCCAGGGCTCCAACACCAAGACGACCGCGGCTCCCCTGGCCCGCCCCATCAATCACATGCTGCTCACGGTCACCAACACCGGTAGCTCGCCCTGCTACCTCTATGGCTACCCGGCCGTCCAGTTCGGCGAGGCCCAGTCGGTGCCGCCGGTCATCGAGGACTCGAAGCCGCAGGCCGTCGTCACGCTCGCGCCGAAGGAGTCCGGCTACGCCTCCGTGAACCTGGCGGCCGCCGACGGCAGCGGCTCGAACGGCTCCACCGAGAAGTCCCTCACCGTCTACTTCCAGGACCGCGCCGGTGAGAGCCTCTCCTCGGCCGCCCACCCGTCGCTGCCCGCCAAGGGCGTCTACGTCGACGACTCCATCGAGGTCACGTACTGGCAGCAGGAGCTGGACGACGCCATCATGTGGTGACACCCATGATCACGACGCGGGGCAGCCGGACCGTGCCGGCTGCCCCGCGTCGCTCGTCCGAGAGCGCGAGCACGCGTTACGGCGTCAGCGTGTCTCCGGGCGTCGGGGTCGCGCGCTGGACCCAGGTGCCGCAGGACGTGATCACCGGCCCGGTGCGGTCGCAGGTGATGCTGTGCACGGTCCCTGACGTGGTGATGACGTCGATGAAGATGTCACTGCCGGTGCCGCCGCCGGGGCCGACGTCGATGGACGCGGCGCAGGCACCGACGGGTACCGCTCCGCTCTCGTCGGAGAGGTCGTCCCAGTCGATGTCCCCGAGGGGACCGGACTCGTCTCCGACATAGGGGATGCCGAAACTGACGGCCGCGTAGAAGGCCCCGCCGCCGGCCGCTTCCTGACGGACGGTGTCGATGTCGAAGCACCCGTTGGCCCCCGGCCGCGGGGGCTTCGGCTTACCGTGTCCGCCGAGGTCGGTGACCGGGTCGGGGTCGGGGTCGTCCAAGGCGGTGGGCAGGTCCGTGGACATGACGGTCGAGGCCGGGAGCGAGTCCGCGTCGAGGCCTTGCGCCTCGGCGGGCAGAGCACCCAGTACGCCTACCAGCGAGACGGCGGCCAGTGAGGTGAGGCCGCCGAGCGTCAGCCGTGTGGGCCGCCATGAACATCGCACCCGCGGCGATACGGCCCTGCTTTGAGGACGCATGCAGTACTCCTTTGGACGTGAACCGGGTCGATCGCCCGGAAAGCGTTATGTGTCTTGAACTCCTTTCCACCATGATCCATACTCTTATGTGATGAACCATCCGATTAGCCTAATATGACTTTTACGGGGCCTGAGTTCTCCCGCGATAGGCCGCCCGGACGCGGCGGCCGCCGTCCACCACGAGGTCCGTGCCGGTGATCCAGGACGCCTCGTCGGAGACCAGCCAGCGGACGGCGCGGGCCACGTCCTCCGGTTCGCCGATGCGGGCCAGGGGGAGGGCGGCGGCGATGGACGGTTCGTCGGGCTCCCAGACGAAGCGGGCCATCTCGGTGCGGATCAGCCCCGGGGAGACCGCGTTGACGCGGACGCCCGGAGCGAGTTCGGCGGCGAGCTGGCGGGTGAGGCGCAGGAGGGCGGTCTTGCTGGCGCCGTAGGCACCGACGCCCGGCCCCACGCCGTGGGTGCCCTCGGTGCAGATGTTGACGACCGCGCCGCCGTGGTCGCGCATCCAGGCGCGCCAGGCGGCCTGGGTCAGCCGCAGCGGGGCCTCCACGTTGACCGTGAAGGCCCGGCGCCAGGCGAGCGGGTCGGCGTCGATCAGCGGGCCGAGCGGGGCGTTGGTGGCGGCGTTGTTGACGAGGATGTCGAGGCGGCCGAAGGCGGCGACCGTACCCGCCACGGCCGCCTCGACGTGTGACGCGTCCGCCACGTCGCCCTGGCAGGCGATCGCGTGCGGGCCCAGGGCGCGGACGGCCTCGGTGAGGCCGTCGGCGTCCCGCGCCGTCAGGCACACCGCCACCCCGTCCGCCGCCAGCGCCGCCGCCACGGCCAGGCCGATGCCGCGCGAGGCGCCCGTGACCAGGGCGGCGCGCCGCACCGCCTCAGCCACGCGTCGAGACGCTGTGGGTGTCGCGGCCGGAGCGCAGCACCTTGCCCGGGATCGCGCCGGTGATCTCGTCGTCGCGGATCGTCTCGACGCCGCCGACCCGGACGCTCACCACGCCCGCAGCCCGGGAGTCCAGGCGGGGGCTGTCGCCGGGGAGGTCGTGGACGAGCTTCGCCTGCCCCGCGTCGATCCGTTCGGGGTCGAAGAGGACGAGGTCGGCGTGGTAGCCCTCGGTGACACGGCCCCGGTCGCGCAGGCCGAACAGCCGGGCCGGGTCGTCGGTGAGCATCCGGACGGCCCGCTCCAGGGGGACCAGCTTCCGGCCGCGCAGACAGTCGCCGATGAAGCGCGTGGTGTACGGGGCTCCGCACATGCGGTCCAGATGGGCGCCCGCGTCGGAGCCGCCCAGCATGACGTCCTCGTGTTCCCAGGTCCGCCGCCGGAGCTCCCAGCTGGCCGGGTCGTTGTCGGTCGGCATCGGCCACAGGACCGTACGCATCTCGTCCGCCGCGCAGATCTCCACCAGGGTGTGGAAGGCGTCCTGGCCGCGCTCGGCGGCGATGTCGCGGACGACGCGGCCGGTGAGTCCGGCGTTGGCCTCGCTGTACGTATCGCCGATGACGTACCGCTCGAAGTCGGCGAGGCGGCGGAAGACCCCGGCCTCGGGGCTGGTCGCACGGCGCAGCATCTCCGAACGCACGGCGCCGTCGCGGAGCTTCGCGATGCGCCGCGGGATCGGCAGACCCAGGATGTCGCCCCAGCCGGGGATGAGGTTCAGCGCGCAGAACGTGCCGAGCGACATGTTCATGGGCGTCAGGATCGGCATGGTGAGGGCGACGATGCGGGCCCCCGCCTTACGGGCCCGTTCGCTGGCCTCCAGCTGGCGCGGGACGCGCTCCGGCACGGCGGCGTCGATGGTCAGGACGTTCCAGTTGAGGGGGCGCCCGGCGGCGGCGCTCATCTCCACCAGCAGGTCGATCTCCTCGTCCGCGAACCGGTCGAGGCAGCCCGCCACGATGGCCTCGATCTGGGTGCCCTCGTGCTCGCCGACGGCCCGGGAGAGGGCGAGGAGTTCGTCGGGCCCCGCGTGCCGGGAGGCGACCGGCCGGCCGTCCCCGTCGGCGTGGGTGGAGGACTGGGTGGTGGACAGCCCCCACGCGCCCGCGTCCATCGCCTCGTGCAGGAGCCGCACCATCCGCTCCAGCTGGGCGGGGGTGGGGCGGCCGCCGATCGCGTCCGGTCCCATGACATGGCGGCGCAGCGCGCAGTGCCCCACCATGAAGCCCGCGTTGACGGCGATGCGCCCCTCCAGGGCGTCGAGGTATTCGCCGAAGCTGTGCCAGTTCCAGGGCGCGCCCTCCTCCAGGGCGACGAGCGACATGCCCTCGACGCGGCTCATCATGCGGCGCGTGTAGTCGGCGTCGGCGGGGCGGTCGGGGTTGAGCGGGGCGAGGGTGAAGCCGCAGTTGCCGCCCGCGATGGTGGTGACGCCGTGGTTCATGGAGGGGGTGGCGTACGGGTCCCAGAAGAGCTGCGCGTCGTAGTGGGTGTGCGGGTCGACGAAGCCGGGGGCGAGGACGAGACCGGTGGCGTCCTCGCTGGTGCGGGCCTGTTCGCCCACCGTGCCCGGCTCGGCGATGGCCGCGATCCGTCCGTCCCGCAGGCCGACGTCGGCGGTGTACGAGGGGGCGCCCGTGCCGTCCACGACGGTCGCGCCCTTGATGAGGTGGTCGAGCACGGGTGGGGTCCCTTCTCGCTGCTGCGTTCACGCCTGGCGGAAGCGGGTCGTGCGGTGCACCGGATCGGTGTCGATCTTCGGGATGACGTGCTCGCCGATGAGCTTGATGGTGTTCAGGGTGTCCTCGTAGCCGATGCCGATCGGCAGCCCGAAGGAGAGCTGGTCGGCCCCGGCCTGTTCCCACCGCTTGCACTGCCGGAAGACCTCGTCCGGGTCGCCGCAGATCATCAGCTCCTCGGCGATGAGCAGTTCGATGATCTCCTCGGTGTAGTCGGGGAGGAGTTCGGGCCACTCCGGGATGCCCTCCGGGCGGGGGAAGGTGTCGTGGTAGCGGAAGAGGAGCGACTGCAGGTAGTTGAGACCGCCGCCGAGCGCGATCTCGACCGCCTTGGCGTGGGTCTCGGCGCAGATCGCGGTCGAGGTCACCATGACGTTGTCGTTGACGAAGCCACCGACCGGCTCCGCGTCCTTGACGGCGTTCTTGTAGGAGTCGAGGACCCACTCCATGTCGGAGACCTTCTGGACGGAGAAGCCGAGGACGCCGAGGCCCTTGGCGCCCGCCATCGCGTACGAGGACGGGGACCCGGCCGCGTACCACATGGCCGGGTGGCCGGTGCCGTACGGCTTGGGCAGCACCTTGCGGGGCGGGAGCGACCAGTGCTTACCCTGGAAGCCCGGGTACTCGTCCCGCAGCCACATCTTGGCGAACTCGCCGATGGTCTCTTCCCAGATCTCCTTGGTGTGGTTCATGTCGGTGACGCCCGGGATGAACCCCAGGATCTCGTGGCTGCCCGCCCCGCGCCCCGACCCGAACTCGAACCGGCCGCCGGAGAGGTGGTCGAGCATGGCGACCTTCTCGGCGACCTTGACGGGGTGGTTGACCTGCGGGAGGGGGTTGAAGATGCCGGAGCCGAGGTGGATGCGCTCGGTGGCGTGGGCGAGGTAGCCGAGGAAGACGTCGTTCGCGGAGAGGTGGGAGTACTCCTCCAGGAAGTGGTGCTCGGAGGCCCACGCGTATTTGAAGCCGGACCGGTCGGCCTGGATGACGTACTCGGTCTCCTCGATGAGGGCGTGGTGCTCGGCCTCGGGGTCGGTGCGGCGTCGGCGCTCCGGCACGTATCCCTGTACGAACAGTCCGAATTCCAAGGGGGTCACCGCCTCCAGTCACAAGCAATCTGACGTACCGTCAGATTTGATTCCGAACCATGGCACCGGGAGGGTGGACCGTCAAGGCCCAGGCTTCAGAAGACCGAGACGCCGCTCAGCCAGCCGCCGTCGGCGACGAGCGGCTGGCCGGTGATGTACGACGAGTCGTCCGAGGTGAGGAAGAGCGCCAGCCGGGCGACCTCCTCGGGGCGGCCGATACGGCCCAGCGGGATCAGCTTGCGGTAGAGACCGTTCACCGCGTCCGACGCCTCGGAGAGGTCGGCCCCGGGGTCGAGCCGAGCGGGGTTGCTCATGGGCGTGTCGATCGCGCCGGGGCACACCGCGTTGACCCGGATCCCCTGGCCCGCCAGCTCCATCGCGGCCACCCGGGTCATCCCGACGATGGCCGCCTTGGTGGCGGCGTACGAGGTCAGCAGGGCCATGCCGGAGAGGGCGACGTACGAGGCGGTGTTGACGATCGTGCCGCCGCCCGCCGCCGCCAGCTCGGGCGCGACGGCGCGCATGCCGAGGAACGCGCCGACCTGGTTGACCTGGACGACCGCCAGGTACTCCTCCAGCGGTGTGCTGGTCAGCTCGTTGAAGCGGAGGATGCCCGCGTTGTTGACCAGCCCGTCCACCCTGCCGAAGGTCTCTTTCGAGAACGCCACGGCGGCCGCCCAGTCGTCCTCGCGGCTCACGTCCAGATGGACGTAAGCGGCGGACTCCTCCCCCAGCTCCTTGGCGACGGCCCCGCCCTGGTCGTCGAGGACGTCCGCGAGCACCACCTTCGCGCCCTCGGCGGCGAACAGCCGCGCCTCCTGCTCGCCCTGCCCGCGCGCCGCGCCCGTGACGATCACGACACGTCCGTCCAGCTTGCCCATGGCGATCTCCTCAAGGATTGAGATGGGGAGCGACACCGGCCGCGAAGGCCGCCATCTGGTCGGTCAGTTCGGCGCGGTCACGGCTGCGGAACCGCACCTGGATCTGGTCCACACCCATGGCCTCGTACGCGCGCAGGGACTCGGCCAGTCGCTCCGGCTTCCCGGTGAGCGTGCGCCGCCCCACGCGCCAGGACGGGTCGCCCACGTACAGCGGCTCGGCGATGGCGCCGATCTCGGCGGGCTCCTCGACGCCCGCCGCCTCGCGCAGCGCGCGCAGCCGGGCGATCTGGGCGGGGAGCCGGTCGCGCGGATCGCCCTGCGGCAGCCAGCCGTCGCCGCGTACCGCGGCCCGGCGCAGCGCGGCGGGCGACGAGCCGCCCACCCACAGCGGGGGGCGCGGCGTCTGGGCGGGGCGCGGAGCCTGACCGAGGTCCCGGTACGCGAAGTGCTCACCGTGGAAGTCGGCGAACTCCTGTGGCCCCAGCGCGGCCTTCAGCGCGTCGACCGTCTCGTCGAGCAGCGGCCCGCGCGCGTCGAAGTCGACGCCGAGCGCGTCGAACTCCTCCCGTACGTGCCCGGCGCCGACCCCGAGGATCAGCCGCCCGCCGGAGAGGTGGTCGAGCGTCGCGTACTGCTTGGCGGTGAGCAGGGGGTGCCGGAGCGCGGCGACGGCGACATGACTGAGCAGCCGCACCCGCTCGGTGGCGGCGGCCAGATAGCCGAGGGTGGCGACCGGGTCGTACCAGACGGTGCCCATGGCGCCGGCCAGCCGCCGCGGGATCGCGACGTGGTCGCAGACGGCGACATAGGCGAAGCCGGACCGGTCGGCGGCGCGGGCGATGGCCACGAGGTCGGCCGGACCGGCGGCCGCCTCCCACGGCTCGGCGTAGAGGGTGCTCTGTGACTGGATCGGCAGCTGCATGCCGTAGCTCAACCGGCCCCGGGGCAGGACGCGCATGCCGGGCCTCCTTGTCGGTGGACCGCGGTGGACCACCGCGGCTCACGGGTGGACCGCGGTGGACGGCCATCGTCATACCTGACGGTCCATCAGACAAGGCCCGGTGTTAGCGTACGAGTGACGCGAACCCCGGGCATCCCCCAAGGCCCCCGAGGGCCGCGCTCGTCCTTCCCCCGCACGAGGGCAAAAATGATCGAGACGGTGTTCCGGTGCGACGACATCCCCCAGTCGGACCGGTTCGACTACTGGCGCGAGCAGATGACGAACCTGATCGCGCCGATGGAGATGAGCAGTGACCACACCGGTGACTTCCAGGGAGAGGCACGCGTCCTCGAACTGGGCGCCGCCCATGTGTGGCCCACGAAGTTCCACCCGATGCGCTTCCGGCGGACGCCGAAGCTCATCCGGCAGTCGGATCCCGAGCTGTACCACTTCTCGTTCCTCCAGCGGGGGAGCCTCCAGGTCTCCCAGGCCCGCCAGGAGACCGCGTACGGCCAGGGCGGCCTGTACATCGTCGACACCTCACGGCCCTACGAGTGCGTGGCGTACGGCGACTCCCCGATCGGTGTGGGCCTGGAGATACCGAAGGCGCTGATCCCCCTCCCCTCCGACCGGATCGACCCGCTGCTCGCCCACCCCATCCCCGGGCACGAGGGGATCGGCGCCCTGCTGGCCGGGTTCCTCACCCGGCTGGCCTCGGGCAACGGCGCGTACCGCCCCACCGACGGCCCGCGCCTGGGGACCGTGCTGATCGACCTCGCGGCCAGCCTGCTCGCCCACGTCGTCGAGGCCGAGGGCGCCCTGCCGCCCGAGACCCACCGGCAGACCCTGACCCTGCGGGTGCAGAACTTCATCCAGCGGAATCTGCACGACCCGGAGCTGACCCCGGCCGCCGTCGCCGCCGCGCACCACATCTCCGTCAGCTATCTGCACCGGATCTTCCGGTCCCAGGACACCACCGTCTCCCGGTGGATCCGGCAGCAGCGCCTGGAGCGCGCCCTGCGGGACCTCGACGACCCCGGGCTGTCCACCGCCCCGCTCCACGAGATCGCCGCCCGCCAGGGCTTCGCCCACGCCGCCGTCTTCAGCCGCGCCTTCCGCGCCGCGTACGGCATGCCGCCGAGCGACTACCGGCAGCTGGCGCTCAGGTCCCGTGTGCCGGACGCACCCCCGTAACGTCCGGCACACGGGACAGCGCCCGCGGACCAGCCCTGGCCCGCGCCCCGCTGAACGGGGGCAACGCCGCGACCTCCAGCGTGCCGGAGCGCCGCGCGGGTGTCATTGACCGACAGTGACCACTTCCTTGGTCCTGAGTGAACCGCCGTCCTGATGAACCGCCGCCCTGAGCGAACCGCCGCCCTGAGCGAACCGCCCGGCCGGTCGGGGCCCGGGGCTCAGGCCCCCGGTCCGGGCCAGAGCCCCTCGGCGGTGAGCCCCAGCAGCTCGATCGCGTTGCCCCGGACGATCCGCTCCACCACGTCCGGCGCCAGGTGCCCCATCTGCGCCTCGCCGACCTCGCGGGACTTCGGCCAGGTCGAGTCGGAGTGCGGGTAGTCCGTCTCGTACAGGACGTTGCCCACCCCGATCGCGTCGAGGTTCCGCAGCCCGAACGCGTCGTCGAAGAAGCAGCCGTAGACGTGCTCGGCGAACAGCTCGGACGGCGGGCGCAGCACCTTGTCGGCGACGCCGCCCCAGCCGCGGTTCTCCTCCCAGACCACGTCGGCGCGCTCCAGGATGTACGGGATCCAGCCGATCTGGCCCTCCGCGTACATGATCTTGAGGCGGGGGAAGCGCTCGAACGTGCCGCTCATCAGCCAGTCGACCATCGAGAAGCAGCAGTTGGCGAAGGTGATGGTGGAACCGACGGCCGGGGGCGCGTCGGCGGAGGTGGAGGGCATCCTCGACGACGAGCCGATGTGCATGGCGATGACCGTGCCGGTCTCGTCGCACGCCGCGAAGAAGGGGTCCCAGGCGTCGGTGTGGATGGAGGGGAGCCCGAGGTTCGGCGGGATCTCCGAGAAGCAGACGGCGCGCACCCCGCGCGCGGCGTTGCGCCGCACCTCGGCGGCGGCCAGCTCCGCGTCCCACAGCGGGATGATGATCAGCGGTATGAGGCGGCCGCGCGCCTCGGGGCCGCACCACTCCTCCACCATCCAGTCGTTGTACGCGCGCACCCCGAGCAGCCCCAGCTCGTGGTCGGACGCCTCGGTGAAGGTCTGCCCGCAGAAGCGGGGGAAGGTCGGGAAGCAGAGCGCGGACTGGACGTGGTTGACGTCCATGTCGGCCAGCCGGTCGGGCACCGCGTAGGAGCCGGGCCGCATCTGCTCGTACGTGATGGCCTCGAGCCGGACCTCGTCGCGGGCGTAGCCGACGGCGGTGTCGAGCCGGGTCAGCGGGCGGTGCAGATCCTCGTACACCCACCAGTCGGCGATCGGCCCGTCGTCGCCGGGGGCGCCCATCTTCGGGGCGAACTTGCCGCCGATGAAGGTCATCTCCTTCAGCGGCGCCCGGACGATGCGCGGACCGATGTCGTGGTACTTCGACGGGAGGCGGTCCCGCCAGACGTGAGGGGGCTCAACCGTGTGGTCGTCCACCGAGATGATCTTCGGGAAGCTCTCCATGCCGTTCACGGTAGCGCCGATCTGACGGAGTGTCAGTTACTGGGATGGCAGTTGTCGTACGGCGGGTTCGTCGCGGCTTCCCCGCGGATTCGCCGCGCGTCCTCCCGCGCCCCCGCAATCACCGTGGGACCGCATACACCGCGCCACGCACCATGGGCACTTCGGACAACTATGGCGGGGTTGTGGAGGACGCGGGGGCCCTACTGACGCGGAAGGCGTTGACAAGGCAAACTGACCCGTGCGACGGGGAAGGGACAGGCGAGGGGGAGACCATGGACGGCGAAAGGGAGCGAGTGCCGGGACAGCACTTGTACTTCACCGTGCTGGGCCCCGTCCGGGCCTGGCGGGGGGACGAGCAGATCAGCACCGGTTCGCCGCAGCAGCGCGCGCTGCTCGCCGCGCTGCTGCTGCGCGGCGGGCGCACCGCGACCGCGCCCGAGCTGGTCGACGGCCTGTGGGGCACCGAGCCGCCGGAGGCGGCGATCGCCGCGCTGCGCACGTACGCCTCGCGGCTGCGCAAGGCGTTCGGGCCGGACTCCGAGATCCTGGTGAGCGAATCGGGCGGCTACGCGATCCGGATCGGCCTGGGCGCCCTGGACACCGACGTGGCCGAGCAGCTGACGGCCGAGGCGGAGAAGGCGCAGCACTCCGGGGACCGCACCCGGGCGCGCGAGCTGTTCAACAAGGTGCTCGACCTGTGGGACGGCGAACCGCTGGCCGGAGTGCCGGGCCCGTACGCGGAGACCCAGCGCACCCGCCTCGACGAGTGGCACCGCTCCCTGATCGAGACCCGGCTCGACCTGGACCTGGAGCTGGGCCACCACTCCGAGGCGGTCTCCGAACTGACCGCGCTGACCGCCTCGTACCCGCTGCGCGAGCGGCTGCGGGAACTGCTGATGCTGGCGCTGTACCGCAGCGGGCGGCAGGCGGAGGCGCTGGCCGTCTACGCCGACACCCGGCGGCTGCTCGCCGACGAGCTGGGCGTGGACCCGCGTCCCGAGCTGTCCGCGCTGCACCAGCGGATCCTGGAGGCCGACGCGGAGCTGGCGGTCGCCGCGCACGCCGCCGACGAGCCGAGCGGCGGCGGCGCGAGCTTCGTGCGCCCCGCCCAGCTGCCCGCGACGGTCTCGGACTTCACCGGGCGGGCCCCCTTCATCAAGGAGCTGAGCGACCAGCTCGCCACCGCCGAAGGGCGTGTCATGGCCGTGTCAGCGGTCGCGGGCATCGGCGGCGTCGGCAAGACCACCCTGGCCGTGCACGTCGCGCACGCCGCGCGCCACCAGTTCCCGGACGGCCAGCTCTACGTCGACCTGCAGGGATCCGGCCCGCTGGTCGCCGACCCCGGCGCGGTACTGGGCTCCTTCCTGCGCGCCCTGGGCACCGCCGACAACGCCATCCCGGACGGCGTCGAGGAGCGCGCCGCGCTCTTCCGCTCCCTCCTGGACGGCCGCCGCGTACTGACGCTGCTGGACAACGCCCGCGACGCCGCCCAGGTGCGCCCCCTGCTGCCCGGCACCCCGGGCTGCGCGGCGCTGATCACCAGCCGCCACCGGATGGTCGACCTGGAGAGCGCCCACCTGGTCGACCTCGATGTGATGAGCCCCGAAGAGGCGCTCGTCCTGTTCACCCGCATCGTCGGCGAGGAGCGGGTCGGCTCCGAGCGCGACGCCGCCATGGACGTCGTCGCGGCCTGCGGCTTCCTGCCGCTGGCCATCCGTATCGCCGCCTCCCGGCTGGCCTCCCGCCGCACCTGGACCGTCTCCGCCCTGGCGGGCAAGCTCGGCGACGAGCGGCGGCGGCTGGACGAGCTGCGCGCGGGTGACCTCGCGGTCAAGGCCACGTTCGAACTCGGCTACGGCCAGCTCGAACCGCAGCAGGCCCGCGCCTTCCGGCTGCTGGGCCTGGCCGACGGCCCGGACATCTCGCTCGCCGCGGCGGCGGCCGTGCTGGAGATGGACGTCGACGACGCGGAGGACCTGCTGGAGAGCCTGGTCGACACCAGCCTCCTGGAGTCCGCCTCCCCCGGCCGCTACCGCTTCCACGACCTCGTCCGGCTCTTCGCGCGCGCCTGTGCGGAGCGGGACGAGATGCCGCCCGCCGAGCGCGACGCGGCGCTGTCCCGGCTGCTGGACTTCTACCTGGCCTCCGCCGCCCGCGTCTTCGCCCTGGCCCGCCCCGGGGACCGGCTGGTCGACCACCTGGAGCCGACGCGGTACCCGGGGCTGGACTTCCAGAGCCGGGAGGCGGCGGTCGACTGGCTGCTCGCCGAGGCGAACTGCGTGCTCTCCTGCATCCAGCAGTCCGCCGTCGGCGACACCCTCCGGCGTGCGGCCGACCTACTGCTGGCCACCAAGGACCTGGGGGAGTCAGGCGCCAACTCGCGCCAGTACGAAGCGGCGGCCAAAGAGGTGCGTGACGCCGCCCAGCAGGCGGGGGACCTGCATTCCGAGGGCCGGGCGCGCATGACCCTGACGCACCTGCACTGGATGGCCAGCAGGTACGAGATGGCCGACGAAGAGGCGCGGCAGGCCATGGTCCTCGCGCTCGCGGCCGAAGACCCGGTGCCCGGCTGCGAGGCGCCCAACGAGCGGGGCATCATCGCGCTCTACCAGAAGCGGTACGAGGACGCCGAGAGGTTCTTCCGTCAGGCGCTCGACGCCTTCCGAACCGATGAGAACCGCCCCGGCATCGCCAGCGCCCTGTGCAACATCTCCCGGGCACACGCGGCCATGGGCCAGTACGAGAGTGCCATCGCTCTCGCGACGCAGGGCATCGAGATCCTCAACAGCCTGGGGCTCGCACTGCGTGTGGCGAACGGCCGTTTCGCGCTGGGGCTCGCCCTTCTCCAAGCCGGACGGCATGCCGAGGCGCTGGAGCAGCTGACCAGCGCCCTCGAATTGTTCCGCGAGAACCGGCAGCGACTGTGGGAAGGCTCCACCCACGCCAGGCTGGCCGAGGTCCACCTCGCCGCACACCGTCCCGCCGAGGCGGCCACACACGCCGAGCGGGCACTCGCTCTCCGTCTCGTGGGTGGAGAGTCCCGCCGCGGCAACGTGCTGACCGTACTGGGCAAGTCTCTGGACAGGCTCGGTCAGACGGACCGAGCCCGGGCCTGCTGGCGCGAGGCGCTGGTCATCTACGAGCGGCTGAACTCCGCCGAGGCGGACGAGGTTCGCAACCTCCTGGCCCCCGCGGAAGCGGCGTAGCAGAGCCAGTACTGACCGTTCATCAATCGTTTATCGCCGGACGGCACTCTCTATATCAGTCGGTCCGTCCCCGCGGGGGGCAGACGGATCGATTGTCAGGCCCCGCCATTACGGTGAGTGGCTCTGGAGACATCCGTCCGGCGACCCACGGGGGAGTCGCTGGGCGGATGTCGATCGCCCTGCAAGCTACTGCCCTGAAGGAGTCGATCCTGATGAGTCAGGACAACAAGCCCACTTCCGACGCCTACCGGCCCCTGGACAGCTTTCCCGACAGCGCGGCCGCGGCCGCGCCTGTCGGCACGGACGACAGTTACCCCGACGGTATCAAGTCCGCCGCCGCGCAGGACAGCTACCCGGACAGCGCCAAGTCCGCTGTCGCGCAGGACAGCTACCCGGACTCCCCGGCTCCCGCATCCGCACAGGACAGCTACCCGGACTCGCCGGCACCGGTCGCGCCGAAGGACAGCTACCCGGACGGGGCCAAGCAGTAGGGAGCGGTACATCCCGTTGGGGGGCGGGAAGGCGGGACCGGCCGCGATGGCCAGGAGGGGAGGCCATCGTGACCGGTCCCGCCGAAAGACGGCGAATGACGACAGTCGCGCCAATATTCGATCACTTCAGGACAGTTGATCGAACATATGCTCCCATGCCGCCAGGTCTGGGTATCAGTAGCGAATATTCGTGCCCCACGGAGGAGTTGGAATGACCCGCTCAAAAAAGGCCCTTCTGGCCTGCGCGTTTGCTGCGACCATAGCCGCCGGAACCGCAGCCCCAGCCTTTGCGGATGCTTACCCGGACCACGCCTCGGGCGTGACGACACAGGACGCTTACCCGGACAGCCCCGCGCCGGTTTCCCCGGCTCTCGAGACGAGCGACGTCAACAGCTGACTGCCCGCCGTCGCATACCTCACCCGTGGGGTCGAGCCGCACCGGCTCGGCCCCACGTCGTGGTTTCCGGTCTGCGTCGCGGCCTCAGGCCCGGCCGCTCCGCAGGCTGCGCTTGAGCACCTTGCCGCTCGCGTTGCGCGGCAGCTCCGGCAGGAACTCGACCTGGCGCGGCACCTTGTAGTTGGCCATCTCGCGGCGGGCCCAGGCGACCAGGCCGTCGGCCGTCAGCGCGGAGTCCGGGCGGCGGACCGCGTAGGCCTTGGCGACCTCGCCGAGGCGGGCGTCCGGGACGCCGACGACGGCGACATCGGCGATGTCCGGGTGACGGGCGAGGAGTTGCTCGATCTCGGCGGGATAGGCGTTGAAGCCCCCGACGATGAACATGTCCTTGATCCGGTCGGTGATCCGCAGATTGCCCTCCGCGTCGAGGACGCCGATGTCGCCCGTCCGCAGCCAGCCGTCCGGCGTGATGGCGCGGGCGGTGGCGACCGGGTCCTCGAAGTAGCCGCGCATCACGTGATAGCCGCGGACCAGCACCTCACCGGGGGTGCCCGGCGGGCGCGGGCCGCCCGCTGGGCTCACCACCTTGACCTCGGTGTCCGGGATGGCGCGACCGGAGGTGGCGGCGATGGTCTCCGGCGGATCGCCCCGGCGACACATGGTGACGGTGCCGGACGCCTCCGTCAGGCCGTACGCCGTCAGCACGGTGGCGACCCGCAGTTCGGAGCGCAGCCGCTCCACCAGCTCCAGCGGGACGACGGCGGCGCCGGTGACGACGAGGCGCAGCGTGGACAGGTCGTGCGCGGCGCGTGCCGGGTGGTCCAGGATCGCCTGGTGCAGCGTCGGCGGCCCGGGCAGCACGCTGACGCGCTCGGCGGCGATGCGGGCGAGCGCGGTGTCCGCGTCGAAGACCGGCTGCGGCACCATCGTCGCGCCGCGCGTCAGGCAGGCGAGGACGCCCGCCTTGTAACCGAAGGTGTGGAAGAAGGGGTTGACGATGAGATAGCGGTCGCCGTGCGTCAGCCCCGTCACCTCGCTCCAGGTGTCGTAGACGCGCAGGGTCTGCGCATGGGTGATGACCACGCCCTTGGGGTCGCCCGTGGTGCCGGAGGTGAAGGTGATGTCGGAGGGGTCGGACGGGCGGACGGAGTCGGCCCGGGCCCGTACGGCGTCCGGCGGCACGGACTCGCCCGCGGCCAGGAAGTCCTTCCAGGTGCGGAAGTCGTCCGGGGCGTCCTCCGCGAGGACGATCACCTCGCGCAGATACGGCAGCCCCGGCAGCGGAACCCCCTGCCCGGCCCCCTGCTCCGCCGCCCGCCGCAGTGACGCCACGTACGAGGCGCCCAGGAAGGTGCCGGTGATGAACAGATGGGTGGCCCGGGTGCGCCGCAGGACGTACGCCGCCTCGGCCCCCTTGAAGCGGGTGTTGACCGGGACGAGGACGCCGCCCGCGGTGACCGCGCCGAGGGCCGCCACGATCCAGTCGGTGGTGTTGGGCGCCCAGATCGCGACCCGGTCGCCCCGCTCGACGCCGGAGGCGACGCAGGCGGCCGCGGCGCGCTCGATACGGGCGCCGAGTTCGGCGTACGAGATCCGCGCGCGGCCCTCGACGACGGCTTCCGTCGCCTCCCCGTAAGCCCGCGCCGCGTCCCGTATCAGCGCCGGGATGGTCTGCCACTGAGCCATGAGACGCCTCCGCACCCGGATCCCACTAGCTGACTACCCGTCAGATTAGCGGTAGCCTTCCCCGCTGTCAGCACCGGTGACCGCGACGTACGGAGGTGGCCATGGGCCTGAAGGACGCGACGGCGATCGTCGGCATCGGCCAGACCCCGTTCGCCAAACGCCTCCCCGAATCCGAGAAAACCCTCGCCTGCCGGGCGATCCTGGCCGCCCTCGACGACGCCGGAATCGCCCCCTCCGAGGTGGACGCCTTCGCCTCGTACACCATGGAGGAGACCGACGAGGTCGAGGTCGCCAAGGCGATCGGCGCGGGCGACGTCACGTTCTTCAGCAAGGTCGGCTACGGGGGCGGCGGTTCCTGCGCCACCGTCGCGCACCTGGCCGCCGCGATCGCCACCGGCCAGGCGGGCGTCGGGGTGGCCTGGCGCTCCCGCAAACGCGGCAGCGGGCCCCGGCCCTGGACCAACACCCGCGTCCAGCTGCCCACCCCCGCCCAGTGGACCCGGCCGTACGGACTGCTGCGGCCCGCCGACGAGATCGGGCTGCTGGCGCGGCGCTACATGCACGAGTACGGCGCCACCCGCGACCACTTCTTCAACGTCGCGCTGGCCTGCCGCAACCGCGCCAACCAGAACCCCGCCGCGATGATGTACGACCGCCCGCTGACCCGCGAGATGTACATGACCGCCCGCTGGATCAGCGAACCGCTGTGCCTGTTCGACAACTGCCTGGAGACGGACGGCGCGCTGGCCTGCGTCATCGTCTCCGCCGAGCGGGCGCGCGACTGCGCCCGCCCGCCGGTGTACGTCCACTCCGCCGCCCAGGGGCTGCCCGCCCAGCACCACGGGATGGTCAACTACTGGAACGACGACCCGCTCACCGGGCCCGCCTGGACCGCCGCCCGCCACCTGTGGAAAACCGCCGACTTCGGCCCGCGGGACGTGGACGTGGCGCAGATCTACGACGCGTTCACCCCGCTGATCCCGCTGTCCCTGGAGGGCTACGGCTTCTGCGGGCGCGGCGAGGGCGCCGCGTTCACCGAGGGCGGCGCGCTGGAGGTGGGCGGACTGCTGCCGCTCAACACCGGCGGGGGCGGGCTGAGCGAGGCGTACGTGCACGGCTTCAACCTCATCACCGAGGGGGTCAGACAGCTGCGCGGAACCAGCACCGCCCAGGTCCCCGACGCCCGGACCTGCCTGGTCACAGCGGGCGAGGGAGTTCCCACATCGGCCCTGCTGCTGAGGAGTTGACCCATGACCGAGCCGACCGAGCCGCTGGAGCTGCTCCGGCCCGTGCCCGACGAGGACGGCGCCCCCTTCTTCGACTACGCGGCCCGCGGGGAGCTGCGCGTCCAGACCTGCGGCGGCTGCGGTGAACCGCGCTTCCCGCCCCGGCCGTGCTGCCCGCGCTGCCAGTCCTTCGACAGCCTGTGGACACGGACGAGCGGGCGTGGCCGGATCTGGTCGTACGTCCTGCCGCATCCGCCGCTGCTGCCCGCCTACGCGGCCCAGGCCCCGTACAACGTGATCCTCGTCGAACTGGCCGAGGCCCCGCGCATCCGGCTGGTGGGCAACCTGGTCGACTCCCCCGGCGCCGCGCTGAACTCCGTCGACCCGGCGCGGATACGGATCGGCGCGCCCGTGCGGGCCGTCTTCCATCCCATGCCGGGCGGGCCCACGGTGGTGCGCTGGCTGCTGGAGCGGCCATGACGGTCGTGAGGGAGACCCGGGACGACGGGGTCGCGGTCGTCACCCTGGACCGGCCCGAGCGCCACAACGCCATCGACCTGGCGACCGCCGCCGAACTGGCCTCCGTATGGCGGGACCTGCGCCGGGACGAGTCGGTGCGGGCGGTGGTGCTCACCGGGGCGGGCGAGCGGGCGTTCTGCACCGGGATCGACCGCACGGTGACGGTCCCCCAGCCGCCGTCCCCGTACGCGATGGACGATCCGCTGCGGGACATCGGGCCCAAGGCGAACGACCTGTGGAAGCCGGTCGTGGCGGCGGTGGGCGGGATGGCGTGCGGCGGGGCGTTCTACCTGCTGGGCGAGACCGAGTTCATCGTCGCCGACGAGACCGCCACCTTCTTCGACCCGCACACCTCCTACGGGATGGTCAGCGCGTACGAGGCCGTCTACATGGCGCAGCGCATGCCCGCCGGGGAGGTCGCGCGGATGGCGCTGATGGGGACCGCCGAGCGGGTCTCCGCGCGACGGGCCTATGAGACGGGGCTGGTCAGCGAGGTGGTGCCGCCGGGCGAGGCGGTGGCCGCCGCGGTGCGGGCCGCCGCGGTCATCGCGGCGCACCCGACGGAGGCGGTCCAGGGCACCGTACGGGCGCTGTGGGCGGCGAAGGAGGCGGCGCTGTCCCCGGCGCTCGCCCGGGCCCCGGAGCTGATCGCCCTGGGGAACCTGCCGCCGGGCGCGCAGGCCGCGCTCTTCGCGGCCCGCACGCCCGGCTTCCGTACGCGGTGAGCCGGAGCCCCCGCCGCGTCAGCTCGTCGTGTACTTGGAGGAGAGGCTGATCTGGCAGGTGTACTGGGTGCGCTTGGTGATGGTGTAGCTCGCGGTGGCCGTGAACGTCTCGCTCTGGCCGGGCAGCACGGTCACGTCCTGGCTGTCGTAGCCGAGCAGCCCGTCGTCCGCGTAGTCGTTCCACTTGACGCTGACCGAGTAGCGGAAGCTGCGGGTGGTGTCGGTGTTGGTGACCTTGATGTCGTACTTGAACTGGCTGGTCGACTGGTCGTAGCGGCAGTTGGTGCCG
Organism: Streptomyces sp. NPDC041200; assembly: GCF_055591805.1. NCBI lineage: Bacteria > Bacillati > Actinomycetota > Actinomycetes > Kitasatosporales > Streptomycetaceae > Streptomyces > Streptomyces sp. NPDC041200. Next base: position 50,022 of record NZ_JBVIZF010000016.1, on the reverse strand, counting down.
CTCGTCTCGCTGGTCGCGTCCGGGTTGTAGGTGGGCGGCGCGGAGTAGGTGTATGAGTCCGACGGCGTCGGGGCGCCGTAGGACGGCAGGTCCGAGGGCCCGCTCGGCAGGTCGGTGGGGATGTCGCTGGACAGTCCGCTGGGGCCGGACGCGGGCTCGTCGCCGCCGCCGGTACCGCCGGAGACGAATCCGTTGTCGCTCCCCCCGAGTCCGTGGCTCTTCTTCTTTCCGCATCCGGTGAGCGATCCGGTGAGCGCGAGCACGCCGACCAAGGTGACGGCAAACAGGCGCGAGGAACGGCGTTGCATGGAATTACCCCCGTGGAAAAGCCGCAATCAAGCCAACCTGATATCGGTTGACAAGTGCACGCCACCCTAGCCAACGGGTGCCCGTACTCCCAAGTCACCACGGCTCGGCACACCGGCTCAGTAGACGGACGCGACCTCGCACCGCACGACGTTCCGGGCCTCCAGCGGATCGTCGAGCGGCACCCGGACGGTCTCGGTCCGCCCCGCGGGGACGCGTACGTTCTCGCTGCCCCGGGTCACCTCGGCCCCGCTCTTGTCGAGGAAGGTCATGTCGACGATGTACAGCTCGGACGAGCCCGAGCGGTTGCGCACCTTGACCGTGGCGGCCGGGTCACCGTCCTTGTCCCGGCCCGCGCAGGTGACGACGGTCGTCTCCGGCTCCTTCGGCGACGCGCTCGCCGTACCACCGGCGGACGGGGTGGAGCCGTAGCGGTTGTTGTGGCGGTAGCGGGAGCCGCCGGAACCGGAATACGAGTCGTCGGAGTCCGAGTAGCCGCCGGAGCTCGAACCGGAACCGGAACTGGAACCGGACTGATGCGAACTGGAGCTGGAGCAGCCGCCTCCGCCGCCTCCGTGCCCCCGGCTTCCGCGCGATTTGCCCTTGAACCCGGTGAGCGCCACCAGCACCACCATGAGCACGGCCGTGAGCCGCAGACCTCTCCGCATGATGAACCACTTTCCCCCGTCGATACCAGCGGCCTCCCGGGCGCCGCCCGGGAGGTCAGTGAACGCGCATCACCGTAGCAGGGGTTGTCAGGGACACAGCCGCTATGGGCGGGCCGAGGGGCGGGACTGGCCGGTGCCCTTGACCGCGTCCAGGGCGTACACACAGCGGTCCTTGCTGCACGCGTACACCACACCGCCCGCCGCCACCGGCGAGCCGGTGATCTCGCCGCCCGTGGCCAGCTTCCAGCGGAGCTGGCCGCCGGCCGCGTCGACCGTGTAGAGGCAGTGGTCGGCCGAGCCGAAGTGGACGCGGCCGTCGGCGACGACCGGGGAGCCGATGACCTCGCCGCCCGCCGCGAAGCGCCACTTGGGGGTGCCCGTGACCGCGTCGAGCGTGTACAGGGCGCTGCCGCTGCCCAGGTGGACGGAGCCGTCGGCCACCAGGACCGGTTCGACCGAGCCGCGCGCCTCGGTGGCGATGCGCCAGCGGTCGCGGCCGTTCGAGGCGTCGAGCGCGTAGACCGTGCCCAGGTAGTCGGCGATGTAGATGCCGCCGCCGGTCACCGCGGGCCCGGGCGCGTACGCCGGGGCGCTCAGGAAGACGGCGGGCGCCTCGAAGCGCCACCGCACCTCCCCGCGGGCGATGTCGATCGCCAGCACCCGGGTACCGGCCGAGACGTACACGGCCCCGTCGGGCGCCGGGAGCAGCCGCAGCGGCACGCCGCCGCAGGACGCCGTGTCGCCGACCGGGTACGACCAGCGCTCATGGCCCGTACGCGCCTCCAGGGCGCGCAGCCGGGCGTCCGACCACACGTAGACCGTGCCGTCGTGCACGGCCGGACCGGACTCGGGCGTCTCGAAGTCGGTCTGGATGCCCTGCGTCTCCCACAGCAGCTCGCCGTTGGCCGCCTCCCAGGCCTGGACGCCGCCGCCGCGGGTGCCGGTGACGACCGTGCCGCGGTCGACCTTGAGCGAGTAGACCCAGCCGTCCGTGGACAGCCGCCACCGCTCGGAGCCGTCCGTCGCGTCCAGCGCGTACAGGGTGGGCCCGTCGGAGGCGTGGATACGGCCGCCCTCGACGGCCATCGCCCAGGCCACGTCGCGGGTCTTGAACTGCCGCCGCCCGGTGGCCACATCCAGGGCGTGCACCTCGAACGAGGTGACGTAGAGCAGGTCTCCGGCGACGGCCGGGGTGCCCCACACGTCGTTCGACATGCGGAACCGCCAGGGGCGCCAGCGGCCGTGGCCCGCCGCGCCCGGCTGCTCGGCCGCGTCGGTGGCCGGGGAGTGGGAGGGCGGCGGGACGGCGCCCGCGGCCTCGCCCCCGCTCACCCCGCCGGTGGTCAGACCGGTGGGCGGCCGCACCCAGCCCGTGGCCGGCCCGGTGTCGTGCCGCGGCTGCGGGTCGCGCGTGGCGGCGGCGTGCAGCCCGGGGCCGATGGCCACCTGGGAGTTGTGCAGCCGGACCGGCCCGTCAGTCCCGGTGGGCATGGGCATGGGCAGGGGCGCGGGCGCCGGGGCGGGCGCGGGCGCGGGTGCGGAGGGCACGGGAGCTGAGGGGCCGGGTGCGGACGGCGGCGCGGCGTGCCGCCCGGGGCCGATGGCGCCCAGCGCGTTCGACGGACCGGCCGCCTGGTCCGCGCGCATGCCTCCGCGCGGATCGCCCGCGCCCACCGGCTCCCAGCCGCCCGCTCCCGCGGGCGCCCCGTGCCGCCCGCCGCCGCGCCCGTCGGCCCCGGCAGGGGCGTACGAGGGCGGTGTGGGCGGCCGCTCGGGCGGCAGCGGCACGGACGGACGGCTTCCGGCCCCGCCGCTCCCGGAGGGGCGGGAGGAGCCGGACGGGGGCCGCGAGCCGCGGGCCACCTGATTGCGTCCGCTGCGCTTGCGCTCGATGAGCGCGACCGCGCCGCCCGGCAACCACGCCGAGGCCGTACCGCTGTCGTCGGCGTTGGACGCGAAGAGGTGCGGGGCCAGCTGCGACTGCAAATCCGCCGGGGACGGCCGCCGGTCGGCCTCCATCTGCATGCACGACTCGATGAGCGGCCGCAGCTCGTCCGGCAGCCCGGTCAGGTCCGGGCCCTCGCGCAGCAGCATGAACACGGTCTCGACCGGGTTGGCGCCGTGGAAGGGGGCGTGCCCGGTGGCCGCGAAGGTCAGGGTCGAGCCGAGCGAGAAGATGTCACTGGCGCCCGTCACGCTGCGTGAGTCGCGCGCCTGCTCGGGTGACATATAGGCGGGCGTGCCCACGGCGACGTTGGTCATCGTCAGCCGGGTGTTGGAGACGCCCGAGGCGATACCGAAGTCGATCACGCGCGGGCCGTCCTCGACGACCAGCACGTTCGACGGCTTCAGGTCCCGGTGGACCAGGCCCGCGCCGTGGATGGACTGCAGCGCCTCGGCGACCCCGGCCGCCAGCCAGCGCACCGCCTGGGCGGGCATCGGCCCGCACTCATTGACTATTTCCTCAAGGGAGGGCGCGGGGACGTAGGCCGTGGCCAGCCAGGGCACCGCGGCGCGCGGATCGGCGTCCACGACGGCGGCCGTGTAGAAACCGCTGACCGCGCGGGCCGCCTCCACCTCGCGGGTGAAGCGGACGCGGAACAACTGGTCCTCGGCCAGCTCGGTCCGGACCGTCTTGATCGCGACCCGTCGGCCGGACGCCGAACGTGCCAGATAGACGAGCCCCATGCCGCCCGCGCCAAGCCGGCCCAGCACCTCGAAGGGACCGATCCGCCTCGGATCGTGCTGCGTCAGCTGGTCCACCACTTGCCTGCCACCTCCCCGTGGGGGCTTGAAAAAATACAGCCCCGTGCAGCGTCTCACCGACAAACCAACCGGCGGCACGCATCCTGCATTCTCTCTGGCGAAGGCGGCGGTTGCGAACCCGGGGGCGATTCGTCGTGTCATCGGGCGATACGGAGCCGGAGCCCATCCGGTTCGACCGACCGGCCGCCGGACCGCCCTCAGCCCCGCCCCGCCCTGTTCTCCGTTGTTCCGGAGTCCGCCGACGAGGTGTCGATGACCGCGAAAACCGCGCCCTGATTGTCCGCTAGGACCGCGAAACGCCCGTACGGCGTATCTTCGGGCCCATTGAGGACCCGCCCGCCCAGCCGTTGGGCCGTACGCGACACATGATCGCAGTCCGCCACCACAAAGTACGTCAGGAAGTGCGCGGGCAGTTCGACCGGGTGCCGTTCACTCATCACGACCCGCGCGGCGACGGCGTGACCGGGGTCGGCGGGGTCGCCGCGCGGCGACCACAGCAGGATCTCGGCGGGGCGCTTCGACCCGGGCGCGGGCCCCTGGGCGCCGGGCGCGGGCCCCTGGGTGCCGGGCGCGGTCTCGCCGACGCCGGGCGCGGGAGCCGCCTCGTAGCCGAAGACCGTCCGGTAGAAGGCGTCCACCACCCGCGGCTCCCGGGTGTGGACCTCGGTCCATCCATACGCGCCGGGTTCGTCCCGGCGGGCGAAGCCGGGGTGGCTGCCGGCCTGCCAGAGCCCGAAGACCGCGCCGCCCGGGTCGGCGGCCGTGGCCATCACACCCAGGTCGTCGATCCACCGGGGCGCGACGATCACCCGGCCGCCCGCCTCGCGGATCCGGGCGGTGGCCGCGGCGGCGTCCCCGGTCGCGAGGTAGACGTTCCAGACGGTGGGCATCCGGCCGTCGGACTTGGGGACCAGCGCCGCGACGTCCTTCCCGCCGAGCCGGGCCCAGGTGTACGGGCGGTAGCCCGCGGTGCCCTCGGTGAAGGTCCAGCCGAACAGCTCGCCGTAGAAGCGGCGGCCCGCCGCGAGGTCGGGCAGCATCGCGTCCACCCAGCAGGGCACGCCTTCCGCGCAAGCGACCATGGCCCGAGTCCTCCCGCGTCCCGCGTATTCGCGGCCTTTGCCGCGTTTGCCACGCTAACGGGGGATCGCCGCGTCTGCCCGCTCCGGAAGTCGAAATATTTGGCCAATCCTTGGCCCGTTCCGCCAGGCTCCGACCGGGTCATCCACGCTTCTTATCCACAGCCTGTTGATAACACGATTCACCCGCATGGCTGAGCGGTGATTGACGGCTTGACGCCATCCGAGAGGCCCTCGGATGGGGCCGGAATCAGCCATTCCGAGCTGCGACGGAGGGCTCACAAACCCTCTCATCCCGCACGAACCCCATTTGCACGCAGTCGAATCGCGCTTCGATCACCCCTCGGTAAGCTGACTGCATGACAGGACAAGTACGCACCGTCGACGGTCGGGTGGCCGGTCGTCGCGGGCAGGCGACGCGGCAGAAGCTGCTCGACTGCCTCGGCGAGATGCTCAGCACATCCCCGTACCGAGACGTCAAAGTCATCGATGTCGCCCGCAAGGCAGGCACCTCACCGGCGACGTTCTACCAGTACTTCCCCGATGTGGAGGGCGCCGTCCTCGAGATCGCCGAGGAGATGGCGAAGGAGGGCGCGAGCCTGACCGATCTGGTCGCCGGGCGCTCCTGGGCGGGCAAGTCCGGCGCCACGGCCGCCGACGAGCTGGTCGACGGCTTCCTCTCCTTCTGGCGCAAACACGACGCCATTCTGCGTGTGGTCGACCTCGGCGCGGCCGAGGGAGACAAGCGGTTCTACAAGATCCGCATGAAGATCCTCAACGCCGTCACCAACTCCCTGACGGACGCGATCAAGGAGCTTCAGTCCAAGGGCCGGTACGACAAGGACGTCCAGCCGGCTGCCGTGGCGGGCTCGCTCGTCGCGATGCTGGCGGCGGTCTCCGCCCACCAGAAGGGGTTCCAGAGCTGGGGCGTCAAGCAGGCCGACCTGAAGCCGAGCCTGGCGCTGCTGGTGCACCTGGGGATCACCGGTCGCAAGCCACCGAAGTAGCGCCGCGGCGCTCACTACCGCGCCCGCGTGCCCGTCCGCGCCCCCGCGTGCATCCGCGCGCCGAAGCCGGCCGGGCCCGGTCGGCGGGCCAGCACGTCCTGTCATGTCACGGCGGACCACTCGACCCGAGTGGTCCGCCGCGGCCGTTTCCGCGCGGGGTCAGTACCGCGTCGGGAACAGCTGAAGGCTGGCCTTGCGGCCGGAGACCGACTTCACCCAGATCTTCAGGTTGTTGAACGTGACGGTGCCGCCCGGGCTGGTGCTGCCGCTGAGGCTCCCTCCCGCGGCCGACATCCTGACGGTCCGGGAGCTGACGCTCGTGATCTTCAAGCTCCCGAACCCGAACTTGCGGCTGTCGACCTTGATGGTCTTGGGCGCCGACACGGTGGTCTTGCACCGCCCGTCGTAGCAGGGTCCGTTGGCGGCGGACGCCGTCGGCGTCATCAGGCCGAACCCGAGGGTGCCCGCCATGGTCAGCGTCACGGCGGTGGTCGCGGCCCGTCGGCCCATACGGTTGCTGTTCACGTCATCGTCCTTCGGTCGGTCGGAAGCGGTACGGCGGGTGCTGCCCCGCCGCACCGATTCCAACGGCCGCCGGGTTGTTCGGTAAGGCACTCCCCCGCCCTGAACAACCCGCGGCGCCTACCGCTCCCGCCCGGGCACCGGCTCCAGGCGGAAGAGCCGGATCCGGCGGTCCACCCGCGCCTGGTAGCTCGCGTACGGCGGCCAGAAGGCCACCACCGCCGTCCAGGCCCGCTCCCGCTCCGCGCCCTCCAGCAGACGGGCCCGGACCCGGATGTCGCGGCCCTGCCAGCTGATCTCCGCGTCCGGGTGGCGCAGCAGATTGGCGGTCCAGGCCGGATGGCCGGGGCGGCCGAAGTTACTGCCGACCAGGAGCCAGCCGCCGTCCTCCTCCGGCATGCACGCCAGCGGCGTACGGCGGGGCAGCCCGGACTTCGCGCCGCGCGCCGTGAGGATCACCCCCGGCAGCATCCGCGCGCTCGGCAGCACCCGGCCCCGGGTCAGCCGGTGGACGGCGCGGTCGAGGGCCGGGACGACGTGCGGGGCGAGCCGCGCGAAGGTACGCCCCGAGGACATCTTCTGGACGAGCCGCGTCATCCGCGCCCCCGGCGGCATCAGACCGTCACCGCCGCGGCGGCGGCCGGGGCGAAGAGCCCGTCCCGGTCGGCCGCCCGCTCCCGCAGCCGGTGCGCGGGGCCGAACAGCAGCTCGTCGGAGGCGGCCCGCTTGAGATACAGATGCGCGTCGTGCTCCCAGGTGATGCCGATGCCGCCGTGCAGCTGCACGGCCTCGCCCGCGGCTACCCGCTGCGCCTCCAGGGCCGCCGCGAGCGCCAGCGGCCCCGCGACCCGGCCCTGTGGCCCGTCGGCCGCCCATGCCGCGTAGTACGCCGCCGAGCGGGCCGCCTGGACCGCCACGTACACATCGGCCAGCCGGTGCTTGACCGCCTGGAAGGAGCCGATCGGGCGGCCGAACTGCTCCCGGGTCCGTACGTGGCCGACCGTACGGGCGAGGGCCGCGTCCGCCGCGCCCACCGCCTCGGCGGCGAGGGCGGCCGCCGCCGGTCCGCCCAGCCCGGCCAGCGCGCCCGCCACGTCCGCGCCGTCCTCGCCCAGCAGCTCGGCCGGGACGTCCCGCAGCTCGATACGGGCCTGCGGCCGGGTCTCGTCCAGCGCGGTCAGCCGGGTGCGGACCAGTCCGGGCGCCCCCGCCCGTACGGCGAAGACCAGAGTGCGGCCGCGCGTATAGCCCCCGGCGCGGGCGGCGACCAGCAGCAGCCGGGCGCTGTGCCCGTCGAGCACCTGCTCCACCTGCCCGTACAGCCGCCAGCCCCCGTCCCGGACCCGGGCCTGGACACCCCCCGCGCGCCCGCCCCCCGCCCAGTCCGCCGCGCCCTGGCGATCGCACGCTCCCCCTGGCGCCGCGGGCCCGTCCGGCGCGACCACGCGGACCAGCCCCAGCGCCGCGGGCAGCGCCCGGCCCGGGACCGCGAGGGCCGCCGTCAGGTCGCCGCGCGCGACGCGCGGCAGCAGCTCGGCGCGCTGGGCGGCGGTCCCGAGGGCGGCGACCAGGGGCGCGGCGAGCACGGCGGTGGCCAGCAGCGGCGAGGGCAACAGCGCGCGCCCGGTCTCCTCGCAGGCGAGCGCCAGCTCGACGGACCCGCAGCCGACGCCCCCGTACACGGTGGGCAGCGCGAGCCCGGGCAGGCCCAGCCGTCCCGCGAGACAGCCCCACAGCGCCTCGTCGTATCCGGCGGCGGTGCGGACCGCGGCCTTGACCTCGTCGCCGCCGCACCGCCCCCGCAGCAGCTCGCGCAGGGTGCGCCGGATCTCCTCCTGCTCCTCACTGAGCGCGGCATCCATCGGACGAAGCACCTCCCGTTCCTGACGACCAGTCATACTAACGCCGAATCTGATGTACCGTCAGATACATGACGCCCGCCCCCCGCAAGGTCGCCGTCGTCGGCGTCGCCCTCGCCGACTGCGGGCGCGTCGACGGCCCCACCCCCTACACCCTGCACGCCCAGGCCGCCCGCCGCGCGCTCGCCGACTCCGGTCTCGACCGGTCCGTGGTGGACGGCTTCGCCTCGGCGGGGCTCGGCACCCTGGCACCCGTGGAGGTGGCCGAGTACCTGGGGCTGCGGCCCGGCTGGACCGACTCCACGGCCGTCGGCGGCGCCACGTGGGAGGTGATGGCGGCGCACGCGGCGGACGCCATCGCCGCCGGGCACGCCCGCGCCGTCCTCCTCGTCTACGGGTCGACCGCCCGCGCCGACATCCGGGCGGGACGCCGGACCGCGAACCTCTCCTTCGGGGCGCGCGGACCGCTCCAGTTCGAGGTGGCGTACGGCCACACCCTGATCGCCAAGTACGCGATGGCCGCGCGCCGCCATATGCACGAGTACGGCACCACCCTCGAACAGCTCGCGGACATCGCCGTTCAGGCACGCGCCAACGCCGCGCACAACCCGGACGCGATGTTCCGCGACGCGATCACGGTCGATGACGTCCTGAGCGGGCCGATGATCGCCGACCCGTTCACCAAACTGCACTGCTGCATCCGCTCGGACGGCGGCTGCGCGGTGCTGCTGGCGGCCGAGGAGCTCGTCGCGGACACGGCCCGGCCCCCGGTGTGGGTGCTGGGGGCGGGCACCGCCGTCTCCCACTCCGCGATGTCGGAGTGGGACGACTTCACCGTCTCACCCGCGGCGGCCTCCGGCCGGGCGGCCTTCGCGCGGGCGGGGGTGCGGCCGTCGGAGATCGATGTGGCGGAGCTGTACGACGCGTTCACCTATATGACGCTGGTGACCCTGGAGGACCTCGGCTTCTGCGCGAAGGGCGAGGGCGGCGCGTTCGCGGCGGGCGGCCGGCTGACGCTCGGCGGCGCGCTGCCGGTCAACACCGACGGCGGCGGCCTGTCCGCCTGCCACCCCGGGATGCGCGGGCTGTTCCTGCTGGTCGAGGCGGTACGGCAGCTGCGCGGCGAGGCGGGTGAACGCCAGGTGCGCAAGGCGGGCGGACGGCTGCCGGAACTGGCCGTGGCGTCGGGGACGGGCGGCTGGTTCTGCTCCTCCGGGACGGTCGTGCTCGGCCGCGGCTGACCGGCGTACGGCTTCCGCTTGCCCCGCCCGGCGCCGGGTGGTCGGATGGTGCCCCCATGAACGACGCCCACGACGCACACGACGACGAGGCCTTCCGGGAACTGCTGCGGGGCCTGCGCGTCCCGCACGCGGACGAACTGCCCGTATTCGACCCCGCCCAGGCCCCGGACGCACCGCTTCCGCTGTTCCGGCGGTGGCTGCGCGAGGCCGCCGAGGGCGGCGAACCGGGCCCGCACACGATGATGCTCGCCACGGCCGGTGCGGACGGCCGCCCGTCCCTGCGCACCGTGATGCTGCGCGGCGCCGACGCCCGTGGCTGGCACTTCGGCACCCATCGCACCAGCCGCAAGGGCCGCGATCTGGCCGAGCACCCGTACGCGTCGCTGGGCTTCCACTGGATGCGCGACGGACGCCAGGTCCGGATCAGCGGGCGCGTCACGCAGGCCGCGCCCGAGGAGAGCGCGGCGGACCTGCGCGGCCGCTCCCCCGCCGCGCTGGCGGCGGCACTGGCCGGGGCGGGGAGGCAGAGCGCGGTGCTCGGTTCGCAGGAGGAGCTGGAGGCGGCCTTCGCGGACGCGGACGAGCGGGCCGCGCGCGAACCGGACGCCACCGCCTCCACCTGGACGCTGTACGCCCTGGAGCCGGACGAGGTGGAGTTCTACCAGGAGGAGGCGCGGCGGCGGCACGTACGGCTCCGCTACCGCCGCGCCCCGGAGGAACGCGGCGGCTGGCGGCGCGAGTCGCTCTGGCCGTGAGGTCCCCCGTAAGGCCCCGCAAGGCCCCGCAAGGCCTGCGGTCAGGCCCGTCAGCCCAGCCGCACCGGCAGCGCCCGGTGGCCGTTGACGATGACCGACGGGGAGCGCTCCAGCGGCTCGTCCGGGTCGGCGAGCCGCAGACCGGGGAAGCGGGCGAAGAGTTCCCGCAGCGCGATGGTGGTCTCCAGACGGGCGAGCGAGGCGCCCGGGCAGCTGTGCGGGCCATGGCCGAACGAGGTGTGCCGGGGGCGGCGGGCGATGTCGAAGCGGTCGGCGTCCGCGCCGTGCTGGGCGCGGTCGCGGCCCATGCCGCCGTAACTGATCACCACGCCCTCCCCCGCGCGCACGAGGGTTCCGGCGACGTCGATGTCCTCCGTGGCGAAGCGGAACAGGAAGTTCAGCGCCGGGGCGTCCAGCCGCAGGCTCTCCTCGACCACGTCGTCCCAGCTGTAGCGGCCGGTGTGGACGAGTTCGAGCTGCGCGGGGTCGCCCAGCAGCGACCGTACGGAGTTCACGATCACATGGACGCTGGTCTCGTGCCCGGCCGTGATCATCACCTGGATGGTGGCGATCAGCTCCTCGAGGGCCTCCTGTGACGGTTCGTCGCCGAGTTCCGACAGCAGCGCGCTGGTGAGGTCGGCGCCGGGCTCGTCGCGCTTGAGCTGGACCAGCCGCGCGATGTAGTCGTACAGCCCCTGGAGGGTGGCGAGGACGGTCTCGGGGGCGGAGTTGTTGTCGAAGAAGGCGTCATACAGCTTCCGCATCGGCCGGTGCCATTCGGTCGGCATGCCGAACAGCTCGCCGACCACGGTGATGGGCAGCGGGAACGCGAAGGTGTCCTTGAGGTCCACCACCCCGCCCGAACCCCCGTCCGCGACGGCCTCCGCCGTACGGTCGAGCAGCTCGCGGGTGATCTCCTCGACACGGCCGCGCAGCGCCTCCACCCGCTGCGGGGTGAACTCCCGGGCGACCGGGCGGCGCAACCGCCGGTGCTCGGGGCCGTCCGTGCTGACCATGGAGGTCCCCAGGTCGACCAGGCCGATCAGCGGCCAGTCCGGGGGGATCTCCCCGCGCGTCCAGGCGCCCCACTGGCCGATGTCCTTCACGAAGCGGCTGTCGCGCATCACCTCGCGGGCGGGCGCGTCATGGGTGACGGCCCAGGCGGGCACCCCGCCCGGCAGCTCCACCCGGACCACGGGGCCTGCTGCGTAGAGGAGTTCGCTCTCCTCCGCGGACGTACGGATCGTCGGGTCGAGCAGGAAGGGTCGTTCCTCGGTCAGTCCCAACCGAAGCCTCCGGTGTATGAGTGGGCGGGCGTATAGGTGACGGGCAGCGAGGTCAGGCCGCGCAGCCACGGCGAGGGACGCCACCGCAACGCGTCCGCGGGCACGGCCAGTTCCACGTCCGGCAGGTGCTCCAGCAGCGTCTCGACGGCGGTGTGGGCGACGACCTCGGCGATCCACTGGCCCGCGTACGGGCACCGGTGCTCGCCGTGGCTGTACGACATATAGGCGTTGTGGCCCTCCGGCCCGGCCGCCCCGGCCATCCCGGCGATCCCGGCCGCCTGGGGGCGTACGTACGGGTCGGTGTTGGCCCCCGCGAGTCCGAGCAGCACCAGGTCACCGGCCGGGATGCGGGTAGCGCCGAGGACGGTGTCCTGGGTGGTGAACCGGCCCGCGAAGATCTGCACCGGCGTGTGGTCACGCAGCACCTGGTGCATGGCCTGGCGGACCGAGCGGCGGCCGCCGCCCATGTCGGCTGCGTAGTCGTGGTCGGTGAGCAGCAGCCACAGCGTCATGCCGATCCAGTCCATGCAGGGCTGGTGTCCGGCGAGGGTGAGGACCATCAGGTCCTCGACCACCTCCTGGTCGGTGAGACCGGCGTGGTCGGCGAGCATCCGGGAGGTGGCGTCCGGGCCGGGGTCCTTCCGTTTGCGGGCCACCAGCCGCTCCATGGTGTCGCGCACCTCGATCTGCCCGCGCAGGGCGTCGGGGCCGCCGTCGACGATGTCGTTGATGGCCTTCACCAGGGCGACGCCCTCGGCGTCGGACAGGCCGAGGACGCGGCTGAGGGCGAGCACGGGCAGCGGATGGGCGTAGTCGGCGATCAGGTCGGCCCGGCTGCCTTCGCTCAGCTTCTCGATCAGGCCCTGCGCGAACGACTGGGTGGCGTCCTGCATCTGATTGAGATCGACCGCTTCGAGGGCGGATCCGACCGCTCCGGCGCGCCTGCGGTGATCGTCGCCCTCCCGGTACAGCAGCGACCCGTTGTCCTCGACCATGGGACGCAGCGGCCAGTCCGGCGGGATCTGCGGCCACAGCTTCCAGCGCGCCGAAGCGCGCCCGAACACCTTGGTGTTCTCGGTGACGCGCAGCAGTTCGCGGTAGCCGACGACCAGCCAGGCGGGGACGCCGCCGGGGAGCAGCACGGGGGCGACCGGTCCGTAGGTGTTCCGCAGCTCCCGGTACACCTCCGCGGGCGTGTCCTGGAAGCGCGTGCCGAACAGCTCGGGGGCGTCGTGGTGGGACGCGGGCTGCTCGATGGGGGGCGCGTCGGCCTCTGGCGGGGAAGGTGCGCCGGGTTCGTCGCGTAAACCCGGCCCGTCTGGTGCGGCGGGTTCGTCGGACGGTGAGGTCGGCTGGGTCACGAAGCGGCCTCCTGGGCGGCGGACAGGGTGTGGAGATGGTCGAGCAGCGCCACCAGGACGTCCTTGCCCGAGGTGTGGGAGCGGGCGTCGCAGGCGACCAGCGGTATCGCGTCCGCGAGGTCGAGCGCGCCGCGTATGGCGTCGAGGCCGTGGTCCGGACTGTCGTCGAAGCGGTTGTGGGCGACGACGAACGGCATCCCCTTGCGCTCCAGGTGGTCGATGACGGGGAACGAGTCCGCCAGCCGCCGGGTGTCCACCAGGACCACCGCGCCCCAGGCGCCCACGAACAGGTTGTCCCACAGGAACCGGAAGCGGCTCTGCCCGGGGGCGCCGAACAGATACGTCACGATCCGCTCCGTGACGCTGATCCGGCCGAAGTCGAAGGCGACCGTGGTGGCCGACTTGCCCTCCACCCCGGCCACGTCGTCGACGCCCACGCCCGTCTCGGTCATCACGGCCTCGGTCGTCAGCGGGTCGATCTCGCTGACGGCCCGGACGAAGGTCGTCTTGCCGACGCCGAAGCCGCCCGAGATCACGATCTTCACCGCGTCCCGGGCCCTGTCGCTCAAGGGCGCCTCGACGTCGCCCAAGGAGGCCTCGACGTCGCCCAAGGGGGACTCGTCGACCGTCTCAGAGGTCTTTGAGTGCTCAGAGATTTTTGAGTGCAACGAGAACCTCTCGGACCAGGCCGGTGTCGGGCAGCGGGTGCCGCGCCGGGGCGGGCTCCACGCCGCGCGGAGCCGACTGCCCGCCGGAGCGCGGCGGGGCACCGGCCACACTGCTGGGGTGGCGGACGGAGATCCGGCCCTCGGCGAGCAGATCGGACAGCAGGATCGCGACGACGCCCACGGGCATGCGTAGCCGCGCGGAGACCTCCACCAGCGCCATCGGATGGCGGCACAGCCTCAGGATCTGAACCGTCTCCGGGGTCATACCCGCCGCCGGTTCGGACTCGCTGACGACCAGTGACACCAGATCGAATTCCGTGTACGCGCGGCTACGTCCTCCCGTCGCGGCGAACAGCCGGTCCGGCTGTTCATGGACGTCCCAGCGCATCATGCCGTCGCGCCGCCCTCCTCCCCGGGCATGCGCTGCGGCGAGGTGAGGTACGAGAGAAGCCCGTCGACCAGCACGGACATGCTGTTGCCGACGATCCCCGGGTCGGCGTCCTCGCGGGCGAGCACCGCGAGATGGGCGCCCTCGCCCGCCTCGACGGTCATCAGCACCGCACCGCCGACCGCGACCAGGGAGTGCTCCACGCTGCCGGTGCCGTCGCCGAACTTGGTCGACACCGTTCTGGCCAGGCTCTGGATGCCGGAGGCGATGGCGGCCAGCGTCTCCGCCTCCGACTGGGTCAGGTCGGAGGAGTGGGTGATCACCAGCCCGTCGTTGGACACCGCGAGCGCGTGCCGCGCCCCCGGCGTCTTCGCCAGCAGGGCGTCGAGCTTCCAGTCGAGGTCATGCGGGTTCATGAGGTCGTGCCTTCCGAGCGTGGTGTCGTGCGAGTGCGGTCCTGCTTGACGGCGGTGTGGAACGAACCGAACCGGTTCCCCGCCTCCGCGGGCTTCTTCCGTACGGGAGGCGGCGGCACTGGTGGCGGGGCACCCCGCTCGGCGCCGGTCTCGACCTGTTTGCGGCGTCGCCTGGGCAGCCCCTCGGGGGTGAGCGGATGGGCGCCGGACCGCTCTTCGGGCGACTCCTCAGGGAGTGGGGGCGTGGGCGACGGCGGTCGGCGGGAGGGGAGCACGGGCGCGGCGGCGCGGTGTTCCGGAGCCCGCTCGCGCGTCGTGCCGCGCGGGTGATCGTCCGGTGCGTGCCGACCCGGTGCGTGCCGACCCGGTGCGTGCTGGCCCGGTGCGTGCCGACTGGGTGCGTGGTCGCCCGGTGCGTGCTGGCCCGGTCCGTGGTGCTCGGCCCGGGGCTCGGTGAGCAGCTGCTGCGGGATCAGTACGGTGACCGCCGTACCGCCGGTCGCGGACGACTGATACGTGACGCGCAGCCCGAACTTACGGGCGATCATGCCCACCACCAGCAGCCCCTGCCGGGTGCCGGACAGCTTCAGCATGCTCGACGGGTCGTCGGTGACCGCCTGCTGCGCCCGGGCGAGCATGTCGGGCTGCATGGCCAGGCCGCTGTCCGCGATCTCGACGGCGATCCCGCGCGGGACCTCCTGGACGTAGACGTTCACGGTGGTGGAGGGCGGCGAGAAGCTCACGGCGTTGTCGATCAGCTCGGCGAGGAGCGTGATCACCTTCTCGGCAGCGGCGCCGACCACGGCCTGTTCGCTGGAGCAGCGGATCTCCACCCGCTCCAGCCCCTCGATACGGGAGGTGGCGGCCCGCAGCACCCGCCAGATGACGATGGGCCGGGGCCAGTGCTTACCGGACAGCGCGCCGGTGAGGACGGCGACGCGGTCGGCCATCCGGCCGGTCTGCGAGGCGGTGCTGTCGAGCTGGAAGAGGTCGTCGAGGGCATCGGCCTCGTAGCGGTCCTGCATCTCCCGCAGCCGGGCGAGGTTGCCCGCGACCAGCGCCTGGAGGCGACCGGCGATGCTGCGGAACGCGGCCACCATCTCGGTGCGCTTCTGCCGCTCCCGGGACAGCTCACCGCCCACGGTCTCCAGCAGGGCGCGCAGCGGGCCGGTCGCGGGCCGCTCGGTCCCGGCCAGGGCCTGGTCGACCGGGACCCGGCCGCGCAGCTGCCCGACGAGGGCGGGTAACGCGGTGCCGACGGTGTGGTCGAGGTCCCGTTCCGCGGCGGCGGCGCGCTGCTCGGAGGCCGCGACCCGCTGCTCCGCGGCCGCGACCTGGGCCCTCAGCTCGCGGACCTCGGCTTCGGCGCGCTCGGCGGTCAGCCGGTTCGTCTCCGCGATGGCCCCGGCCTCGGCGGCCCGGGCCTCGGCCTGCGCGGCCCGGAACTCCAGGGCCCGTACGGCCGATTCGGCGCGCGCGAGGGCCGCGGCGCGATGGGCGGCGGCCGCGACCGCGGCGCTCACCAGCGCCCCGGCCATGACCGCCCACCCGATCACCGCGGGTCTCGCCGCTTCGGGGGCGACTGCCGCCGCCACCCACCCGGCGATGCCGAGCACGGGGACGGTCACCAGGAGGCCGAGGAAGGCCCGCTTGGCGGGGGAGTCCCACCGGCGGCCGCGCGACCGCTGACGCTGATCGGGGTGTATCGGAGTCATCGATTCCTCGCGGCCGGTGGGTCGAGCGGGCAACAGCCGCCGGGCGCCCTTGGGTCTAGCTCGGGAGAGTAAGTCCTCGGTAAAAGGCGGAAGTTAGGCGGTCAGTCTAGGCATCAGGCCGAGCGATTATTCAAGATTGATCATCGAATTTCTTTGTCGGCTGATGCGAATTCGGCCTGATCATTCGGGCAGCGGCCGGAAGACGGGAACGGCCGGGGCGCCGTCCCCCAGCACGCGGAAGACGACGCGCAGCCGCATCCCGGCACGCAGCCCGCGCGCGGGGTGGTCGACGATCCGGGTCATCATCCGCGGCCCCTCGGCGAGATCCACGACGGCGGCGGTGTACGGGACCTGGGCGCCGAAGGGCGGGAGGTCGTTGCGGTGCACCTCTGACCAGGCGTAGAGGGCGGCGGCGCCGCTCGCCTCCTCCCAGTCGACGTCCTCGCTCCAGCAGTGCGGGCAGAACTCGCGGGGGTAGTGGTGGGCCCGGCCGCAGGAGCCGCAGCGGCGGATCAGGAGCCTGCCCTGGGCGGCGGCGTCCCAGTAGGGGCGGGTGAAGGGGTCGGGCTCGGGAAGGTCGAAGCGGGGCGCCGCGGGGGCGCCGGAGGCATCGGGGCCGCTCATGGGCACACTCCCTTCCGACCCGCCATTCCTGACGGCACATCAGTTTCGGGGGTCGGACGGAAGCGCGCAAGGGGCGAACGGAGGCCGCGAGGAGCGGCCCGCGGGAGGGCCGACCGGCCACCCGCCCCCGTGACCGATCCGCAACCGATTCGGAATTCCTTTGACCGAAACCCGTCAAGCAGCGGACTACGCTCGGCGCCATGGCCGATAGTCTCCCCGCGAGATCCCCTTCACCCGTCTATGTGATCGGCGGCGGACCGGGCGGGCTCGCCACCGCCGCCGCACTGGGCAGGCGCGGCATTCACGCCGTCGTCCTGGAGAAGTCCGACACGGTCGCCGCCTCCTGGCGGGGCCACTACGACCGGCTGCGCCTGCACACCACACGCCACCTCTCCGCGCTGCCCGGGCTGCCGATCCCGCGCGCGTACGGGCGCTGGGTCGCCCGGGACGACGTGGTGCGCTACCTGGAGCGATACGCGGAGCACCATCGGCTGGAGATCGCCACGGGGGTGGAGGTGAGCCGGATCGACCGGTCCGGCGACGACACCGGCTGGGTGCTGCGGGCCGGTGGCGGCCGCGAACTGTTCTCGCCGGTGGCCGTCGTCGCGACCGGCTACAACCACACGCCGCGACTGCCGGACTGGCCGGGCCGGGACACGTACACCGGGGAGCTGCTGCACGCCCACCGCTACCGCCATGCCCGGCCGTACGAGGGCCGGGACGTGCTGGTGGTCGGGGTCGGCAACACGGGCGCGGAGATCGCGGTCGACTTGGTCGAGGGCGGCGCGGCGCGGGTGCGGCTGGCGGTCCGTACGGCGCCGCACATCCTGCGCCGCTCGACGGCGGGCTGGCCCGCCCAGCGCACCGGCATCCTGGTGCGGCGGCTGCCGCGGGGCGCGGTGGACCGGGCGGCGCGGGTGATGAGCCGCCTGAGCATGCCGGACCTGTCCGCACAGGGGCTGCCGTGGCCGGAGGCCGGGCTCTACACCCGGGTGCGGGAGGGCGCGATCCCGGTGCAGGACGTGGGGCTGGTCGACGCGGTGCGGACAGGGCGGGTGGAGGTGGTCGCCGCGGTCGCGTCACTGGACGGCGACAAGGTGGTGCTGGCCGACGGCTCCCGCATCGGCCCCGAGGCGGTGATAGCGGCGACCGGCTACCGGCGCGGACTGGAGGACCTGGTCGGGCACCTGGACGTCCTGGACGGCCGCGGGCATCCGCTCGCCCACGGCAGACGGACCCTGCCCACCGCACCGGGCCTGTACTTCACGGGCTATACGAACCCGATCAGCGGCATGCTGCGCGAGCTGGCCCTCGACGCGAGGAAGATCGCCACGACGGTGTCCCGCACGACGGCTTGATTTCGCCGTCCGCGCGGCGGCGTGAGCACACCGCCGCGCGGGCACTCTCTTGTTGCCGTCGCGCCGTACCGCCGGTAACGGCACGCCGTCACCCTGCGTGTTCTCCGCGCACCGAGCATTCCTGACAAGCCGTCAGCTCTGTAGCCTGACTACTCAGTAATGTGACTGGGCGTCAGTTACCTGGTTATTGGCCAACGAGCAGGAGTGGCGGATACCCAATGCTTGGATCGACTCACGGCACCCTCACCACCAACTCCCGTCACGCCCGCGCCGTCGCCTGCGGGAGGCCCCCCGGCCCCGCCGTCCACGTCCACAGCAGCGCCTCGGCCCTCGACGACGCCGAGGACCTGGACGTCAGCGGCCGCCCGCTGCACGCCGACGTCCCCGATCTGGACCGCTTCTTCCGCCCCGAGGCGGTGGCCCTCATCGGCGCCTCCGACACCGAGGGCCGCCCGGGCACCGGCATCACCCGGCAGCTCCTCGCCTGGGCAGAGCGCGTCGGCGCCCGGCTGCACCCCGTGCACCCCTCCCGTACGGCCGTCTTCGGCCTCCCGTGCGTCCCGTCCGTCGCCGAGCTGCCCGAACCCGTCGACCTCGCCGTCCTCCTCGTCCGCGACCCCCTCCCGGTCATCGAGGAACTCGCCCAGATCAAGGTCAAGTTCGCCGTCGTCTTCGCCTCCGGCTTCGCCGAGACCGGCGACGAGGGCGCCGCCGCCCAGGCCCGGCTGACCGCCGCGGCCCGCCGCGCCGGGCTGCGGCTGCTCGGCCCCAACACCAACCTCAACGCCTTCGAGGAGTTCCGCGACGACCTCGAAGGGCCCGCCATCGCCCTCATCACCCAGTCAGGCCACCAGGGACGCCCCCTCTACACCCTCCAGGAACTGGGCATCCGGCTCAGCCACTGGGCCCCGACCGGCAACGAGGCCGACCTGGAGAGCGCCGACTTCCTCTCCTACTTCACGACCCGCCCCGAGGTCGGTGCCATCGCCCTGTACGCGGAAGGGCTCAAGGACGGCCGCGGCTTCCTCCTCGCCGCCGACCGGGCCGCCCGCGCCAAGGTGCCCGTCGTCGCCGTCAAGGTCGGCCGCACCGAGACCGGCGCCCGCACCGCCGCCTCCCACACCGGCCAACTGACCGGCGCGGACGAGGTCGTGGACGCGGCCATGCGCCAGTTCGGCGTGATCCGGGTGGACGGCCTCGACGAACTCCAGGACACGGCCGCCCTGCTCGCCCGCGCCCGGCCCCCGCGCGCCGAGGGCGTCGTCGTGTATTCGATCTCCGGGGGCACCGGCGCCCACGTCGCCGACCTCGCCACCGCGGCCGGACTTCCGATGCCCGCCCTCTCCGCCGAGAAGCAGGCCGAACTCCACCAGTGGATACCCGGCGACCTCTCCGTCGCCAACCCGGTCGACAACGGCGGCCACCCCGTGGGCGACTGGCGCGGCCCGAAGATCATCGACGCGATCCTCGCCGACCCGGCCGTGGGCGTCCTGATCTGTCCCATCACCGGCCCCTTCCCGCCGATGAGCGACAAGCTCGCACGCGACCTCGTCGACGCCGCGGAACGCACCGACAAACTCGTCTGCGTCGTGTGGGGCTCGCCCGTCGGCACCGAGGACGCCTACCGCACCACCCTCCTCGGCTCCTCCCGCGTCGCCACCTTCCGCACCGTCGGCAACTGCCTCACCGCCGTCCGCGCCTATCTGGGCCACCACCGCTTCACCGCCTCCTACCGCTCCCCCTTCGACGACGCCCCGCGCACCCCCTCCCCGTCGATGCGCAAGGCGAGCGGACTGCTGCGCCCCGGCCAGCGCCTGAGCGAACACGCCGCCAAGCAGCTGCTGCGCGCCTACGGCATCCGGGTGCCGCGCGAGCAGCTCGTCACCAGCGCCGCCGCGGCCGTCCGCGCCGCCGGGCTGGTCGGCTACCCCGTCGTCATGAAGGCGTCCGCGCCCCAGCTCGCCCACAAGACCGAACTCGGCCTGGTCCGCCTCGGCCTCACCTCCGCCAGCCAGGTCCGCGACACCTACCGCGAACTCACCGACATCGCCCGCTACGAAGGCGTCGAGCTGGACGGCGTCCTGGTGTGCCAGATGGTCGAGCGCGGCGTCGAGATGGTCGTCGGCGTCACCCACGACAGCCTCTTCGGGCCCACCGTGACCGTCGGCCTCGGCGGCGTGCTCGTCGAGGTGCTGCGCGACACCGCCGTCCGCGTCCCCCCGTTCGGCGAGGACCAGGCCCGCGCCATGCTCGGCGAACTGCGCGGCCACGCCCTCCTCGACGGCGTACGCGGCGCGCCCCCGTCCGACGTGGACGCCCTGGTCGAAGTCGTCCTGCGCGTGCAGCGCATGGCCCTGGAACTCGGCGACCAGCTCGCCGAACTCGACGTCAACCCCCTGATGGTGCTGCCCCGCGGCCAGGGCGCGGTGGCCCTCGACGCGCTGGCGATCTGCCGCTGAGCGCACCCCTCGCGCACGGCCGAGCCGCCGACGCCGCGCCCACAGACCGAGGAGCCTGAGGAGCCTTCCCATGACGTCTCCCTCCCCCGAAGAAGTGCTCGATTCCGTTGTACGGCACGCCACTGACAACGGGGTCGTCTGGATCACCCTCGACCGGCCATCCGCGCTCAACGCCCTCACCCCTGACCAGCGGGAACGCCTGATTTTCCGGCTCGATCAGGCCTCCGCCGACCCGGCCGCGCGGGCCGTCGTGCTCACCGCCACCGGCAAGGGCTTCTGCGCGGGTGCCGATCTGCGCGGCACCCCCAGCGCCCCGGCCGAGCGGATCGCTGGCGATGTCGCCCGGCTGATCCGCGGCGGAGCGCAGCGGCTCATCAGCGCCGTACTCGACTGCGAGAAGCCCGTCATCGCCGCCGTCAACGGCACCGCCGCCGGGCTCGGCGCCCATCTCGCGCTCGCCTGTGATCTGGTCCTGGCCGCCGAATCGGCCACCTTCACCGAGGTCTTCGTACGCCGCGGACTCGTCCCGGACGGCGGCGGCGCCTACCTCCTCCCCCGGCTGATCGGCCCGCAGCGGGCGAAGGAACTGCTGTTCTTCGGCGACGCGCTGCCCGCCGCCGAGGCGCGGCGGCTGGGGCTGGTCAACCGCGTCGTACCGGACGGCGAACTCGCGAAGACCGCCCGCGCCTGGGCCGAACGCCTGGCCGCTGGCCCCACCCGCGCCCTCGCCGCCACCAAGGCGCTGGTCAACGCCTCGCTGGAGTCCGGCCGGGCGGCCGCCTTCGCCGCCGAGGCCGCCGCGCAGGAGACCAACATGACCACGGCCGACGCGAACGAGGGCGTCCGTGCCTTCGTCGAACGCCGCTCCCCGGTCTACCGGGGCCGCTGAACACACCACACCACCACGAACAGGAGAGATGCGGAACCATGATGGGACACGCCGCAATGGCCGCCACCGCCGTCCGCTATCTGCGCTCGGCGGGCTCGCCCACCACCGCCGGGCCACCGCCTCCGCCCAGCGCGCGCCGCGCGCTGCACGCCGTACAGGAGGATGAGCGCCCGCCCCTGTCCCCGGCGGAATTCCGCCGGGTGCTGGGCCACTTCGCGAGCGGCGTCACCGTGATCGCGACCACCGACGAGGCGGGCCCGACCGGCTTCGCCTGCCAGTCGTTCACCTCGCTGTCCCTCGACCCGCCGCTGATCGCCTTCATGGTGGCCCGTACGTCCACGACCTGGCCTCGCATCGCCCGCAGCGGCGTCTTCTGCGTCAGCGTCCTCGGCGCGGCCCAGGCCGGGCTGTGCCGGTCCTTCGCGGTCAGCTCGGCCGACCGCCCGGACAAGTTCGCCGGTGTCCCCTATACCGCGTGCCCGGTGACCGGTTCGCCCCGCCTCACGGGCGCCCCCGCCTGGATCGACTGCACCGTCCACACGGTCCACACCGGCGGCGACCATCTGGTGGTGGTGGGCCGGGTGTGCGCCCTGGACACCGACGAGCGGGCGGCGGCCGACGGCCCCCTGCTCTTCCACCGGGGCGCGTTCACAGGGCTGGCGCCGGGTCTTTAGCGTCACCCCGCCGGATCATCAGCGCCATCAGCGCCGCCACCGCGCACAGTCCGCCCGCCCCGATCCAGACCAGGTCGTACGACCCGAAGGCGTCTCGCGCCAGGCCCCCGACGAACGCCACGAGCCCCGCGCCCACCTGGTGCGACGCCAGCACCCACCCGAACACGATGGCGCTGTCCTCCCCGTACCACTCCCGGCACAGCGCGATCGTCGGCGGCACCGTGGCGACCCAGTCGAGCCCGTAGAAGACGATGAAGAAGATCATCGGCGGGTGCACCGCGTCATCCAGCAGCAGCGGCAGGACCATCAGGGACAGCCCCCGCAGCGCGTAGTACACGGCCAGCAGCCGCCGCGCGTCGAAGCGGTCGGTGAACCAGCCGGAGGCGACCGTCCCGACGATGTCGAAGACGCCGATCACCGCGAGCAGGCCCGCGGCCGCCGTCACCGCCATGCCGTGGTCGTGCGCGGCGGGTACGAAATGGGTCTTGACCAGGCCGTTCGTCGAGGCGCCGCAGACCGCGAACGTCCCCGCGAGCAGCCAGAACGTACCGGTCCTGGAGGCCGAGACGAGGGCCGTCACCGCGCGCCGGGCGGCACCGCGGCGCGGGGCGGGCCGGGGCGCGGGCGGGCCGTCGGCCCCGTACGCGGCGAGCCCCACATCGGACGGGTAGTCGCGCAGGAGCAGCCATACGCAGGGCACGATGGCGAGCGCGGCGAGCGTGACGGTCATGGCGGCGGGGCGCCAGTCGTGCTGCCGCTCCATGATCCAGGAGAGCAGCGGCAGGAAGACGAGCTGGCCGGACGCCCCGCCCGCGGTGAGGATGCCGGTGACCAGGCCGCGCCGGGCGGTGAACCACCGGTTGGTGACGGTAGCGGCGAAGGCGAGCGCCATGGACCCGCTGCCGAGGCCGACGAGCACGCCCCAGCACAGGATGAGCTGCCAGGGGGCGGTCATGAAGACCGTGAGACCGCCGCCGACGGCGATGACCATCAGCGCGGCGACGACGACCTTGCGGACGCCGAAACGGTCCATCAGGGCGGCGGCGAACGGAGCGGTGAGCCCGTAGAGCGCGAGGTTGACGGAGACGGCGAACCCGATGGTGCCGCGCGACCAGCCGAACTCCTCATGGAGGGGGTCGATCAGCAGTCCGGGCAGGGAGGCGAATCCGCCCGCCGCGACGATCGTCACGAAGGTGACGGCGGCGACCAGCCAGGCCCGGTGCGGACGGCGTCGGCGGGCCCGCGGCTGCTCGTCCTGTCCGGGGGCCTGCTGCCCGGGGGCCTGGGAACGTCTGGTTGTCTGCGTCACCTGACCAGCATCGGGTGGCGGCTTTCCGCGAACGAGTGGCCCGTGGGACAGCGTTCGCTAGGATCGGGCCACACCGCTGCGACGGGAGGCCGGACCCATGACCCAGCCCGGGATGACCGAAAAGCTCCACCGCGTCGTCGTGCTCGCCCTGCCCGGCGTGATCCCCTTCGAACTGGGCATCCCCTACCGGATCTTCGGCAAGGCCCGCTCCGCCGCCGGACGGCCGTTGTACGAGGTGACGATCTGCACCCCTGAACCCGGTCCGCTGGCCACCGACGCCGACTTCCCGATCGTGGTCGAGCGGGGCCCGGAGGCCCTGGCCGAGGCGGACACCATCGTGGTGCCCGCCTCGTACGCACTCGGGCCGGTGCGGGACGAGGGCAGGCTGACCGCACCGCTCGCCGCCACCCTCGCCCACGCCCGCCCCGGCGTCCGCTGGGTGTCCATCTGCACCGGCTCGTACGTACTCGCCGCCGCCGGACTGCTCGACGGCCGCCCCGCCACCACCCACTGGTCCTCCACCGACCACTTCCGGCGGCTCTTTCCGGCCATCATGGTCGACCCGGACGTGCTGTTCGTCGACGACGGCGACGTCCTCACCTCCGCCGGGGTCGCCTCGGGCATCGACCTGTGTCTGCACCTCGTACGGCGCGACCACGGCACCGCCGTCGCCAACGAGGTCGCCCGGAACAGCCTGGTGCCGCCGCACCGCGACGGCGGCCAGGCCCAGTACATCCGGCGCCCGGTGCCCGCGCCGCAGCAGGCCACCACGACCGGGGCCCGCGCCTGGGCCCTGGGCCGCCTCGACCGTCCCCTCACCCTGCGCGACCTGGCCGCGCAGGAGTCGATGAGCGTCCGTACCTTCACCCGCCGCTTCCGCGAGGAGGTCGGCGTCAGCCCCGGCCAGTGGCTGACCCAGCAGCGGGTGGAGCGGGCCCGGCATCTGCTGGAGGACACGGACCTGTCGGTGGACCAGGTCGCGCGGGACGCGGGCTTCGGCACGCCCGCGTCGATGCGGCAGCATCTGCAGACCGCGCTCGGAGTCTCCCCCACCGCCTACCGGCGCACCTTCCGGGCCTCCGCCTCTGCTTCCACCTCTGCCTCCGGCTCCTCCTCCGGCTCCGGCTCCGCCTCGGGTGACGGGCCCGTTCAGAAGGTGAGCACGGCCCGCGCCACCCGCCCACCGCGCGCGTCGTCCACGGCCTGGGGGAAGTCCTCCACCGGGTAGACGCGGGTGACGAGTTCGTCCAGCAGCAGCTTGCCCTGCTGGTACAGCTCCGCGTACAGGGCGATGTCGCGCTGCGGACGGGAGGATCCGTAGCGGCAGCCCAGGATGGACTTGTCCAGATAGAGGGTGGAGACCCGGAAGGCCGCTTCGGCGTCCGCGGGCGGGACCCCGAGCAGCACCGCCTGGCCGTGCCGGTCGAGGAGGTCGACGGCCTGCCGGATGAGCCGGGTGGAGCCGACGCATTCGAAGGCGTGGTCGGCGCCGGTGGGCAGGATCTCCCGTACGGCGTCGGGGTCACCGGCGAAGTGGGTGGCGCCGAAGCGCCGGGCCAGCGGCTCCTTGGCCGGGTTGTTGTCGACGGCGACGATCGTGGTCGCCCCGGCGATCCGGGCCCCCTGGAGGACGTTGAGGCCGATGCCGCCGGTGCCGATGACGACGACCGACTCGCCGCGGTCCACCCGGGCCCGGTTGAGGACGGCGCCGACGCCGGTGAGGACGCCGCAGCCGATGAGGGCGGCCGAGGTGAGCGGGATCCCGTCCGGGATCTTCACAGCCTGGACGGCCGTGACCACGGTGCGCTGCGCGAAGGCCGAGTTGGAGGCGAAGTTGAAGAGCCGCTCGCCCCCTTCGCGGCGGAAGGGGCGGCCCGGTCTGCCGATCGCGGCGCGGCACATGGTGGGACGGCCGCGGTCGCAGTCGGCGCAGGTACCGCAGTTGGCGAGGGTGGAGAGGGCGACGTGATCGCCGGGGGCGACATGGGTGACGCCGGGGCCGACCGCCTCGACCACGCCCGCGCCCTCGTGGCCGAGCACCACCGGCACGGGAAACGGAATGGTGCCGTCGATGACGGACAGATCGCTGTGGCACAGCCCCGCGGCGGCCACGGCCACCAGCACCTCGCCCGGCCCCGGGTCGCGTACCTCCAGGTCATCGACCACCCGTGGCCCCCCGCCGTCGAACACGACACCTCTCATGCCGCCCTCCCCCTCTCCCTCATCTCTGGGACCTTGGTCAGGAGGCCCAGACCACCGACTGGAGTTCGCTGTACGCGTGCAGTCCGAACGAGCCGCCGTCGCGGCCGACTCCGCTGTGCTTGAAACCGCCGAACGGCGTCTCGGGGTGGCGCTGAACCGTGTTGATGCCGACGTTTCCGCTGCGCAGCCGGGATGCCAGCGCCCAGGCGCGGCCCGCGTCGGTGCTGAAGACGTAGTCGTAGAGGCCGTACGAGGTGCCGTTGGCGATCCGCACCGCCTCCTCCTCATCGTCGAAGGGCAGGGCGACGACGACGGGCCCGAACAGCTCCTCGCGGGCCACGGTCATGCCGGGGTCGGCGTCGGCGACGAGGGTCGGCGCGACGTAGAACCCGGGCTTGACAGCCGGGCGTTCACCGCCGGTCACGATACGGGCGCCCTGCTCACGGGCCCCGGCGAGGTACGCCTCGACCCGGTCGCGCTGCGCCGCGGAGATCAACGGGCCCACGACCGTGGAGTTATCCACAGGGTCCCCCACGGTCAGTGACTTTGCGTAATCTGTGAGTGCGGCGACCACCCGCTCGTACAGCGATCGATGTACGAGCACCCGAGTCGGCGCCGTGCAGATCTGCCCGCTGTGGAAGGAGAAGGTCGAACCGACCGCCCCGACCGCCGACGCGATCACTCGCTTGTCGGCGTCCCCAAGGACGATGGCCGCACCCTTGCCCCCCAGTTCCATCAGGGTGCGCTTCATCGAGTGGCCTGCGGATTCGGCGATCTTCTTCCCCACGGCGGTGGATCCGGTGAAGCTGACCATGTCGACACCGGGGTGCGCTACCAGCGCCTCGCCGACGGCCGCGCGCGAGCCGGTGACGACATTGAAGACACCGTCCGGAAGACCGGCCTCGGCCAGCAGCGGGCCGAGTTCGAGACAGGCCAGCGGGTCCTGCGGGGCCGGTTTGGCGACGACCGTATTGCCCATGGCGAGCGCCGGGGCGACCTTGCCCGCGAGATTGGCGAGGGGAAAGTTGTAGGAGGTGATGCAGGCGACGACACCCACCGGACGGCGGACCGCCGCCGCGCCGATCAGCCCGCCGGGCGCCAGCGGGCTGGCGGCGACCGGCAGCGGGGCGAGCGGGACGGTGTCCGGTTCCATGGCGCCGCGCGCGTATCGGCGGAAGCGGTCGGCCGCGGGGGGCACTTGGAGGGCCGCGGTGACCCGCAGCGTCGCGCCCGTCTCCGCCTGGACGAGGGGCACCAGGTCGGGGGCGCGCTCGACGAGCAGGTCGGCCGCGCGGTCGAGTACGGCGGCGCGCTCCCGGGGGGCGGTGCGCGACCAGCCGTCGTACGCGGCCCGCGCGGCCCGCACCGCGGCGTCGGCGTCGGCCTCGTCGGCCTCGGGCGCCCGGCCGACGGTTTCCTCGGTGGCCGGGTTGACGACCGCGTAGTGCCCGGCCCCGGGCGCCCGCCAGGACCCGCCGATCCAGTGCCCGCGCGTTGTCCGCTCGTACGACTTCATCGGGGCTCCCTCGGGAGGTGGAGTACGCGCTCGGCGATGATGTTGCGCTGGATCTCGTCCGAGCCGCCGTAGATGGTGTCGGCGCGGGAGAAGAGGAAGAGCCGCTGCGCGGTGTCGAGTTCATACGGCCGCCCCTCGGTCCAGCGCACCGGTCCGAGCGCGGCCGCGGTGCCCCGCACCCGCACGGCCAGCTCGCCCAGCCGCCGGTGCCAGCCGCCCCACAGCAGCTTGGCCACACTGGGCACCCCCGCGTCGTGCGACGCGGGCCGCTGGGGCGCGGATCGATGGGGCGCGGGGTGATGGGAGGCGGAGGAGGAGGTGGGAGGGGTGGGGGTGGGGCCCCCGGGGGCGGGATTCCGGGCGGCGCCCAGCGTGCGCAGGGCGTTCCAGCGCATGACCTTCAGCTCGGCCCACTGCTGGATCAGCTGGTCGCGCAGGGCGGGTTCGCGGGCGGCGCCGGTGTCCAGGGCCTGCCGTATGACGCGGTCGAGTTCCTGGGCGAAGCCGATCTGCTGGACCAGGGTGGAGACTCCGCGTTCCACGGCGAGCAGGCTCATGGCCACGCTCCAGCCCTGGCCCGGGCCGCCGACGACGTGGTCGGGGTGGGCGAGGGCGCCGTCGAAGAACACCTCGTTGAACTCCGCTGTGCCGGTGAGCTGCCGGATCGGCCGGACCTCGATGCGTCCTGGCTGGTCCATCGGCACCAGCAGGAAGGAGAGGCCGTGGTGGCGTTGTGATCCCTCTTCCGTGCGGGCCAGGACGAAGCACCAGTCGGCTTCGCGGGCGTGGGAGGTCCAGATCTTCTGGCCGGTGACGCGGTAGGTTCCGTCGCCCGGGTCGCGGACCGCGCGGGTGCGCAGTCCGGCGAGGTCGGAGCCCGCGTCGGGTTCGCTGTAGCCCTGGCACCACAGTTCCTCGCCGCGGGCGATGGGGGGCAGGAAGCGGGCGCGCTGGGCGGGGTCGCCGTGGGCGAGCAGGGTGGGGGCGAGCAGGTTCTCGCCGATGTGCCCGAGCCGGGCGGGGGCTGCGGCGCGGGCGTATTCCTCGGCCCAGACGACCTGTTGGGTCAGGGTGGCGGCCCGGTTTCCGTAGGTCCCGTGGGTCCGGTCCCAGCCGAGCCCGATCCAGCCGCCGCCGCCCAGTTCGCGTTCCCAGGCGCGCTGCGCGGTGGCGGTGGCGGTGGCGGGGTCGTCGGCGTCGCCGGCCGCCGCGTTCGCGGGTGCGGTGAAGCGGCCGGTCAGATGGGCGTCGAGCCAGGCGCGGGCCTCGTCGCGGAAATGTTCGTCCCCGGGCCCGAAGGCGAAGTCCACGGCCTCTCCCCTTCCTCACATCGCACGGTGGGCGCGTGGGTCACGCGTTGGGGCGCTGGTCGGCCGCGGCGGCCTGGGCCATGGCTTCGAGCTGGGCCAGCAGCGGCATGGGGTCGGTGCCGACCGTGCCGGGCAGGAAGTCGGCGATCTTGTCCGGGGTCCAGGCGCCCTCGGCGTATCCGGCGCGCAGTTCCCTCGGCTGGGCCCAGACCGCGATCTTGGGGCCCGCGATCGTATAGACCTGTCCGGTGATCCGTTCCGCGCGGGCCCGTTCGCTCAGCAGGTAGACGACCAGGGCCGCGACGTCCTCCGGTTCGCCGATCTCCTTCAGTTCCATCGGCACATTGGCGGACATGCGGGTACGGGCGACCGGGGCGACACAGTTGGCGGTGACGCCGTATTTGTGCAGGCCGAGGGCCGCGCTGCGGACGAGCGAGATGATGCCGCCCTTGGCCGAGGCGTAGTTGGCCTGCGCGACGCTGCCCTGGTGGTTGCCGCTGGTGAAGCCGATCAGGGTGCCGGAGCGCTGCCGCCGCATCACCGCGGACGCGGCGCGGAAGACGGTGAAGGTGCCCTTGAGGTGGGTGGCGACCACCGGGTCCCACTCCTCCTCGGTCATGTTGAAGAGCATCCGCTCGCGCAGGATTCCGGCCACGCACACCACACCGTCGAGCCGTCCGAACCGGTCGACGGCGGTGTCCACGATCCGCTGGCCACCGGCCATCGTGGAGACGTCGTCGGCGACCGCGACCGCCTCTCCGCCCGCAGCCGCGATCTCCTTGACCACCGCTTCGGCGATCTCGCTGGTGGGTTCGCCGCCTTCGATCGAGACGCCGTAGTCGTTGACGACGACCTTCGCGCCCTCGGCCGCGCAGGCGAGGGCCACGGCGCGTCCGATGCCGCGCCCGGCCCCGGTGACGGCGATCACCTTGGCGTCCAAGAAGTTGGCCACGTCGCGTCCCCTCCCACAGTTTCTGACGGACCGTTAGATTTTTGAGCAGACCCGCCACGAGTACAAGCCCTGGAACGGAACCGGCCGAGGGAACTGCCCGACGGAACCGACAGGCGGAACCGACCGAACGACACCACCGAAGGAGGCGTCATGCCGCTGCCGCCCGAGTTCCACGACATCGCCCAGCGCGTCAACAACTGGGGGCGCTGGGGCGCCGACGATGAGATCGGCACACTCAACCTGATCACCGACGCGGTGGTCCGGGACGCCGCCGCCGCGGTGCGCACCGGCCGCCGCGTCCCGCTCGCGGTTCCGCTACGGCAGGACGGCATCCAGACCGGGCTGATCCCCGGAAGGGTCAACCCGCTGCACACCATGGTCGCCGTGAACGCCGAGATGTTCGGCCCGGATACGGTCGCCACCAGCGATGACGCCGTGACGATGGGGCTGCAGGCCGGGACCCACTGGGACGGGCTGGCCCATGTCTCGCACTCCGGCAGGATCTACAACGGCCGCCCCGCCGCCTCCGTCACCGCCCATGGCCGCGCGGCCTTCAGCGGCATCCACACGGCGCGGCACATCGTCTCGCGGGGGGTGCTGCTCGATGTCGCGCGCGCCCGGGGAGCGGACCGGCTGCCCGAGGGGCACGCCGTCACCCCCGAAGACCTCGCCGCCGCCGAGGAACTGGCCCGGGTCGCGGTCCGGCCGGGCGACATCGCGCTCGTACGGACCGGGCAGATTCAGCGGTACCTCGCGGGCGAGCGGGAGGCGTACGCGTTTCCGTCGCCGGGTCTGTCGCTCCGCACGCCCGAGTGGTTCCACGCCCGTGACGTGGCCGCGGTCGCCAACGACACCCTCGTCTTCGAGATCTACCCACCGGAGATCGAGAACCTGTGGCTGCCCGTCCACGCCCTCGACCTGGTCGAGATGGGCATGCCGCAGGGCCAGAACTGGAACCTGGAGGAGCTGTCGGCGGCCTGCGCCGAGGAGGGGCGGTACGCCTTCCTGCTGTCGGCCACGCCCGAGCCGTTCACCGGCGGGACCGGCGCCCCGGTCGCGCCCGTGGCGATCCTCTGAGGTCAGGGGCGCGAGGGGACGGGCGGACGGGCGGGATCTATCGGGCGGCGGTGCGCTCATGCACACCCCGAGCACGGCATCGCGCACCGCCACCCGGCTCCGGCGCCACGAGCCCTGATCAGGCGCCGGGCCGCGACCCGCACTCGCCAAGGTCCGGGCCCGTGAACACATGGTTCACAGAGACCACACAGCCCTCGGCGTCCCCTCGCGACGAATCGCTCATCCTAGAGTGATCACTCGGCCACGTCACGTCAACACCTGGTCTGGACTTTGTGGGGTCCGACCCAGATGCGATGGCGCACGAGAGGTGCCATGCCCCGTCAGAAGAGGCTTTTCGCGCGCCCCGTGATCGTCGCGCTCGGCGCGCTCCGCGCCGTCCGCGCACTCTTCCCGCCGGTCGCGGTCGATTTCGCACCAGATGCGCTTGCCCGCGCCCTCCGGCTGCCAGCCCCAGCGGTCCGCGAGCCCGTCGACCAGCTCCAGCCCGCGGCCGTTGGTGGCCTCCTCGTCGGCCCGGCGCTGACGCGGTGCGCGGGCGCTGGCGTCCGCGACCTCGATCCGAACCGCGCCCAGCTCGGACCCCTTGCCCGTGGAAGGCTCCGCGGACCCGTCGCCGCCCTCGCCGCTCCCGCCAGCGCCACCCGTGCCGGTCTGCGCGGGAAAGCGCATGCGCAGCACGGCCGGACAGCCGGTGTGCACCACGGCGTTGGTGACGAGTTCGGAGATGAGCAGGATCAACGTCTCGGCGAGCGGCTCATCGGCCCCGATACCGGACCCGGCGAGCCGCGAACGCGCCCACCGACGGGCGCGACTCACCTCCGCGGGGTCGGGCCGGACCTCCATCTGCATCTGAAGCACCTGCACCGCTCACACCATCCGAACCGGCGGACACATCGCCTCATACCTCCAAGAGGTCCTCCAGGAGGTCACGGAACGTGACTCTCCCCCGGCTGCCGCCGGGAGGTACCCCCTTGCGAGAGAGCATGGTTGACGTACAGTCACCCCAACAAGCGCTTCGGTCATATTCCAGCGCCAAGGAGTATGCGTGGGGCATACTGTGCGACGCACGCCCCGAGGACTCGAACAGCGAGGCTTTACCGGAGCGAGCCCCGTGCGAGCGGGACACA
The DNA here is from genome assembly GCF_055591805.1 of Streptomyces sp. NPDC041200. NCBI lineage: Bacteria > Bacillati > Actinomycetota > Actinomycetes > Kitasatosporales > Streptomycetaceae > Streptomyces > Streptomyces sp. NPDC041200. The sequence goes on along the minus strand of NZ_JBVIZF010000016.1, from coordinate 18,488 downwards.
TCGGTGTGCCCGGAGTCGCCCCACGGGCCACGCCGGGTTCGCTGTACCCCAAAACCGCTCGCACCCAACGGAGAGTACCCGAGCCGGAGCCCGACTCCCCCCTGTGACGAGTCACGCCTAGGAAACAACCCGATATCAACGCTCGGTCACCTCAAAGCCTCCGGGGATCTCCCCCAGAGAATGCGACATCCCAACAATTCAGGCGTATCCATGGAGCCCGGTTACAAACCTGTTTCACCGGTCAACAGGAGTCCGGTGGCGAGTTCCTCCTCGGCCGCGGCGGCCGCCTGCCACTGACCGGCGCGCACCCAGGCCCGTTTGAGGTGCAGATGGACATCGGATTCCCAGGTGAAACCCATCCCACCGTGCACCTGAAGACAGTCACGGGCATTACGGACGGCCGCCTCGTCGGCGAGCAGTGTGGCGGCGGCGATGTCACCCGCCTCTTCTGTGACCGCGGCGGCGTACACCACACTTCTGGCTGATTCGGCGCGCACGAGCATCCGCGCGCACAGATGTTGTACGGCCTGGAAGGCGCCGATCGGGCGGCCGAACTGCGCGCGCGCCGTGGCGTGATCGACCGCCATCCGGACCGTACGGGAGGCGCTGCCGAGCTGTTGGGCGGCGGTCAGCAGGGCCGCCTCGCGGCGCAGCCGGGCGGCAACCCCACCGCCCGCGATGCCGCCCGTCCTCACGCCCGTCCCGTCCACCCCGCCCACCCCGTCCACCCCGTCCACCCGGTGCAGCGGTGTGGCCGGGTCCACGGAACGTATCGGCCGTGCCGCGTCCGCGAGCGCGGCCGCCGGGCGCACCCCGGCGTCCTCGCCGTTCAGCACCAGCACGGCGTCCGCCGAGGCCAGATGCTCCACCAACCGGCCCGCCGCGGCCTGAGGCCCGGCACCCAGGTCCAGCGCGGTGACCACGGCGGCCCCCTCCGCGGCGTCCGCGGCTCCCAGGCCCGCCGCGAGCTGGGTGGCGACCAGCGGCCCCGGGAGCAGCGCCCGACCCGCCTCCTCCATGGCCAGCACCGCCTCCGGCAGTCCGAGCCCCACCCCGCCCGCCGCCTCGGGCAGCCGCAGCGCGAAGAACCCGGCCGTGCCCAGTTCCCGCCACAGGGCGCGGTCCAGTGGCGCCGTATCCCCGGCGCCGTCCACCACCGCCCGTAACCGGGCGCGGGGGAAGCGCCGTTCCAGCAGTTCGCGCATCCCGTCCCGCAGCGCCCGCTGGTCGTCGTCAAGCTGGAAGTCCACGCTCCCGGTCACCGCCCCTTCGGCAGGCCGAGGATGCGCTCGGCGACGATGTTGCGCTGAATCTGCGAGGTGCCCGCCGCGATGGTGTACGAGAGGGACGACAGCCGGTCCGCGACCCATGCGTGCCCGGCGTCCAGCGCGTCCGGGCCCAGCACCTCGGCGGCCGCCTCGTACAGCTCCTGCCGCACCTCCGAGAAGCGGAGCTTGAAGACCGAGCCGCCGACGCCCGGCACTCCGCCGGTGCGCTGCGCCTCGCTCACGTTCCACTGGGTGAGCCGCCACAGCGCCGCGCAGTCGGCCGCGAGCCGCCCCAGCCGCCGCCGCAGTACGGGGTCGTCCCAGCGTCCGCTGGCCTTGGCGGTACGGGCCAGCGCCTCCAGGACCCGTCGGCAGGCGATGACCTCGCCGACGAACGCCGTGCCGCGTTCGAAGGAGAGGGTCACCATGGTCACCCGCCAGCCGTCGTTCTCGTCCCCGATCCGGTGGTCGACGGGCACCCGCACCTCGTCCAGGAAGACCTCGGCGAACTCGGCGGTCCCGGCGAGGGTGCGCAGCGGCCGTACGGTCACGCCGGGCGCGTCCATCGGCAGGGCGAGCCAGGTGATGCCCCGGTGCTTCGGCGTGTCGGGGTTTACGGGCGCGGTACGCACCAATAGTTCGCACCAGTCGGCGATCTCGGCGTGCGAGGTCCAGATCTTGCTGCCGCTGACGATGTAGTTGTCGCCGTCCCGTACGGCGCGGGTGCGCAGGGAGGCGAGGTCGGATCCGGCGTCGGGTTCGGAGAAGCCCTGGCACCAGACCTGGTCGCCGCGGAGGATCGGCGGCAGCCAGCGGGCCCGCTGGGCGGGTGTGCCCTCGGCGGCGATGGTGGGGCCCGCGTGCAGCAGGCCGACGAAGTTGGCGCCGACGTAGGGAGCGCCCGCGCGTTCGGTCTCCTCCAGGAAGATCAGGTGCTGGGTGGGGGTGGCGCCCCGGCCCCCGGCGTCCTTGGGCCAGTGGAGTCCGGCGTATCCGGCGTCGTACAGCATGCGCTGCCAGCCGCAGTCGTAGGCGCGGCGGGCGGGCCAGTCGGCGGGGTCGGGGCGGCCTGGCAGGGTGGGGAGGACGTCCGCGAGCCAGGCGCGCAGTCGGCGCCGGAAGTCCTCCTCGTCCTCCGTGAAGGCGAGATCCATCGGCGACCGTCCTCCCACTTCTGATGCAGCGTCAGATCAGGCGCCAGGGGAAGGCTAATCCGCACCCCCTGGACCGACAAGACGGACGGCCTTACGCTTCCCGCATTATCTGACTACTCGTCAGGTTGATGGGTCCATCGGGAGGCCGGGATGACCGACACCGCACACGCCCTCGGCACATCCGCGACGCTCTGGGAACTGCTGGAGCGGCGCGCCGCGCTCACCCCGGACGCCACCGCGCTGATCCAGGCCGCCGCGAGCGGCCGTCACGACCGGAGGCTGACCTTCCGCGCCCTGCTCACCCGCGCGGAGCGCACGGCGGCCGGGCTGTACGCGATGGGGGTGGGCCCCGGCAGCCGGGTCGCCTGGCAGCTGCCCACCCGGCTGGAGACGGTCGTGCTGACCATGGCGCTGGCCCGGCTGGGCGCCGTACAGACCCCGCTCATCCCGTACTACCGCGACCGCGAGGTGGGGTACGCGCTCCGGGCGTCCGGCGCGCGGTTCTTCGCCGTTCCCGGGGTCTGGCGCGGCTTCGACCATGCGGCGATGGCGCACCGGCTGGGCGCCCGGCTGCCGCAGCCGCCGCACGTCTTCGAGGCGTACGACGCGCTTCCGGTCGCCGACCCGAAGGCGGCCAAGCTGCCGCCGCCGCCCACCGACGGGACCGCCGTCCGCTGGATCTACTGGACCTCGGGCACCACCTCCGACCCCAAGGGCGTGCTGCACACCGACCGCAGCCTCATCGCCGCGGGTTCCTGTCTCGCCCACGCGCTGCGGCTGAGACCCGACGACGTCGGCTCGATGGCCTTCCCGTACGCCCATGTCGCCGGGCCCGACTACACGGTGATGCTGCTGCTGTACGGCTTCCCCGCCGTGCTGCTGGAGCACTTCGCGCTGCCGGACTCGCTGGCCGCGTACCGGCGGCACGGGGTGACGGTCGCGGGCGGCAGCACCGCCTTCTACTCCATGTTCCTGGCCGAGCAGCGCAAGGACCCCGCCCACAAGCTCATTCCGACGCTGCGGCTGCTGGCCGGTGGCGGCGCCCCCAAGCCGCCCGAGCTGTACTACGAGGTGGTGCGGGAGCTGGGGTGCCACCTCACCCACGGGTACGGGATGACCGAGGTCCCCATGATCACGATGGGGTCGCCGGACGACGGTGACGAACTGCTGGCGACGACGGAGGGCCGCCCGCCCGCGGAAATGGAGATCCGCGTCGTGGACGGGGAGGTGCGGCTGCGGGGTGAGGCGGTGTGCGCCGGATATCTGGACGAGGCGCAGACCCGGGAGGCGTTCGACGCGGACGGCTTCTTCCGCACCGGCGATCTCGGCCATCTGACGGCAAGCGGTCATCTCGTGCTCACGGGGCGCGCCAAGGACATCATCATCCGTAAGGGCGAGAACATTTCCGCGAAGGAGATCGAGCAACTGCTGTACCGGCATCCGGATGTGGGGGATGTGGCGGTGATCGGACTGCCGGACGCGGAGCGCGGCGAGGTGGTGTGCGCCGTCGTGGAGCAGCCGGTGGGGGCGGCGCCGCTGACGGTGGAGGGCGTCGGGGCGTATCTGCGGGACGTGGGGCTGTCGGTGCACAAGGTGCCGGAGAGGGTGGAGGTGGTGGACGCGCTGCCGCGGAACGAGACGCTGCGGAAGGTGCTGAAGTACCGGCTGCGGGAGCGGTTCGGGGGCGCGGTCCGCTAGGGGGTGCCAGCCGGTGGTCAGCCCGTCGTGCTGTACGTGGCTGTCGCCTGCTCGAAGTGCTGGTTCACCGCACGGCGCTCATCGGCCGGGCCTATCGCCAGGACCACGTGATAGCGCCCGCCGATCAGCATCGCCAGGTTGCGCGCGTACACATCGCGGCCGCTGCTGTCCCGCCAGCTGAACTGGCCCTCGGCCATCGCCGTCCGCCCGACGTCGATCCGCTTCAGCCCGGAGGACGACGCCCACGCCGAGTCGCGGAAGGCGGCCAGTTCGGCCTCCCGGTTCTGCTGGTACGCCATCGGGTCCGAGCCGTAGGCGGACACCGTGTCGCGCCCGGCCACGATCACCAGCTCGATGTCGCCGCCGAGGTAGCGGACCTGCCCGCGCGCGTTCTCGCCGCGCCGGGTCCAGTCCTCGTCGACGGCGACGGTGAAGCCCTTGGGGTCCTTGCGGACCGCGAAGCCCTTGGCGAGACCGGCCGGTTCGGTGGACTGGGGTTCGTCGGAGCCCGGGTCCGCCGTGCCGCCGCCCTCGCCCTTCCCGCTGTCGTCGTTCGGCGCCGGGTCGTGGGGAGCGCTGGGCGCCGGGCTCCCGGCGCCCGCCGACCCCGTACGGTCCTGGCTGCCCGTGTCCTCGGCGCGCGGCATGAACATCACCGCGTACAGCACCGCCGCCGCCAGGCCCAGCAGTATCAGCAGGAGCAGCATCCGCCCCAGCCTGCGCGGCTTGCGGCCGGAGGGCTGCTCCGCTCGCGGGGCCGGGCCCGGTTCCCGTGCGGGCTGCTTCGCCCGCTTGTGCCGCCCGTGCGCGGTCGCCGCGCGCTCGGGACGGCCCCGGTCCTGGCGCACCCGCTCGGGGCGGCCCCGGCCCTTGCGCACCAGCCAGCCGCGGCGGCGCACGATCGGCAGCCGACTGGGGTCCGACGCCCCGCCCGGACCGATCGACGGAACGGTGACCGTGCTGCTGCCGACGTCCGGTTCCGGCGCCGACCTGATCAGCGAGCGCAGCCAGCCGCGCAGCTCCTCGAAGCCGGGCCGCTCGGTGGGGTCCTGGCGCATCAGCGACTCGACGACGGGGCGCAGCGGACCGCACTCCTCCGCGTACGCGGGTGCCTCCGCGCACACCATCTGCACCAGCTCGGCGGCGTTCTCCTCGGGGTACGGGGCGTGGCCCTGGACGGCGCGGAAGAGCAGCACGCCGAGTGCCCACAGGTCGGCGGCCGGGCCGACGGGCGGCGCCAGCTGCCAGTTCTCGTGGACGGGTCCGGCCTGCTCGGGCGCCCAGCGCTCGGTGACGGCGCCGACCACGACGATCCGCGCCTGCCGGGCCCGTTCGGCGGCGAGCGCGGTGGCGGGGCCGCGCGGCGGGTCGCCGTCCGCCGGGCCGCCGCTGTCCCAGGACCCGCCACCGGCCTCGCCGTTCGGCTGCCGGGGCACCGCGGCGCCTTCCGGCGCGTGGGAAACGGAACCAGAAACAGAACGAGAAGCAGAAGCGGAAGCGGAATCGAAACCGGAGGCGGAGGCGGGCCAGGACGCACCGCCCGTAAGCGGCCCCGGCTCCTGAGCGGGGGCGGGCGTGGGGGCAGGGGCGGGGTGCTGGGGGGCGTCGGCGTCGGCCCGTGCGGCGGCCGCGCGGGCTCCCGCCGCGTACGCGGCGATGGCCTTCGCCCGCGCCGCGCGCGCGGCCGCCCCCTGCACATCGTCCGCGACGCCGCCCTGGGGGTCGTCTCCCGCGCCCTGCGCCGGGATGTGCCCGGTCCCGTCGGCAACCCAATCGGCTTCCGGTTCCGGCCCGTCCCAGGCACCCGGCGCGGCACCAAAGCCGGTGCCGGTGCCGGTCTCGATGCCGCTGCCGAGGCCGTTGAGGTCCGGGCGGCGGCCGTGGTGCTCATGTGGTCCGGCCGACCCGGCCGACTCCGGATATCCGTACGCCCCGGGCCCCTCACCGAACTCGCCCGCGCCGCGCGGAGCGGGGAAGCCGCCCGCCGCGCCCTGGTCGCGGTAGACCGGGCCCTGATCGTGGTAACCGGGGCCCCGCGCGCCGGGGCGCTGGTGTGGGTCGGCGCTCTCGTAGCCGTGCGGCAGGGCCGGGGTGGGAGCGGCGGTGGGGGTGGGGGTGGCGGTGGGCGCGCCGCCGTACGCCTCGTCCTCATCGGCCGCCTTCGGCGGCGACATGTCCGCGCCCCCGCCCGGCGGCCTCGGCACCGGGTCGTAGCCGCACAGCGCCTCCTCCGCCGCGCCCGCCGCCAGGCCCGTCAGCATCGCGCGGCCGTCGTCGCACAACAGCACCGTGCGGGCGGTGATGTTGCGGTGCGTCCAGCCGTGGGCGTGGAGCGCGCGGAGCGCCGTCAGCACATCGCTGGCGACCTCGGCGGCGCGGTGCGGGGACAGATTCTGCTCGGCGAGCAGCGCGGCGAGCGGGCGCCCGGCGACGAGTTCGCTGACGATCCACAGGCTTCCGGCCTCCGTGAAGACGTGGAAGACCTGGCCGAGCGCCGGGTGGTCGGGGATCTGCGCCGCCGCCGTCGCCGCGTCCAGGGCGCGCCGCACGACCGGGTCGCCCGTGCCCCGGGCGGTACGGGACGCCCCGCTCAGCGCCCCGCCCAGGTGGCCGTCGTCGTCGACGACTTCGGCGTCGACGACCTCCGGAAGCGGTATCTGCCGCAGATGGACCGGTTGCCCGCTGTAGGTGTCGAAGGCGCGGGTCTCGGTGAACTCGTACTCGTCGGCGGGCGGCACGGGCAGGCGATAGCGGTCGGCCAGCACCCGGCCCGCGTACTCGTCCACGACGCCTCCCCTCGCGCACGACCAGCGCGTTCAACGTCCCTTTATGCGATCAGCACAGCGCTGAACCGTCAATTGTGGTCGTTTTGGCGGGTTCATGCGACTGCGCACGGTCTACGGGCACTCACGATACGGGCCCCCGCGACGCTTCGCCGACAGGAGTGCTCAGTCCGTGATGTCGAAGGTTTTGAAGGCGGTGTCGCGCAGCGTCCGGCACTCCTTCTCGTCCCACTTGCTCGCCTCGCACGTGATCATGATGGAGAAGCCGTGGCTGTCGTCCACCTTGAAGCCGCGGTTGAGCACCCGTACGTGCTTGCCGTCCTGGTCACGCTCGAACCGCCAGTCCGCGACGGTCGGGTAGCCCCGCCACTCGACCGACTTGATGCCGAGGCCCTTGTACCCGGACATGCTGCTCCGCGCGGCGGCCTCGCCCTTGCGCCACTCGGCCGCCGCGTCCGGCTTCGGGGAAGAGGTGAAGTCGATCTGGATACGCGGGATGCTGGAGCCGCCGTAGTACTTTCGGCTGCCGCTGTAGCTCCCGCTGTGCACCGACCATCCCTTGGGCATCGCCATGGTGAAGGGGAAGTCGGAGCTGTTGACGGTCTCGTAGCCGCCCGGCACGGAGGCGCCCTTGCCCTGCTCCTTGCCGCCGCTTCCGCCGTCGTCCCCGCTTCCGCCCTTGCCCTCGTCCTTGCTCTTGCCGCCGTCGTCGTCCGCGTCGCCGCCCTTGGACTTCTCGGCGTCGGTCTGTTCCGTCGAACCGCCGGACGTCTTGCCGTCCGGGGCCGGGCTGTTCGTCCCGCCGGACGCTCCGGCGTCCTTGCCGCTCCGCCGGTCGTCCGACGCCCCGGCCGAGGCCGACGCCTTGGCACCGGACGCTCCCTTGGACTTTTCGCCGTCGCCGCTGAAGGCGATGGCGAGCACGGTGCCCACGATGACGACCACGACCACCGCGATGATGATCAGCGTCCGCTTGGACACCACATCGGTGATCGGCGCGCGCGGCGGCACCGGACGGTACGGGCTGGACCCGCCGTCGGGCTGCCCGGCAGCGGAGGACGAAGAGGAAGCGGAAGCGGAACCGGAAGAAGCCGAACCGGCGGCGGCCTCCCCCTTCTTCGAGGGCCCCGAGGACCCCAAGGCCCCCGAGGACCCAGAGGACGGCCAGGACATCGAAGGCTTCGAGGAGTCCGATGCCTTCGTGGCCTTCGAAGACCCGGCGGACCCGGCGGACTTCGAAGACGGTGAGGCCGCGGCGGACCCGGCGGACTTCGTGGACCCCGCGGACTTCGAGGAGGACTCGGCCTTCTTCGCCGTCTCCGGCTTCTTCGCCGGGGCCGCCTTCTGGTCGGCCTTCGCGTTCCGTACGGACTTCAGCGCACCCCGGGCGCGCTCCGCGACCGCCGCGGACTTGACCTCCGCGGCCGCCTCGTCCTCCGCCGAGGGGGCGGGCGGCAGGGTCATCGTGCGGGTCGCGTCGGCGGGGACCGACTTCGACGTGTCCTCCGGGGCGCTCAGGGCGTGCTCCAGCAGCGCCCGCGCCCCCGCGTCGTCCAGCCGCTGGTCGGGGTCCTTGGTCAGCAGACCGTAGATGACCTCCTCCAGCGGGCCCGCGTTCTTCGGCGGCTCGACCGGCTCGGTCATCACGGCGGTGAGGGTCGCTATGGCCGTGCTCTTGTCGTACGGCGGTACGCCCTCGACCGACGCGTACAGCAGGCCGCCCAGCGACCACAGGTCGGACGGCGGGCCGGGCTTGTGGCCGCGGGCGCGCTCCGGGGAGATGTAGGAGGGCGCGCCGACGAGCATGCCGGTGGAGGTGACGGACGGGTCGCCCTCGACCTGGGCGATGCCGAAGTCGGTGAGGACGACGCGGCCGTCGTCCGAGATCAGCACGTTGGACGGCTTCACGTCGCGGTGCAGGATGCCCGACTGGTGCGCGGCGCGCAGCACGTCGAGGACGGCGAGCCCGACCTCGGCGGCGCGCTGCGGGGTGAGCGGCCCGTCGTCCCGGACGACATCGGCGAGCGAACGGCCCTCGATCAGCTCCATGACGATCCAGGGGCGGTCGTCCTCGTCGACCACGTCGTAGACGGTGACGGCACCGTTGCTGCGGATCCGGGCGATCGCCTTCGCCTCGCGCAGCGTGCGGGTGATGAGCCGTCTCTTCTCGTCTTCCTCGACGCTGGACGGGAAGCGCAACTCCTTGACCGCGACCGTACGGCCGAGGGTCTGGTCGCTCGCGCGCCAGACCGTGCCCATGCCGCCCTGACCGAGGATCTCCCCCAGCCGGTAACGCCCGGCGAGGAGGCGCCCAGTCGAACCCTGCGTCTTCTCAGCCTCCGACATGCGACCCCTCTGCGAATCAACCCACCCTGAACCCACCCTGGGAGAGCCCCCATTGTCTCTCATCCACGACCCCGGGAAAGCCCGGGGTCCGGGCGTGGAGCGGGCACGGTGCGGCGGCCGTCCCGGCACCTGCGAACATCGGAGGGTCCGCAGGAAACGGAAAGGCCCGTGTCATGCCCATCTCCGCCATACGATGGCACAGGCGAGGCCGGATGCCGACCGCTGTGGCGCTGGTCGCGGCCATGGGCGTCGCGCTGACGGGCTGTACGGCGGACGCGGACGCCCGCGCGAGCGTGGGCGGTGACAGCCGGAAGGCCGCCGCGCGGGAGGAGCGCCGCGCCGTCACGGCGGCCCTGCGGCGGCTGGTGACCGACGGCGAGGCGCCTGGCGCCGCGGTGCTGGTCCGAGACGGGGGCGCGGCCCGGTTCGCCACGGCGGGGGTCGCGGACACCCGGAGCGGGCGGCGCATCGAGCGGGACGATCACTTCCGCGCGGGCAGCGTCACCAAGACCGTCATCGCGGCGCTGACGCTGCGGCTGGCCGCCGAGGGCAGGCTCGACCTGTCCGATCCCGTCGAGAAGCATCTGCCGGGGCTGATACGCGGGCAGGGCAACAATGGCCGAAAAATCACCCTGCGCCAGCTCCTCACCCACACCAGCGGGCTCTTCGACTACACCGCCGACCCGGTGCTGGCGCGTCAGCTGTCCGCCGCGAACAGCACGGCGACGCACAGCCCCGCCTCCCTCGTACGGACCGCCCTCACCCACCGGCCCGCGTTCGCGCCCGGGGCGACGTGGCATTACTCCAACACCAACTACGTGCTGCTGGGCATGGTCGTCGAGCGGGTCACCGGGCGCCCGTACGCCGCCGAGGCCCGGCGCCGGGTGCTCGCTCCGCTCGCGCTGCGCGACACCTCGTTCCCCGGCACCCGCACCACCCTCCCGGCCCCGCACGGCCACGGGTACGACGACCGGGGCGGCGCCTGGCGCGACGTCACCGACCTCGATCCCTCGTCGGCCGGTGCGGCGGGCGAGATGATATCCACGCTGGACGATCTGTCCCGGCTGCTCGGCTCGCTGCTGCGCGGCAAGGCGATGCCGCGGGCCCAGCTGCGGCGGATGGAGGACACCTCGGCGTCCGGCGGCCGGTACGGCATGGGCCTGTTCCCGGTGAGGCTGCCGTGCGGGACGACGGTCTGGGGGCACAACGGGCAGGTGGGCGGCTCGTACGCGCTGGCCGTGGCCACCCGCGACGGCCGCCACACCCTCGTCTACCGCCTCAACAGCGCCGGGCCGCCGGCCCCGGACGCCGAGACGGCCCTGCTCACGGCGGAGTTCTGCCCGGACCGGTGATCCCGGCATCCAGGCGATCCCCGCGCCCGGGTGCCCGGGCGCCCAGGTGCCCCGGCGCCCCTCCGGCAGGCCCGCGCGGGCTACAGCGGCACGATGTCCGGGGCGCCCAGCCGGGCCGCGTCCGCCGTCAGATCGTCCGGCTGCCGCTGCGATTCGCGCTCCGCCTCCACCCGCTTCTCGTAGTGCTCGACCTCCTTGTCGGTCTGCTCCGGCCCCCAGCCCAGCACCGGCGCCATCAGCTCGGCCGCCTCGCGGGCGCCACGGGTGCCCCGGTCGAAGGTCTCGATGGAGATGCGGGTGCGCCGGGTGAGGACATCGTCCAGGTGGCGGGCGCCCTCGTGGGAGGCGGCGTAGACGACCTCGGCGCGCAGATAGTCATCGGCGGCGGTGAGCGGTTCGGCGAGCGACGGATCGGCGGCGATCAGCTCCAGCACCTCCTCGGCGAGCGCGCCGTACCGGTTCAGCAGGTGTTCGACGCGGGCGACGTGCAGCCCGGTGCGCTTGGCCATGCGCGCCCGCGCGTTCCACAGCGCCGTGTAGCCGACGGCACCGACCAGCGGCACCTCCTCGGTGACGCACGGCCCGACCCGCCGGTCGAGGCCGTGCACCGCCTCGTCCACGGCGTCCTTGGCCATGACCCGGTACGTCGTGTACTTGCCGCCCGCGACCACCACCAGGCCCGGCACCGGATGGGCGACCGTGTGCTCGCGCGAGAGCTTGCTGGTCGCGTCCGACTCCCCGGCCAGCAGCGGGCGCAGCCCGGCGTAGACGCCTTCGACGTCGTCGCGGGTCAGCGGCACCGCGAGCACCTCGTTGACGTGCTCCAGCAGATAGTCGATGTCGGCGCTGGACGCGGCCGGATGCGCCTTGTCGAGGTCCCAGCCGGTGTCGGTGGTGCCGATGATCCAGTGCCGCCCCCACGGGATCACGAACAGCACGCTCTTCTCGGTGCGCAGGATCAGCCCGGTCGTGGAGTGGATACGGTCCCGGGGCACGACCAGGTGGATGCCCTTGGACGCGCGGACGTGGAACTGGCCCCGCTCCCCGATCAGCGCCTGCGTCTCGTCCGTCCACACCCCACTGGCGTTCACCACCTGGCGGGCCCGGACCTCGAACTCGCCGCCCTGCTCCAGATCGTGCACCCGGGCCCCGACGACGCGCGCCCCCTCGCGCAGGAAGCCGACCACCCGGGCCCGGTTGGCGACCTGCGCGCCGTACCGGGCGGCGGTGCGCACCAGGGAGGTGACGAAGCGCGCGTCGTCCACCTGGGCGTCGTAGTACTGGAGCGCTCCGACCAGGGCGTCCTTGCGCAGGCAGGGGGCGACGCGCAGCGCGCGGGTGCGGGAGAGATGGCGGTGGACGGGCAGCCCGCGGCCGTGCCCGGAGGAGATCGACATCGCGTCGTAGAGCGCGACGCCCGCCCCGGCGTACGCCCGCTCCCAGCCCCGGTGCTTGAGCGGATAGAGGAACGGGACGGGCTTGACCAGGTGCGGGGCGATCCGCTCCAGCAGCAGTCCGCGCTCCTTCAGCGCCTCTCTGACGAGGGCGAAGTCGAGCATCTCCAGGTAGCGCAGACCGCCGTGGACCAGTTTGCTGGAGCGGCTGGAGGTGCCGGAGGCCCAGTCCCTGGACTCGACGAGGCCGGTCTCCAGGCCGCGGGTCGCGGCGTCGAGCGCGGTGCCCGCGCCGACCACGCCGCCGCCCACGACCAGCACGTCCAGCTCACGGTCCGCCATCCGGGCCAGCGCCTGACCGCGCTCGGCCGGTCCCAGTGCCGGTGTGTTCACCGCTGCCTCCCGTAGTGATCGACGTCACGACGCTCGCCTGCCGATTTTCCTGGCTTTCTCCTCGCCGTGCCATGCCGCTGTGCCATGCCGGTCCGCGCCCTGGGCGGGCCGCCACGCGGGCTGTCCCCTGCCGGTGACCGCAACACCGCGTCGCCATCCTCCGTCAATACTGAATACGAGTCATATTTCCGCTTAGTCTGCCTTTGCGCCATCCGGAATCGCCTCGGGAAGGACGGCTCGAAGTCATGCCCGCAGATCTCGCCGTCATCGGACTCGGCCATCTCGGCCTCCCGCTCGCCCAGGCCGCCACCGCCGCCGGTGTCCGTACGATCGGCTACGACCCGGACTCGCGGGCCGCCGACGAGCTGCGGGCGGGGCGGCTGCCCACCGGGGCGGGCGACGGTTCGCTGACCGCCGCCGAACTGCGCCGGATGATCTCCGGCGGCTTCCGGACCACCACCGACCCGGCCGAGCTGGGCCGGGTCCGCACCGCCGTGATCTGTTCCCCCACCCCGCTCGGCGAGGACCACAGGCTGGATCTGTCCGCGGTCGGCGAGGCGGCGCGCACACTGGCGGGGCGGCTGCGCCCGCACACCACTGTTCTGCTGGAATCCACCGTGTACCCCGGCAGCACCGAGGAATTCCTGCGTCCGCTGCTGGAGGAGGGGTCCGGGCTGCGGGCCGGGCGCGACTTCCACCTCGCGTACTCCCCCGGCCGCCTCGACCCCGGCAACCGCGTCTACGGCTACGCCAACACCCCCAAGGTCATCGGCGGTCTCACCGCCGCCTGCACCGAGGCGGCCGCCGCGTTCTACGGCCGCCTCACCGAGAAGGTCGTCCGCGCCCGCGGGCCGCGCGAGGCCGAGACCGTGAAGGTCCTGGAGACCAACTACCGGCACGTCAACATCGCCCTGGTCAACGAGATGGCGGCGTTCTGCCACGACAACGGCGTCGACCTGTGGGACGTGGTGCGCTGCGCCGAGACCAAGCCGTTCGGCTTCCAGTCCTTCCGCCCCGGCCCCGGCGTCGGCGGCCACGGCGCACCCATCGAATGCGACCGGATGACGCACCCGCAGCGCGGGCTCGGCCTCCCGCTGCGCATGGTCGAGCTGGCGCGGCAGGTCAACGGGCGGATGCCGGGCTACGTCACCCGGCGCTGTACGGCGCTCCTCAACGAGCACGGCAAGTCGGCGCGCGGCGCCCACGTCCTGCTGCTCGGCGTCAGCTACAAGCCGGACGTGGCGGACGAGGAGGGCTCCCCGGCCCGTGAGATCGCCGCCCGCCTGATGGAGCTGGGCGCCCAGCTGGGCTACCACGACCCGTATGTGCCGGGCTGGCGCGTCCTCGGCCGCCCGGTGCCGCGCGCGGACGCGGTGTACGAGGCGGTGGCCGAGGCCGACCTGACCGTCCTGCTGCAGCACCACCGCACGTACGACCTCCAAGGCCTGGCGGCCAAGGCCCAGCTGCTCCTGGACACCCGCGGCGCGAGCCCGGCGGGCACCGCCCACCGGCTGTAGCGGCCCCCGGCCCACGGGCACCCCACGGGCCGCCGCACGGCGCGGCGCCGCCGCCCCGGCGCCGCGTCACCCGCCACCGCCCTCGCGCCGCCGTGCCGCCCGCAGGCGCAGCGCCGCCGCCAGGACGATCAGCGCCACCCCGCCCGCCACGAACGCGACCGCGCCCGACGGCACCGAGCGCACCTCGGCGGTGAACGTCATCGGTGCTCCCCACGGACGCCCGTCGGCGCGGGTGTGGAGCTGGGCGGTGAGCCGCACCGGGCCGTTCGCGTGCGCGCTCACCCGGACCCGTACCGTTCGGCTCACCGCCCGCGACGCCCGCACCGCCACGGCGCGGTCGACCGCGCGGGCCCGCTCCGGGCGGCTGGAGACCACCCGCAGCTCGACCCCGGTGAGATCCTGCTGCAGCCCGTTGGCGACCGTGACCGGGATGGTCGCGTTGCCCCCGGTCACCACCACCCTCGACTTGGGCACCAGCCGCACCGAGGCGATCGACGCGCGCAGGTAGCGGGCCACGCCCTCCTGGTACGCGCGCGCCCCCGCCGCGTCACCCCGCCACCCCGTGGACACGGACCGGGCCAGCGCCGCGCGCACCGACGCCACCGTGGCCCGCGCGTCGGACAGCACCATCGCCAGCGCGCGCAGCGCCCGCCGGTCCCGGGCGACCGCCGCCACCCGCTCCGGCGGCAGCTCGGAGGCGCGCAGCGCGGCCGGATGGCCGCCGCCGTCCGGCAACTCCCCCGGCTCCGGCTCCCGCAGCGCCACCTCGAACCGCGACGGCTCCAGCCAGCCCGCCTCCTGACCCGCGGCCAGCGCCGAGAGCAGCGTCCGCGCGACCCCGGCGGGCATCCGGCGCGGCGGTACGACGACCAGGTCGCGCGCCGCGTACGGCAGCTCCCGTACGGCCGTCAGGGTCTCGGCCAGCAGCCGCTGCCGCAGCGCGAGCCGGGCGGACTCACCGGCGGCGCCCGTGGCGGGGTGGCTGCGGAACAGCAGGGAGGCGATGGTCGCGTCGTACGTCAGCGCGGTGCTCCCGCCGCCGATGGCGACCGCCCCGTCGTCCGTGGCGCCCCCGGCGACGAGCGACGCGCCGTACGGGCCGGGCCCCGGTCCTGAGGCGAGCACCGTGGCCAGGCCGAGCCGCCGCGCGTATGCGGCCGTCCCGGCGTCGAGCGCGCCGCCCGCGGGCCAGGCCAGCCCGTCGCGGGCGCGGACACCGAGCGCCCGGTTCACCACCACGGTGCCGGTGGCGGACGCGCGGCGCAGCAGCGCGGCGAGCGCGGGGTCGCCGCCTCGGGCGAGCGAGGCCAGATCGGGGTCCGCGTAGGGCAGGACGACCACGTCCCGGCCGCGTACCGCCTTGCGCAGCGCGGCCAGCCACCCGGCCGCCGCCTTGCCGCCCCGGCCGGGACCGGCCTCCTGCGGATCGCTGCTGCCGGGCGTGCGGGCCACCCGGTAGCCGCGCACCATGGCCTGCGCCTGGACGATCAGATCGGGGTCGATCGCCCAGGTCACCGGCTCGTCCTCGCCCAGTTCGACCAGCCGCCGCAGCCGCCCGCCGGGGCCGAACGCGGCGGTCAGCGCGTCGTCGCGGAAGACCGGCAGCACGCTGTCGTCGCCGGTGCGCCGCGTCAGCGCTTCCATGTGCGGGACGTCGGTGAGGGGCCACAGAACGGTGGTGCGCAGCCGCCGCAGGCCGCTGCCGTCGGGGTAGACGGGCAGCTGGCCACGGGTCAGGCCGAGCACCGTGCCGTCCGCACCGGCGGCGGTCACGGTGAGGGGGTACGCGCCCGCGCCCTCCAGCCCCAGGCCGGAGACGGGCACGGTGAGGTCGAAGCGGCGCCCGGCGTGGGCGTCGAGCCGGGCTAGGCGGGCGGTGTGGCCGTCGAGTTCGGGACCGTCGGCGCGGGTCAGGACGGTGCGCGCGGCGTGGACGGCGAGGGCGCCGCGGGTGTCGGCGGCCCCGGCCGCGCCGATGCGCAGGCCGATATGGGCGCCGGTGATCCGCCGCCCGGAGGTGTTGATGACGGTGCCGCTGACCCTGATCTCGCCGTCGTGGCGGATCACGGCGGGGCTCAGCGACCGCAGTTCGACGGCAAGGGGGTACGGGCGCGGGACGGGGGCGTTCCGGAGGGCGGCCGGGACCCGGAGGGCGACCGGGGCGGGGGCGGCGGTGGCGGGCCCGCCGGGCAGGAGCAGCGCGACCGCCACGGCGATCGTCCACCCGTACGCCCGTGCTCCTGCCGTCACCTCGCCGCCGTACCTCCCGCCTGACGCACCGGTCCGGTCACCAGCGCACCACGGTGGCTCCCGGGCCGCATGCCGGGGAGGCCCGATGGTGGTGTCAGACCCGCACGGTGTCGGAGCGGCGCGGACTGGCGTCCATCGCGGCGCGCAGGGACGCGAAGTCCTCGACACAGCGCCCGGTGCCGACGGCGACGCAGTCCAGCGGGTCGTCGGCGACCAGCACCGGGATGTCCAGCTCGCGGCCGAGCCGCACGTCCAGACCGCGCAGCAGCGCGCCGCCGCCGGTGAGCACGATGCCACGGTCCATGATGTCGCCCGCCAGCTCCGGCGGGGTCTCGTCCAGCGTGGACCGGACGGCTGCGACGATGCTGTCCACCGGCTCGGCGAGCGCGTGCCGCACCTCGTCCGCGGTGAGTTCGAGGACCTTGGGCAGCCCGGTGGCCTGGTCCCGGCCGCGGATGGTGCAGCGGTCGGGCGGCAACAGGGCCTGGGTGTCCTCGTTGTCCCCGCTGTCGAGCACTTCGACGTTGCGCTCGGTCATCCGGACGGCCGCTCCGGCGCGCGGCGCCGACCAGGAGCCGGTCGGTGAGGCGGACCCGATGGAAACCTTGATCTCCTCGGCGGTGCGCTCGCCGATGGCCAGCGCGTACTGCTTCTTGACGTACGTGCTGATCGCCACGTCCATCGCGTCGCCCGCCGTGCGCACCGAGCGCGCCGTGACGATTCCTCCCAACGAGACAACGGCCACTTCCGTCGTACCGCCGCCGATGTCGACGACCATCGACCCGGTGGGCTCGCTCACCGGCAGGCCCGCGCCGATCGCCGCCGCGATGGGCTCCTCGACCAGATGCACCTGCCGCGCTCCGGCCTGGGTCGCGGCCTCCATCACCGCGCGCCGCTCGACGCCGGTGATGCCGGACGGCACACAGACGACGACGCGGGGCCGGGCCAGCCGACGGCTGCCCATCACCTTCTTGATGAAGTACCGCAGCATGCGCTCGGCTACCTCAAAATCGGCGATGACCCCATCCCGGAGCGGTCGAACGGCGACAATGTTCGTCGGGGTCCGCCCCATGGTCTCCTTCGCTGCCGAACCCACCGACAGCACATTGCCGTCAGCCGTGTTGACCGCCACGACCGACGGTTCGTTGAGCACGATGCCCTTGCCCCGCAGGTACACCAGCGTATTCGCGGTGCCGAGGTCGATGCCCATGTCTCGCCCAGTGAACGACTTGTTCTGCGCCATAAGTTGACATTATTGCTTATGCCGGATTCTGTCCTGTCGCCGCCAAGATTCGCTCCATCGTGCGGACCCTCACTGCTCCCCACGCGTCGCCGAATAGCGGATCAATATCCACTTTTACCGGGACGCCATGTCTCCATCTGGTCCCAGGCATGTCACGGACCCCAGAACTGACTTGTCTGGTTGTCATGCACTCCTGTTACTTTATGGCTCGAATCTTTCGCGTTCCCTGCCGTCGCCGCACCTGGTCACGGCCGTCCCTGAACGCGAATCACCAGCATCCCCGGGGGATTTGAATGAGCCAGAACTGGCAGCAGCCGCAGCAGCCAGGCGGTTACCCGCAGCAGCAGGCCGGTTACCCGCAGCAGCCGGCCGCCCCGCAGCCCGGCTACGGCTACCCGCAGGCCCAGCAGCCGCAGGCGCCCCAGCCGCAGTTCGGCGGCGGATTCCCGCCGCCCGCGCCGCAGGTGGGCCGCCAGGGCAACCCGCTCGCCGCGGTCGGCGCCGCCATCGTGGCCGCTCTCGTCGGCGCGCTGGCGTACGCGTTCCTGCTCAGCTCGCTCGCGGACACCGACTCGAACCCGCCGGAGGTCACGAAGTTCGCGTACGCCGGTGTCGCGCTCGGCGCGCTCGTCGGCTTCGTGGTCTTCAAACTCGGCGGCCGCAACATGGCGCTGTGGGTCGTCGGCGCGGTTCTGGCACTCGCCGCCGTGTTCCTCGGTGAGCTGTACGGCTACGCCATGATCATGAACGAGGCGGCCTCCAACTACGTGGACAAGATCGGTGGCGCCGCCGCGTCCTCCGCCAGCATCCCGTCCGCGAACGAGATCTTCTTCGAGCACTTCGGCGACCTCTTCGACGGCTGGAAGGAAGACGCCGACGCGATCACCTGGATCTTCATGATCCTCTCCCCGGTGGCCGCCGCCGGCACCGCCTTCCGGCTCAGCAACCGCTGACCGGAGCCCGCACCTCCGCAACAGGGAAGGCCCCGACCGCATGGCGGATTCCAGGGGTCGTCGCAACACAAGTGATCAGCTGGTTGTGGCCAGGAGCTTAGCGAGGCGCTCGGCTGGGGTTTCCCAGCCGAGCGTTT